>NZ_BAAJLV010000002.1:0-715972 GCF_057548755.1 Colwellia aquaemaris | reverse complement strand
ATGAGATAACTCTTTAAAACAAGCTTCTTGGGTTGCCCCGAAGAAGTGGAGCGCATTTTAGGGATTTTTGCGGCGACGTCAACCGCTAATTTCATTTAATTTACAGAAAAAGGTTTGTTTGCTTTTTATTTATACAAAACCAATAGACAACAACAAAAATACTTGCCATTTATCTAAGGTGACTATTACAAACATTAGCGAAGACACAAAAAAGCCGCTAACACAGTAGCGGCTTTGAATTATATAACCATTATAAAGCAGTTATACGCAATATGGCGGTGAGGGAGGGATTCGAACCCTCGAAGGCTTGCGCCTTACACACTTTCCAGGCGTGCTCCTTCGGCCACTCGGACACCTCACCATATAAACTATTTAGATACGTTAACGTGGTATCTTCACGAGTTTGTTTTATGCCGATGAGCACGCATGGCGTGTCAATTCAACTTGGCGGCCACTCGGACATCTCACCATATAAACTATTTAGATACGTTAACGTGGTATCTTCACGAGTTTGTTTTATGCCGATGAGCACGCATGGCGTGTCAATTCAACTTGGCGGCCACTCGGACATCTCACCATTTTTAGCTCTAGGCTCTAAGCTCTAAGCTCTAAGCTCTAAGCTCTAAGCTCTAAGCTGCGCTATGGTAGGCAAATAATTATCAAAGCGCAACCTAATTTAGGTAAAGTTCAAGTAGTTGCCTATTTTACCAACAACTAAATCGTGATTACTTATTTTTATTAAGTTCTGCGTTAAAAGTTAGCATACGATCTAAAGACTTTAATGCGCCATCGCGCAATGACATATCAACAAACACTTCTCTTCCTTCTGGGTTTAATAATGCTTGTTCTATTTCATGTAAACCATTCATTGCCATCCATGGGCAATGAGCGCAACTACGACAAGTAGCGCCTTCACCGGCTGTTGGTGCTTCAAAGAATTCTTTATCAGGACACAATTGCTGCATTTTGTAAAAAATACCACGATCAGTTGCTACCACAAACTTTTTGTTCGGTAACTCTTGTGCCGCTTTAATCAGCTGGCTAGTTGAACCTACAGCATCTGCTAATTCAACAATTTCGTATGGAGACTCTGGATGAACAAGAATGGCAGCATCAGGATGTAAATGCTTCATATCTTTTAGTGCTTTGGTTTTAAACTCGTCATGAACAATACATGCGCCTTGCCACATAATCATATCAGCACCGGTTTGTTTTTCTATATAAGCACCTAAGTGACGATCAGGTCCCCATAAAATTTTCTCGCCTTGCTCATCTAAGTGTTCAACAATTTCTAATGCACAGGAAGAAGTCACAATCCAGTCCGCACGAGCTTTTACCGCAGTCGATGTATTCGCATAAACAACCACAGTTCTATCTGGGTGTTGATCGCAAAAAGCATTAAATTCTTCAATTGGGCAGCCTAAGTCTAAAGAACATGTCGCTTCTAATGTTGGCATTATCACCGTTTTTTCTGGCGTTAATACTTTCGCTGTTTCGCCCATAAAGCGAACACCGGCAACAATTAATGTTTCAGCTGGATGATTATTACCAAACCTCGCCATTTCAAGTGAGTCTGCAACACAACCACCGGTTTCTTCCGCTAATGCCTGAATTTCAGGATCGGTATAATAATGAGAAACAAGCACAGCGTTCTTTTCTTTCAACAAGGTTTTGATCCGTGTTTTATATCCATCACGTTCTTTTGCACTTAATGGAGCTGGCTTTTGTGGAAATTGAAAGTCAAAGTCTACGGCTAAGTTTGCTTGGGTCATGTGTAATCTCGATGAGTACCTAAAAATCGCGTGAATTATAAGATAAAGCAGATTAAAAGTGTACTAAGAATATTTTCCAGTTTAGACAAAAAAAAGATAAAGCTGATGCTAACGATATTGTTTAATTTAATTTAATAACTGAAGTTTAACCTTGGGAAGATAATCAAAAGTGGTCGGTCGTGAAGGATTTGAACCTTCGACAAATTGGTTAAAAGCCAACTGCTCTACCAACTGAGCTAACGACCGATAAACTACTTTCAATTTTTAAGATGAATTTACGAATATAAATTCAAAGCCACCTATCTAAAAATTTAGAAAAGTGGTCGGTCGTGAAGGATTTGAACCTTCGACAAATTGGTTAAAAGCCAACTGCTCTACCAACTGAGCTAACGACCGATATATACTTTAAAACAAATGCTTAACACTGACCTTGGTAAAGAAAGTGGTCGGTCGTGAAGGATTTGAACCTTCGACAAATTGGTTAAAAGCCAACTGCTCTACCAACTGAGCTAACGACCGACATTTGTTTGCGTTGCCCTACTCGTTCAACGCGGGGCATATAATACTCATAATTTTTTTAAGTGCAACAACAATTTTAAGCTTTTTTAAACTTTATTGTCTGTTCGAACAAAAAGACAGCAAAACGCATAAGTTAGCAGCAACTTTTATTGTTTTAAGCTTTTTAATCTCGGTTGAGCTAGTTTTGCAGCACTTGAATTAGGGTACTCTGTTAATAGCTTTTGATAAATAGCTATTGCTTTACCTGTGTTATTTTCTTTTTGTTCAACCATGGCCAGCTTCAACATAGCATCACTACGCTTACTTGAGTCAGGAAATTGATTCACTACCACATCAAATTCTTGTCGTGCTTTAACTAACTCACCTTTATTAAACAATAGTTGTCCTAACCAGTAATGTGCATTAGCAGCATAGCTAGAATTAGGGTATTTCTGATTAAAGGCTTCAAACTCTGGAATTGCCTGCTCATAACGCTTGTCTTTAAGCACCATGTTAACAGCACGGTCGTAAGCTTCATTTTCGGTCAGGTTAGAACTGTAAGTAACACCTGTTGAATTGTCATTTGGCGCACTAATAGCAGCAGGCACTTGGTTCACTGGTTTTAGTGCTTCAGAAACTCTTCTATCAAGCTCTTGATAAAGTTCGCGTTGGCGCTCTAAAACTTGGCTTAATTGATAGGTGTGCAGTTCGGTTATGCCGCGTAACTCATTGACTTCGTTTTGTAACTCATCAAGTTGGCGTTGAACATTGACTTGTGCTCGGTTGCGCGCATCCAATTTACGCTCAAGATTACCAAGTTGTTCACTTAAACTTGAAGTATTACCACTTACTGAGTTACCAGCAGTCACTTCAATAACAGGAGCCGGTTCTGCTGCTACTGCAATATTTGCAGCAACAGCAAAGGACATCCCAAATAGAATGCTATTGGGTTTCATTTAATTACCTGATTAGTAAACCAATACTGCACGACGGTTTTTAGCAAACGCGCTTTCGTTACGGTCTTTAACCATTGGCTTTTCTTCACCATAGCTAACTGTGCTAAGTTGTGAAGCTGAAACGCCCATGTTCTCTAAAAAGGTTTCAACAGCTTTTGCACGACGTTCACCTAAAGCAATGTTGTACTCTGGCGTGCCACGCTCATCTGAATGCCCTTCAATTAGAACATTTACATTTGAATTGTTATTTAAAAATTTAGCATGAGCTTCAAGAATTGCAGCAAACTCAGCACTTACTGTAGATTTATCAAAATCAAAATAAACAATGTGGTTTGTACGTAACTGTTCAATTTCACGCTGCTTCTGTGCTTCTATTTCTTCAGCTTTTATCATAGCAGCAACTTTTACACGCTCAGCTTCTTCGCGAGCTTTTTGCTCAGCCATTGCTGCTTCGTTAGTTTGCATTGCACTAGCATCTTCGCTAGCTGAGTCAGATGAACTACAAGCTGATAAAGCCATGATAGGTAAAGCAACCGCTAAGGCTTTTACTGTTTTATTCAAGCGCATTTTATGTGTCCTTATTATTTACAAATTAAATTACTAATAATTATTATAAAAACGGTGACCATGAAGGCGACTTCACTTCACCATTTAAAGCTGGCAATCTTGCCTTAAACCTGCCATCTACAGAAACTAAGCTTAACACCTGACGGTTGTTGTGCAGTGTACTGTAAATTATCATTCCACCATTTGGTGAAATACTTGGAGATTCGTCCAAGCGTGTTTTTGTCAACACTTGGAAAATCCCTGAATCAAATTCTTGCTTTGCCAAATGGTATTGGCCGCGGGTACGGTTTACCATTACTAACTGGCGTCCGTCTGGTGTTAATGAACCGCCTAAGTTCATTTCACCATCAAAAGTTAACCTTCTAACTTTACCATCGACTAAATTTACGCGATATAGCTGCGCTTTTCCACCCCGTTCTGAACTAAATACCAATGAATTTCCATCTGGAGTCCAACTTGGCTCTGTATCAATGGCTCGATGACGAGTAATTCTGCGTAATTTCTTAGTCGCAACGTCCATCACATAAAGCTCTGGGTTACCGTCTTTAGATAACACCATTGCCAGTTGCTTGCCATTAGGAGACCACCGTGGCGCGCTATTTATTCCCTCAAACGAGCTAATTAAATTACGTTGACCCGAGTAAATATCAATAACATGAATTTGTGCTTGACGATTTTCAAAGGTTACATATGCCAATTGGTTACCATTTGGATGCCAAGCAGGTGACATCAAAGGTTCTTTAGAGCTTAATAAAACATGCTCATTAAAGCCATCATAATCAGCAATAACTAACTGATATGGATACTCTCCTTGATCACGAACAATAACATAAGCGATTTTGGTTAAAAATGCGCCACGAGTGCCGGTTAGTTTTTCATAAACCACGTCACTAATACGGTGTGCATATCGGCGAAATTGATCACTTCCAATCTCAACCGTACTTTCATCAAGGATATGATCAGAGGTTCGAACCAACTCACCATTACTTAACATTTGTGTTTGTCCACCAGTGACTTGACCTCGAATTACATCAACTAACTGGTACTTAACTTGGTAACGTCCAATAGAGGTTTCGTTGATTTCACCAATAACAATGGCTTCAACACCTTCACCAGCCCAAGCCGCGTAATCAATTTCACTGTCATCGCTTGGTGATTGTGGAAAGCGTAATTCGTTAATAGGGCTAAACTTACCGCTACGCAATAAGTCATCACTAATAACTTGTGAAAGACGTTCAGGCATAGGGCCAGCACCAGTCCATTTAAATGGTACAACAGCAATTGGGCGAGCACCATCAACCCCCTCAGTTATAACAATCTCTAACGTGGCCATTGCTCGATTTGATAATAAGGCAATGAAGAGTAGTAAAAATAAGGTTATTTTTTTCATAGGGTTCGTCATATTCCTAACATTAAACTAGTTAAATTTATCTGGTGCTACGGTTAAGCTGATGGTTCTCATTTCTTTAAAAACTTCAGGATCTTTAGACACTGGTAATGTACCTGCTTTATATACCGCATTTTTAGCAGCATCACACACTGCTCTGTCGCCTTTTCCAATTACAACATTGGTAACAAACCCCGATGGTGCAAGACTAATGGTTAATTTACAAGACTTACCTTTCATTGTCGCTTCATCAATAAGAAAATTACGCTGAATGGCTTGTGCAATCAACGCCTGAAAACGACCAACTTCTGTCATCATTTGTTGGCGTCTTGCTTGCCGACGACTCGCCATTTCTTCCGCCATTTGTTGCTCTAAAAGTTTCTGCTGTGCTGCTCGCTCTCGCGCTTCTTGTTCTTTACGCTTGCGCTCTGCAGCTTTCTTTTTGCGAAGTTGCTCTGCCTTTTTAGCGGCTTGCTCTTCTTTAATACGCTTAGCTTTGGCATCGGCTGCCGCTTTTTCAGCTAACTTTTTCTCTTTTTCTTTTTGTTTACGTAACTTGTCTGCTGCATTGGCTTTCGCCTTTGCTTTTTGGGCAGCACTGTCGGCGGCTTTTTTCTCGCGCTCTTTTTTCTTACGCTGCTTTTCAAGGTTTTTGATTCGCTGCTCTTCTTTAATACGCTTGTTTTTTGCAGCGGCAACGCGTTTTTCAAGCTCTTTTAATTTTTTTGCATCATCAGCTTTTTGCTTTTTGATTTTATTAATTTGTGCTTCAACTTTACTTTTATCAATAGCAACCGCTTGAATAGGTTCCATTTGCACAGCTGTAGGCGTAGGTTTTGGTAGTGATGAAAAGTCACCAAACAGCAACACAGCACCTAACACCGAATGAATAGCCAAACTTAAGGCAATTGGAACTGAATACTTTGATGACACTAATTACTCTCCGGACTATCTGTCATTAAACCAACGGAAGGCACACCTGCTTTTTGTTGTAACATCACCATTAATTGAATTACCGCATCGTAAGATACAGCGCCATCACCATTAACAACAACAGGCGTTTCAGGTTCCACTTTTAAGTGTGCCGCCACCAACGTCGCAACTTCTTCCGCTGACATAGGTTCATTTTTACTAGTACCAACAGCCAAATAATAATTACCTTCGGCATCAACTGAGGCAACAAGGGGCGGTTTACTATCTTTACTTAACGGCTCAGCATCTGCCTGTGGTAGATCAACTTTTACTCCTTGCGTTATCAAAGGAGCTGTTACCATAAAAATGATCAACAACACCAACATAACGTCGATATAAGGAACTACATTTATCTCTGCAACTTTCCGTCGTCTAACGCGATTATACATAAGCGATATCCATCCTTATGCTTTTTGTTCAGCAGTTGTTTGTCTTTGTAAAATACTTGAAAACTCTTCCATAAAGTTACCATAGCTATTTTCAAGTTTTTCTACATTATGACTAAATCGGTTGTAGGCCATAACCGCAGGAATCGCAGCGAATAAACCCATAGCTGTCGCAATTAGCGCCTCGGCGATACCGGGAGCTACCATAGCTAAAGTGGCTTGCTCTACTGCACCTAAAGCAATAAATGAATTCATAATTCCCCACACGGTACCAAATAGACCAATATAAGGACTGATAGAACCAACAGTTGCCATAAATGGTAAATGGGTTTCTAAGTTGTCAACCTCTCTAGATAGGGCAACTCGCATTGCTCTATGAGTACCGTCGACTATGATTTGTGGTGAACAGGCATGGGTTTTACGTAAACGAGCAAATTCGCGAAAACCAGAGACAAATAAATTTTCAATGCCGTCAACTTGCTCTCTCGCCGAAACTTCACTGTAAAGCTTACTTAAATCAGCACCACTCCAAAACTTATCTTCAAAGTTTTGCAATTGATCGCGCGCTGCATTTAGTACCTTGCGGCGTTGAAAAATCATCGCCCAACATACAATTGAAAACCCTAACAAGGTCAACATCACCAACTTTACTAATAAACTTGCTTCTAAAAATAAATCAAAAAATGAGAGTTCAGCTGACACGTTTTAATGCTCCTAATATGCTTTTTGGGATACTACAGGGTTTAGCAATAGACAAATTAACACAAGCAACTTTAATAACAGCAGTACATAAAGTTTGCTGGTGTTGATTAACAAGTTGCTGAGAAAATACCAAACTGGCAGATTTTAATCGGCTTATTGAGGTGGTAATTGTCAACAAATCATCAAGTTTTGCCGATGCTTTATTATCCATTTCTACCTTTGTGACCACAAAGCCAATGTTTTGTTCTAAAAATATTGATTGATTAATGCCAAGCGCTCGTAACCATTCGGTACGGGCTCGTTCAAAAAACTTTAAATAGTTTGCATAATAAACTATTCCGCCAGCATCGGTATCCTCATAATAAACTCGAATTTCTTGCTGATGACTACTTATCGACATTAATAACTTCTAATAATAATGAACAAAATTTTGTGACTCTATAGTAATAGATAAAGCTCAGGTCTAACAAGGGCTAAGCCCTATTCTTTGTAACAATTTCTTCATTAATATCGAATTAAATGATTCAACCGCACAAATGTCTAACAGCTGTCACCTACTAACGACACAAAATTTTCTATTATGGATAAAATTACGAAACAACATTCGCATTAGTTTTTCTAATGATTGATATAAATTTATTTCGTTTGTTCAATTAGACTAATAGCACTAAAATGCACTCGTTTTCTGAGCTAACGCAGAATATTTATTTCGCTGATGAATATTTCCAATAACTCATGAAATTTTGAATAGGTATGTATACCTTTCTCTCTGACATATTTCCTGGAAACCTAATTTCCTTCTATCAACTTACATTCTAAGTTGGCCCACATAGTTTTATGTGGGCTTTTTTTTGTCTAAAATTTACTGATTACTACCTAGTAACGCAGTTTTTCTGCGGCACAAAATGCCTTAATGAAAAACGATTAATATATTCTAAAATGAAAAAAGCACCCGAAGGTGCTTTAAAATCTGTCGGCTATTTAACCTGAGCTCAAGTTATTTATTTTCCGGAAAATCTAAACCAAAATGTAAATAGGCTCTATTAGTTGCTATTCGCCCTCGTGGTGTACGCTGTAAAAAACCTTGCTGAATAAGAAATGGCTCTAACACATCCTCAATAGTTTCACGCTCTTCGCCAATTGCTGCGGCAACATTATCTAAGCCAACTGGCCCACCACCGAATTTGTCTATAATCGCTTCAAGTAGCTTGCGATCCATTAAATCAAAACCTTCGTTATCAACTTCTAGCATGTCTAGCGCTCTCGCAGCAGTTGATTTACTTACCACACCTCGCGTTTTAACATCAGCATAATCCCTTACACGACGTAATAAACGATTAGCTATTCGCGGTGTACCTCGCGAGCGTTTGGCAACTTCAAAAGCCCCTTCTTGATCTATTTCTAAATTTAAAAACTGGGCTGAACGCATCACTATTTCAGTTAAATCTTTGGTACTATAAAACTCTAGACGCTGTACTATGCCAAAGCGATCTCTTAATGGCGAGGTTAGCGCGCCAGCTCGCGTGGTGGCGCCTATTAAGGTAAATGGTGGCAAATCAAGTTTTATCGATCTAGCTGCCGGCCCTTCTCCAATCATGATATCAAGCTGGTAATCTTCCATTGCCGGATAAAGAATTTCCTCTACCACTGGGCTTAAACGGTGAATTTCATCAATAAATAAAACATCGTTTTCTTCTAAATTTGTTAATAAAGCGGCTAAATCTCCTGCTTTTTCTAACACAGGGCCTGATGTCGTACGTATGTTTACGCCCATTTCATTAGCAACGATATTAGCAAGTGTGGTTTTACCTAAACCCGGCGGACCAAAAATAAGTAAGTGATCTAACGGCTCCTCGCGTTTTAATGCGGCGGCAATGAAAATTTCCATTTGCGACTTTACATGGTCCTGACCTGTGTAGTCAGATAACATTTTTGGTCTAATAGCCCTGTCGACCGTTTCATCTTCGCGGCTCGCTACAGGTTCAATTAATCGATCAGCTTCTATCATTTCTTACTCATTGGGTAATTACTTTTTACGAATATGCGCGATTGCTACTTATAAAATACAAGGCTAACTAACGAGCAGGAATAGCTATAACATTGCTTTTAAGGCATCTCGGATCAAGTCTTCACTATTTTTATTTGCTTCAAATACCGCTTTAACGGCTTTATCAGCTTGTTGTTGACTATACCCTAAAGACACTAAAGCGTTAATAGCATCTCCTTTCGCATCGTTAACAAAATGACCTTCTTGTTTAGCATCCAAAGGCATCATTTCTGATAAAGCAGTACTACTGTCTGTTTGCCAATCTTTTAACCTATCGCGCATTTCTATTAAAAGGCGTTCAGCCGTTTTCTTACCGACACCTGGTATTTTGACAATTGTAGTTAAATCGTCATGAATAACACAACTTACAAATTGATCAGCCGACATGCCTGACAGGATAGCTAATGCTAATTTAGGGCCAACGCCATTCACTTTGATCAACAAACGAAAAAGTTTGCGTTCCACTTTATTAGCAAAGCCATATAGCAATTGTGCATCCTCTCGGACAACAAAATGGGTATATACAATAGCTTCTTGATTTAACTCGGGTAGCGCATAAATACTGGTCATTGGCATAGTTACTTCATAACCTATGCCATGACACTCCATTAAAATTTCAGGAGCTGTTTTTTCAACTAATGTACCGCGTAAACGTCCTATCACAACCTAACCTTTAACTTAAAGATATAATGCCGCCACCATACCACTAGATATTTATACAGTAAAGTTTATCCTGGTTTATTTAGTCGTTATTTTTGAAGCTAATGACTGAAATGCTTAACTAGCGCAAGCGACCGCGTACAGTTTTGCTTGCTTGGCCTGACATTTTTGAAATGGAATCATGACTATGCGCATGACATAAAGCCACCGCTAATGCGTCGGCGGCATCAGCTTGCGGCGTCCTCGGCAATTTTAAAATGGTTTTAACCATATGTTGCACCTGCGCTTTATCGGCCGCACCAGTCCCGACAACGGACTGCTTTATTTGTCTTGCTGAATATTCAGCAACATCAAGCCCGGTATTGGTTGCCGCTACAATCGCTGCTCCACGTGCTTGTCCTAATTTCAGTGCGCCACCAGGGTTTACGCCCATAAACACTTGTTCAATGGCAAACATATCCGGTTGAAATTGCAAAATAAGCTCACTAACACCGGCAAATATGGTCTGTAGCCGCGCACCTAAATCATCACCGGCAGCAATTGCCTTAATACAGCCACTGCCTAGGTAAGTAAAGTTTCGACCACTTTGTTTAATTACACCGTAGCCGGTTAGCCGAGAGCCGGGGTCAATTCCTAAAATAATACTCAAAAATCATTTGCCTTTTAAAAGCGTTAAATAATTCTAATCAAAAAAAACGCACCAATAAAGCTAATCTAGCATTTACTGGTGCGCTTTTATTTTCTCCTATCAACAATTTGTTAATAGGTAATTCTAAAGAATACTCTATTCTGCTTGTTCGTCCGTTGCAGGCTCTTCTGACAAACGAGAAATACCAAGTTCAGCTAACTGTGCTGGATTGGCTTGACCTGGAGCATTAGTTAATGGACATGCTGCCGTTGTTGTTTTCGGAAATGCCATAACATCACGAATTGAACTAGCACCAGTCATAAGCATAACTAAGCGGTCTAAACCAAATGCTAAACCAGCATGTGGTGGCGCGCCGTATTGTAATGCTTCAAGCAGGAAGCCAAATTTCTCTTCAGCTTCTTCATCGCTAATACCTAAAATTCTAAATACTGCCGCTTGCATGTCTTGGTTATGAATACGTACTGAGCCACCGCCCAATTCACAGCCATTTAATACCATGTCATATGCGTCAGATAATGCGCCAACAGGGTTTGCTTCCAACTCTTGTGCGGTCAGGTTGGTTGGTGCGGTAAACGGATGATGAATGGCGTGCATTTGACCATCGACTTCTTCAAACATTGGGAAGTCAACAACCCATAATGGTTTCCAGTCGCCTTGCAGTAAGTCAAGATCTTCACCTAACTTAAGACGCAACGCGCCAAGAGACTCACTTACGACATTATATTGGTCAGCACCAAAGAAAATAATATCACCTGTTTTAGCGTTAGCACGTTCAAGTAATGCTTTCGCTGCATCTTCAGACAAGAATTTTAAAATTGGCGACTGTAGTCCTTCCATCCCTGCGTCAATGTCATTTACTTTCAACCAAGGCATACCTTTAGCACCGTAAATGCCAACATACTTAGTTAATTCATCAAGACCCTTACGTGAGAATTTAGACGCACCTTGTGGTACACAAATTATCGCAACACGACCTTTTTCATCATTTGCAGGCCCTGAGAATACTTTAAATTCTACGTCTTTTAAAATATCCGCAACATCAACAATTTCTAATGGGTTACGTAAGTCTGGCTTGTCACTACCAAAACGAGACATTGCCTCAGCATATGGCATACGAGGGAAGTCACCTAAATCAACATCAAGCATGGTTTTGAATAACTCACGGATCATAGTTTCAGTAACTTGCATTACTTGATCTGAGCTCATAAATGATGTTTCGATATCAATTTGCGTGAATTCAGGTTGGCGATCAGCACGTAAATCTTCATCACGGAAACATTTTACAATTTGGTAATAACGCTCCATGCCTGACATCATTAACAATTGCTTAAATAATTGTGGTGACTGAGGCAAGGCGAAAAATTGACCTTTATGCGTGCGACTTGGCACTAAGTAATCACGTGCACCTTCTGGAGTTGCCGCCGTAAGAATTGGCGTTTCAATATCTAAAAAGCCTTGTGATTCAAGCGACTGGCGAACAGCTGAGGTAACTTTTGCACGAAAACGCATACGCTCAGTCATTTCAGGGCGACGCAAATCTAAATAACGGTATTTTAAACGCTGCTCTTCAGAGTTCTTTTGGTTTGAATCTAATGGTAATGGTGCAGCTTTATTTAAAATAGTTAGGTCTAAACCTAAAACTTCAATGCCACCGGTTGCCATGTCTTTATTCACTTGACCTTCTGGGCGAGCACGAACCTTACCTTTAACTTGTACGCAAAATTCATTACGTAACGTGTTAGCTTTGTTCAAGACTTCTTGTAAGTCAGGATCATAAACTACTTGCACTATACCTTCGCGGTCGCGTAAGTCTAAAAATATAACAGCGCCTAAATCTCGACGTTTGTTTACCCAACCACATAAAGTTATTTCTTGACCAATGTGAGACTCATTCACCTCACCACAATAAAGATCGCGCATGTATTTACCTTGAAATTCAAATTAATGATAGAAGACTCCTCTATTAAAAGTGAGTTCTATCGCTGGTTATGATAAAAATTGCCGACATTATAAAGCAATGTCAGGCAAAGTCACCTGACATTAAAAAGATTAGTGATAGTAATTAATTTAGTTAACTAGCTTTGTGATTAAAGACGTAATGATTTTTACCAGATGCTTTAACCTTATACATTAAAGAGTCGGCTACTTTTAATAAGTCGTTGTCTGAATCGCCATCATCTGGATACATGGCAATACCAATACTACTGCCTATTATCGCCTTAATATCTGCTGATAACTCAATAGGCTGTTGAATGATTTTAAGTACTTTTTCAGCAACATAAGCTGCCTCATCTTGGTTATGCAAACCCGTAAGTAACAAAACAAACTCATCTCCACCAAAACGCACTACGGTGTCTGAATCACGAACACAGGCATTTAAACGCTTAGCCACTTCGATTAACAACTCGTCGCCGACGTCATGGCCATAGTTATCATTGATATTTTTAAAGCCATCAAGGTCAATAAAAAGTACGGCAATCGACAACTGTTGCCGCTGGTGAAACGCAATAGCTTTATTGAGACGATCTTTTAGCAAAATTCGATTAGCTAATCCCGTTAAATCATCATGAGTCGCCATATATTTCATTTGCTGTTCAAGGCGTTTACGATTCTTAATCTCTAAATAAAGCCGACGATTCCAAACCATAATAATAATGATGATAATTACAATCAGCACCCCAACTTGGGCCGCAACTCGCACCACAACATTTTTATCCAAACCAGTTTCTATACTAATATCGAACCACTTTTCATATATTTGCTGACTCTCCATATCAGTAATGGTTAGTACTGCTTTATTAAGTACGTTGGCCAATATTGGCAAATTATTATTAACGGCAATATGATTGCCATTGCGGTCAACTTCATCAAGCACTGACATACCAAGACTGATCATACTTTCGCGTCTTAATAACTCCGTACCTGAAGATAAACTGTCAATATAGCCATCAACCATACCTTTTTGAACAGCAAGTAAGCCTTCTTCAGTTTCATCAACCAATTTCAAGCTAATCGTTGGAAACTCATTTCTAATCACAGAAACTAGATAATAGCCTTTAGTTATTGCTAATGACTTACCTTTAAAGTCATCTAAGCTCAGTTGATTACCCAACTCACGTGGATGCACGATTACCCAAGGCATACTCCAATAGGAGTCAGTAAAAAGTACTTGCTCTCGTCGTTCCTTTGTCGCCATAACACTACCAACGGCATCTACTTCACCATTGAGTAAAGCTTGGTAGAGCTCTTCAAAATTATTGTAAGCGCTATAATTAATATCGACATTCAGTCGCTGAGAAATTAATTCAAAAATATCAACATTAATGCCTCTATAATCGCCATAATTATCGACAAACTCTACAGGTAGCCAACTTTTGGTAATGCCAAATTTAATACTGCCACGTTCTTTTAACCAAGCCGCTTCTACATCATCAAGTTTAAGCATGGCCAATTGACGTTTATAAAAGCCAGAGGATTTATCTAACTGCCACCTTTTCTCCAAAGCGACTAAGTTTTCCAGCGGAATTTCGTCAAACCCTTGTTGTATCAGCTGGGCTAGCTCAGGTTGGGATTGACTTAAAATAGCATTAATATTTCTTGTAAATTTATAGCCATTAAAATAGGAAAACGACGACTGTAGGTTATTCTCAACAAGGTAATGCTCAATTAGGTCTTTCTGACCCGCAATAATATCAAACTCGCCTTGTTCTGCCGCTTGAAACAAAGAGGCATAATCGCTATAGGCAACAATAGTTACCTGTTCAACATTTTCTTTAATGTTTTCTATAAATTCGTCATTAGATAGCACGCCAATGGTTTTATTTCTTAACTCTGAAACATGGGCAATTTGCTCAATATTACTCGATAAAAACAGGCCATAGTCGACGCTATAAATAACCGGACCAAGCAGTAAATTGTCGTTTTTTTGAAAATCATTGACGTTATCAAGATGAATATCGGCAAGTCCTTGGTTTAATAAATTTAATTCGGCAGAGTCGTCTAAAAGGAAATCAACTTCTAGGCCATTAAACTGTGCCCATTGTCGCCACAACTCAATAAAAAAGCCCTGAGCATTCCCTGTAACGGAAAGATCGGAAAACGGTGCTTTCATACCTGAAAATGATAAGTTAATTAAATTATCTGACTTATCAATGCCCAACCACTTTCGTTCAATATTCGACTTCTCTTTCGCGGTTATTTTATCAATACCTTGTTGAACAAAAGCTAAAAGCTGAGTGTTATTTTTAGCAACCGCTGTACTGTAACTACTCGAATGATATGGGATGCGTGCAAATGCAGGGAAATTCTGATTCAACAATGCATAGTTATCATAGTTTTTTGATAGTTTTTCAACGCCAGCAATAATTAAGATTTCATTTTTGAGGGCGGCATTGTATAACGCATGACGATTAGCAAATTTACGAACCGTCAAATATGGAAATTTTTGCTCTATGCTTGTTTGGTGACTTGAACCTTCAACAACGCCAATAGCATATGGAGTCAACTGCTCAATATGGCGAATATTGGCAATTGAACGGTGCAAAAATAAATGACGATTTTGTTCAAAAAACACATCACTAAAAGCAAGTATTTGTTCTCTTTTTGCATTTTTAGATAAGCCAGCGTGAATATCAACATCTGAGTCTTTAACTTGTGCAATTGTTTGTTCCCAGTTTAGAGGCACAAAACTAACATCTACGCCTTGCTTGGTTGCCCACAAACGCCACATATCAACCATTAAGCCGCTTGGCTTTCCCGCACTATCAACAAAGTGGTAAGGATAAGACGTTTTATTAATCGCTACGCGATAAGAAGACTTTGATTCTTGCGCAAAAATTTGAAAAGTAAACAAAATACTACTAAGTGCTAGTATAATTAGTAGTTGCTTTATTGTTTTAAATAGCAAATTAATTTCTCATAGTTGTTTTTATAATGACGTATTCACTAGATAAAACATTAAATATCGACAAAAACATAAATTAATCTAATTTAGTGGTTAACTTTGTTTAACGTATTTATCGGCGACAATATCAGGTAAAATACTTATTTAATTTAAACGTTAGTATAGTTTCAACATCATGCAAGCATCAGATACCGATTTAATTTTTTCTAACAAACAAAGTAAAATCAAAGACTTTGCATTTGACGCACAAGTCGTTGAAGTTTTTCCTGATATGATCAGCCGTTCAGTGCCTGGCTATAATACTATTATTGATACCATAGGTCGACTTAGTCAGCGTTTTGTTACAGATAACAGTCATGTATATGATCTTGGTTGCTCTCTCGGCGCAGCCACATTGGCAATGCGAAAAGCAATAACCGCAAAAAACTGCAAAATTATTGGTGTGGATAGTTCAAGTGCTATGGTTGAGCGTTGTAAAATGCATGTAAATGCCTTTAAAGGCGATACACCTGTTAAAATTATTGAAGAGAATATTCTCAATATTGAAATTGAAAACGCATCTATGGTTGTGCTTAATTTTACACTTCAGTTCATTCCACCAGAACAACGCCAACAGTTGCTTACTAAAATCGCTAACGGACTAAAGCCAGGTGGTTTACTACTACTCTCCGAGAAAATAGCTGATCGCGATAGCGTATGCAATGATCTACTGACTGACTTACACCACGACTTTAAACGAGCGAATGGTTACAGCGAATTAGAAATCGCCCAAAAACGCACAGCGCTCGAAAATGTTATGCGAACTGATAACTTAGATACGCATTTAGATCGTTTGCGACAAGCAGGATTTAATCACACAACGCCTTGGTTTCAGTGCTTTAATTTTTTCTCTCTTATTGCCATCAAATAATTACTTTTAATATGATTTCATTTAATAATTTTTATCAAAAAATAGCAGGCAACCGTTTAAATCATTGGTTAAATACCTTACCTGCACAGTTAACGCAATGGCAGGAACATCACCTGCATGGCGAATTTGCCCAATGGCAAAAAACCATAGCAGCGCTACCAAACACATCTCCTTCAAGTGTTGATATTAGCTCAACCGTTCGCGCAGGTGAACGCTGTGATATTAATGATGGCGAATATAAACGTATTGAAAATTTACTTAAAAAGTTCAAACCTTGGCGTAAAGGCCCCTATCATATCCACGGTTTACACATTGATACCGAATGGCGTTCTGATTTCAAATGGGATCGTTTAGCACCGCACATTAGTGACTTAAATAATCGCTATGTTCTTGATATTGGCTGTGGCAGCGGCTATCACTTATGGCGAATGCGAGGCGCTGGAGCAAAGTTTGTTGTAGGTATTGACCCAACACAATTATTTCTAACTCAGTTTCAGGCTGTGCAACATTTCGTTCAAGACGACAATGTAAACTTGCTCCCTCTTGGGGTTGAACAACTCCCAGAGCTCAATGCTTTTGATACTGTTTTTGCCATGGGAGTTTTATATCACCGCCGCTCGCCTATCGATTTTATTTACCAATTAAAAGCCCAATTAGCGCCAGGCGGCGAATTAGTACTTGAAACCTTGGTTGTTGATGGTGATGAAAATACCGTATTAGTGCCAGGCGAACGCTATGCAAAAATGCGCAACGTTTGGTTCTTACCCAGTTGTGATGCTATGTGTGCATGGTTAGAACGTTGCGGATTTAAAAATATTCGCGTGGTTAACACTGATATTACTGCGCTTGATGAACAACGTAAAACGGATTGGATAGATACTGAGTCATTACAAGATTTTCTTGACCCCGATGACAATAGTAAAACTATTGAAGGCTACCCAGCTCCTAAGCGTGCTATTTTTATTGCCAATAAATAATCAATTACCATTTTAAAGCGTATCAACAAATTTTATTGCTGCGCTTTACGAGCGAGAGTTAAATTATGGTGTATTTTTTGCGGTAGTTTTGTGAACATTTTTACAAGACAGAGTTGAAGCCAACTGATTGTTCTCAAGCTTGTCTCCTGAGTCATTTATGCCTGCATCTACGTAGTTACACATCATTAAGTGATAGCATAGTCAACATGTGCAATCAAAACTGCTCTTCGAGTGCGTTTAAAAGTAATTTATTCCTTGCTGATTTACTTCTTGTTGGAGCTCATTTATATAAAATAATGATAGATCATTCACTTCGTCTTGATTAAATCATTTTTAATTGCACAATACTTTTACCATAAAGGCCTAAACGCGCTACGCCATTTATTGTAAATACTTATCTAGCACTAATTGGTAAACCCCTTGCTCTTTAATCAAAGCAACACCTTGATCAAATAAATCTCGATGTTGTTCATTATTAAAGCCTGCCGAATATTCACGCGCAGCAAAAATATGATGGATGGTAAATCCTTGGTTATATCGGCCACCAACATGTGTTTTAACAAAGTGCTTAAATATATTGATATCTAAAATTATCACCTCAGTTCGACGCGAAAATAGCATATCCACTTGTTGGGTTTGATCGGCAATTTCTCGATAGTCAGTTGATAAACTAATGCTAGCGTTATAATCATCACCTAGAAATTTCTTTGCATTTTGAAAGGCAATAACGCTCTTGCCGGAAAGATCATGTATTTTATCTATGGTTAAGTTGCTATCAGTTAAACTTACCGCAACATTTTGATATTCAATATATGGTTTAGACACAAAAATGCTAGGGTGCTGATATTCCGTCGGTAATGTCGTAATACCATCAGCATTAAAACGCTTAAAGCCACTGATACTGCGACCTAACGGTAGATGAGTAAATTTCACGGTATGGTTTACACTTATAAAAGCTTCTCGAACAATATCAAGTTGTAAACCAGCACCATTTTCTTCAATAATAAAGGGCGGTTTAGGTAAACCGGCAAGCATGTCTATGCTATGTGGCGAGTGCTCTTCAATAGGCTTTGCATTATGAGTGCTTTCTTTTACCTCTACGGCAAAAACAGCACTAATGGGCAATAAAATAATAAATAAAAATACTAAACAGAATATATTGAGATTATCTCTCACTAAAATATCGCTCCATTTTCACGCTAAATTTACGCCGTTAAAAACACATTGGCTATTGCACTACCCCGAGAAAGTTCGGTAATGTACCTAGGTGGCAATCAAAATACAATTACCTTAATCTAAACGCCAATTAAACTCCTGTAAATAATAATAAACTATATGTAGCAATATTGTTAACTGAAATTGAAGTAGAGGTATTATGGATAACCCTTGGCTAGCAAGACGTTTGGAAAACATTGCGAAACGTCATCAAGATCATCGTAGCCCATTTCAACGAGACCGAGCGAGGATACTACATTCAGCTGCATTTAGGCGCCTACAATCGAAAACTCAAGTAATGGGCAGTGGCCAAAGCGACTTTTATCGAACAAGGCTAACTCACTCTTTGGAAGCGTCGCAAATAGGCTCAGGTATTATTGCCCAAATTCGCAGTAAATATCCGCAATTGAGCAGCATGCTATTCCCTAGCGACGATAGCTTGATTGAATCACTGTGTTTAGCACATGACATTGGCCATCCGCCCTTTGGTCATGGTGGTGAAGTTGCCTTACATTACATGATGCGAGATCACGGCGGCTTTGAAGGGAACGGCCAAACTTTTCGCATCGTTGCTCATTTAGAGCCGTTTAGTGAAAATTTTGGCATGAACCTGTCAAGACGAACTTTACTAGGCCTAATTAAATACCCACAAACTCTCGACAAATTGCAATCTACAAATCAAGCTGAGCCCCCAAAAACTCATAGACAACTTATGGCTTCAAAATGGCATCCGCCAAAAGGTTTATATCAAGATGATATTGATATGCTTAATTGGGTGTTATCGCCGCTTTCAAAAGACGACAAAGCGCAATTTCAGCAATTTAATATAATTGCCAATAAACATAGTAAAACCCAGTTTAAATCTTTAGATTGTTCAGTAATGGAACTTGCCGATGATATTGCCTACGGGATTCATGACTTAGAAGACGCAATAGTCACAGGCGTAGTTTCACAACAAGACTTTATTGAACAAGTCATCACTAAACTTCAGCGTATAGACGAAGAATGGATGCGAACATACAGCGAAACACTGGCTGACAAACTATTTTCCCAGCAACGCTTTATACAAAAAGAAGCCATTGGCGGCTTAGTAAACTACCTAATTACCGCTATTGAATTAGTGGATCAAAATGCAACCCTGAGCACGAGCTTTCAAGAGCCATTACTAAGATATAAAGCTCAACATCCGGTGATTGCAGAACAAACCTTACAAATTTTTAAAGACTTTGTTTATCAATATGTTATAAAACAGACCTCAATCCAACAAATTGAATATCGAGGCCAACAGATTGTAATGGAGTTATTTGAAGCTTTAGCGTCTGATCCAGAACGTTTATTACCGAAAAGTACGGCAATTCGCTGGCAACAGGCCAAAGCTAATGAACAAAATTCATATCGTGTTATTGCCGACTACGTTGCAGGTATGACGGATGAATATGCGACTAGACTTTACCAAACATTATTTTTACCAATACAACAAACTGGATTTGGTAAACACGATTACTAAATTCCACATTCACCTTTAAAAACAATAGAGATGTTATCTGCTAATGGCGAATATGCTAGATATTTATTGTGGCAGCAATGCCTTAAAAACCATTCAAAAACACGGTTTTAAACAAGAACTATTTACCACTATGCTAGGTGCTAGCGGAGGTCCAAAATGGTTTACATTATTTGGTTTAGACAAATATTTATTCGGTGAGTTTTTTAAAGACCGGACAACAGAATTAAATTTAATAGGCTCCTCAGCCGGTGCTTTTCGTTTTGCTGCTTTAAGCCAGAAAGACCCCATAGCGGCAATTAACCGATTGGCAACATTATACTCACAAACCACTTACTCTCAACGAGCAAATGCTGATGAAATAACGGATAAAGCGGTAAACTTATTAGCCGATGTTTTAGGACCAAACGGTTGTACTGAAATTATTAACAACCCAATTTTTAAAGCGCACTTTATTGTTGCTAAAAGTGGAGGATTAACATCGTTTGAACACAAACTACCGCTAATGGCTGGTTTAGTAGCAAGTATGGTTTTTAACCTAGTTGGTCGTGGTTTACTTGCAAAACAATATCAACGCTTTGTTTTTCATCATCCGAATAGCCAATTAGCGGTGCAAGATAAGTTTAATTTCAATACTCAGTATCAAGCACTCGATCAGAATAATTTAGCCTCTGCCTTGCTAGCATCTGGCTCTATACCTATAGTAATGAAAGGGATCAAAAACATAGCTGGCACGCCTAATGGTATGTATCGCGATGGCGGTATTATAGATTATCATTTTGATGTTGAAATAACGCCAGCTTCAGGTTTAACGCTTTACCCTCATTTTTCTTCAACACCTAAAGCTGGATGGTTTGATAAAAACTTAGCACGTAAGGTTAGTGCTAAGCATTATGAGAATGTCGTCATGTTGGTTCCTTCTGATGAATTTATTGCGCGTCTGCCTTTTGCAAAAATTCCTGACAGGAAAGACTTTACCGATTTAGATGCAAAAACCCGAATAACATATTGGCAAAGGGTATTAAAGGACTCTGAAATTTTAGCGGAAGAATTTGCCAATATAGTGGCGGCATCAAAAGTCGAAAATATTAAGCTGATAGAATGTGGCTAATATTACCTACAAAGTGCTAATGGATTAGTAGTGACATATGAATACAGGCCCTTTAATTATTTGGGATAAAGATACTTTCGAGATTGGCATAAAAAGTATTGATAACCAGCATAAAAAACTAGTTGATTACATCAACGAACTTGCGTATGCCATTACAAAAAAGCAAGATAAACTCATTATTGCTAAGTTGTTCAAAAAATTATATCAATATACGCGCCTGCACTTTAAAGCTGAAGAAGCCTATATTTTATCGCTAAACAAAAATGACTGCTTATTACATCAACTTCAGCATAAGCACTTTATTGAAGAATTAGACCGACTTGTGGCACTAGGTGACACTGTAAATATATCAGAGGAATTGCTTTATTTTTTAACGGACTGGCTTTTACATCACATCCAAATAGAAGATAAAAAATTCCTACAGCGGCTTCATCGTAAAAATTAGCATCTCAAAATTATCCTTCTTTAATATAATTACGATACTTTCTGGTATATAGCACAAAAAGCGCCAGCTGGGTCTTTAATAACGGCATATTTATCGCTGCCCATTGGCTTAATTTTCGTGACTAATTCGCCGCCGTTATTTTTCACCGCTGCAATTGAAGCTTCTATATCAGCAACGAGGAAATAAGGTAACCAAGCTGGTGGTAAATCTTTATTTACTCCTTGGGCATGACAAACACCCGCGACCGCTTCTTTATTGTTTGGCTCAAGCATAGCGTAATCATCGTAGCCGCCCATAGCCACACTTTCACTTTCCCAGCCAATAACGTCTTGATAAAAAGATTTTACCTCACCCGCGTTGCCAACTGTTAAATCAAGCCATGCCATAGTACCTATTTTGTTGTCGCTCATAGCTTATCTCCATTTATACTTTCATGTTTTTAGGGTTTCTCGGATAAAACTTATCCGGTAAAGCATTTATATGTTCAAAAAATCGCGTGTCTTTATAAGGTAGCTTCATAAAACCAGAAATGCCAAAGCCGGTAATTGTCGGCAGTAGTTGTAATATTTCCACTAAGCATTGCTTAAATTCGGTTTCTTTATCATGGTTTAATAGCATTAGGTAGCTATGAATTTTTAAATGCTTAGGAAGTACTTCAAAAATAATGCAGCCGGTATGATGAATTTGGTTCAACCTCGCTAACACCGCCATTATTTCATCTGGTAAATACAAGTACTCATCGGGGTCTTTGCCATCTTCAAAGTAAGAATGTAGGCGGGTAATATCATCAATATCGGCAACATCACTAACATCATATGCAATTGCTTGTTCAGCTGATGTGGTAAATGGTGTACTCTCATTTTCTCGTTCAACATGCAGCGTATTTTTGGCATTAAACAAACAACTCTTAAACACCCCTATCCTAAAAATACCTTGCGCGAGACGAACCATATTATTAACGGCACTTTGAAACGAGCTTTTCAATTTCGGGTCGAATAAGGATAAGTTTGAGTCAATATAGATGCCATCTTTTTCCCAACGTATGGCTAAACCACCAACAACCGGAAAGTTAGCTAAGCGACTTACTGCGGCAATAAAAGCTTTTTCCGTATCGCCCATGCCCATTAAAAAGTTTTTATAATATTTTTCTAACTGTACATCATCGATACCGCTTAACTGCTCTCTATCAGATGATTCTCGTAAAAATGACTTACGTGAGCCATACACAACGGTATCTATTTCTTTATTATAATTTTTACACCACACAGGCACCAATGGGGTAATTTCGATAGCTAACGGAGGCTCAGCCAATACGGTATTTTTCAATAAGTTAAGGTGCTGAAAAAAGTAATCACCGGCCTTATTACGAGTTTCCCTTTCATTACTTAACATGCCTGTTAACACTTTCGCAAGCAACTTAGGTAAACCTAAAGACGAAGGTGTAATAACAGCACTACCGTAGCGGCACGATTGACCAGAAGCAATAGCATACAAGGTTGCTGCTAAACCTTGCTCATCAAAACGAGGCGACGACATTTCGCCACTAATTTGTTCATGACCAATAAAATAAACATCGCCTAAACGGGCATTGCTATTTTGCAAGTCACTACTCATTAAATCCATAATATTATTGGCGGTTGTTTGTCCATGTATATCAAGCTGTGCGGTAACAGCTGAGCCCCAATCAACCAAATAGACTTGTTCTGTTTCTGGGTCAAATACCACATTCGAAGGTTTGATATCACCATGGACATATGGCTTACCTTTAGTGTGTTGACTAGCGTCTCGGAGGTAACTCAGAATATCGGCAAGTTGCAGGGCTATTTTCACAACAAGCTCAGCCGGAAGCGGGCCTCTTTGATGTGAAAGCTGTTCTAAATCTATGCCTGGTGCGCGCTGCATATGGACAATAGATTGGCGCTTAATTTTATAGTATTCAATAATTTTAGGGATACGGCTATGAGCTAGTTGCCCTTGAATTTCAGCTTCTTCCGCCAATCGGTCTTGCACATGTTGCGGTAAGTTAATACGTGAAAATTTAAAAACTTGCGGTTTGCCGTGCTCATCTTCACCGCCGAAAACAAAACCATAGGCTCCTTTACCAATTAAAGAAATATTTTGGTAACCCAATAAACTCAACTGTTGCTGACACAATTCAACCCATTGTTTTAATTTTGTTGCATCTTCATGATTAAGAAGGTAAATCGATTGTTCTTCAGCAATATAAAAATGCTGCAGTTTTTTTTCTGCCACACTACCCTCGTCATTATTATTATTTCAACCGCATTCTTATTTCACTTTATTTTACGGTTCAACATCAGCTATGCGTAACTAAAAGCATATCATGATTTAATGCAAGGATTATGAAAATTAATCGCTTTTCAATGCTTTTGACGTGCTTGCAAAGCACTAAACTTAGGAAGAATATCTGTATTATTAACAAGGACTTTTTTATGGTTACCGGATACTTTCCACACCGATTGTTCATCAAAAATATAATTTAGATGAAAGCCTTTCAAGCTGCGCAAGTATTTAACACGATCTGTGGTATTGTCTAATATCAGCGGGTTATTGACATTGTCATTGGCGTAATACGCTAAAACAATGTGTGGTATAGTTTTTTGCTTTTCACTTGTTACTTTTACAAAACTATCAACATCGGCTTGTATCAACTTAAGTTGGGCCTTTGGCACACCAATGCGTATCAGCAGTTCACGCTTTAAAAAAGCATAGTCTTCACAATCTCCTTTACCACTTTCTAGCGCTTCAATTGGTGCAGCCCAATAATCCAATACGCCGTATTGCTGTTGGTCAACTTGATAGGTTAGCCGGTGGTTTATGGTGTAATTTATCTGCTTTATTATTTGACGTGTGGCCGTAGTAGTATTCGATGAAAACTTTGCCGGACTTCTTTCACTCGTCAGTTGGCTACACCCTGACATTAACACTAATAGTGCTATTAACAATACAAACTTTTGAGACAACATAATACCGAAATTGCTAGCGGTCAATACTAACGGCTAACTAAGTAAAATAACGTCTATTTTAAAGAATAGCTAACAACATACTGTTAAGAGATGCAACATACAGCGTCAACTTGTATATGATGGAAGCTTACTAAGTTATTAATTTATAAAAAATATAATTAAACGGTTTCATTAAATAGAAACTTTATCTTACCTTACACCAACTTTGTAACAAAAACGTCACATCAGCCAGTTAGAATAGCGTTATGGTTATTTGTATTGATAACTCTCTCTAGCATAATTTTTGACATCTTCCCTATGTCTTTCGCCCTAAATCGTCTCGTATGGTTTAGGGCTTTTTTATCTTTTCTAGGGAACTAGTGATTGATATATCAAGGTAAGAAGTCTAGTAAAAGCGAATGGTTGAGGCATTGCCTACATGAATGTAGGTACTTAGTTTTTGTCTGGAACTTAAAAACTGACCGTACATCCTGTACATATACGCTCTTTCACATCGACATATATGGAGGTATTAATGCCTTGTAGCCATGGATGCCTTGTAGCCATGGATGGCTTTGAAAGGCCTGAACTTACATGCTCCTGTGCATCTATGCACCCACGATATTGCCTACATGGATGTAGGTACTTAGTTTTTGTCTGGAACTTAAAAACTGACCGTACATCCTGTACATATACGCTCTTTCACATCGACATATATGGAGGTATTAATGCCTTTTAGTCATGGATGGCTTTGAAAGGCCATGTGACCACGTTATACCGCACATCCTGTACATATACGCTCTTTCACATCCATGTGACCGCGTTATACCGTACATCCTGTACATATACGCTCTTTCACATCCATGTGACCGCGTTATACCGTACATCCTGTACATAAAAAAGCCTGCATAAAGCAGGCTTTCAAAATCAAACGATCAATAATAATTAGGACATATGCACTAACATATTGCTTGGTTCTTCAAGGAATGACTTCCATAAATTACAAAAACGAGCAATGGTGCCACCGTCAATAATGCGATGGTCACCAGACCAACTTACTTGCATAATTGAACGTGCTTCAACTTCACCTTTGTCGTTAAAACGTGGCAATTTTTGCAACTTACCAAGTGCAACAATAGCAGACTCTGGCTTGTTGATTATAGGTGTAGCAACCGTACCGCCAATAGCACCTATGTTTGAAATAGTAATAGTACCACCTTTCAAATCATCCGTAGCAACTCGACCTGAACGAGCATCATTAGTTAAACGTGTAATATCGCCTGCTAAGTCTAAAATAGATTTAGTTTGAACTTGTTTAACATTAGGTACTAATAAACCAACTTTCGAGTCAACCGCCATACCAATGTTATGGTCGTCAAAATACGTTAGTTCTGTGCAATCATCATTAACTTGCGTATTCACTAACGGGAATTGCTTCAGCGCTAACGACATAGCTTTCATAAAGAATGGCATCATGGTTAATTTAATATCTTGCTTAGCGTAAACTTCTTTAAGTTCGCCACGCAATTTAATCAAATTAGTCATATCAATTTCTTCACAGTAGGTAAAGTGAGGAATGGTTGATACTGAATTCACCATAGCTTTTGCCATTGCCGCTTTAACGCCGCGAATTGGCTCAACACGTGTACCACCTGAAACCGCGTTAGCAACTACTGCAGCGGTTGCAGAGACAGCTGGCGCTTCATTAAAAGCAAGCACGTCTTCTTTATAAACACGGCCTTTTTTACCACTACCAGGAACTTGATGAATATTAACATTAAGTTCACGAGCAACGCGGCGCACTGCTGGGCTTGCTACCGCTTTTTCATTTACTACTTTTGTCGTTGCAGTATTAGCAGGTGCCACTGGCGCTTTAGGCGCAGCAGCTTGAGCAACAGGTGCAGCTTTAGGCGCTTCAACAACAGCAGCAGTTTGCCCTGTCGCGGCAATTTCAACCGCAAACAATGGTGAATGAACTTTAGCAATTTCGCCTTTTGCATAATAAAGCTTAACAACTTTACCGTTATGCATGGCAGGAATTTGCACTAACGCTTTATCTGTCATGACATCTGCAATCGGCTGATCTTCTTCAATCATATCGCCTTCAGCCACTAGCCATTCAACTAATTCACATTCAACAATACCTTCACCAATATCAGGCAAAATGAAATCTTCTACTTGCGTGCCTGAAGCTGCAGCAGGTTCGGCTACTGGAGCTGGCGCTTCAGCTGCGGTTTCAACTGAGGCAGATTCATCTGCAGGCGTCATAGCAAATAAAGGCTGATGAACTTTAGCTATATCGCCTTTGGCGTAATAAAGCTTATCAACAACACCTGAATGCATAGCTGGAATTTGCACTAACGCTTTATCTGTCATTACATCAGCTACCGGCTGGTCTTCTGCAATCACGTCGCCTTCTGCTACTAGCCATTCAACTAGTTCACATTCAACAATACCTTCACCAATATCTGGTAATATAAAATCAATACTCATGCGATAAAGTCCTAGTAATTCATACTGTTTTTAATGGCTTCGTAGATCTTCAAGTGATCTGCAGCATATTCTTTTTCTAGTGCTAACGGATATGGTGTATCCATTCCACATACACGTGCAATTGGCGCTTCTAAGTGTAAGAAACACTCATTCTGAATTGTTGCGGCAATTTCACTCGCAAAACCAGCAGTTAATGGAGCTTCTTGGCTAACTACAAAGCGGCCTGTTTTTGTAACTGAATTAGCAACAGTTTCAACATCCCAAGGCAAAATGGTACGTAAATCGATAATTTCACATGAAATACCGTCAGCTGAGGCTAGCTCTGCTGCCTTTTCTACGATCTCCATTTGAGCGCCCCACGCTAATAACGTGATGTCAGTGCCTTGTTGTACAACTTCAGCTTTACCTAATGGTAACTGGTAATCTTCTTCGGGTACTTCGCCAACCGATGCACGATATAAACGCTTAGGTTCGAAAAATACCACTGGGTTATCATCACGAATTGACGCAAGTAATAAACCTTTCGCTTGATATGGGTTACGTGGCACAACCACTTTTAAGCCAGGTGTATGAGCAAAATAAGCTTCTGGTGATTGACTGTGATATAAACCACCAGCAATACCACCGCCGTATGGCGTACGAATAGTTAGTTTACCGACATCAAATTCATTACCACTACGGTAACGAAATTTAGCCGACTCGTTCACAATTTGATCGAAAGCTGGGAAAATATAATCCGCAAATTGGATTTCCGCAATCGGCGTACTACCTTGAGCCGCTAAACCATTGGCAAAGCCAATAACACCTTGTTCTACCAATGGCGTATTGAAACAACGGTTTTTACCGTACTTTTCTTGTAAACCACTCGTTGCACGGAATACGCCACCAAAGTGACCGACGTCTTCACCAAAACAAACTGCACGGTCATTTTCTGCCATTACGGTATCAAGCGCGTTATTAATCGCTTGTAATAAATTCATTTGCGCCATTACTTAATTCTCCCTGCAGTAAACGGGTAAGCTTGCGGATACTTTTTAATATGCTCTTTTAATTGTGCAAGTTGTGCTTCTAACATAGGTGGAGCTCGATCGTAAACGTCAGTCACTAAGTCTTCAACAGGTGGTTTATCAATTTTTTCAGACACTTTCACAGCAGCTAATACTTCATCGCGAAGTTTTTCAAATAACTCGGTTTCTTGTGTTTCATCCCACCAACCTTGTGCCAACATCCAGTTCTTCATACGAAGAATCGGGTCATGTTCTTGCCACTTAGCTTCTTCTTCACGGGTACGGTAGCCTGAAGGATCATCAGAAGTTGAGTGAGCACCTAAACGGTATGACATGGCTTCAATCAGCACTGGCTTGCCTTCTTTAACTGCATATTCACGCGCCAATTGCACTGCAGCAATGACTGCTAAAATGTCGTTGCCATCGATGCGTAGAGTTTTCATACCGTAACCAACACCACGTGAAGCAATACCATTACCTACGTACTGTTCATCAGACGGCGTTGAAATGGCATAACCATTATTACGACAGAAGAAAATAACTGGTGACTGATGTACTGCAGCCATATTTAAACCGGCGTGGAAGTCACCTTCAGAAGCTGCACCTTCACCAAAATAACAAATGGTAACAGCGTCTAAGCCTTGCATTTTTTGCCCGTAAGCATAACCAGCAGCTTGCGGAATTTGTGTACCTAACGGCGATGAAATCGTCATATAGTTCAATTCATTACTACCGTAGTGAATTGGCATTTGACGACCTTTGCCTAAATCTTTTTCATTACTGAACATTTGGTTCATAAAGTTTTCAAGGCTGAAACCTCGGAACATTAATGCACCTTGCTCACGATACTGGGCCATGATCATATCTTGATCTTTTAAGCCTGCAGCACCACCAACACTTGCGGCTTCTTCACCGAGTGCAGCCATATAGAAACTAATGCGACCTTGTCTTTGTGCTGCCACCATACGCTCATCTAAAACGCGGTGAAAAGCTAGCGTTTTGTAGGTTTTCGTGGCAAGTTCTTGATCAATTTCCGGCATAGTGGCATTTTCATAAATGCTACCGTCTTGCTTTAATATTTTAAGGATTGGAATTTCAACTGAATGACCATCAATAAAAGCTGGTTGGTGTACGACCGGGCTTTCGTTATATATGTCAGTGTTCATAGCCTTCTCTTTTTTTATTAACCTTGAATGACAAGGTGACATTTTATATTCACATAATTTTTACCACTGAAAGTATAGAAGCTTTCACGGCAAGGTGAATATTTATGTCATTGTTATGAATTGTTGGTTGTAATAATCGCAAGCACTTTACCTTTACGTAAACTGAAAAACAAGTTTAGTGATCAAAGTTAGCGCTTTTATTTACAAAACGGCGAGCATAATTCTTTACAGTATTGCTCGCCGTTAAATAGTTGACCAATTGCTTAGTTATGCAGATGCCATTTGTTATGCAATATACACTCTTCAGGTATTGATTATTTGCCTTTAGCCTAAGCTCCTAATTCATTTAAGTAAGTGTTGTTGGCGTAACAGTTAATAAGGCACGCTGACCAATAGCAACATTGGCATTTGGGAAAATAATGGCCTCGCCATCTTGTTGGGTTTTTATTTCATTTTCGCCATCAATTGCTAATACATGGCCTTGTGGGAAGTCAGTAAAGTTTTCTACATCGTCAGCAAAAGTTAATGAAAAATCTTCATGGTGACGATCAATCACCTGCGATATTTCATACAAATTAAAGTCTTCTGCTTGGTACGGCGTTAATTCAAGATCTTGCCCTGAAACTAAACGAGTCAATGTTTCACGTACTTGGCTAAACTGCGTCATATCATTTTCGCCAAACGGGCGAACTTTACCTAATTCAACCGTAAAGGCATCTGCGCCAAATTCATTTGAAGAAAAATAACTAAAAGTCGTTGTTGGTGAGTGCGACAGTAATATAGTACTAACGCCGCAAGCATTAAGAAACTCTAATTGTGCTTTTTTACGAGGCGCGCCATGTAAAAATGGATAAACAGCAAATTTGTCGCACTTAGAGCCGCGAATCGCGGTATGCAAATCATAATGACAACGATGACGTTCACCGCCATTAGCACAAGCTAATTTACTGCCAGTTTCAAAAAACTCACGTACGGTATTTTCTAATAATAATGCGCGATGACGCTCTTTATTAATTAAGCCAGGGCCATTGCCTTGGTCTTGTGAATGACCGCCCGAAAATAAACGATTCATATTTTCTTCAACAAAGCGCTCAGCAATGTTCATTGACGCCGGGTTACCAAAAATAAATAACACGCGCTCAGCTAATGCTAATTCACCACGAATAAGCTGACTAATAATATCACTACAAATTTCAATTGGTGCGGTTTCATTACCATGCACCGCGCTTGATAAGACAATATCTTGACTAGTTTCACGACCAATAGGGTCAAAGGTAATTAAACCGGTTTCTAAAACCGACACTCTGCTTTTTGTTTGCGATGCTTGATGAATAACTTCAAAGCTAAACGCACCGCCGGGCAGTGACCATTCATTGGCACGAGTTATTGATAAGAAATCACCACTTTGTTGTAAAGCAGATGCAAAGGCACTGGTTGAATTAGATAAGTCATTCACGCGGTTTCACCTATTTGTTTTGTCGAATGAAGTTGTCGACTGTAGTTATCGAATATTAATGAGCCGCAAATAATTTTCAGCAATCGGTCTCGTTAATTAGTGCGGGCTATTATACCGATTGGCTTAGTGAATTCACTATTTAGTAAAAATTAAAGGTAGCCATTAAAGCACTCGCGAATAAAAACAGCTAATCATCATCACCTTACACTAACAACATTGATTTTTGCTCTTTTTTAACTATAAACAAGCTTTTAACGTTTAACTGGCGAAGATAACACCAAACAAATTACCACTTATAATCAATTACTTAAATAAAAAAATCAAAGCTAAACTAAGGGGTAGGAGAAAATTTATTTAAAAATTTATCAAAAAATGTAATAAAACTGGATAAGCCGAGACTATGTGTTTGTAGTAGGCATTCAAGCAATTGAATTTAGCTATGCCTCCCGAATAGAATCAGCTGATTATCAGCACAATAAATAGGAGCTTCGCATGACAAACTTAGAGATTCTTTTACTCATGAGCGTTATTTTTTCACTCTATATTTTTGGACTTTACATTGATAAGCAATACAACCTTCGTGTAATTGACTGGCTAAATGGTAACAGTGATACACCTTTTGCAAAGCAGGAAGAAGCACAGTTAACAAGCTCAGAAAGAGCGCAAAAAATAGAAGAGATCACCGCATTAAAAGCTCGAATTGAAGTACTAGAAAAAATAGTCACGGAGCCTGCCTTTGAGTTAAACCAAAAAATTAACGCACTAAAATAGTGCTAACTTTCAATCGGCTTAATTTACATAGCGCTCTCTTTAGTTGTTGCTGTTCTATAGATAAAATAGAACAGCTTAACTGAGCAGATATATTAAACTTATTGTGATAACCCTAGCTAATACTCATCATCAGCTGAATAACCAATAACTTTACTGGCAATAGCATAGGAAAAGCCTTTGGTGATCAAATGCCGTAATGCTTTCTGTTTTAGCTTCAAATCTTCAATTGGCTCAGCGCCAAATTTACGAATTTTTAGTGCTAGCGCCTTATTAAAGTAATCGTCGTCACTTGTTTCTATACCGCTAACGCATTCGTTAATCACTTGTGAGGTAAAACCTTTTACATAGAGCTTTTCTTTAATTTTATTTGGGCCGATATTTTTTTCTGACAAGCTCAGTGTTAAGCGTTGCGCATATCTAAGGTCATTAACAATATCGCGCTCAATTAAATAAGCTAAAGCAGGTTCATTAAATTGAGTATCATCTTTAAAGCGTAAGTTTGCCTTTTGCAGCAGTTTTTTAGCAGAGTAATCACCGTAGCGCTCAATTAACCACAACATATATGATTTTACCCGCTCGTAGGAAATCTCTTGTGGTTTGGCATCTTGCTTTCTTTTATACATTGTTTATGTGTAATTAATTAAGGCTATAATTGCTGATTATAACTACCCAACTATAGCTTTTGAAGTTTAAACCTCGAACAACTATTTGTGAGTAAAAACAATCAAGTTAAAAATAAAAAGACGCCAATTGGCGCCTTTAATTCTCAGTCACTAGCAAATTGAATAATACGCTCTATTCAACACATCCTCTAATACTCAGTTACAAGCCAGCATCGGCAAATGCTGCACTAACTAATAATTGTGCTTCGCTAATAATTAATTGTAAATGCGCGTCATCAATAAAGCTTTCTGCGTATATTTTATAAATATCTTCAGTGCCTGATGGCCGCGCTGCAAACCAACCATTTTCGGTACACACTTTAATACCACCAATTGCAGCATTATTACCCGGGGCATGCGACAATATCTGCGTGATTTTTTCACCCGCTAAAATATCGGTGGTAATTGCATCAGGTGTTAATGAGGTTAGTACTTGCTTTTGTTGTAAGTTAGCTACCGCTTCAACACGGCCATAACATGGCTCGCCTAGCTGCTGTGCTAGCTCTTGATACAATTGGTAAGGGTCTTTACCTGTTACGGCCAACATTTCTGCAGCAAGTAAGGTCATGACAAAACCATCTTTATCAGTTGTCCAACAACTGCCATCACGGGCGATAAAAGAAGCTCCTGCACTTTCTTCACCGCCAAAGGCATAGCTTGAATCATGCAAGCCATCAACAAACCATTTAAAGCCTACTGGCACTTCAGAAAGTGGTCGGTCAATAAGTTTTGCAACACGGTCAATCATTGAACTTGAAACTAAGGTTTTACCTATTTTCGATGTTTCGGGCCAGTTTCTGTGGGTCATTAAATAGTGAATAGACACCGCTAAATAATGATTCGGGTTCATCAAACCACCTGATTTAGTGACAATGCCATGGCGGTCAAAGTCAGGATCATTACCGACGGCAATATCAAACTTATCTTTTAATGCGATTAAACCAGACATCGCATAAGGCGATGAACAATCCATGCGAATTTTGCCGTCTTTATCTAGCGGCATAAAAGCAAAACTGGCGTCAACAACAGGGTTAACTACATCAAGTTTCAAACCATATTTTTTGGCAATTACCGGCCAATAATGAATGCCTGAGCCACCAAGTGGGTCAACACCAATATGAACACCTGCTTTTGCAATAGCCTCCATATCAATAACTTGGCTTAATTCGTTTACGTAGAATTCAATAAAGTTATCACGTGATAATAAAGGAGACTCAAGTGCTTGGGTATAACTGATACGTTTAACATCAAGCAAATCATTGGCAATAATATCGTTAGCGCGTTGTTCAATAACTTTAGTTATTGCGCCTTCTGCGGGGCCACCATGTGGCGGGTTATATTTTATGCCACCGTCTGTTGGAGGGTTATGCGAAGGTGTAATTATTAAGCCATCCGCTTGAGATGACTGCACTTTATTATGCGCAATAATCAACCGAGAAATAACCGGAGTTGGCGTAAAACCTTCATCGTTTTGAATAACAACCGGAACATTATTAGCAATTAACACTGAAATCGCGGATGCAAATGCAGGCTCCGACAAAGCATGGGTATCTTTACCTAAATACAAAGGCCCTTGAAAACCCTGTGCTTGACGATATTCAGCCACAGCTTGGCAAATGGCTTCAATATGATTCTCGTTAAAGCTTAAATTGCTGGCATTACCACGATGCCCTGAAGTACCAAATGTTACTTTTTGCTCTGCGATAGTAATATCAGGCGTTTGTAGGAAGTAATCACTCACTAAACGCCCAATATTAATTCTATCTTCTGGTCTCACGGCTTTACCTGCATGTGGATGAATTGCCATTTCATTTCCTTGTCCGTTATTTAACGTTTTTATCTAACCAATAAATAAGTAACTAGAGTAAGTCACGAATATCTTCAATATCCTGTTCGTTATACCCCAACGCACGCCCTACCTCTGTTAGCATCATTTTCTTGCGTGTAGTATTTGAATTCGTGATCACCCAATATGGGCTATCAGGAATTTGTCGTGGTTTTGTACTGCTGCCGCTTGCGGCTAATTCTGCTTCACTAGCAGCAAAATACAAACGGTCGCGACCACGAATTTGACATACCGCTGAAAACTGCTGGTTATGTACACGGTACAGTGCCGCAAGAATAAGTAAAAAACGACCAACAGCACCACGCTGCATTGCCAACTCTTCTTTGTTGATATAGTTAAATACCGAGCCATCAACATCTGTAGTTGTCGCTGCTTTTGGCGTTTCAACTGTTTCAGAAGTTTGGCCTTCAACCGCAACCGGCGCAGGTTCAGCTACGGCTTCAGATGCGGTTTCGTCAGGTAAATTAATTAGACGACGTAAAATCGACGAGGCACTTTCGCCAATATACTGAGTGTTTGAAGCAATATGCTGATAAAGTTCTTCATCTATTTCGATGTTTTTCATTGATGACCCTAGGAAAATTATTATAGATCGCGGCAAGATTATACTTACCTTAATAGCAAGTCTCTATAGTGGATCGATAAATGAGAGAAATATTTTTTAAATTTACATGCAGCCGTTAGTCATGGCACTGGTATTAAAGTTTCTATAGCAACTTGATTGCAACAGCCCATAAAAACAACGACAATTTACCTATTAATACTCTATCTACTCAGAAAAAAGGCCAAATCAAGCATGCTATTAAACTTTCAACAACTCGGTAGCGGTAAAGACATAATTCTCATTCACGGGTTATTTGGTCGACTCGAAAACCTCAACATGGTTGCTAAAGTTTTATCAGAAAATTATCGAGTCACCAGTGTTGATGTACGAAACCACGGCAATTCCTTTCATCACGAACACATGGATTACCCAAGCATGGCGCAAGATGTTGTAACCCTTATGCAACACTTGGCAATAGCAAAAGCCACTATACTTGGACATTCTATGGGGGGAAAAATTGCCATGGAATTAGCACTAACCTGTCCTGAGTTAGTTGAAAAGTTAATTGTTGCTGATATTGCCCCAGTCGAATATCCACCACACCATAATCAAATTATTGCAGGCCTTAAAGCAATAGATTTTAGTCGCGTGACTAAGCGAAAAGATGCTGACCAACAACTCGCACAATATGTAGATGATATCGGCGTTCGTCAATTTTTATTGGGGAATTTAACTAGTAAAAATAATCAGTTTTCATTTAAATGCAATATTGACAATATCAATAACAACTATTCTCACATCATGAAAACCTATCAAGGTGACACCAGTTACAATGGGCCAACATTATTTATTAAAGGTGCAAATTCGGATTATATATTGCCAGAGCATAAAGCAGAAATTATTAAACTGTTTCCCCAAAGTCGTGCTCGGGTAATTCAAGGGGCTGGTCACTGGTTACACGCAGAAAAAACAGCGGCCTTTAACCGAAGTGTCGAAAGTTTTTTAAATTAACTTTAAAGTTTCTGGCCAGCACCTTGATCTAGTTCTAATTTTACACAAACAAAGCTTGTATAATCAAAACAGTAAAAACATTTTGCGCACAGACTATTAGTTATCTGCTGTATAAAATAGCGATAACAAATTCGCCTATCGCAGTACAAAATTAATGTGTTTAAAAGCAACGGTATGCTATAGTGCGCCCTGAAAATTTTAGGGTTGATTATGTTAGCAGAACACTTTGAATTAGTTGAAGCCATTGGGCTGAATTTATTTTTTGCTTTTATCTTTATTTTCATAGGGTTATCAATCCATGATGTAATGAAGAAAAACGATGTTCCAAAAATGGGAAAATTTGTAGTTTATTTTGTACTGTTTTTAGGATGCGCAGGTTTTATTGCCAAAGGCATTATTCAGTTTGTATGGGAAAGCCAAGGTGTTGGATAAGTAAATAAAAAGATGGCGAAAGAAGTAGCAGATTTAACAACCATTGACTTATTTAGCAATGAAAAGCGTCCGGGGCGACCAAAAACGAACCCTCATTCGCGAAGCGTGCAAGTTAAAATAAATAAGCGCAATCAAGTTAAGCGCGATAAGAACAAAGGTTTAAAGCGAGTAGAGTTTAAATTACATCAAGATATATTTGAACGCTTAGATGCTTTAGCAAAAGATAAAGGTGTTAGTCGAAGTGAATTAATAGAGTCGCTATTAATTCGGTCGCTTGATACCAACAATATTAAAGATTAGATAGATATAAAAGGTTAGATTCATGGCAATTGTAGGTTTATTTTTCGGAAGTGATACAGGAAACACTGAAGCTGTAGGTAAAATGATCCAGAAAAAGCTGGGTAAAAAGCTTGTTGATGTTAAAGATATCGCTAAAAGTACCAAGGAAGAAATCGCAGAGTTTGATTTGTTAATTCTAGGTATTCCTACTTGGTATTATGGTGAAAACCAATGTGATTGGGATGACTTTTTACCAGAATTAGAAGAAATTGATTTCACTGATAAACTAGTGGCAATTTTTGGCTTAGGCGATCAAGAAGATTACGCTGAGTACTTCTGTGATGCGATGGAGCCTCTGCGCGATATCGTAGAATCAAAAGGTGCTATTGTTGTAGGTAACTGGCCAACTGAAGGTTATGAATTTGAAGCTTCAAAAGCCTTAATTGACGAAAACACCTTTATTGGTTTATGTGTTGATGAAGACCGTCAACCAGAATTAACCGAAGCTCGCGTTGACGCTTGGGTTAAACAAATTTATGACGAGCTATGTTTAGCAGAATTGGAAGACTAACTTTTCGACACCGCATTTAGTTTGCTTAAAAAAGCCAGCAATTAGCCAAGCCGATACGGATAATTGGGTCTACCCTAAGAAGTAAGATAAAAAAGCCTTACAGGAAACTGTAAGGCTTTCGTTTTTATAGTACAAAAGGCTATTTCATGAATCTGACAGAATTATTTTTGTGAATATAAACTTGTGTGCTTACTAGCAATATGAAGAAAATATTTAAATTAACTACAGCAATAGTATGCGAAAGAGGAGATTTGAGCGCCTTTCAACTGATTAGGCCATAAGCTTATCAATTTCGAGGCGCTGAAACGGCAAAACTCAGGCAAATTCTACCAAGTATCATTTCCTTGCATCGGACAATGATACCTTTTGTCGCTGGTGTGTGTAGCTGCCAACAGCCATCTGGGTTACCCGATGCGAGCGAAGTTAGTATACTTCGTTACTGAGCTTAGAGTCTAGCTCCTTAGCAAAATTAAAGTCTTTCCATTTCGTGAACCAAAACGCGTTAACTTCAATTATTTTTTTGACACTCGAAGGTAGTATCCCATAGTTATTTAATAGTGACTTTTTATAATTAACATTTAGGAAAGGGCACGCGATCAAGTCTAATGTCAAATGAGCCATTTCTGAGTCAGAGATAAGTGTGTCTGTCCTATTTGAATATAGGTCGTTAATATATTCAAGTAAGCCACCTCGAAGCTGCTTGTAACGCTTTTTGTCGCAGATATAGAACAGTAAAGTAGTTATTGAAAAATAGTTCAAATTGCTTTCGAATTTAAGGCTTTGCCCATCTGTAGATATATTGAAATATTTAGTGAGCATTGCCTCATCCAACCAATAATACTTTCCTAGTTGTCTTAGTAAGACTAGAAGGTATAGAGTCTCAATGGGTGTAAACTTGTTAACAGAATATTTGTTGAGTATCGAACACGTATTATCAAAAATACATTTAAAAATAATATGTTGAAATTCTATTCCCAACTTCTGGTCTTTAATGAATAAAATTATTTGTTGAATTATTCTACAAAGCTTTATCGTGCTATTAACCTTAGGCGCTACTGAATAAATAAAATACGTGAAATTAATTACTGAAACCAACGCATTGATCAACTGCCGAGCAGAAGATTCGGTTTCTTTTATAGTTTTGTAATCAACAAGAATTTTTTTAGTCTTTCTTTCTATTACAGCCAGTGAATAATTCAGTATGTCAGAGTAAGTTACTCCAGAGTCAGCCAATATCGACTTAAAGTCTGTGGACAAACTGCTCTGGTTAACGTAAATGCTACCTTCTTTGTATTCCTCTTCAGTATCATCTTTCTTATCTTCGATTTTATATTCGAGCTTTTCAGATATCAGGTTTGCAATTTTTTTCTTGGCTATTGTTATTGGTGTAATTATTGGCCTTGAGTAAGTTTCCTCTTTATTCTTGTTTAGAGAAAGTTTATAAGTTTTTAGTTTAACCTGAATGGTATCTCTAATGTTATCAAAAATATTTTCCTCATTATAAAAAATAAAATAATCATCTACATAACGATATATTTGATAGTCCTTACCTAGTAATAAGCCATATTTTTCAGTTTCGAGTTCTTCAATAACCTCTCTGTCTGTCGCTTGCATTATTATCTCTGCAAAGATTCGTGAAAGCTCAGGACCAATTATTATTCCGTTGGTTTCATTGTAATTTATTCGCTGCATTAACTGATCGAATTTGAATGCAAAAGTACTTTTCGTTGAATCCAAATTCTGTTTTGCGTAAGATTTTTTGTATACTGCCCACGCCATGGAGTGAGTATAAATAGAGTCAAAACACTGGGTTACATCTAGCTTTGATAGGTAGTTAAATCTCTTTTCACACCAGTGGTGATCTTGGGATTCATAGAACTCATAAATATTTTTGTATTTTTTATAAACAAAGAAAGAACGCAAGTTTTCATAATCTTGCCCCTCAACTTCAATTTGTGAATCATCTTTATCGAAACTCTCCATAAGTGATTTGGAGTCTATATAAGTACATCCAGCCACTCTTTTTGCTGCGCGTAAACTCAAAGGACTAAGATCAGAATAATACGTAATCAAGTCTTTGTATTTATCATAGAAATCTACTGCTAGTATCTGGCCTTTAGGATGTATAACTGACAAATGCCTGAATTCGTTGTGCTTGTGTGAAATAGGGAAAGTAAACGGAATAGACGGTAACTTGCCATGACCAATATCCGTTCTCACATATTCATCGCCATTTTCCTGATAATTTAAAAGGGGCGTAGTTTGCTCTAGACCTAAAAGTAATAATATTAATTGATTCAGAGGTTGGTGTTTTTTTCTCCAAGAAAAATTCTTGCCATCATGTTTTATATCGTGATCAACTAAAAAGTTGTACAAGTGTCTATTCGAAAAGGTTATAGGGACTTCAAACGGAGCGAAGTCTGACAATACCGCTCTTTCGATTGGGAAATTTATAGAAAGTGCCTTTTTAGCCATTATCCCACCCTTTTGAAACTAAACTTAAATCTTTCATATCGAACTTTCTAAATACTCTGTTTTCAAACCCTTTCAAAAATGACATTTTATTAAGTCTATTTTTATGTTTTACATCGGCAAGTGAGTTCAACTTATGCTCGAAGTACCTATCTAAAGCCACTAAATCTGAAGTGTCAGTAATAAATTTATTGCTAAAATAAACACCAACAAATGCGTTGGACTTGCTATTAAGAAGTCTGGTATTTCCAGTGAGAAAGCGAATTCTGAGAAGAAGGTTTCTAAAAGCAACTTTGGGAGTGTTTTTGTATTCTTTTTGAAAATAGCTAAAAGATTGATTCAACCTTTCCTTCAGTTTGTCCTTTTTCTTTCGACTCAATTTTATCTTGCAAGATCCATTTTCAATTCTGAAATGGTATCCAAGATATTCAAAGCCTTGAGAACTTTGGTTAAAGAGATCAAGCTCTTCCGTCTTATCATTTAATTGAAGCTTCTTTTTTCTGATTATTCTATTGATGCTTGGTAAATAAGAAGTGATATGTTCGTTTCTAGTTGGCGAGAAAATAACAATTAGATCATCTACATACCGTTCATAGTAAGTGATGTCAGGCAGTGAATTTATTTCTTCGTCTACATTGCCCATGTAAACTTCTGATAAGTATGCGCTAATTCCAACCCCTCTTGGTAAGCCTTTAGACGTGTTAGAAATTTCTGCATAAGCCCTAATCAGTTGAGTAAGTATACGCCTAGGAGTCACTGATAGTTTCGGAGAAGAATGCAAGATATCTAGTAGATCTTTATGGTCAATCGACTCATAAAAGCTTTCAACATCTGCTCGGATGATATATTTAGGGCTTGAATCCTTAGCAATTGTGCTCAACCTGCTAATTATGAGATCTCTGTTGTTTACTTTCACTTTATACAAAGAGCTAAGAACCATTTGAACGTGTCTGGAAACAAGAATGGTTTCAATAGTCTTGCCGATTGAATAAACTTCCTTCCCACGGATCAACGAGTCCGATTTTGTCAGAGGAAGCGAGTAGCCTTTTTCACTGACAGTTTGAACAATTGAAGTAAGTCTCTCATCTACGTTATTGTTCAAACGCTCTTTTCTTAATTCGATTAGTTTATTTATTTTTTCTTTACGAGTCTCAAAATATTCTTTTGGTATCAATTTATTTTTATGACGAGAGCTAAGTTTTTTTGCGAGCTTTTTTAAAAAACGAATTTTAAGGCGGTGTTCAAAAGCTACAGGAAAATAATCTTTTTCAATACTTCCCTTATTTTTTCTGTCTAAATCATAGATGATTCTAAAGTTTCTAACTGATAATGATTGGTCAAACACAATAATCCCTTACTGAACACTACAATTGAACTAATTACGAAAACCTAGTCCAAATCACTGATATATTGGACAATATATCAAACATTGGTTTTTAGCTCATTAAAAATGACTTCGAAATGATAAAATTAGTAAGTACTATATGGTTACTAATTTGTAACAACCTAGAGAGTAACCACTCGGTAGTTACTTTTAGGAGCTAATAGCGAAGCTCTTTGATTAGTTTAATAGCTACTTGTATCGATCAAAATAGATGATCTTTTCAACTTTAACTGGGCCTTTGGCAAGGCCAAGCTTCATGGCTGGAGTCGTTTTATTTTTCTCATCCGGCAAGCAGTAGTTATAAAAAACACGAAATATGTCGCCCAACTTAACGAATAATTCAGGGTTATAGGGTTGATAACCGTACCAAGTACCAGCATTCCTGTTACCTGTTTTCTTTGGTCTCTCAAAAATGCTCACCTTTCTTCGAATCTGCATGAAAAACCTGTCTATCGCATGGAGGGAGGCTTTTTTGTATAAGTTAGCCTGATGCTCCGTGTCGTATCTATCTATGTTTGTGCAGGCAGCAATATGCTTATCTACCTCGTTCATACTGGGGGTTGGGTTAAACACCCAGCGAGAGTAGTCATTTCTTGGAATCGTTGGGTTTGCCATATTACTGATAATCATGCGGCGTATTATTCCATCGACTTCTAAAGCGCTCATGCTTTGGTAAGACCTACGTGCAAACAAGCCTATCTGCTTTTTCCTGTCACGAGCAATTTTTTGCTTATCATCAACGGTCATTTCTTTTTTCATTGTGACTGTGAATCCGTCAGAGCAACCATTTGATATTTCATCCTTAAAGGCTGCGATATACCAATTCCTCATACCAGAATCTTGATCCATGAAAAATCGCGTAGTTTGGACGCCTGAAAGCATTGTTTTAACTAAGTAGAAATGAGCGGCCATCGTATATTCGTTATGAATCTCAACTCCCTGAACAGGTACTTGATGTGTTCGGTTAAACATTTCTGCCGACTCATCTGTATCAAACTGCTGGTTGAATGCAGCTTGATTTTCTAAGTCTTCTCTTAGTGAGCCTCCTTTGGCGGCGAACTTACTCCCTTTAGTACGTTTAGTATCTTCAAAGTCACTTCTAAGCCAAATACGAGCGTAAGCTCGATGATGTTTTAACTTGCTGATATCATCCACTTCCGCAGCCATCATCTCGGCCTCATTAGGTTGGATACTAGCATCGTAATTGAAGTTATATGCCAAAACATAACTGCTGGTGAGATCAGCCGTTCCTATTGCGTAAAACTCACAGTTTTGTTTCTCTTTTCTGTTGGTCCAGTTTGAAATATGAACTTGTCTGTCTGTACACAAATACATTCTTTCATATTGTTTCTTAGACAAGCGGCGTTCTCTTTCCCCAACGAAGGCTAAACATTGCTTATGAATGAACTCTATTCGACGGTAGAGTTTACCATACTGATGTCATACAGGTCGGCTATGCGTCGGAGAGGAGTTTTTGATACCAGTTGTTTAAATAGGAAAATATCTATTTCAGAGTTTGTATGCTCGCGAATAATAGGTTTACCAGTAAAAGAGTATTTGCATACATTGCAGATGTATCTCTGATTGCCTTTTGGTGTCTTACCTTTCTTTTTGATTGAGATTGCGTCATTACCACTATTACTCGGACATTCAGCCTTTGGGCACTTTGTACCGGGTTTAACAAGGTATTCTGAAAGGCGCTCAAGTTCCTCATAAACCCCTTTATTACTTTTAAGTGAGTAATATTTCTGATTGCTGTATTCGGATGATTGAGAGAATTCAACGCAGCCTTTGCACAATATAGAAGACGACTTATTACCTGTGCCAGATATTACGTAGTAGTCAGTAGGCTTTACAGGTTGACGGTCTTCAATATTTTTATTATCGTTATTTAAATCTACTAATGCCTGAATGCCCTCTGGCGTTAAGCCAAAGTTCTTACATCTCGTAAACTTACAACAATTGACCTGAATCCCTTTAAAAGCAAGTGGAATCCCTTTAAAAGCAAGTGGAATCCCTTTTGGTTTTTCTTGGAAAGATTTCTTTCCCATAAAAAAGTGCTACAACTGTGAAAATATACAGTAAATATAGCACTTTATTTGCTTAAACCAAATTTTTAGACCCAATTATCCGTATCGGCTTGGCAATTAGCTGGCTTTTTTTTTACCAACTTTTTATTGCCAACGTTTTGTTTTCAATAACCAAAAGCTAAATGTACAACTAACGAAAATAAAATGATAAAGAAGGTAATCAATAATCACGAACAGGTGAATTTTTTTAACCTCAGTGATGATTTTATCTCGTTTGTCGAAAGAGAAACAAATCGATAAGCTAATTTTGTTTTCGAGATCTCCCCCCCGATTTCTAAACATTTTAAACGCATAATTGTTTGCCTGGGTACTCATTTGAGTACCCTTTTTTCTTTCGCTACTCGTTATTATTAACAACCTCTCACTAAATTAAAATTCTGTTCACTGCGTTCAAAAAGCTATGCACTATAACTGTGCATTTGCCCCTTCAACACGCAAAAATGCTATCCCTTTTATTAACGGTTCTTAATAATTCTTTTAAAATCAATCTAGTAAATAATGGCAGAGCGTTTGCTAAAACAAACTCAGCTAAACTTTCCTACTTATCTAAATAATTTCATGACAATTCAAACGCCAATCAGAGGCTTACGTTCATTTTGTATCGCGGCAAACTGCTTAAGCTTTAAGCATGCAGCATCACAACTATTTTTAACACCATCTGCCGTTAGCCATCAAATTAAGCAACTTGAAGAACAACTCGGCACAACCCTATTTACTCGACAAACCCGTTCGATAGAATTAACCAGTGCTGGCAAGCGCTTTTACAATGCCGTGCAGCCCATTGTAGCTAATTTAGAATCCACCATTGCTGACTTTACTCATAATCAAAAACACAAAACCATTACGGTAAGTTTGCCGGAATTTTTCGCCAATGAACTTTTTATTCCACAACTCATGGATTGGACGAGCGTTCACCCAGATATTGCCCTGCAACTCGACACGGTAAAATCAGGAGACAAAGTAGCAGCAAATGCAGATCTATCCATTGTACTCGCCAACGGCAAGCCTAACGGCAGTATTGTTCATGACTTATTTCCCATTCGATATGTTCCCGCATGTAATAAGAAACTCTATAAGAAGTGGGCGGCATGTGGCTTTGAAGCACTTAATTCGTTACCGCTATTATTGCATCAAGCACGGCCTTGGTCTTGGCATCAGTGGGCTGAACGTGCTGACGTTACAAATTTCGATCCAAAACAAATTATCCAATTCGAAAGCATGCACGCGGTGGCTAAGGCAGCACAAAAAGGTATGGGAATAGCACTTGTGCCATTACCAATTAGCCGCGCATGGTTTAGTGAACAATTATTGGTAAAGCTATTCGATAATGAATTGATCACCCACGACCGATATTACCTACTTCAGCACGAAAATATTGACGCATCACCTGAGCTGTCATTATTTGCTGATTGGGTTAAAAGGAATTTCGCCATTTAGATTGGCTATTTTTTATAATAGGTGAATAAATTTCATGTTATGGGTGTTTTTATATCGTTTGTCACATTACCGGCAATTTTTCTAAAGTAATAGTGCCATCGCAGGATGACATTTGAAAAGACACTCATTAACAGCAAAAAGGAACGGCTATGAAACCTAATAACCTTATCACCAGCATAACACTATTATTGACGCTTTTACTATCAAGCACTTTTAGCACTACGTCACTTGCATCAGACAACACCGAATCATCAAAAAATAAAGCGCTAAATGGGCTTAAAGTGGCGATCATCAAAGATGCTATCGGCTCAAGTGAACTCGTTTCTGGTTTATATAATCAAGGACTAGAAAAGTTAAAAACATCAACTTCGCAAATGGAGGCAGGGTTCGAACAAGCAACGGGCTTATGTGTTGCCAATTTAAAAACCAAACGATTAAGCGAGGCTGATAAAGCCTGTAATCAAGCGATACATTATATTAATCATGTAGATAGCAGCATAAACCATATACAGTTTTTGAAATCTCTCGCCTATAGCAATCGTGGAATTGTTCGCTACCTTTCGAATGATAACCTTGGTGCATTAGACGACTTTACCACTGCATTATTAATCGATAACAACCACATAGTTCAAGATAACTTAATCAATATTAAAACTATAGTGTTTAGACCAAATAATACCACCATAACCTTAGCTAAAACTCACTAACACAATGGTCAAATATAAGTAACCGAATAAGGAGTATCTATGTTTAAAAACGTTTATCGAGAATTAAAAGCAATGTTCGACTTTTATTGGCAGCTGAAGAATATCAACGTTAGCCAGTGGGATATAGAAACCCCTCGCACTTGCAAGGAAACTTTCAATACTCAGCAAAATAGGCGATAACTACATGGTTTTAGTTAGCCATAGTTAGTATCAGAATATTTCAAGAAAAATCTATCCTGACAAGGCAGCAGCTATTAAATAAGGCTCTAACAGATGATCGCTAGCAAGAAGCTTTGCACAATAAGAACAAAAAAGGCTATGTACAACATAGCCTTTGTTCATAAACTATTATCACTTACAGTTTAAATTTCGAAAGCTGACTATTTAGCTCATACGCAAGCTCTAATAACTCTTCACTAATTTGCTTACCTTTAATGGCGTCCTCACTAGATTGCTCAGCAACATTGCTAATATCAACAACATTTTTATTAATTTCATCGGCGGCAATATTTTGCTGTTTAGCCGCATCAGAGATCTGGCAATTTAACTCATCTAACTCTCTAATTTGACTAGCAATACCTTCGAGTAGACTGGCAACATTGGTAACATCTTGTGCCTTTTCACTTGCCTGCTCACTAACATCATTCATTGAATTTACCGCTTGCTTTGCGTCAACTTGCAAACTGCCAATGGTACTTTGAATTTGGTCAATTGACTCGCGAGTACGGGTTGCTAAATTTCTCACTTCATCTGCAACAACCGCAAAGCCCCTGCCTTGCTCTCCAGCGCGTGCAGCTTCAATCGCTGCATTTAAAGCTAATAAATTCGTTTGCTCGGCAATGCCAGTAATGACTTCCAAAACAGTGCCAACTTCATTAGTTTTATTACTTAACTCTGTGATCATTGCGGTATTTTCTACCACTTGATCGCGCAATTGATTAATACCCGTTTTTGCACTATCAACTAATGCTAATCCTTGTGAGGCACTTTCACTAGCATGCACTGACTTCTCAGCAGCTAAGCCGGTATTACTTTGCACTTCATCAGCAGAGGCATCAAGTTCATTAATCGCTGCTGCCACTGAATCGGTACCATTTTTTTGATTCAACACAGCTTCACGGGTTAACGTTGATATTTCATCAACATTTTTAGCTGAGCCAATTAACTGCTCAGTAGCGTTTGAGAAAGACAAAAAGCTCACTTTAAATTTATCCATCATGCTATTAAGTGCAATGCTCACCGCACCTAGCTCGTCGTCGTAATTCACTTTAATGGTTTTATTTAAATCTAAATTTGCTTCAACATCATTAATGGTTCGCTTTAAGCGACGCAAACGGGCAATAACTAATTTACTAAACATAAAGCTGAGTAAGCCAAAACATACTACAGTGATAATAAGTTGCAATAAGCCCGCTTGTACAATCGACTCATGTATTTCTTTATCTACTGCGGTTAAGTCATAAGTAATCTTAACCGCACCAAGAATTTCATTTTCAGCGACTTGATGACAAGTTAAACAATTCGTACCACGATAATCACTTTTAGCAACAATCGGCATAATAAAAGTCATCATATTTTTGCCATCTTGCACTATATGCTTAAACTCTTTGTTTCCTGACAAACCGCTGCGCTCAAAGTCATTATTTGCTGCTTGGTCATCAAAGCCGTTACCAAACGTTTTATTTAAAATTGGCGCTCTAATTATGCGTGCTTCAACAATTTCTTCTTGGCTAAGCGCTTTTTGTTGCGCTATTTTCCGGTTTGCCGCCGTGCCCGTTAACATCATGGTATTAACAGAGTCAAAATAGTTTAGTGCGAGATTCTCAAGATTATGTTTTACAAATTTTTCACTTAAGGCTTTTTCATCAAACCAGAAAAAAATAACCGTTGTACTAAGAAAAATAATCGCGAAAATCACTAAGATAATGTTAATTTTTTTCGCTAAAGATAGTTGTACAAACATACTGAAATCGTCCTGATTAAAATAAAGCTGAGTATATGAGAATTTATATTAGCATTGCGAAAAACAATACATTTATTTGTTTTAGTTCAAACTATTGATTTGTTTTCTTCTTTCGAATATATAACGTTCGGTTCAATTTCGCTACTACATCGCCACTTTCATCTTTAACATAGACCAGCAACTCAGGTAGATATTTTTCGCCATTAGCAGTATGAGTTATAATATCTTCTATCAAGGCCGGAGTAATTAAAAATTCAGCTGTTACTTTACCTTTTCCTGGCTTTATAAAATCTATATCTGCCGATTTATCCCAAACAATATATTCATCCCCTAAACAGGCCAAAATCATCAACATATAAAAAGGATCTGTCATAGCAAATAATGAGCCACCAAAGTGCACACCAACAGCATTTCTATTGAACATACTTAGCTTTAATTGAACTTTTGCTGTTCGAAAGTCCGCCGATAAATGAACAACTTTAATGCCACTAAAATAAAACGGAGGCCAAATATTTAGTAGTAATTTCAATAGCCAAGCTCTTTTAAACATAAACATTCCTTATTGAATAGCAGAAAAGGTAAGTACCCGTAAAAATATTGTGGTCTAAAAAGCCCTAACTCATCAGACCAGTCGTGGTATTATGACCATTAAAAGCAATAAAACCAGTGAAATTAATAATCAGTTGCAACTATCGCTTTCCACCAAGGTCATAACAACCTATAATTTTCTATAATTTGAAAGCCCAATACAGAGATTTAAATTAATGCCAGAACAAAATGAAGAACTAAAAAGAGCCGGATTAAAAATTACTCTGCCCCGCATTAAGATATTGGCGATTTTACAAGATCCAAATAATCAGCATATTAGTGCCGAAGATGTTTATAAAATATTACTCGAGCAACAAGAAGAAATTGGCTTAGCGACCGTTTACCGCGTATTGAACCAATTTGATGACGCCGGTATTGTGACTCGTCACCATTTTGAAGGCGGTAAATCAGTTTTTGAATTAAGCCATAAAAAACATCACGATCATTTAGTTTGCCTTAATTGTGGCAAGGTTGTTGAGTTTGAAGACGACGTTATTGAACAACGCCAAGAAGATATTGCTAAATCACATAAAATTAAACTAACGAACCATAGTTTATACTTATACGGTGAATGTGAAGACGAAGAAGCTTGTGAGAAGTATCGTAAATCACAGTTTTAAGTTTTCACTTATTTAAAAATCATTAAAAAGCCTTAGCTAACAAGTTAGCTAAGGCTTTTTTTTAGCAAAACAAAACGCTTTAGCGATATCCACTACATAACTAATAGTCTGAAATACCCCTAAAGGTGTCAAACCTTTATGTATATGCTTGCTGTTTATAAATTAGCGACTTTTTAACTACAGGCCATTCACTATTAATAATTGAGAATACAACCGTATCACGCAATTCACCATCTGGATGAATACGGTGGTTTCGCAATACTCCATCTTGTTTAGCACCGAGTCTTGCAATGGCGGCGCGAGATTTATGATTATGCCAATGGGTACGAAACTCAACAGCTATAGCATCAAGCTCTTCAAAGAGATAAGTTAGTAACAGTAATTTACACTCAGTGTTTACAGCCGATTTTTGAAAAGCCTCGCCATACCAAGTATAACCAATTTCAAATCGTCGATGAGTGAAGTCGGCATTACAAATACGAGTTGTACCCAGTACTTTCCCTGTTTTGTTATCTAGCACAATAAAAGGCAAAGCGCTGCCTTCATGTTTTTGTAATAAAGCCATTTCGAGATAACTGGCTATTGTGTCTTTATTGGGAACTTGCGTAAACCATAATGATGACATGTTAGTTAACTCAGACAATGCCACTAACTCATCGCTATAACACACCTGTAATGGTTTTAGCGATATTGTTCTACCTGTTAGCATCAAATCAGCTAATGGGAAATTTTTCATCGTTCTTGGTCCTGATAAAGTTATTGGCAACGCCGACTAAAGCAAAATTTCTACAGCAGAAAATAATCTAAAGCTTAAATAGATAAGTGCCAAAGTCACAAAAATAAGCATTAAAGCAATAAATCTAAAGTAAACTTTTCGAAATTTAAAGTAAATTTTAGAAAACCAAGATGGTTTCTCAATGGTCTGTACTGGCACATTATTGGTCAGACCTAACAAAGCACTAAACAACAAGCTCCACACTGCTAACATTAAGCTAGGTAAGGCAAATTGGTTTTGTGCATCAATGCTGGAAAATATAAAGAGAAAAACGATAAAGCCGATAGACAACAAAAAAATACAGTTAAAAATCGGTTTTAAAACATAAATTCGACCAATAAAGTTTTTCAATATAAACAAGTCCTAATATCTCATTCAAGCGGAGCAATAGTAACTATCTGCCCTTTAATACATTAGCTATTTAACAATTCGCGTTTTAAACAACTAACGTATCTGCATTTTAATAGGTGCCCAAACTTTTTGCCAGCGAGCCAATTTTTCATCAGCACTTAGCAACTTAGGAGAAGCCACAGTCGGTGGCAATAATAGTGCTTTAGCCTCTAGTATCTCACTATTTAAAGCACCGATATAGCTGAGTTCAGTTTGGACAGTTACTGCAATTATCAAGTTACACTCACGACAAGCAAGAAAACTAGCTTGCATTGAGCCTTGCTGCAAAACTTGAAGATCGGAATTAGCTGTGATGGTTATGTCGGCACTAGGTGCAGATAGATAGTTTATGCCTCGTGCTTGGCAAAATTCGCAATCACATGCTCTCGCACTATAGGTTTGTAGCCGTTGAGGTAAGCGAATTTCACAGGCAACGTTTTGGCAAATACACTGACCTGAATATATGTTAGTCATAGCATTTTGTTGATAATTATTATTGATATACCATAGCATCAATAATTAAACAGTAAACACTGTAAACTAAAATAAATAATCCAGCATATAGAATGGCAGAGCGTAACCATTCTTTTGGTTTTACAGCGATATGTAGTTTATTTACGATTTCATGCATAGACAGTAAAACTAACAAAGTCCCTAGCAAAACCATAAGCAAATATTTGCTCCAATAGACGATATCCATATTGCCTCCTTTACCCTCTCTACTTCCGGGTGTACGGCCAATCACATTTAACAAAAACATGAGGTATATCGTTTAAAGCACAATTTTGTCGTAAATGTCGCAACAGCCGCCAGTAACCCGTCATGTATAAACGGGCTATTTAAATTGTAGCAGCTAGGCTTTTTTTCGCGTAAGAATTTGCTTCAAAAACGCTGCAATTGCGACAACAAATATAACACCACACTTATTAAGAAAATGAATTGCTGCTGCAATAAAGCCCGTTTTAGCAATCACTTTACCTGCAACTAACGCGCCCAAACCATAAACTGCAACTTCATCAAGCTCTGGATTAAAGTCAGCAAAATGACAACTTGCAGATTAGTCATTATGTAGCGATTGCAATAGCCACAGAAATTAATTTACCTCTAGGTCGAACACAACATTAATAGAGGCCGAGAAGACAATATTTTCTTGTAAATAACGACCGGGTTTAGCACTACTGCTGCCCATGCGAGCACTTACCGCATAAGTTTCAGCATCACTATTAGCACCATACCTATGCTGAATATGGTTACTATTTGAATTGATACTGTAGATAGCCCCTAATTTTGCATCAAAAGCGTTGGCGAGTAATTTTCCTTGTGCTTTAGCGTCTTTAACGGCTAAAGCATTCGCTTCCGCCTTCAAAGCTTGTTCTTGGGACGATTTTAGTTCTATGTTTCTAATCGCATCAATTTTAACGCTTAACGCGAAATCCATAAAAGCATTTAGTTTTTCAATATCATTAAGCGTAATTTTTAAAGTTCGTCTTGCAATATAGCCATCAATTTTATTTCTCTCTCCACGATCATATGAATAGCGTACATCGGTTGAAATATTTGATGCTGAAACATTGGCCTCATCAATATTAAATTGCGCTAAACCATCTAGTAAATTATTTACACGCTCATCAACATTTTTTTTAGCATCTAAACTGGTTCTTTTAGTACTTTCAACATTTAGATGGACAATAGCAATATCTGGCAAGGCCATCATTTGCGCCGTGCCCGTTACGGCAATATGTCGGTTACTCGGCAAACTGTTGTTTGCAAAAGACGAGAAAGAAAGCGCACAAGTTACAAGAGCAATTAAAGTAAGGGGAGTTATTCGTTTCATATAAATTCCTAATAAAACTATTGGTGAATGTACCTAACAAATTCAGTTTCTGTTTGATAGGCAAAGCAGGATTAAGTTTCTCAATAAGCTATATACATCAAATTTTAGGCAATTTTAAATCGACAAACATTAATGTTAGCTGAACAAATTGTGATTATTTGCAAGCCACTTTACTGCAAATTAATAACTGGCAACATAAGGTGATCTAGCATATAAATTCCATATTCTTACTATCGCTAGACACTATAAGCGCTCGAAAGAAGATTCAAGCGAAGGGCTTATTGTCAAAATTAAATTAACCCAAGGCACATTATTGCGCTGCAATCCCTTGCTCAGCTAATTTTTCGTAAATATGGCTCATTGCAATACTGTTTTCTTGTAGTGAGCAATCACCGGCAGAACGCGCGATAAAACCTAAATCAGAAATATTAAAATGCACATCAATAGTCACCCCTGCTTTTACTAAGCAATCATGGCTACACGATTCGCTGCAACCTTCAATGAGTATTACTTTTCGATTTCCACACTTAGCGCTAATTTGCTCTTCATCTGCGACCATAAGCCAAGAAATACAAGACATCTCTGCAATGCCATCACTGTCAAGTGTTAGTGCGATGTCATTAGCCATAGTTGCCAAATGCGAACACCCAGAGCAAGCAAAAACTATAGGTTTACTATCTATCATTACATATTCCGCCGTTGTAACTTACCTTTAATTTAGCAGCAAGTTTTAAAGTTGATTTTGCAGGCATTATTTAGTCGATAATGCGCTCATTTTTCCATTTTAAACTTCATTTTCTGCTGTACCTTGACCTAAATCAAAGTTTACGGGTGTAATGGTGAAGTTTATTTGTCTTAGTTATAACGCGATGTAATTTAGCGATTAACTTGAGCAAAAGCATTAGGCCGTATAGAACTTGGCGATATAAATTTCATACAAATTTAATGTGATTAAATGAACATATTGACTGTGTTATCACTTAATTATGTGTAACTGCATGGAGGCAGGAATTAAAGTGACTCAAGAGGCAAAGTCGAGAATAAGCACATGACTTCAGCTCTTTCTTATAAAAATGTTCGCTAAACCGCTGCAAAAACATACACCAAAGTTGCCCCCCCTAAGTGAAATTTATTTACACTTTTCACAATCTGACTTTTTAGTTGGTAATTTTGTTCTGAATAGCTAAAATTAGCTGATTTTTCAATTTGAGCCCATTGCATGTTTGTTGATTTCTCTCGTTTATTCCTCACCTTTATTATGACGCTAAGCGCCTATAGCGTTAACTTTTCTAGTCACGCTGACGAGCTTAATAGTTTTAATAAGCAATTAGCGGCTGATTTTGCTAAAGAACTTAAAAAGCACAACATCCCCGGTGCAGCCTATGCCATAGTTAAAAATAATCAAATAGTAGCACTCGAGAGCTTTGGTTATACCGACACAAAAAAAACCAAAAAAGTAGATAATGAAACCGTTTTTCGATTGGCGTCAGTTTCTAAGCCTTTTGCAGCAACGATCACCGCCATGCTTGCACAGGAGCATCAACTAAGCTTAACGGATCCCATAACAAAGTTTGTTCCAAACTTTGCGCTAGCAACAAAAGGTGCAGCTGAAAAAATTCAATTAAAGCACTTATTAAGTCACTCAAGTGGCCTAATGCCAAACGCCTATGACAACCTACTACATGAAAACTGGAGTATGGAGAAAATAATCAACCGCTTTGATCGTGTAACACCAATTTGCCAACCAGCAAAATGTTACGGATATCAAAATATTGCTTACGGTTTTTTACAACCTGCCATCGAAGCTAGCCAAAGCAAAACCTATGTTGAATTGCTCGATGAAAGAATATTTACCCCGCTTAATATGAAAAATGCCTCTGTTGGTATTGACGTTTTTAAAGAAAATCAAAATACAGCTAAGCCTCATATTTTAAGAAAACGTATTAAAACCGGTAAGAAAGACAAGCATGGAAATAATATTAGAAAGTACGTTTGGCGCACCGTTAATGTTGAACCTGATTACTACAAAGTAGCGCCTGCAGCTGGTATTAATGCCAGTATCACCGACATGGCAAAATGGTTAATTGCCAATTTAGGACACCAACCAGAGGTACTCTCACCAACATTATTGACAGAGTTAACAACACCTAGAATTAAAACAAAAAAAGATTTACGGCGACGTCACTGGCGTAATCATTTAACTGATGCTCATTATGGCTATGGTTGGCGCATATATCAGTTAGGTGATATGCCAATAGTTTACCATTCAGGTTGGGTGGCTGGCTTTCGTGCTGATATAGGTTATTCGCCAGAAATAGGCATTGGATTTGCTGTACTAATTAATGCTGAATCTAACGTTATCAACAAAGTTACTAGTCAATTTTGGGCTAAATTACATGAAACATACTTTACAAGATTAAATAATGATGCTCTAAAGCCGGTAAACTTAATTTAACGAGTCATATTTTTCAAGTAGTAGCTATTTTACTTTACAGTCTATTAAGAGCATTAAACATCCAACGTATCAAATGGCGATACAACTGCCATTATTTTGCCACAATTGTTCTTAAAGTTGCCTCAATCTCGCCGTAACTAACACGCATTGCTTTGTTGTAATAACTAATATCACACGGATATTGGAGAATTACAGTGTTTAACTCAGATAAAAGCTTACGATTAATCGATTATCAAGACTCATACTTTTACCAACAAAAACGTAAGAAGCAGCGTAAAAAGTGGTTAAAGCTAGTATTACTTATACTCATAACGCTAACAGCCATTATTGTACCATTGGCTCAAAGTAAAAATATTAATGACCAACAGGCAGCGGGAGGGCTTTCAAATAAGGAAAATACTTTAATTTATGGACCACAATTAATTTTTAATCACCCCGAGCAGAGTAAGCAGTTAGCCTTACCTATTGATATTACCGCCAATATAGAGATCAGCGGTTTAATGGCTTATGCCGAAATAAAACAGGTTTTCATTAACCCATACAGCCTTGAACTTGAAGGCAAATACCAATTTCCGTTGCCAGAAAATGCAGCTATTAAACATTTACATGTAAAAGTGGCCGACAAAGAGATCGTTGGGCAAATCATGGAAAAAAAAGCGGCAAAAGCAAAATACAACCAAGCTAAGAAGCAGGAAAAAAAGGCGAGCTTAGTACAACAACAGCGAGCAAACCTATTTACTAATAATATTGCCAATATTCCTGCTCATTCGGCCGTGGTTGTTACTTTAACGTTCATCACGCCAGTAACATTTTTCAATGGTGAACTAAACCTTAACTTACCATTAGCAATGACTAGCAGGTACCAACCACAGCATTATCAAAGCTCTCCGGCCGAACTTAATAGCAACATTTTTGCTTTTGACAACGCTAGCCTAAATGAGTCTTTATTTCATCTCACAAATCAAAAGGTAGTAGCAAAAAGCCAGGCATCTGTTCATATTGCGTTAAATGCAGGTATCGCCATTAAGTCTATTCAAAGTGCTAGCCATAAAATCAACACGCAAGCACTTAACAGTCAACAATCTTCCTATTTAATTTCGCTTAATAAACAACAGGCAATTGCCAATAAAACCTTTAATTTGTCTTGGCAACTTGAGCCTAGTCTTCAGCCACAAATAAGCAGTTTTACAGAGCAAGTTAACAATGAATATTTTACACTACTAACTTTTTTTCCGCCGCTAGCCGATAAAACACCAGTACTTGCAAGAGACATAATTTTCATTATTGACACCTCAGGCTCTATGCAAGGAAGTTCTATGACCCAAGCAAAACTTAGTTTGCAACATGCAATATCACAACTAAATAGCCAAGACAGCTTTAATGTTATTGCCTTTGATGACTCAGTTGAGCTGCTATTTTCTCAAACGCAAATGGTGTCAAATTACAACATTCGTCAAGCCACTCAATTTATCAATAACTTGCATGCTGATGGTGGCACCGAAATGTACCGTCCGCTTAGTCAAGCCTTAGTGATGAACAAAAATGAACATCAATCATCAAAAGCAATCCGCCAAGTGGTGTTTATTACAGACGGCGCCGTTGCAAATGAATTTGAATTGATGCAATTACTTGATGGCGCACAGGGAAACTTTCGCCTATTCACAGTTGGTATTGGCGCTGCTCCCAATGGCTATTTTATGAAAAAAGCTGCGCAATTTGGCCGAGGCAGCTATGTATTTATCCGAAATAACCAAGATGTACAGACACGTATGTCGGCATTAATGGACAAAATCAGCCAACCTGCAGTGAGCAATATACAACTGTTGCTCGACAATCAAATTCATCAACAAACTGAAATTTATCCAAAGAAAATCACTGATTTGTACTTAGGTGAGCCATTGCAAGTTGCCATTAAATCAAAATTCCCAATCACCAGCGCACAGCTAACCGGCGATATGGCAAATAAACCTTGGTTTCAACAAATTATTATTGATGACAACCAAAGCGCTCGAGGAATTTCCACTATTTGGGCACGAAATAAAATTGCAGACTTACTCGATACCTTAGTCATAGGTGCAGATGCCCAACACGTAAAGCAACAGGTAATTACTACTTCAATTGCCCACCAAATTATCTCGCCTTACACCAGTTTTATTGCGGTTGAAAAACAAGATGAACTAGCACCACTGTCTACTGCGAAAAATGCCAACAAATTAGCGCCTCAAAAAAACATGCTGGCTAAAGCGCATGAAGATTTAATGGTAGCAATGCCAAAAACAGCAATGGGCTGGCACCAACAGCTCATTATAGGTTTGCTTATGATAATAATTGCATCGGTACTACTACGTGTATACGCAAAATAGGCTTGCCAAAATTGCTGCAAAAGCGCTTGTTATTTTGGGTGCAGTTCTATGTGTGCATGCCAGTTGGCTACCCGCAAAGGCATGGTTATCACAGCAATTAATACAGCATAGCTGGCAACAATCACTAGCTGCACAACCTAGACAAAATAGCCAAGGTTACCTGAGAAACGCCATTAAGCCCTGGCCATGGGCTGATACCTTCCCTATTGCGCAATTGTCATTTCAACGTTTGCGAGAAACTATTGTGGTGCTAAATGGCGGCGACCCTACAACTTTGGCTTTTTCAGCAGGTGCTATTGCACCATTTAATCAGCCAAGTTCGAGTAACCCTTTTGTCGTTGCAGGTCACCGTGACAGCCATTTTGCATTTTTAGAGGATATTTTAATGAAAGACGTAATATCAATGACTGACCAAGATGGCAAAAGCCAGCTATATCAAGTTGAAGCAATTGAGATAGTAGACGCATCTTCGGGAAAGCTACCTTTGTTAGGAGACGATAGCAGTCTAGTTTTAATTACTTGCTATCCATTTAATGGTATTGGCGATGACGCTAACGAGCGCTATGTTATTACAGCTAAAAAACTTTGATAAACGAAAAAGCCTTTGTAATAAACAAAGGCTTTTAATTAATGAGTTATTGCACGAACCAGCATTAAGTGAAATATTGCTGATGAAAGCGCAGGTGCGCTTCAATAAAACTAGCAATAAAGTAATAGCTATGGTCATAACCTTCGTGCTGATTTAACGTTAATGGATAACTATTTTCCTTTGCTGCTGCAACTAAAGCTTCAGGCTTCAACTGCTCCACTAAAAAGTCATCACCTAAACCTTGGTCAACCTTAGCAGGTACAAACGCTGTTGCCTTTTTCATCAAGATGCTCGAATCAAAATCATTCCATGTTGACTTATCTTCACCTAAATAAGCAGCAAATGCTTTTTGTCCCCAAGGGCAATTAATAGGGTTACTAATTGGGCTAAACGCCGATACTGAGCTATATCGGTTAGGATTCTTAAGCGCGATCATTAAGGCACCATGTCCCCCCATAGAATGGCCTGAAATGGCGCGTTGAGATGTTACAGGAAACGTTTCTTCAATTAACTTAGGTAACTCATCAACAATGTAATCATACATTTGAAAATGTTTATTCCACGGAGCTTGCGTAGCATTAACATAAAAGCCAGCACCTTGGCCTAAATCATAACCTTCATCGTTAGCAACATCGTCACCTCTTGGGCTTGTATCAGGAGCAACAACAGCAATTCCAAGCTCGGCAGCAATGCGTTGCGCACCTGCTTTTTGCATAAAATTTTCATCGCTACAGGTTAAACCCGACAACCAATAAAGTACTGGAACTTTTTGCCCTTTCGATACTTGTGGTGGTAAATAAATAGCAAAACGCATGGTGCTATTTACACTGCTTGAAAAGTGGCTATATTGCTTGTGCCAACCTCCAAAACTCTTATTTGCACTAATATTTTCTAAACTCATTGTTCGCCTTCTAAATTTACCTAAAAAATTTGCTACAACATAATTTAATTGCAGCAAAACTATCAAGGAAGTTACTTGTCGAAATGAATAACAGTACGAATACTCTCGCCTTTGTGCATTAACTCAAATGACTCATTAATATCTTCTAAGCCCATCGTATGAGTGATAAAATCACTCAACTTAAACTCGCCCGCTAAATAACGCTCTACATAATCAGGTAATTCACTACGACCTTTTACACCGCCAAAAGCACTACCGCGCCATACACGACCAGTTACTAATTGGAATGGGCGCGTTGATATTTCTTGACCAGCACCGGCAACACCAATAACCACTGACTCGCCCCAACCTTTATGACAGCACTCTAATGCTGAGCGCATTAAATTAACATTACCAATACATTCAAATGAGTAATCAACGCCGCCGTCTGTCATTTCAACAATAACGTCCTGAATTGGCTTATCGAAATTTTTCGGGTTAATAAAGTCTGTTGCCCCCAGTTGCTTCGCTAAGTCAAATTTACTTTCGTTAATATCAATAGCAATAATACGGCTTGCTTTCGCCATAGTTGCACCAATTACCGCTGATAAACCAATGCCACCTAAGCCAAATATCGCGACAGTTGCACCTTCTTCTACCTTAGCGGTATTCATTACAGCGCCCATACCTGTTGTAACGCCACAGCCTAATAAACACACTTCTTCTAATGGCGCTTCTTTATTAACTTTGGCTAATGAAATTTCAGGTAGCACGGTATATTCAGAAAACGTTGAGCAGCCCATATAGTGATAAATTGGTTGGCCATCTTTATAGAAACGCGTTGTACCATCAGGCATTAAACCTTTGCCTTGTGTTTCACGAATTTTTTGACATAAATTGGTTTTGCCAGATAAACAAAATTTACACTCTCCGCACTCTGGAGTGTAAAGAGGAATAACATGATCGCCAACTTCGACACTTGTTACACCTTCACCTACTTGCTCAACAATACCGCCACCTTCATGGCCTAATATAGCCGGAAAAATACCTTCAGGATCTTCACCTGATAAAGTGAAGGCATCAGTATGACAAACACCCGAAGCAATAACTTTAATCAACACTTCACCTTTGCGCGGTAACATAACGTCAACTTCTTCAACCGACAAAGGTTGCTTTGGCCCCCAAGCAATCGCCGCTTTTGATTTAATAAATTTATCAGCCATTTTCGCTCCTCAATATATTTAAAATAATTTTTCTATAACGCTATATGTATAACTTTACTTCGCTACATCATATTCTGTGAAAAGTTCTATTCAGTTACGTTAATAACGCCCATAACTATAGTTGAATAAAACTATTCTGGGTTGCGCTATCAAAACTTTAACCGTTGTTAATGTCGAGCCATTATATTTATTTGCTATTAATTAACAATACACCAAATATGCAATTTACTTTTACCCATATGTAACAATAAAATTAAAATAAACAAATCAGCTCGTGCATAATATAAATTGAAGGGCGCCGATTAAATGAGCTAAAGAAGACTCTGGCTAAAAGAATATAAAAGCCAATAACAAATAATATGAAAAATTGGCGGGTTCAGGTTTACAACTATAAACCTTAGAAAAACGCTTTGCCTGTCACCATTCCATGCTAGGTCGAATGCTAGTAACCTAGGACTTTATCAACACATTCAGGCAGTTGGCCAGTTTTTCGATATTCAATAATATTTTTCGCTACTATTTGACAAGCACTGGCCATATTGGTTGGTGCAGAAATATGTGGTAGTACTGTTATATTAGGGTGATGCCAAAACTCACTTTTTGACGATAATGGCTCATGCTCAAATACGTCTAAAACCGCATGTTTAATACGCTGATTAGCAAATGCTTGCAATAAATCATCAGAATTAACAATACCGCCACGTGCAAAGTTAATTAGTGAACTGCCAACGGGCATAACATTTATTAGATCACGATTAATTAAGCCTTTGGTGGCAGGTGTTAACGGCAATAAACAAACTAAAATATCACTTTGCGATACTATGTCGACAAGCCCTTTTTCGCCAGCATAAGTCTTAATATTTTCAAGCTCTTTTGCACTCCGGCTCCAGCCCATCACTTGAAAACCATTTTGTTGTAATTGCAGTGCACTTGCTCGTCCTAGCTCTCCTAAACCTAAAATGCCAATACGTCTTTTAGATGCAGGAATATAGTCTAGCTGTTGCCATTGTTTCTTCTGCTGTTGTAATGCATATGTTGGCATATCTCGGTGCAAATACAGGCTCCATGCAAGCACAGCTTCGGCCATAGTTTGGCTTAGGTGAGGATCAATCAAGCGTGTCACATGCATTGCTGAGGCCTGTAAACTTGTCATTAATTTCTCTACGCCTGCCCAAACACTATGCAACCAATGTAAGTTTTTAAACTCAGCTAACTCTGACATGTCAGGGTTAGCCACAATGGCAATTTGACACTGCTCTTTCTGCTCTTGAGAAATATCAGCCGCTAAAACAATGGTTTCATTTGGCAATTCCAACTTTAACGCCTTTAGCCAAAGCGCTTGTTCTGTAACGGAAAGTTGGCTAATAAATGGGATCATAGTAATCGCTTAGTGGTTGATCAATTTACTCATTTTACCCCAACAGCACGGCAAATTAATCTATTGATGAATTAAAAGTTATAATTTTGTTATATCTTCCCGCGCGTAACTAAGGTATAACGACGCCATGAAAGTACCTAAACGCATACAGCCACTTGTTGATGATGGCCTAGTAGATGAAGTAATTAGCCAGTTAATGAGTGGTAAAGAAGCCACTGTTTATATGGTACGTTGTGGCGACGATATTCGCTGCGCTAAAGTCTATAAAGAAGCTATCAAACGTAGCTTTAAAAAAGCAGCGCAATATCAAGAAGGTAGAAAAAGCCGAAATAGTCGCCGCGCTAGAGCAATGGAAAAAGGTTCGAAATACGGACGAAATCAGCAAGAGTCAGCATGGCAAAATGCGGAAGTTGATGCGCTTTATAAATTAGCAGATGCTGGTGTGCGCGTACCTCAACCTTTTGGTTGCTTCGACGGTGTTTTGCTAATGGAACTTGTCACTGACGACGGAGGTGATGTTGCTCCACGTTTAAATGATGTCATTATGTCAGCCGAGCAAGCACGAGAAGATCATGCCCTTGTGATGCATTATGTAAAATTAATGTTATGTGCGGGTATTATTCATGGTGATTTATCAGAGTTTAATGTTTTAGTGGATGATTATGGCCCTGTCATTATAGATCTTCCACAGGCCGTTGATGCCTCAGCCAACAACAACGCCAAAGCTATGCTACTGCGCGATGTCACGAATATGACCAATTACTATGCTCAATTCAGCCCTGCACTTAAGCAAAGCAGATATGCCGAAGAAATGTGGGCACTATTTGAACGTGGCGAATTAACCGCAGAATCAGAACTTACCGGCTTATTCAAAGACAACAATGTCAGTGCTAATGTTGATATGGTACTGGAAGAAATTAAAGCCGCTTTTGCTGAAGAGCAAGCAAGGCTTGAGCGCATCAGCGAAGCAAATATTGTTGATACAAGCTATTAGCCTTAAATTTATTTAGTAGAAAAACAATAAACTACCAACAATTAAACTTGCTAACAATACGGTTTCACTGCCCATCAATAATACTGGTCGCCAACCTACTGATAACACCTGTTTAAGTGATGTTTTAATACCAATAGCAGCAATAGCAACCACAAGTAAGTTAGATGAAACAACACGAATAATTTCAATTAACCATGCTGGTATTACGCCAATATTTTTCAAGAAAGCAAGCAGGAAAAACATAATCAAAAAGCCAGGAATAAAAGCACTAACCCCTGCCTCCATTTGACTGTCTCGTTCTTTAAAAGCAAAAAACACCATCATTACAATCGGCATTAACAACGCGACTCTCAGTAGTTTGATATAAGTGGCAACATCACCAGCTTCAGGGGAAATGGTGTAACCAGCACCGACAACCTGCGCGACATCATGAATCGCACCACCAATAAACACGCCAGCCAATTCATCAGAAAAGCCCAAATATTTGACCAAAATAGGATAGGAGATCATTGATAAAGTACTAAAGGTGGTTATACCTATAACCGTAAGTGCAAAGTATTTTTCTTGCATTTTATCTTTAGGTAATACCGTTGAAATTGCCGCTGCTGCAGAAACACCACAAACTGCAACAGCGCCGCCTGAAAGTACGCCAAATGATTTGGGTAAACCTAACAAGCGCGCAAAAAACACACCGAATACCATAGTAAATGCCATACTAATCATAACAATGAGTGGCGGTATAATCCCCAATGAAACAATATCAGAAAAGGCAATACGAACACCTAATAAGCCCACACAAAAACGCAATAATTCACGCGAGCAAAAGTTAACACCTGCTTGAATTTTTTGATTACGATAAAAGGCATGGGCAACTAAACCCAACAATAGCGAAAAAAGCATTACTGGTGCTTGATACTGCGTCGATACTATCGTCGCTACAACGGCAACAATTGCACATAAAAAGCTGCCAACGGCCTTCTTTCTTATACTTGTTAACATCAATTAAAGAGTCGTAAATTTAAACCTATTAAAATTGCGCTGAAATTGTAGCACTTGTCGGTGAGCAATGTTGATTTTTATCATAAAAACCATTTAAGTAATCCAGTATCCTGTAGATAAAAGTAAAACTTGATAGCGATAATGTGGCTAAACTTAGGTTGGCATTTTTCTAAGCAATGAAAACATAAAGATAGGTGATTTTTTATTACGTTAATTTAGGATAATTTATAACCGCTTTATATCTACCAACTTAACAGCAGCTACTTAATCAAAGTAAAGGTGAAAAGATGGAATACTTATTTATATTTACTTACTCAGTTATATTAGCTGTAATGGCAGGCTTACTGCTAGGCGCTGTGGTCGCTATATTTAGTAGTAAAGCTAAACTGAAAAAATTTCAATTGACCTTAGGTTATACGAGCTTAATCGTCACCTTGTTGATCAACTTATATATTTTCCTAGCCAACAACTAATTACAAAAAAAGCCGGTAATCACCAGCTTTTATCTATTATTACTTGCGGTCAATTATTACTTGCGGCCAATTATTATTGAATTAATCAAACCAATGATTATTAATACCTTTGGCCGAAAACCGAACCAACAATAACGCAATCACAATCACCATAACAGGCATTATCATGCCACCCGGCCCATAAACCTCAAACGAATTGCTAATAAAAAATGAATGGAACATTTGCACAACAACGCCAACAAACGATGCCACCAACAATTGATAACTTATCGCTTTTTTTAGCAGTAAAGCTAAACTCCCCAATGCACCACCAAACACAGCAACGGCAAAAGCTGCAATTGCCCAAACTGGTGTTGTAGCATATAAATCCTGCTCAGCTTGCGGCAGCTCAGCGATCATTTCTGGCGTCATCATCATTTGATTAACAAACGCCATCACGCCAAGCAAATTCCAAACTAACGCCAAAATCGCGACCACGTTAAACCAGCTTGGCATTGCAACTTCTTCTGGCGGCTGCTTGTTTTCTGATTGTGGATTTTCTGGTGTTGTATTTTCAGTCATAGTTCTTTCCTTGTTAATATTATTATTAAGAATCTATTAATTGCTATTTACTTTATTTATAGCACAAAGAACTACACTCTTTAATGTTAAATTACTCGCCCCAAATATCTTTAGGTTTCAATTTAAGTACCTTACGCTCGCCGGGTTTGCGTTCAACTTTGGTTTTGTTTGGGTTTACATATATTTTGCTTGCGTTAGGCTTTGCCGCTTTGTAATTTTTGTTATCTAACACTTTCTCTAATTTATCTTTCTCTGTTGATGGCATGTGGCTGCTAGTTTGCGCTTTTGCACGGCGCTGTACATGAAACTTTTTATCAATGCCTTGCAAGAAATTACGTAACACTTGGTCTTTACATTCACGATAATTTTTATGTTCAGGTTTACGAGAAAAAGCACTTAACTCCGGTTTGCTCAAGCGAAAATTTACTGAGGCCAAAATTTCGATAATATCTTCAGCTTTTAAGTTAAAAGCGATTTTAAGTTTGGTTAAAATAATATTATTATTTAAGCGCTTCTCAGCTTTCGCTGGTTCACCTTCTTTTTTGCCACGACGCTCATTAATAAAGCCATTTAAAAATGATGCAAACGTTGTATCAGGACAGTTTATGTAGGCAGGATCTTCTTCCTTTTTAAGCCAATTGCTTATTTGCTCTCGAGTTACGGTTAAATTTCCAGATGCAAAAATGCTGATAACCTTTTGATCATTAAAATTAAAGGTATATCTAAGACGGCGTAAAACATCGTTATTAGTCACAAACTTCTCCAAGAAACCAACGAATTTGCTGGTTAATACTGTTATTAACTAATTTTTAGTTCGATAAATAACAGCAAAATACAGTAATAGAATTGCCCAATATTATACATGCTTTAGCTAGCAATTTCTGCTGTTGTTAAAACTAATTATCGGTGAATTACCTAGCGATAGAGTTGAGAATAGTTTTAGCCGCTAAAATTTCCGATAAACTCATGCTAAGATACGCGCAAATTATACTGTCAGTGCCGCCTAGCATGTCGACGCTGTTACCAAAGCCCATATCATATTAAAGAGCAGTCATGAGCAAAAACGTTAATTTATTCAATCCGGTTTTAGCAAAAAGTCGAGGCAAAAATGCCGATAAAAAAACGTGGCAAAACTTACCCGGCAGTAGTGCCAGTGTCGCAATATTTCATGGTGCATTATCAGCTTCTCAACCTGTACTTTTACTAACCCATGATACTCCGTCAGCTTTGCGCTTAGAGCAAGAATTAACAAGCTTAAACCATCAACAACAGCTGCCTATTTGTCTATTTCCCGACTGGGAAACACTACCGTATGATACCTTTTCACCACACCAAGATATTATTTCTCAGCGCTTAGCAACCTTGTATCAGCTATCGCGTATGGAAAAAGGCATCGTTATTGTACCTGTAACAACATTAATGCAGCGCTTGGCACCAAAACAATATTTAGAAGCTAACAGTTTAATTATTCAAAAAGGCGATAAAAAAGACTTACACCAATTAAGACAAGAACTTGAGGCTAGTGGCTATCGCTACGTCGACCAAGTGATGGAGCACGGTGAATTCTCTGCCCGTGGCGCCATTTTAGATTTATTTCCTATGGGCAGTAAAACCCCTTATCGACTTGACTTTTTTGATGATGAAATCGATGAAATTCGTTTATTTGATCCGGAAAATCAGCGTTCAAGTGAGAAAGTAAACGGTATTGATTTATTACCTGCGCATGAATTTCCAACCGACAGCGACGGTATTAACTTATTTCGTAGTCAGTACCGAGAACAGTTCACGAGTACTATAGATAAAGAGTCAATTTATCATCAAGTCAGTAATGGTGTTATGCCGGCAGGTATTGAGTATTACTTACCGTTATTTTTCCAACAATCTAACACCCTATGTGACTATTTCTCTAACAATACCTTAGTCATTGTCAGTGGTGATATCGACAAAGCAATCGCCCATTATTGGACTGATATTGAATATCGCTACGAAGATAGGCGTTATGATCCAACGCGGCCACTACTGCCGCCACAGCAGTTATTCCTCAATAGCGAAGAGCTTTACACGGCATTAAAGCCTTTTGACCGAATTAACTTAAAGCCAGAAACAATTGATGAAGAAGTAAAAAGTGCACAAGTGCAGTTTGATGTTAAGTCATTGCCTGACTTAACAATAGATCACAAGTTAAAACAACCATTTGAGCTAATAAACAACTTTATTGACAGTAAGGAAACACCTGTAAAATTGTTATTTGTGGCTGAAAGCCAAGGGCGACGCGAAAGTGTTTTAGAATTACTGCAACGTAACAACCTTAAACCGAGCAATTTTGACAGTATTGAAGACTTTATCAATAGTGATAGTAACTTAGGCATTACGGTTAACGCGCTTAGTGCTGGCTTTATTTTTCAAGCAAAAGGTACTGCCCGAAAAAATGCTATTGCCTTGGTTACTGAAGCCGAATTATTAGGTGATATAGTTCGTCAAACACGTCGTCGTAATAAGCAACAAGATATTCAGAACGACGCCATATTTAAAAACTTAGCGGAATTAAGTATTGGTCAACCCGTGGTGCATATTGAGCACGGTATTGGTCGTTATATGGGACTTCAAACCATAGAAAATGGCGGTATCACCACCGAATTTTTAGTGTTAAGTTATGCCAGTGAAGCTAAGCTTTATGTGCCTGTTGCCGCCCTACATTTAATTAGTCGCTATTCAGGTGCAGACGCCGAACATGCACCACTACATAAACTTGGCAACGATACGTGGAGCAAAGCCAAACAAAAAGCTGCAGAAAAAGTACGAGACGTTGCTGCAGAGTTACTTGATATTTATGCTAAACGAGCCAGTAAGCATGGCCACACATTTAAGCGTGATAAAGATGAGTATCGCGCCTTTGCCGACAGTTTTGGCTTTGAAGAAACTTTAGATCAAGAACAAGCCATAAACGCTGTAATAAGTGATATGTTATCGCCACAAGCCATGGACAGATTGGTATGTGGTGATGTCGGTTTTGGTAAAACAGAAGTTGCCATGCGAGCGGCATTTGTAGCAGTAAACGACGCTAAGCAAGTCGCGATACTGGTACCAACAACGCTATTAGCACAACAACATTATGAAAACTTTCGTGACCGGTTTGCCAACTGGCCAATAAGCATCGAAGTTCTATCACGCTTTAAAACGGCAAAAGAACAAAACCAAGTAATAAAAGATGTTGAATCTGGTCAAATTGACATTCTAATCGGCACTCATAAATTGCTACAAAACAGCATTAAGTACCACGATCTTGGCTTACTTATTGTTGATGAAGAACATCGCTTTGGTGTTAAGCAAAAAGAGAAGATTAAGCAATTGCGCTCAAACGTCGATATTCTAACCCTTACCGCCACGCCAATTCCAAGAACACTAAACATGGCGATGGGCGGTATGCGCGATTTATCCATAATCGCAACGCCTCCGGCAAAACGATTAGCAGTAAAAACCTTTGTTAGACAACGTGATGACGCCTTAATTCGCGAATCGATATTACGTGAAATACTACGTGGTGGTCAGGTGTACTTCCTACACAACAATGTTGATACCATAGATAAAACCGCGGCAGACATTCAAACGTTATTACCAGAAGCAAAAATAATTACCGCTCACGGGCAAATGCGTGAACGCGAGCTTGAGCGCATTATGAGTGATTTTTATCATCAAAGATACAACGTACTCGTATGTACTACCATAATTGAAACCGGTATTGACGTACCAAGTGCCAACACCATTATTATGGATAGAGCCGACCATTTAGGTTTAGCACAATTGCATCAACTTCGCGGTCGTGTTGGTCGCTCTCATCATCAAGCTTATGCTTATTTGTTAACGCCACACGAAAAACGCATGACCAAAGACGCACGCAAACGCCTTGAAGCCATCGCCTCACTTGAAGACTTAGGCGCTGGTTTCACTCTGGCAACCCATGATTTAGAGATTCGTGGTGCGGGTGAATTACTCGGCGAAGATCAAAGCGGTTCAATGAGCCAAGTCGGTTTTAGCCTGTACATGGAAATGCTTGATGCCGCGGTAGCCGCACTTAAAGATGGCAAACAGTTATCACTAGAACAAGTAATGAAAACCCAAACTGAAGTTGATTTACGCGTACCTGCGTTATTACCTGATGACTATATTTTTGATGTCAGCTTACGGCTAAGTATTTATAAACGCATTGCTAGTTGCAAAAGTAAACAAGCACTTGATGACGTGCAAGTAGAGCTTATTGACCGTTTCGGTCTATTACCACAAGCAACGAAAAACTTAATTCATATTGCAAAACTTAAACTCAAAGCGGAAAAAATCGGTATATCTCGTATTGATGCCGGTCCTGCTGGCGGCTCAATTGAGTTTAGTAGCGATACCAAAGTTGACCCTATGTTCATCATGAGCCTAATTCAGCAACAGCCTAAAATTTATAAAATGGAAGGTGGCAGCAAGCTTAAATTTAAGCAGGCAAGTGAAGATGCAAAAACACGCTTCATCTTAATTACCACTATGATTAACGAGCTAGCAAACCATTTACGTGCAGATAGTTGATTGCCGTTTGCTCACCGCCTAAACGGTAATCAACAACGAAAAGATAAAAATAAACGCCAAGGTAAATGATTGATAATTTAAGTATTGAGCAACCTTTGCTATTATCCGAAAGTAATGTTGTCATTTTAATTGCCAACAATGGATATTAACCACTGGATTTTGAATGAGATTAAAGCAGTTTATACTATGTGCCGCTGCCGTAGTGTTACCACTAGCAGCCAATGCCGCATCAGGAAAAAATAAAGACCGATGGTTTGAAGTTGAGGTTATCTTATTTAGCCAACTTGGCGATAAAAGCCAGCTAAAAGAGCACTTTCCCGATAGTATTGAACTACCTAAATACCGACGTACGTTAGACCTGCTGGCCGATTATATAAACCCCGATATCGCAAGTTTAAAGCAATTACTGCCTAACTGTGAATCACCCTACTACCCTGCAGACTTAGTTAGCCAAAATGCAAAACTACCGGCACTTTTTAAAGAAAAATCATTAGCAGATATTGCTCAACTACCTGCTCTTGAACCGCAAGCGTTTAATTCGCAAAATGAAGCAATTATCACAGAGCAAAATTATCGTGATAATACACATTTTACAGAATTAAACCCAAACGAAACAACCAACCAAGACAATAGCAGTATCAATGACTCTGCAATAGCGCAATTGCTACCTGAGCGTTCAGAACAAGAACGTGCAGAAATTCAAGCATTAGTTGTGGCAGCAGAGCAAGAATTTAGCCGCTTTAAATTTCAATACACAACAAAAAAAGCCGATATAACGTCTCAGCAAATTTGGTGTCGACTTGATGAAAAACGCTTTACTGAACTTAAAGCAAACGATAGCAGTTTTGATTACAACGGCTTTACTATTGATAGCATGCCTTTGACTATTAGCGCTATAGAAAATATTGCTGACAACAATAGCCATTTGCTCAACAAAGAGTCGTTGCAACTTAGCGATATAATTACCGATTTACGCTACAGCAAAAACTTTCGCCCTATATTGCATATGGGATGGCGACAAGTTGCTCGTCCTAAAAAACAAGCTACGGCCGTTAAAATATATGCCGGCGATAATTTTGCCGCTGACTATCAAAAACAAGTAGAAAATTACCAAACTCAACAAGCTCAGTTATTAGAAATGCGTGCCAACAGTGACGCAATAGCGCAAGCCATAGCACGACCTGAGATAGATAATAATATTGCAGAAACCCAAAGCGTATTATTGGCGCAAGCTAAAAAAGCGCGCATTGAAAATATCGTGTCGCAAATATCTGATATCCCCAATGACACCGAACAGCTACTTAACACTATAAAAAATAATGATTTAACATTAAAAATTGCTGAAACGCCAAGTTCTCAAATAAACGATATAACGGCCCCTATCGCACCAACACAAAATTGGTTTATTGAAGGTTTGTTTAATATTCATTTAAAGCACTATTTGTTTATCACCGCTGACTTTAATATTTTAGACAAAAACTTGGCTGAACTTGCCACCGCAAAATTAGCGCAAAGCCCTGTGGCTGAAACTGATAGTCATGAGCAAGTCACAACTGATATTCCAACTCAAGCAAAAGCGATTCGCTTTAAACAGAATCGCCGAGTCATTAGTGGTGAAGTGCATTATTTTGATCACCCTTACATGGGGATGATAGTTCAAATTAGGCCATACAAAAAGCCACAGCTAGAAGCAGAAAACTAAGCTTTTTAGCCGCCAATAATTTATTAAATGTAGAGGACAATATGGATAAAGAAATAGAGATACAAGCCGCCGTTTTTCGTCGTTTATTAGCACATTTAGACAATAGAAAAGACGTTCAGAATATAGAATTAATGAATTTAGCCGGTTTTTGTCGTAACTGTTTTTCAAAGTGGACCGTTGCCGAAGCAGAAAAACTAGGTGTTGACCTTGATATTGATACGGCGCGCGAACAAGTTTACGGTATGCCGTATAGTGAATGGAAAGAAAAACATCAATTGCCAGCAACAGAAGAACAAATGGCAAAATTTAATCAACTAAACCCGAAAAAATAATATATAGCTCTGTCGTCATAATACGAAGGTATGCACTCGCAATGAAGCGACTAAATAAAATTATCGTAATTATGTTGCTCGTTTTCGCTGATTTTTCCTATGCAGATCAGCAAATCCTTCGTACATCTTTCTATCGACAAAACATTGCGCCTCTATTATTTTTTAATGACACGGGCCAGCCCACAAGTGGTATTTTATACGATATAACTCACGCTATCGCTGAGCAGCTAGCAGTAAAGCTTGAGTTTCTCCCTATTCCACGTAAGCGTATTACCCAGTCATTAATGAAAAACATCATTGATATGCACTGCGTTGCAAACCCTAAATGGTATAAACTCACGAGCTTGCAGTGGAGTGAGGTGCTTTATAAAAACCCAGATATTTTGATCAACCGAAAAGGTATTACCTCAATAACAGAGCTAGCAAATTACAAGCAATTGAAAATAGGTACAACGTTAGGCTATATTTACCCTGAATTAATCACGCTTATAAAAAATAAAAATATTCTCCCAGTATCTAGCCTAACCCCAGCCGAAAGCTTTCAAAAATATCGGAAGAATAAAGTGGCAGGCTTTATCAGTGCCTCTGTTGAAGCATCGTATTTTACCAAAAACATTGAAGACTCTGTTACAGTTTTAAACGACAACGACATTCACTGTGTATTTGCGCCTAGTATGGATAAATTAACGGTTAAAAGTATCAATCAGGCTATTGAAATTCTGAAAACGTCTGGTGAAATTGAAAAGATATTAGCCAAGTATCGACATATTCCTAAAATAATACCCAGCTTAGGTGAAGTAATTACCGAATAATAAAAATGGTAAAATAGTGTCGATTTTTTCAATTACCATATCAAACCCGAACAAATATTGTTGAGCTACTGGCTCTACGATCATTTTTATCACGTGACTCTAACCATCTACCACGATTAACTTTTTTTTGTCGACGATCTTCTCCAGTACGACGCTCAACTTCAGGTGCCATACTTGACGTAATTTTTATGCTGGTAGTTTTCGTTTGTGTCTGCCTAGGTTTTTTCCGTTCTTGTTGCTGACGTCGACTATCCTTGGCAGAAGGCTCTGCTTTCACACTATAACTAGGCGGCAATAATTCTGCTATTACGTCCATACAATTTCTCGGCTTTCATTACTAAAGTTATTATCTGTTGTTTATAAAGTCGGCAGTAGAAATTAAAAGTTTAATTTTTTATTGGTTTAAATACATGATTAAAAATAACCTCTCTCCATAGAGCGTGTTGCGCTTAGTGGTATAATTATTGTTCGAATTAGAGGGGCGAGTTATCAAGTAATTGCCTAGCATAAGTGCATAGCTTAACCCCAGTTTTGTATAAAGGCTCACGGCACTACGGTAAAAACATGCGTCAAATTTCAACACCTTCAAACCTTTAGTTAACAATATTTGCAAAGCAGTGATATGCTACATGTTGTTTTGAAATGGGTTGCTCCTATGCACAATAAAATTATCTCCTGTATATTTACATTTTGTTTTTTTACCTTTTTACTTTTAAGCCCCGTCAAGGCGATAGCCCACGCCACCTTGACTGAACAAGAACACCTACCACTCGCTATAACCCCCATTGCGAATAATGTGTTTCAGCATATCTCATATAAGCATGTGCAAGGTTACGGGTTAGTGCCAGCATCCGGACTTATAGTGATTAATGATAAAGATGCCCATATTATTGATACGCCTTGGACAATTGCAGATACAAAAAAGTTAGTGTCATGGATAGCTGAACAAGGCTTAACACTAAAGGGCACTATTTCAACGCATTTTCATGGCGACAGAGCAGCAGGAATACCTTATTTAAATAGTTTATCGGTCGAAACCTATGCTTATGAATTAACAAATAAATTACTAAAAGCAAATAATAAGCAAGCAGCCAAGCATAGCTTATTAAGCAAAAACTCACAGACAAAGCAACAAAGCTATATTGACCAGAGCATTGAAGTATTTTACCCCGGCGCAGGACATTCAAGTGATAACATTGTTGTGTGGTTACCTGAGCATCAGCTATTGTTTGGTGGCTGCCTAGTAAAAAGTTTAAACAGTAAAACACTTGGCTATACCGGTGATGCAGACATAGAACAGTGGCCAAGGTCTATACAAAAACTTATTACTCGATATCCCAATGTACAGCGAGTTGTACCGGGCCATGGGCAAGTAGGCGATGTAAAGTTACTACTTCATACGCAAAACTTAGCCATGGCAGCTAAGAAATAACACACTAAAGTGCGATATTATCAAAAATAAAAGCACTAACTCGATAAAAAGTTAGTGCTCAGCATATACCTTCTAATAAAATTATAGATTTAGTCACTGCTATTAACAATCATCTAGATCGGCTTGCTTCACAATACTGCGAGCATGCTTAGCAAACTCATGATTAGCAAAGTCTCGTACGGTTTTAATATTAAAAGTTTCAGCAAGTACTTTGGCATCACCAGCGGAAACACCTTTGATCACCGAAACGGGGGCATCAACTAATTCTGTTAATGGCTTATTTTCATATGCGCTATCAACTAAGCCTTTAATATTAAAGCATGGGTCAACTTCATTGCCGACTTCATCTTTTACTAAGTATTCCAGTGGTAAAGGAAAGCCTGATCTTATCGTTCGCGCTAGCACCAATGCATCTTCTGAAGAGGTCATAAAAAGCGAATCTCTCACACATCGAGCAAGATCAAGATCACAATCAGCGGCACAGGCTATTTGATCTGCCGTACCAGGGAGTCGTGAACACCCTCTCATACAATTTAACCAATCCTTAAAACAACTAGCCATGTTGTATCTCCTTCATTCATTATAATCTGTTGGGAATATAGATTGAATAAAAGCCGCTTTCACGATATTCACGCTTTATTCTAGCGTAACTTCTTCACTTTCACCTTGTTTCGCCGTAACAATTAGCTGCGATACAAAGCCGTTGTGGCTAATTTATTAAAAAGCTGCTTTGCTAAGTTAACATTCTGTAGGCATGAAAAGATAAGCTTACAAAGAAAAAACACAACTCGGCCAGACGTGAAAACTAATAACGACTTAATGTTTGCGTGTAGAATGTAATAAATTGCTAAAAAACGACTAGCAAAAATATTGGCAAGAATAATGATTATAAAAAGGCTTTAACTTCACTATCTGATAAGTAGCGCCACTCACCAAGTGGTAAGTTAGCTAACTTTATTGGCCCAATTTGTTCGCGGTGTAAGCCAACTACTTTGTTACCAACAGCCGCAAACATACGCTTAACTTGGTGGTATTTACCTTCAGTTATGGTTAGCAGTACTTCTTGGTCAGCAATTTTTTCTAGTTTAGCTGGCCGTGTTAAGCCATTTTCACCTTGTAATTGCACACCGTGAGTAAATTTTTCCGCCGTATCATCCTTAAGGGGGTTACGGAGCCAGACACGATAAACTTTCTCGCACTGCTTTTTTGGGGAAATAATATTATGTGACCAACGGCCATCATCGGTAACCAGTACTAGCCCAGTCGTATCAGCATCTAAGCGCCCGGCAATGTGCATATCAAACACTCTATCAACATCAATTAAATGCAATAGTGACGGGTACATTTCATCAACATTAGAACAAATGGTATCAACAGGCTTGTGTAGCAAAATATAGCGAGAGCTTCGTGCCGTAAGTTGTTGCCCCTCAATAGTGATACTATTATTTTCATGCACTTGCGTTGACGGATCTTTGATCACTTCTTCATTTACTCGAACTTTGCCCATTTTTAACACTTTTTTGGCTTCGCTACGGGTTAGTTCGGTACTTTTACAAATAAATTTATCAAGACGCATTGCTGAGAATTTCGCTATCACTGTAATGAAAAAAGGCGACGCTATTATCGCCATTTCATGCTATTTAGCAATGTTTAATCTGAGAAATACCAATAGCCAGCAGCAAGTTGTTGGGCAATAAACTGTATAAAGTCACAATTGTTTATCCAAGGTTTTAATTGCGCAGGCGTAATAACAACACAGTCACACATCAGTTGCACTATTTCAGCAATCGTCGACGGAAATTCAATTTTTTTGCCATCAATATAACAAAAGCCAGCAGTAATTGTTTCAGGAAAATAAAAGGCCCGTGCGCCACCTAAACGCTTTAAATCATGCTCGGTCATCGCCAGTTTTATATCACCTTCAGCGATTAAATCATGATGCGGCTGTAAATCTAATTCATGCTTAGCTTGGGTGTAGAAGACACTAATAAAGTCACGTAGCATATCGTCATTATCAGTAAGCGATGTGAAATGTTGCTTAATTTTCGCAAAATCATTTGCCGAAATGGCGCCACTATGTTGCGTTGTCTGGCGTTCAGGGTCGGTGATCAACTGCCCACCTTGCTCAGTGTCAATTAAATGGTCGGCAAAACCACTTAGTAAACTCACTGCTGAGTTGGTGCGAAAACCAACAGAGAAACTTAAACTGGTTTCTAAGGTAATGCCGTCATGTGGAAAACCTGGTGGAATATACAAAATATCGCCAGGTGCTAATTCAACATCAATAATGGCGTCAAATGGCTCAACGTGCAACAAAGCTGCATGAGCTGCATATTCGCGATGCTGGCCTTTATCACCAACGCGCCAATTTCGCTTACCTGAGCCTTGGCAAATAAAAACATCGTACCAATCTATATGTGGGCCTACTCCGCCACCAGGTGTGGCAAAACTCACCATTAAATCATCTAAACGCCAGTGCGGTAAAAAGCGAAATGGTTCAATCATTTGCGCAGCTTCTTCCGACCAGTTATCAAGTGCTTGTACAACCAACGACCAATTTTTATCACCTAAATGTTCATATGAATCAAATGGACCGAATTCAGCATGCCACTGCTCACCTTGTTTATACACTAAACGCGACTCTACCTGCTCTTCACAGGCTAAACCGGCAATTTCATCAGCACTAATTGGATCGATAAAGTGTTTAAAACCTTGGCGAATAACCACAGGCTTCTTTTGCCAATAGTCACGTAAAAAATGCTCTTGATTAAATTCATCAGCATTTAACTGGTACATATTAATAACCTTTTATGTTCTCATTCATACCAATTAACATCATATTATTGGCAGTTGTATATTTCTGTAGTGATTTACGCCACTGACATGCCGGCAATTTTATGCCAATAGCCATTGCATTCTTCAACGCCATCAAGTGGATATTTTTCTGGATTTTTCAGTTGATTACCAAAACGGTCGAGCATAGTAAAAGCTTTTTCGTCATCGGCACTAATACGGGCAATATCAACCCCAATATTTGCCATTTCAGGCACTTCATTAACTAAGTTATATTGATAACCTGACATGGTTTGAATACCATTTAAAATAAACACCCGCTCTCCTTCTCGGCTATTCATTTTGCGCCCTTGCGGATATTTGATACAACAATACTGACAATCATCTTTGGGTCTATCTTCTGAACGCGCCGTAAAGCAGCGAGCGGAATAAGCTAACGGCATATAACCCCAAGAAAATACTTCACATTCAAATTGCTCACGAATATTTGCATCAGTTGCTTGTTGCAAGAGCGTTTTTAACCAATCACCAGAAAGCTCAACCGGCATCACCCAACGGCTCATACCTTGTTTAAGTAGTACCTTTAAAGTAGCAATGTTGTAGCAATTAATTGCCGGACCAGCAACGAAAGGTAAATTTAACTCATGCATCATTTGTACAGCACTTAAGTCATTGGCTTCAATTAACAGTTCACCATTACCGCATAAACGGCGCATGGTTTGAATTTCTGCTGGCGATTCCAGTAAAGCCATGGTTGATAAGACAATTTGCTTATCACTATTTTGCGCGAGCTCTTTCGCTAAGTTTATCCAGTCTTTCGCACGTAGTTCTCGACGCTTTGAACAAACCGTTTCACCTAAATAAATGATATCGGCTTTACTCGTTAATGCCTGTTGATAATATGTTTCAACGTCATTTTTTGGCCAAAAGAACAAACTCGGCCCAAGAGAAAATTTCATATTTTTTCCAACTATTGTGGTTTAGCCTATAAGTCAGTATTACAACTTATTGCCATTTACGATGATAAGCACCTAAGGTGGTTTGACTACCTTCTGATAGGTTAGCTAAGGTATTCATCCACGCTTGTTCGACATCGTACTTTTCAGGGTTTTCCGCGAAGCGATCTAGTGCCATACGCCAAGTTTTCGCAACTTGTTCAACATAGGCAGGGCTACGTTGACGACCTTCAATTTTTACTGAGGCAATGCCCATTTTCACCAGCTCAGGAATAAGCTCTAGTGTGTTTAAACTGGTTGGCTCTTCAAGTGCGTGATAAACATTATTGTCAACTTCAAAACGACCTTTACATAACGTTGGGTAACCGGCATTTTCATCACTTTGATAGCGATCAATTAAGACATTATTTAAACGACTTTCTAGGCCTTTGTCGGTTTCTTGCCAACGAACATATTTTGCAGGTGAACAAGCGCCGGCGGTATTAGGTGACTCACCGGTCATATAGGAAGATAAATAGCAACGCCCTTCCGACATAATGCACAAACTACCAAAGGCAAAAACTTCTAACTTTACCGGACTCGTTTTAGCTAACTGACGCACTTGTTGCACCGACAATACTCGTGGCAAAACAACACGTTCAACGTCAAAGTTATTTTTAAAAAATTTGATTGCTTCTAGATTGGTTGTTGAAGCTTGTACTGAAACATGGCGTTCAACATCAGGGTATTTTGTCGCCGCGTAATCAAGCACGCCTAAATCAGCAATAATTAACGCATCTGTGCCAATAGCGACAGCATTATCAACTGCTTTTCGCCAGCGCTCTTCGCCGTCAGGATGCGCAAAGGTATTGATAGCTACATGCAACTTTTTCCCATGTTGATGCACATAGTCAGCTCCTTTAGCCAATTTACCATCATTAAAGTTAAGACCCGCAAAATGACGGGCATTAGTGTCGTCTTTCATGCCAATATATACGGCATCAGCCCCGTTATCGATTGCTGTTTTCAACGCAGGTAAATTACCTGCTGGACACAATAGTTCCATATCATCCAAACCAGAATTTATTTTGTTTAGCAGTGTACCTAGGTTCAGTTGGAGATTATTTGATATAAATTAACTAAGGTCATATTACTTGCTAACTTGATCTGCTTCATAAAAGCATTGGAACTGACATGCTAATGTGTCTGTTATAATTTAGCTCAGTCAACCAAATGTAATGACAAAGCAATAAAGTCGTACAACTGGTATGGAAATTACCTTGAACAATCAAATCACTGAACATTTCAATTTACAGAAATTACCTTTTAGTGTTCGTCGTCGTGCACTAACTTTATTACCGAAAATGCTAAAACCTAGCTTACGCTTAGTGCCATTTCGCTTGCAAAAGTCGATGCTGCTACCGGCATTACACTCAGTATTTAAAGAAGCGATTGCAGACGGCGACTTCGAGTTTTTAAACGATAAATGGTTGAAAATATCAATAACAGATATTGACCTACATTGGTGGCTAAGCTTTGAAGGCGATAACTTAATTATGGCAGCACCTGAGCTCGCCATTAAAGAAGACGTAAGTTTTAGCGCAACGGGTGACGACTTATTGCTAATTGCCGGCCGTAAACAAGACCCAGATACCTTGTTTTTTCAACGTCGTTTGCATATTGAAGGCGATACCGAACTGGGGTTAGAAGTGAAAAACCTGATTGACGCCATCGATGTTGAACAACTGCCCAGCAGCGTTCACAAAATCATTGATTTGCTAGCCGACGTAGTAGAACAAACCCAGCAAGAAATTAAACATGGTGTGCTGGGTTAATCCTTTCAAAGTACTAGCGTTGCAAAAGCTCTAATGCCAGTAAAGTGCTAACTTAAATATGCGCTAACTTTACTGGTTTTGGTAAAGATAGAAAAGCTAACGCAAATGACATCGCAAACACAATAAAACTACCTGCGCTTTCCCAACCATACGGCAGTATGTCGAGATAAAACAAAATATTTTCGACAAAACCGAGCATAAAACCACAAATAAATAGCGCTTTGCTATTTAAGCTACCTTGAGCATTAAAACCTTTAGCAACTAAATACCCAGCCACAGGGAAACTTGACCAAATAATAAACACGACTATAGAGAAGAACATGGCAAGCGGCGAAATGCTTGAGGTAACAAGCTTTTCAGTCACTGCATACGATTGTGCAACAATATAACCTAAATATAAATACAACATAAATTATCTCAAGATGTTAATGACATACGCGCTATATCGACAATTAAAAAAACATTGCAACAAAGAGCTGATGTTAAGAAGGATTTTACAGACATTAATGTTTCGAGCTTTGATCTAATACAGAGTTTTGAGCAAAATTTACCTTCCTTTAATAGACAATTAATTTATATTTAAATAGCTATTTGTTTACCAAGTATCACCAATAAAGTTTTATAAACAAACCATGTAAACTAGTATTAAAAAAATAGTTATTGCTGACATACTCAATACATCTGAAATTTTAATATAATAAACAACTCAGCTTGGAAGAGAGAAATGAAAAAAATATTAGCACTACTGACATGCCTACTTTTTGCATGTTCAAATGAAGAAAATACAGCCCAATCAAATACCGGGCAATGCGATGCTAATTCCAATATCTGTATCGATTTAAAGCCTGATAACTATTGTCTGAAAGAACATAAGCATTTAATTGCCCAAAACAGCCTAGCAAAACAAACAGGTGAAGATCGCCCTCTATATTACTTGCTATTAGCCTATGAGAATTATGCACAATGTATTGAACCTTTTCTGGGCGTTCAATATGTTAAGATCAAAGCAACAAAAGACAAACGTATAAATAACTTGCAGCTGGCAAACCAAAAAGTAGCTGAAATTACCGAACAAACAAAGCATTCTGAATATCCAGGTTTTCTATATATTCAGTGGAATCGTCATAATAATATGGAGGCAAAAGCCAAACTGACTGCATTAGAAAGCAGCAAAAGTATGAGGTCCATGGGCGGGCAATATTTATTAGGCACGATTTATCAAAAATCAAACATACAAAAATCTATTCGATTTTTTAAAAACTCGCTGACATACCCACTTCGTCATATAGAATTTAGTGTTGAAATTATGCAATCTATTTCGGGTTCATATCTTAAACTTAAACAATATGACAACGCCTATGTATGGATGAAAGTGCTGCTGTTATTTTCACCTGAACATTCAAATATATCTGACCAAAGCTTAGATAAATTTGCCAATCAAAATCGATTACGTAAACGAAAATTAGATGAATTGGCCGAGAAAATAATAGAAGACATTGAAGCTGGAAATTATCGACCATAATGTAAAGTATGGTATGCGTGCAGCATTGCTTTTTATAATTTTAAATCATTCATCGCTCATTTCTGTATTGCAATAAATGTCAATTAGAAACTATTTAAGCATGGCCCATGTTATGGGCCAATACTGGATGTATTAAGGCTTTGGTTATTTTGCCATACTGCTGCTTCACTATCGGTTTATCAAAATAGCCGGTAAACTTTTTCGAGTTTAACAAACTTGCTAAATTCTGCTGTTTTGGCAAACTGGCGATAAACCCTGTCGACTTTTCAGCTTTTTCATCGTTACTGGCATTATTATTAAGTAAAGCTTTGCTAAAGCTTTTTTCACGTGTTGCAGCAACAACACAAAACTTATGCTCAGCCGCTTGCGCAAGCAAGCTCAACTCCACTTCCTTTGGCGACTGAATATCAAACGGCACCAGTAGTAAATGTATTCCCATTGATGCTACAACATCAACAAGTTCAGGTACATTCGCATCATCTGCGGTAAACATTGCCAGCTTTATCGCACCTTGCTCTAACGGTAATTCAACAATTTTTATCTCATCAGCTAGTGTCGTCCATTGATACCTTTGACAAAAATGTAACTGCGGCTGACGAGCAAATAGCCCATGCTCACTTATAATGACCGCCTGATGAGTGCCATCAATAATTAAACTGGTACAAACATATTGAAATGGTCGTAATGTTGCGCTGATTTTATCAATCAATTGGTTACACAAGTCTTCTACACCAACTCTTTGGTGGGTTTCTTGAGTCAGCGCCTTATCGCTCACAAAAAACAATTCCGGCAACTGAATAATATCACTGAGGTTATTTTCAATATAATGACAAACATCTTCAATCGCGTATTCATTGGCTTTGTAGGTGGCGAATATCGCAACATTGACGGTTTCAGGGGCTTTGCTTAACTGACTTGCTTTTATTTGCTGTGCAAAGTCTTGATAAAGCTCAGGCCGTAATTGGCTACTAACACAGGTATTATCAGTGCGTAATTTATTGCTGTACCCAGCGTTTGCAAGGTCAATATCGGCAAATATAAAGCCTTCTTGATTGTGCGGCATTTTTGCCAATATACTACCATCGGGTGCAATAATTTGGCTTTGACAAACCTTAGCTAAATAGTCATGTAAGCGTGAATTTATTAGCAACTCATCTTCATTGCCTGCTGTTGAGTCATAGCTACTGATTTTGTTGGCAATAGCGACAAACACATTGTTTTCCTTGGCGCGAGCAGCACCATAAAGCTCACTGTTATCACGTAAAATGGTGTTACTTGACTGACACAATAATTGCGCGCCTGTTTTGGCTAATTGCCGCGAAGCTTTAAAGCTAACTAAATCATCTGCATGTATTAAGGCTAGCTTGCCAAATCTTGTATCACCCACGTTTGTAACGTCACCAATATTACTGTTCAAACCGTTTTCAACATTGGCTGTATAGGCATTTTTGTTTTGCTGAAAAAGCTCACCTGATGGTGAAATTAAATAAGAAGCGATATATAACCCCTGCTTAACACTTGCTTTAACTGGAACGCTTATAGCAATATAACAGCCATGTTTAGTAGCACGCTTTGCTATATTTAACAGACAATCATCATTTTCAGCGAACATATCACACCGAGCTTGCTTACCTCCTTTGGATAGGTTTAATTCTGCGTCATACTGCACATAAAAACTTTCGCTATGGCAAAGCTCTGGCAGCACAATTATATCGGGCTTACATGCGGCAGCTTGGTCTATCATACGAAGACAAATTGCTGTATTTTCTTGGCTATTTGATGAAGTGGCAAACTGAGCAACGGCGACGCGCATGGGTAATATTTTCCAATTAGTAAAATAGTTGTAACTGACTAAGATATCAAAAGCAATATATTGATAACTAAGCTTATCATTAAAAAAGAAGCCTATATTATTGTTAGTATTGAGAGTAGATATAATACCTTTAAGGTTTGTTGGTTTTAATGTTCTTTGATAAATATTGCTGGTGAACACTTTTTCCTAACGCAGTAATAGACCAAATTTCACCGTTTCTCCCTTTGCCATTTTTTGTCATGCCTTTCGCCATTAAAGCGTGAAGGTAAGCGCCGGTTTGTGTTTGGCTAATGCCGGTTTCGGCGGAAATGGTATTAGCATAACGCCAGGTATAACCCTCTTGTAACAAACAAACTAAAATACAATTTTCATCATGAGTTAATTCCGCTTGCGCCTTGGCTTGCTCTTTTTGTTCTAAGGTCGGCTCGGTTTGATTTTCTAACATGGTATGCACCATATTCATTTCCGCCTCAAAGCCAGCACCTTTGAATTTAGATATTTTATCGATATTTGAAAAGGCTAAACCTAATGCACCCGCTAAAATAGCTAAGCCCATTTCAGTGGTAAGCGATAAAAAACCAAAAACTGAACTTATAACTAACAAGACAAAAAATGATGCCATTTTAAATAATGATTTAATAACAAACTCCTTATCTTTTTCCATTTTAAGATCAACTTCGTTTTTATCGCCATGCCATAAATCTATCAAGCTAGCTCATTAATAATATCAAGCTAGCTTTTAATTCGACAATATTATTGTGCTTTCGCACGTGCTTGATGCAGTTTTTTATAGCTTTCAATTAAACGTTGATGTTTATCTAAACCTTCAAGGTTCATACTCGTTTTCGTTAAGCCATAAAACTTAACTTCTCCAGTAATAGAGCCAACAACATTTTCCATAACGTCTTTACCAAACATTCTGCTAAAGTTTTCAATAAAATGTTCAAGTTCCATCTCTTCATCTAGCTCAACTTCCAGTACTGCGTGCATCGCTTGATAAAACAAGCCGCGAGCAACAGTATTGTCGTTAAACTGTAAAAACTCTTCTACCAGCTCAATTGCATCTTCTAATGCGCCGAGTGCTAAATAGATCAGAATTTTTAATTCTAGAATCGTCAGTTGACCCCAAACCGTATTTTCATCGAATTCAATACCAATTAAGGTTCTAATATCAATGTAATTATCAAGTTGGCTATCTTCTAAGCGCGTCACTAAACTTTCTAACGCATCATCATCAAGAATATGAAGATTAAGAATATCAGCGCGGTAATTTAAGGCTTTATTGGTATTATCCCAAATCAAATCTTCAACCGGGTAAACTTCTGAGTAATCAGGTACTAACATTCGGCAAGCAGTTGCGCCTAACTGGTCAAAAACAGCAATATAAACTTCTTTACCTAAACCTTCTAAAATAGCTAATAAACTCTCATTTTCTTCTTGGTTAGTGCCAGAGAAGTCCCATTCACAAAACTCAAAGTCATGTTGAGAACTAAAGAAACGCCATGAAATAACCCCGGTTGAATCAATAAAATGCTCAACAAAGTTTTCAGGTTCAGTAACAGCTAAGCTGTTAAAAGTAGGTTTAGGTACATCATTTAAACCTTCAAAGCTTCGTCCTTGTAGTAGTTCTGTTAAGCTACGTTCTAGTGCTACTTCAAAACTTGGATGCGCACCAAATGAAGCAAACACGCCACCGGTTCTTGGGTTCATTAAAGTAACGCACATTACTGGGAATCGTCCACCTAAAGATGCATCTTTAACCACTACCGGAAAACCTTGTTCTTCCAAGGCCTCTATACCCGCTAGAATACTTGGGTATTTTTCTAAAACACTTTTTGGTACATCCGGTAAAACAATTTCTTGTTCTATGATTTGGCGCTTAACCGCACGCTCAAAAATCTCAGACAAACACTGCACTTGTGCTTCAGCTAGGTTGTTGCCTGCACTCATACCATTACTTAAAAATAAATTTTCAATCAAATTAGATGGAAAATAAACCGTTTCACCATCTGAATGACGTTGATAAGGGATGGTACAAATACCGCGCTCTACCATGCCAGAGTTAGTATCAATTAAATGTGAACCGCGCAGCTCTTGGTCCGGATTATAAATACTTAAACAGTATTCGTCTAAAATGCCATTAGGTAAATCATCATTGTCATTTAGTTTAAACCATTTCTCATTCGGGTAATGAACAAAGTCACTATTAGCAATTTCTGGCCCTAAAAACTGGTCGTTGTAAAAGAAGTTACAGTTTAAGCGTTCAATAAATTCACCTAAAGCGGAACATAAAGCACTTTCTTTGGTTGCCCCTTTACCATTAGTGAAGCACATAGGTGATGCGGCATCACGAATATGTAACGACCAAACGTTCGGCACTATATTACGCCATGAAGCAATTTCGATTTTCATGCCTAAGTCAGCTAAAAGCGCGGTCATGTTTGCAATGGTTTCTTCTAACGGTAAATCTTTACCTAAAATGAAAGTACTTGCATCACTGTCGGCGTGCCCCATTAACATGGCTTGTGCGTCTTCTTCTAAGTTTTCAACAATATCAACTTTAAACTCAGGTCCCGTTTGCACGACTTTCTTTACGGTACAGCGATCAATTGAGCGCATAATACCTAAACGGTCTTTTTCAGAAACACTTTCAGGTAACTCAACCTGAATTTGAAAAATTTGGTTATAACGATTTTCAGGATCAACAATATTATTTTGTGATAAGCGAATATTTTCCGTTGGAATATTGCGAGAATTACAGTAAACCTTAACAAAATATGCAGCACACATAGCAGAAGACGCTAAAAAGTAATCAAAAGGTCCAGGGGCTGAGCCATCACCTTTATATCGAATAGGTTGGTCGGCAACGACAGTAAAGTCGTCAAATTTAGCTTCAACTTTTAAATTGTCGAGAAAATTAACTTTGATTTCCATTAACGAGATCCACGTTGTGCTGTATAAACAGTAAAATAAATATAATGGCGCTAATTATCGTTTTTTTCGCGGCAATAGTCTTGGGTTAATTAAAGTATTTCTTTTTTATTGTGTGATGTAGAAGAGAATATCAATAAAAGTTAGCTTACAGTCCTAATGCACCCGCGATAAAGCCACCTACAAAGCCAAAAATAATACTCGCAAACGAAAACCCTAAAATGTTAGCAGCAAATGACTTAATATAGGTGCCAATTCGGCGTTCTGTAAATATACGAGCAATAACAATAGTAGGATAGAGAATAGATATTAATATCAAGCCTATTTGGCTTTGCATTTTGTCATACAAACCAAAACCTATTAAAGCAATGGATACAAAAGCAAGGTGGCCATTAAGCATCAAATAAATAACATAAAATTCAAAGATGTTATATTGCTTTTTTCTAAATACTAGCCTTGAAGCAATCGCCATTAAAAAAGCGCTAACAAAGAAAAAATATACCAAACCATTTTCTAGTATGGCCTTGAAAGTACTGAATCCGTCTGACGCAAGATCTTCAGATGTAAAGCTCTGCAAGCTTGCTTCAACAAGACTAACATTTAAGTACGAGGCAAATAGAATCGTAAATGTTGTCAACCAAAATGCGTATTTTGCAGGATTGAAATAGTTAATTCTTTTACCGGCCAAATATGCCCTACACGTATCTGCAGGTCTCAGTGTTAATCCAATTATGGTTTGCAACAAAGGCGAACGCAGTTCTAACGTGCCGCGTTGGATTAATACCAGTAAGTTTTTAAAAGTAATGCGTTGTACTTTTTCCTGACCACAATGGCCACAAAATTCAGCAGTTAAAATATTGCCACAGTTAAGGCAATCGGGTTGATGTTCAAAGTCCATTTATACAGGCAGTCCTTTTTCTCCTAAGCATAAAATTAATAATCTGTACTGTCAAAGCCTTGCGTAAATAACCAACAACAATTCAAAGAGAAAATCAGTGCATTTCTCGGCGCATACGATTAGTTATTATAAAGTTTTCGACTAGTCTGTATCTCAAATATTATTAACTAACATGCCATAGAGTCAGGCATTTTAACCGCCACTACAGTACCTTTAGCGCAAACTACACCGTTAGCGGAAACTGTTATTTCTACAACCACTTTATGCTCTTTCACCTCGCTAAAAGTACCTATTAATTCAAGTTTAACGCCCATAGGGGTTGGGGCCAAATAACTAACATTAAGCGCCGCAGTAACAAAGCGAAGTGCTGGTTCAGTGCCAGTGGTACGGTGGCCTTGTCGAAATGCCATTGCCGCCGCACTGCCAGTACCATGACAATCAATAAGTGAAGCAATTAAGCCACCATAAACAAAGCCAGGAATCGCAGTGTGGCATTGTTCAGGTATAAAATGAGCAATGGTTTGTTCCGCGCTATCAACACTAATAAGACCACCTTCAGTATGCCAAAAACTTTTTAGTTGGTGGCCATCAACATTATTTTTTCCACAGCCATAACAGTGGCTAAGATCATCCGGATAACAATCTTGAAAGGCATTATTTGTCATTAAAACTTCCTTTGCTAAAAATTGCACATATGTAGAACACACAACATATTAAACTTATGTTAGATTCATTATTTTTTCAAGAATTTACTAAATAATTCTTTTATCATCAATCACTTTGCCATCATCCAATAAGCTACCAATTTTTACAAACTCTACGCGACCACTCAGTTTTGTTAGTTTCTTTAAATTATCTTTCAACTGAAAAATAATTGTTCACGCTCTTGTTTAGGAATTTCACCATCATCAAGTTCATACGGTAAATGCATTTTATCTTGATGCTGGTACTGAATTACAGTTAAACGAGCCTTTGGAAATAATGAGCTTGTCAGTTGTGCACGTTCGATTGCTCTGGATGAATAAACATACCTTTAAATTTGGTGGTTTGATCGGCTCTACCTAACCAGCCTTTAATGCGCATATTGGTTCGACCACAAGCACTTTCACTGGGTTTAATTGCAGATAAATAGCCTGTAACAAAGCGAATTAATGGGTAGTCTTTATTAAAGCTGGTCACGAAAACTTCTCCAACTTCGCCATCAACAACTGGCTCTAAACTACCTTAGAATGGTCGATTATTATAATCAGTTGCTAAAAGCCTTAACTGTTAATAAACTTGCCGGATAACGACAAGCCACTGCGGTTGTGCAAAACACTGTGACACTGTGCGAGAATTGACAAAGCAATTGATTCAGGTAAATCACCACCAATATCAAAGCCTACCGGGCCATTCACAACACGCGCTAACCAAGCTCTATCATCAATTTGGCTTAATTCTTCAACATTACTTCTACGCTCAAGTGGCCCAAGTAAGCCAATATATTTTGCCTGATTTGTTTGGTGTAGCAGTTTGAGCCAAGCCACATCTAAGGTTAAATTGTGCGTCATCAATACCGCACCATCAAGTTGATGAAAATGCTTTAATTGCTCAGTAAATTCTGGTTTGAAAAGCTCTTCAGGATGTGTTCTGTAAATATATGCAGCATCCTTAAATGCATTATTACGAGCATAGCTCGAACGATGATCCACAACTGTAATGCGCCAACCTAGCTTAGCCGCTATTGAAACCATAGGCACAGCATCAGAGCCACCACCAAAAACCCACAAGTTAAATGGCGCTGAAATTTTTGTTAGCGATAATTCAGATTGTTCATTAGTTAAATTACAATGGGAAATGCTAGGCGCAGCTGCTCTAATAGTTTGTTCACTGTCAGTGCCCTTTAGCACTTGATTGGTTGCTGTTAGCAATAGCCCTTTACTATCCAGTAATGTTATATGATTGAGTTGCTCTTGTTCTTCACCTGACGTTATAAAAACCTGTTGTAGGTAACTGGTAACACCGCTTTTCATACGCTGAAACAGCTGTGTTAAAAGCTCTTTATGTTGCTGGGTTAAATATTGTAAAAGTACGCCTATTTTACCTTTACATCCAACACCTAGCTCAGCAGCATAACCATCTTCTTCACGCATATCGTATTCAACATATTGTGCCTGTTTGCCATCAAATACCTTCTTTGCATGTAAAACAATATTCGCTTCTAAACAGCCACCACTAACTAAGCCATAACATTGCCCTAAACTGTTCACTAGCATGATTGCCCCCGGTGAACGATAGCTAGAGCCTTCTTTATTTACTATGGTTGCGAGTACCCAGTCAAACTCATCACTTTGCTGTAAGTAATGCGCTAAAAGTGCAAAATGGCCATGATTATTTAACAAATAATTACTCTCTTTTATCAATCGACAACAATAAAGACCGCTAAATCATCATAACAAGTTCAAAATTATTTCACAGCACAAAAGCTAGTAAATGCCTTGCTTATAGCAAACATTTTGTAAAAAATTACAACAAAAAAGGCCACTTAACAGTGGCCTTTTATTTTCTATCAGGTGAGTTAAAAGTTATTTAGCTGGCTCTTCAATTGCTTCAGCAGGCTTATTTTTTGACAAGAATACTTCACGTAAGCGGCTATCAATTTCTTGAGCTACTTCAGGGTTCTCTTTTAAGAACTTAGCTGCATTTGCCTTACCTTGACCAATTTTATCGCCTTTGTAGCTATACCAAGCACCGGCTTTTTCAACCATTTCGTTTTTAACACCTAAGTCGATCAATTCACCTAAGTTGTTAATACCTTCACCATATAAAATTTGGAATTCAACTTGCTTAAACGGCGGTGCAATTTTGTTTTTAACAACTTTAACACGAGTTTCGTTACCAACAATTTCATCACCGTTTTTAACAGCACCGATGCGTCTAATATCTAAACGAACAGAAGCGTAGAACTTTAATGCATTACCACCTGTTGTGGTTTCTGGGTTACCAAACATAACACCAATTTTCATACGAATTTGGTTAATGAAAATCATCATGGTATTTGACTGCTTTAAATTACCTGTTAGCTTACGCATAGCTTGTGAAAGCATACGTGCTTGTAAGGAATGTTAGATTGATACTTTGTTTTACTTAGATATAGAACTCACAAAGAACCACTAAAACCTAACCTCAAGGAGATAAAAGACAAAACAACCTATATAAAACACTTCACATAGAAACATTCTAGAACAAACACCCGATGACCACATTTAAACAAAATCTCTTAGAGCATTAATAACATCCTCATTGGAGATTTCACTAGCATCAACTTGTTCAAGCATAACTTTAAGCTTATCTAATAATGTTTGTTCCTTTCGAAATTCTTGACGCGACTGACCTTTTTTACGCTCAAAAGGTTTATCGAAATCTTCAGCTAAATGAATATACGTTGCAAGTGATTCCGTGCTAGCGTGAAGTGAATCAAGTAGTAGCTCTTCTGCTGCTTCCTTTAAGCTTGGCTTCTTACCATTGTTTTCTTGCAGTAATTCGAACATTTTTTTAGTAAAATATCTATGCCTAAACGAATGAAAGCCTAGCTTTTTTAGTTTATTCTTATATTTACTCTCTGGTATAACATCTGTATATAAGCTATTAATATAGCTTTCTTTCAAAGGTTTACCCGTATCAGTGTCAATGAATAAACACTCATGAAGTTCAACACCATACTCTTTAATTTTATTTTTGGTTTCCAAAGCAAAGTCATATAGTTCACTTAACTCTGCTAGAGGAATTTTAATATATCTGAATTGCCCATATCCGTTAGTTCCCTTTTTTCCTACAGGGACTTTAAGAGAGGTTTTCCTTTCATATGAAGCAATGATATCCGATATTTCTATATCACAAATTTCTGAAATTCTTGAGCCTGTATATTCTACTAGAATAGTTAAGTTGCTCCACCTATCAATTAAATATGGATTATCAGTAACATCTTCGATTGCATCTAGCCACATATCTATTTCATAATCCTTGATGTAGTCAATTTCTACGCTAAAATCACTTAAATGCTCAATGCATTCATGACTTAAGTATTCTTTTTTAGAACGAAAGTTGTATTTTCTTATGGCATGAACTTGGTATCTAAATACTTCATGGTCAACGTTATTAGCCTGCCCATCTGAAACAGTAAAAAATAAAAGGTCTTTATTTTGAAATTGAAGAAACTCAATAAAATTAAGAATATCTCTTATATGTCTTTCAGTTGTTGAAACTCTTTTTTCTGTATCATTCCTTGAGGCAATATAAATGCTATATTCTGTCAACAAGTCATCATCTACATCAAAAAATGATTTAGATCGCAACTCAATATATTCTAGAAAAACATTTAACCGTTCAGCTTTATTATTGATAGTTGTAGCCGATGGCTCAACCCCGTACTTGTTAAATTTCCCTCCTGAAATATGATGAATATAATCATTTAGATCCCAGCAAAAGTTACCATTTTCATAAAAAAACAGTGGGTATTTAGATGTATTGGAATAAGCAGTTACAAGCCCTGATAGATCAGCATCTTTTGTCGTGATTAGCATTTATAAATTCTCGTTATCAACCACTAACTGTAAATTAAAACGCTTAAGCCCTTTAGCATGGCGTTTCAACATCCTTTGATAATAAACCTCATTTTGTTCTGCTTCTGGTATAGTGCTTTTTAAATCCATGTACATACGGTAAATAGTGATACAATTATTAAGCAACATTTGATTTTCATTTGCGACATCTAATACTTTGTCTTTAAGCTCATCTTTGGATAGACCTGTTGTAGATCTTTTGTCTTTTCTTCGGCCCTTAGTTTTATCTAATTTTTTAGCATAAACCTCAATATTATATGCTTCTAGCGCATTTTCTAATTCTCCCTTTAGCCTAGGGTACTTATTCAAAGTACCATAGCAAACAGGAAAGATATCACAATCCGGTTCTATCCATTTCAGGATACTATCTAGGCTTATTTTGTTTCTTTTATAATTTCTAAATTGATGGAGACATAGAAATGCATATTTGTCTTTTTTACTATCTAATAATGCTTGAAGCTTATTTTTAATGCATGATTTTTTAAAAGCTTGCTCTTTTCTTTTGTGAGGTGATGTCTCTCCTTTTTTATATCTTCCCGCCATTTACTCCTCAACTCCTTCAACATACATGAAAAGCTTCTCATTATTTACAACTTCCCAGCTCAATTTTCTTCCACCAAGAAATCTTTGAATATGTAGATCAAACTCTTCACTGATTAATTTAATCTCAACACTCGATTCTTTTTTGCGTATATTTTCCACAAAAAGAGCAAGCTCCTCACTCATTTCAACAAGATATTGATCATTTGAAGTAGCCATTTGCTGTAGAAAAAGCTTAGCTTCTATTTGCCACTCTTGGTCATTATCACTTTGTGCATAACCTAATGTAGTATCAAGATCATCATGTCCCATCATCCAACTCAAACTTTCAATCAACCGCTTGTTGAAACTATTAAAAAATAAAACAGCAAATGTTCTTCTTAATTGATGTGGTCTAAGATACCAACGTTTTACGTCATCAGCGACGGGCACCTCAATCCAATCAGAAAATATATCTAGCCACTTAATGAAAACATCATAAGAAATTGGTTCTTCATCTTTTGAAGATGGAGTTAAAAATTTTGGAAATAAATATTCCTCATTGATGGCAAGACCAAAATAAGTTTCTATTTCATCAACATAAAAAGCGAAGTCTTCAATAGCAGAATATACAAATTCAGGAATTGGTTTAAGCTCATCAAACCACTCATTAGAATTTTTATCCTTAAGCTTTTTGAAACAAATATCCCACAACTCATCAACAATACTAACTCGAAGGCAATCACGGCTTAAATTTCTTGTGGCTGAATCTCTAATTCCAGTGTAAAGAATTATAAGAAGAAAAGTTGCGATGCCATACAGCCTCGATATATCAAGTATTGACAAATTTTCACGGTAGTAGCTGTTATCTTTATTTTTCCTTAGGTTAGTTTGGGTTTCTTGAAACTGACTAATATTCAAAGCCCTAAGCTGCTCAGGCATTGGTACTTTCTTAAAGCAAAGATCATAATACTTTTTGCCATTCTTCTTCATTGTAGATTCAGCTATATGTGATGTAAGATTTTGAAACTCAGTAACATATTGTTGTACATATTTAAAAAGGCAGGGTGCAATATCCTTATGGAACCAAGTAACTTTATTGAAAATGTAATTATATGTTTGTAAAGGTATTAATGACGTACTCCTTTTATTTAATACGTCTAACGAATCAGTAAAATTTAAGTCTGCCCTTACATCAACATGAAATGGCTCATTCAGTACAACATTAGACACGAATAGGTAATTTAGATACGTTTTTATTGATGAAAGCTTGGTTTCGCTGATTTTTCCAATATCTTGAGGCTCTCTATCAAGCTTGCTCCTTAAAGCATTTGGATATTCACGTAAAGCTTCACGCGTAGATAATTGCCCCAACTCGGACTTAACCTTATGTGTTAACTGAGTTTTGATTTTCTTAAACAAACTATCAGAAATTTTTTGCTCTTTCCGTAATAAGTCAATATTAAGTGTGCCTGAAGAGAGATATTTATCTTGCTCACTAATAACTAAATCTATTAAATATTCGACTAGAGATTCATCTTGCGCTAAGAAGTCAAAATAATCTACAACATCTTCTGAAGTAATTTGGGCAAACGACAGTATTAATTTTTTTGTGTTACTACTTTCAAGTCTCTCATTCAAAAAATAAACAAAAGCACATATGGTGCTAATATAACTTTCAAGATATTCATATTTTACAATATGCTCTTGTTGCACTAGAAACTTGCAACTTGCTTCCATTTCTTGTTTTAAAAATTCCCATTTTTTATCAGGTAAATTACTTTGAGAGCAAATAGGGAAGTTAAAGGAGACCTTGGCTACATTTTTCCAAACCTTCTTTTCACTATCAAATTTGGGTGAAAAGCCAGATTTAGGTACAAACCAATATTTTTCATTTTCTTCAACAATCCAAGTAAGTTGAGTGTCGCCAGATACAATCTCTAAATCGTCAACAGACGAGGACTGATTATCAATTATTTTTAACATTAAGGTTCGCCTGTTTATTAGCTTGAGACAGCATTCTTTTCATTTTTCTTGAGCCATTACTGCCGATAAGATCAATAATACTTTTACATTTTTTTTGAATATTTTTATCTTGGTGTTCTCTAGCCACTTGAATCAGGTGTGTTATTGCCGATTGACTTACCCTAAAAATTATTTCTTCCTTTTGTCCATCTGCTTTACTTATTAAGTCATCAATAATCCAGCCATTTGTGTCATCGTCTAAAAAAAATCCTTCCAATATTTTTTTATACTCTTCAGCGTCAACATCTAAATATTCATGGGGCTTATTTGTTGATAATGCATTAAGTAAACTTAAGAGGCTTTGAAACTTGCGGATTCTTTTTCTATGCTTTAATTCTTGTAACTCTTTAGGTATATAATAATTAAGCGTTGTTTGTGTTTTATTACGCAAATATCTCGCGGCTTTAACAGAATCACCATCATTTTCAAGCCAAATCAAAACACCTTTTGAGGCTCGAATCCCCGCCATAGTTGGTGATAACTCGCTTAAATCCTCTGATATATCACCAGCAAATTTTTTGATAATCGATTTGATGGCCATCTTAGAAATTTTTCTAACACCTTTACCACTGCTATCACTGCCAATTGTCAAAAACAAATAGTTTTCACCACTAAAATCAATAAAATACTCATTTACTAGAAGAGCAAACTTTATTGCAAACTCAGCATTGATTTCTGTACTACACAAGTCTGCGACATCAGGTAAACTCCCTATCCAAGTTGAATCTAACTTGGTTGACTGAACCAATTTGGCTCTTTTTTTCAAATTATTAATAACTATAGAGCCGCAAGGGTTAATCTTTATAAATTCATTATGTTTAGTTGTATTAACCTTCTGATTTATTAAAGGAGTTATATTTATCCCAATTTCATCGATTATCACATTCATCATTGCAACAATAAGTTCTGAAGATAACCCCAAATAACAAAGTATATTTTCAATACCATGCCCATAAAAGTGATGGCTACCACTAAAAGAGCTTCGTACAAACATTCGATTTTTGTACCTATAAATGTATGCGACACAGTTTGCTAGACCATTCGGGTGAGCCTTTGAAAAATAACTTAATTTTTGCTTTTGTTTTGTAACTTGATTAGGATCTAAATGATCTCCATCTTCTTCTATTTCATCAATATCACTACTTGCTATTAGCTTGCCTAACAATAAAAATTTACTATATGAATCAAATATTATCTTCTGTGAATAAGACTTAAGTAGCTCTAGGTTTTGCCTAAGCTCCACTTCAAGAGCGTCAAGGTATTCAATTTCTGTACTCTCTATTGAGGACAATGACATCGGATTAGTAGTAGCTAATAAATAATTTGTTAGTCTGCTCGAATTATTGACGTTTTTATAACCAAAGTTTTTAGGAAGAATGGTGTTGTGCGGAATCAAACCGCTTCTTTTAAAAGTAGCGAATTGCCCCCGAACTCTCGAATAGTCACTATATGCAGTTCTTATTGATTTAAATTTCACCAAATTATTTTTATATTGGTGTAAAGCATCATTAATTGATGATTTATTTTCAAACCATGTAGAGTTATTTCGATTTGCATGCTCATAAAATTCTAATATTGCATTTTTTCTGCGGGGATTACTCTCTAAAGAGATGATCTGCTTATCATAAAGAGATTCTGGGGTGAATTTTTTTAATTCTTTCTTAAACTCTGTTGTTAATAAAGCCATAATATAACCATAATATGTGTAAATAGGTTAACACTGCTATACTAATTTACATACTTGTAATTGTTTTCATAAACCATCTTTTATGGCTCTTATTTAATTTTAACGCTTCATTTCACACAACCTACATAATTGAAAATAACGACAATCAGCATTTTATTATTAGTCACTTTCAGCTTTAGCCACTTTTTGGATATTTCAGCAAATTTTGCCTTATTGATAATGATGAACACTAAATGATAACCAATAAAAATCTAGATATAGTCTGTGTTATAAAAGAGGTCTAGTGAACTGATTACTTACTCTCATAATTCTTATTTTTACCTAAAACTAAGATACTTTTTGGACGGCGGTTAATGACATCCAATATGAAGTAATGATGTCCATTGCTAAAAAAACGCTCTACATTATTAGATTTCATCAACTCACCTTTTTTAATCATTTTCAAAGCAACTTGCTTAATATCAGGATGAAAGCTTTCGATAGGGGCACTGATAAGCGTGCCTAGTCCACCAGGTGAAATCAGATAAAATTGAGTATTATTTTTTACATCAATAGCAATTCGTAACCAACCAGGAGAATTGCGTTTTATGATTCTTTTTTTGAATTGAAATACAGTCACATAGCCAACCACCGTCAATATTCGATAAAAATTGTTGAAGCATTTAGGTGTCAGCCAATGCTCTTCATGACGGGCAGGGAAAACGAAATACATAAGTTGTTCTCATTCCCAGATAGATTAACTATAAGCATAACATAATTAGAACATAAATCATTGAATCGTATAATATCTTTAAAAATTAAAGTAAATAATATACTCACCAACAATTTTACATTTTGATTTTATTCATTGTTCCCTGTCATCGTAATACTGACAATGCCAAACAAGGTAACGACAAACAAAATTATAAAGCTGTTCCTGATTAGTCTAAAATACATATCACCTCTAACTCATAATTTTTATTGATATTAGTTAGTAATAAAATAGCTTTGGTCAACATTAGGTAGTAATAAAATAGCTTTGGTCAACATTAGGTAGTAATAAAGAAACTTTGGTCAAAATTAGGTAGTAATAAAGGAATTTTGCCAATATCAGATAACAGTAAAGGAACTTTAGTTAATATTAAGCGGTAATAAAGGAACTTTAATCAATATTAGGTAGTAAACTGTTCAACTGTATTGATATTATCAATGAATAAATCCTGCACAAAAAAAACACCTAACACCATAATTTAAAAGGGGTTATATATAGGAAACTCTATATTAAGTAATGAGAAAAACGATGTCAAGAAAGTATTAGCGGCAAAATTTAAACACGAGTTTGCTGAGTTAATATAAAAATACAAAGTGGTCTAGTTCGCAAAGCAACTGAATTGCCCACTGAAAAAATTAGGAAAAGTGACGAAACGAGCTAAGCAAAAGAAATGCTCTACGATGATAAACGATCCGTGGTTGCATCTAAACTATAAAAATAGCCGATACGTTGAAAAATCAGTAGAGTAGCGGCATAACATATACAAAGTCAGAAAAGTTAGTTGTATATTTAGCTTTGTTCATGGATCTACATTATCTTAGAGCAGTTAGCCAGACTTTCTTAGATAAGCTTACTAGTGAATTCACGACAGGAGCCTCATATTAGCAATAAATAAACAACAAACAGTGTTGAGATATTATTGTTGCGATGATCACTTGAATCTACAGGACAAATACGACTGCCAAATTTGATGGATTTCTTTAAATGTATTAGTTCAGATTAGATCTTACATATCATCTTGAAAAGTTGAGAGTTACCCGTTTTTATTAAAGGTGTCGAATCTTTAATTTAAACAAAAAGAGGTAACCCTCATGTTACATACTAACAACCCAATCATTAAACACAAAGCTGGTCTGCTTAACCTTGCTGAAGAATTAGGAAACGTTTCTAAAGCGTGTAAAGTCATGGGCGTATCACGAGATACGTTTTATCGTTATCAAGAACTTGTCGACGATGGTGGTATTGATGCCCTTATTAATAAAAACCGAAGAACACCTAACGTCAAGAACAGAGTAGACGAAGCAACAGAAAACGCTGTAATGGAATACGCTGTGGCTCAACCCGCTCATGGCCAACATAGAACAAGCAACGAACTTCGTAAACAAGGTGTCTTTGTTTCGGGTAGCGGTGTTCGTTCAATTTGGTTACGCCATGATCTAGAAAACTTCAAAAAAAGGCTTAAAGCACTTGAAGCTAAGGTTGCCAGTGACGGTATTATTTTAAGTGATGCCCAAGTTGCTGCACTTGAGAAGAAAAAACATGATGACGAAGCTTGTGGTGAAATTGAAACAGCGCATCCAGGTTACCTCGGCTCTCAAGATACATTTTATGTTGGTAACCTCAAAGGAGTTGGTCGTATTTACCAGCAAACCTTCGTTGATACTTACAGCAAAGTGGCTTTTGCCAAGCTCTATACGACTAAAACACCGATCACAGCAGCAGATATATTAAATGATAAAGTCCTACCGTATTTCGAGCAGTATGAGCTTCCTATGCTACGGATTTTAACTGACCGTGGGACTGAATATTGTGGTCGTGTCGACCACCATGATTATCAGCTATATCTAGCGATTAACGATATTGACCACACCAAAACTAAAGCTATGTCACCACAAACAAACGGTATCTGCGAGCGGTTCCACAAAACCATTCTAAATGAGTTCTATCAAATTACCTTTAGAAAAAAGCTGTATGCTGATATGGATGAGTTACAAAAAGATCTGGACGAATGGATAGATTACTACAACAATGAACGAACACATCAAGGAAAAATGTGCTGCGGACGAACTCCGCTGGAAACATTAATTGATGGTAAATCGATTTGGGCTGAAAAGAATTTAGCTCAAATCTAAACTGACAAAACACCGTCAAAAACGGGTAACTGTCAGATCAGGTCTGAGCTACTACACTTTAAATCACATTTGATAGGTTAAAGTATGCGTATACGAGTATGATTTTTAAAAGTTCATTGATTGTTATTTTATTTTTTAGTCATTTTGATAACTTAGTTTTTGCTTAGTTTAACCAATGCCCCTAACACTTTATTTAACCACTAACAAATTTTATCATTCAGAGTAATATAAAATAATAGAGTTATCTTATATTACTGATCAACAATTGCCTTCCACTCTTCGCTGTATATAGTTTTTTTAATCAATACATTAATCTCAGAATAGTATTTTTTGTAATCACTAGGAATTAAGAAATATCTATAAAAAGGCATTGAAAAATCCCTCTCTGATATATGATACATTCTCGATAACCTGTTATCTTTAGTTAATTCCTTTTTATATGTATTATTACCAATTATAATAAAGTCTATTTCTTCTCTTAAGACTATTCTAAGAAGATCTTTTTCTTTGTTAACGTTAAAACGTTGCACCATATTTTGTAACACTAATTCATCAATGCCTTCATAATAATAACCTCTAACACCAGCAAATATTTTCCCTAAGCTAGAGTCGACATTTTTATATTCAAATTTTTTAGAACTAGAAGAAATAACAATATCTTTATCTAAGAGAAACCCTTCACTCCAATAGTATTTTTTTCTATTAGAATCTTTATACCACCCTGGATTTGCACCAATAACAACTCCATTGAGTTTCTTAGTCTCTAGAAGCTTGTTAAGCCTTTTTCTTGGAATATGCTCAATACTAAAAATGATATTTTCAGAGTCTCGATTCATCATCTTTATTAATTCGAAGTATAAACCTTTTTTGTCTTCAAGATTTTCAATATAAGGAGGTTTAATATGAGAAGTAAAAACTGAAAGGTCTACTTTTTCTTTTGCTTTTAATGTGGGGTTAATAATAAAAAAGGTGAATAATAAAATTTTAAAGATAATAAAACGAATCATAATTCTTCTTACACAAAAAACATACTATATGCTAATTTAATAGCTGAATTTTTCTTTTAAATCAACTTATAGCTAAACAAGCTATTAATACTTATGTAATTCACCACTTAAAATTAATTTTCCTTCATACACTTAAATATTTTACTTTAAAACACTATAGAGCTATAAGTCGGTATTCTTTGTCATAAAAGAACACCCCAAATTATCCATTCATCAAACCCAATGGAGAAATAAATAAAATCAAATATAAAGGCTCCTCTATTTTATTGTAATTGCCTCAAACAAAGGAGTATATAAAATAACTTCTCACAATACTGTTATAAAGAATAAACGGTTATTTAATTCCGCCAATAATTATTAGCAGCAGAAACCGTTTGAAAGTTAGTGGCAACTACGTGAGATGATGCAATTAGATTGTCAGCATTTTCACCATACACAGGGCGTAATTTGCTTCTTATTTCATCATCAGGTTGAGTATACTTTACCCCCATACGTGATAATTTTATTGCTAATTCATAACCTTCTTGAGGCGTTGCAGTTATTAAGCTTTTTAACCATTGGTCAGACATCACTTTTTCCTCTTTTGCGTGTTTAAATTTATATAGTCACTTAAATATTAATTCTATTTTGTTGAACGAAATATGCAAAATCGATCTATTTATACATTATCTGTGTCAACAAGTTGATGACAGGTATCAATTAAGACTTGCGCTTGTTCTTTAGATAGTTTGCTCATGCAAAAAGCTTGTTCAGTTATTTTTGTGCTTTGTTGAGATAAAGCTCTACCCGCACGAGTTAATGCAATATTTTTTTGTCGTTCGTTGTCCGTCAATCTTTGTCTTTCTATTAGCTTTTTGTCTTCTAAGCGTTTTAAAAGAGGTGTCATTGTTGCTTTACTCAAATTTGTTTTTTTTGCTAATTGGCTTATTGAAATGTTCTCTTTTTCCCATAAAGCCATTAATACAATAAATTGGGTATAGGTTAATCCTATGGGTTCAAGCAATGGACGATAAATACTCGTTAAATGATTCGATGCGGAATATAACGCAAAACATAACTGCTCATTTAGGTGGGCGACAGACAAAAAACTCTCCTAGACTAAAAATGGACCATCAACAGTAACAATATGATTAACTCTATCCTTTTTTTGTTAAATACACAACTATTTCTTGACTAATTGTTCGTGCACATACTATCATGATAAGGTCACTATAACTTAAGAGTAATGAAAATGAATAACTTTAAAATAATAACTTTGTCTATGCTGCTCGCTTCTTCAGTTCCAGCACTTTCTAATAATATTGATACGGCAACTGATAGTGTTAATACTTTTGAAAAACTCTTCGGTGTAACCGAAGGTAAACGACGTAATCATACTAAAGGATTTTGTTTTTCAGCGACATTATCACCAAAAGATAAAGCTATTCAGCAGTACAGTAATAGTAGCTTATTTACTGATAACTTATCAGTTATAGGTCGATTATCTCATAAAGGTGGTAAGAACTTAGCTCCAGATAATAAACCTGGAGAGTACGGTATGGCTTTGTCTATAACAACAACCGATAACCAAACTCACCTTATGTCAATGAACACATTAGATTTTTTTCCAGTTGCGACACCTGAAGCATTTGCTGAGTTGATGCATGCTAAAGTAGCAGGCAAACCTGCAGTAAAAGCATTTAAACAAAAAAATAAAGATTTACAGCGCTTCAAGGCCTATTACGGTAAGAAAAGCAAACAACTTAAACCTTATGAAGGTCAGAAATTTAATAGCGTTAACAGTTTCTATTTAGTTAACAACAAAGGTGAAAAAACAGCGGTTAGATGGTCTTTTGTACCACAACAAGAACAAAAAATAGTTGTAGAACCGGCACAAAATTTTTTCTTCGATAATTTACAGACTAAGCTTGATAATGGCCCAGTTAAATGGAATATGGTAGTGACGTTTGCTGCGCCAGAAGATGATGTGAATAATGCAGCCATTGCATGGTCAGACAACAATAAAAAAATCACCGCTGCTGAGCTTGTTGTAAATAAAATACAAACAGAAAATACAGGCGGTTGTAACGATATTAACTACGATCCATTAGTATTATCTACGGGGTTTGAAGCCTCAGCTGATCCATTGCTGCAAGCGCGTCGTAATTCATACGCAGTTGCATTTGGTCGTCGTATAGCAGAAAAATAGTCTTAGACTTAAAGTCATTCGAAGTGCATGCAGATAATTTTTCTACACGAAGGGCTGTTGATCTTTCGAGGTTACTTTTACAGCAGTTTGTTTGATATTTAGGCAAGGTAGAGCACATTTGAGTAGCTAGCTACTCGAATGTGCGATAACGACCTTATGCGCCTACAAAGTCACCTTACCCGACATCTATGTGGGGCAACGCCATATAAATATCAAACAGACGCTGCTCTTCGGGTTCATTTAAAACAGATTTCTACTTTGTTGCCTACAAGGGTTTAGGTACTTAGCGTGAGCAGGATGCGTAAGCTGTACAAGGAATTTACATATGCTTGCAATGGACGCTGGTAATTAAAACAACGCAGGAGCAGTTATCGAGAACAACTATGTTACAGCGTTCGCGTCACGATTAAAGACGCTTTAAATTGAATAAATTTTAATCCTGAAAGCTCAACAGCCCCTTAAGTTATCTGCATGTAATTCATATTTGGCGCTGTAACAAGTGCTAATAACATATTTAAAAAATACGTATTGTGTCAAATGAATATCGTTTTTTGATAGGATTAGTGATCACATTAAAGTTGTATCTACTTTTAAAAGATAAGCTAATAAACTCAGAATAATGAATAAATGGAGTGAAGTATGAATAAAATACCAGAAAGCTTTGTGCACTATAAATCTACGCCCGTTTTCAATAAGGACAATGTGCCTAAAATGTTTTTATACAAGCATAATACGCGCTCAGGTGTTTATGGAAAAATTAAGACTATATCTGGAGAGTTAAAATTTTATGGTTTTGCACAAAGAAAAGCAGATGTAGAACAAGAGGTATCTATAGAAGCGGGAACTTACCTAGTTTCCCCTCCTGAATATTGGCATAAAGTTGAATTTTTAACCGATGATACAACATTTCAAGTTGATTTTTATGCTGATAAAAATTCAGATATTGTTCAAGAAAATTTGTCTGAACGCAGCTGATCACTATGGCTCTTTAGCTAGATAAATTTTCAAGAAGAAGAGCCATTTATGATTTAACTTTTTGACACTATATAACTCGCCTAATTACTTTAATTGTTAATATCAAGCAAAGCTTAGCGACTGTTTACTTTATAACAACATCTAGAATAGTGTTTTAAACTCTAACTTAAGCAAGTTTTCTTTTGCTTTAAGCCCTCCTGCATATCCTGTTAAATCGCCATTACTGCCTACTATTCTATGGCAAGGTATTATAATAGAAATTGCATTTGCGCCGTTAGCATTGGCAACAGCTCTCACCGCTTTTTCATTATTCATACTTACAGCAAGTTGTAAGTAACTCGACGTATCGCCAAAAGGTATTTTTAATAGACTTTCCCATACACTTTTTTGAAACGGCGTTCCAACTAATAACAACGGTATATCAAACACCTTTCGTTGATAATTAAAGTACTCATTAAGTTGTTGCTTGGTAAGATTTAATACACTGTCTGACCGTTCATTATATCCAGCTTGTAATCCTTTTTGTATTCTTGAGTCTATGGCCGTTCTTCTTTTTCTATAGCGCCAATCACATAAACACAATTTCTGATGGTATGAGCCTAAAATGAGCTCCCCGTAAGGTGTATCAAAGTACTGTATATTTATATCTGTCATCAAATGCCCACTCCTGAATTATTCTGTACATCATACTTAAATTTTCCCCTAAAAATAGCCACTTCATTAAATGACAACGGAATTTCAATCTCATAAACAAGTGTTTTTAGTAAAAAATTAAAAAAACAAATATATTTTTTAACAAAAAAATCAACAAGTAACATTTAATTAGTTACATAAAAAATAAACTAACTCTATTTAGGTGCAACTTTTTTAGCTGCGTGTCGTAAAGCTCTTATGACATTCATTATTTATTAGAGAATTAATATGAAAACACTGAATAACAGCAAAAAAGCCAATTTTAGAATGCTACTAATTTCCAGCGTCTCTGTTGCAGTATTATCTGCTTGTGGAGGCTCTAGTTCTAACTCTTCGCCATCAACAGCTGATCCATACGTTCCTCCTGTTGTTACCCCTACCACCCCAACTACGGATGCAGAATTTCCTAGTCAAGTAGCAACGCCAAGCGCAACGGTTGTAAATGATAATGGCTCATTGATTTTAGCTGAGACAGGTTTGTCATTGTATACCTTTGATAATGACAGCCCAGGCACATCTGTTTGTGAAGGCACACCAGAAGATACTGATACTTGTGCAGGTAAATGGCCACCACTACTTGCTGCTGAAGGTGCTACTGCAAATGATAAAATGACGATCATTACACGTAGTGATGGCACTATGCAGTGGGCTTATAAAGATATGCCTTTATATCAATGGTACCAAGATAGCGCACAAGGCGATGTGAGTGGCGATGGTGTTGGCGGCGTTTGGCACCTTGCTCGTCCTTTACCTGTAGTCACTCAAGTAATTAATGGCATTAATAGCTATGTGGGTAATCAAACCATTTCTTCAGTCACATCAAGTTCTGATGTATTAACGGCAATTCGCACAGATAAAAATGGTTTCGCACTTTATACTTTTGATAAAGATCCAATTGATGACTCTGTTTGTGCAGGAGACTGTATTAATACTTGGCCACCGCTATTAGCTGATGCTGGTGCAATTATTGAAGCTCCGTTAAGTGTTATTACAGCAACTAACGGTAATATGCAGTGGGCATATAAAGGCAAACCTTTATATTTCTTCGCCAATGATACGGCGGCTGGAGAAGTAAATGGTGACGATGCAGGTAATGTATGGCACCTTGCAACTCAAGAACCAGCGACACAACGTACTACTGACAATGGACGTTCACTTTCAGCAACAGGTCGAGTTAATGTTTTGACATCCGTAGATGATTATTCAGTAACTTCTATGGATAAAGATGGTTTTAGCTTATATACCTTTGACAATGATAGTGAAGAAACCTCTAACTGTGCTGGGCAATGTTTAGATACATGGCCTCCTTTTGTACCAAGTGAGCAAGATACTGCTATTGGTGATTTCACAATTTTTGAGCGCGCAGATGGTAATAAACAGTGGGCCCATAAAGGCAAGCCACTATACTTTTTTACTAATGATGTAGCACGTGGTGATATTAATGGTGATGGCGTTGGTGGTGTATGGCACTTAGTTTTACCTCCAGTGGTTACTCAATTTGAACAAGAAACTCATACATTAGGTGCAGCAGTAACCGTAAACGGTTCTGTTCATGTTATGGTTCGAGACACTGATACCAATGAGTTCGTTAATCAAACTATCGATAAAACAGGTTTTGCTTTATATACATTTGATAATGATGCTACTGGTATAAGTAATTGTCAAAATGCATGTTTAGATACATGGCCACCACTATTAGCAAGCAGCGAAGATGTTGCTGTTGCACCTTATTCTATCATTACGCGTGACAACGGTATGATGCAGTGGGCAATTAATGGTATGCCATTATACTTTTTCACACCAGATGAAACGGCTGACGATATTAAAGGTGAAAATGCTGGTAATGTTTGGCATATCGCTCGCCCTGCTCCTGTAAAAGTAGATGACCATACTACCGAAGGCTTATTATTGGCAGCACATGGTGATGTTTTAGATAGCCAAGGAAAAACATCAGCGGAACTTATGGGCTTGACACTTTATACATTTGATTCTGATGTAAAAGATTCTGGCGAAAGTACTTGTTTTGACAATTGTGCGGTTACTTGGCCACCTCTTTATGCAACATCAGCAGACCAAGCTTTTGGTGACTTCACGATTGTAAGCCGAGATGAAAATGGCACCACAACGTATCAATGGAGCTACCAAGGTTTACCTCTTTACTTCTTTGTTGGTGACACTCAAGTAGGCGATACTAATGGTGATTACCCAACTTGGACAATCGCAAGACCATAATATGTTCTAGCAATCACCCGAATACTAAAACTATTTTTGGTGTTCGGGTGAATAAATGAATTTATGGTTATTTATTCTGAGTTCAGATGATTCAATATGCGGGAATTCAAATGAAATTATTTTTTATATTCTCTGTTATGTTTGTACTTAGTGCATGTAAAGCAGGTAATGGAGAAGGACTTGATGAACAAGGTCAACCAATTGATACTGTAGTGGTTAACCCTGACGAGCCAGCACCTATTGATGATGGTATTAAACCAACTTTGGCTTCGATACAAGAAAGTGTCTTCATACCTATGTGTGCAAGTTGCCATGGTGGTGCAAATCCTGCAGCAGGACAAGATTTATCATCACTAGAGCAATCTATAGAGCATCTTATCAATGTTGATTCATCTAACCCATTATTTAAACGTGTGCTTCCTGGTTCGGCAGAGCAAAGCTATTTGTATTTGAAAATAACAGGAGATACTCGTGCAGGCTCACGCATGCCACTAGGTCAACCTGCTTTAGATAGCAATATGATTGCTGCAATAAAACAATGGATAACGGATGGTGCACTTTTGCCAGAAAATACGAATCAACCGGTGCAAGTTAGCCGAGTAAACGCGCAAGTAGCCTATCAAGAAAAAGTATTAACAAACATGAATAATGCGAATTGGGGAAATAATAGCTTATCAAAGGTGAGCAACGAGACAAATATAGACTACCTCTGGCGTCATAATGGCCCCTTAGTGATTGTTGTTTGGTTTAATCAAGCGATGAGTTTTGAAGGTTTAACGCATGAACAAATACTCTTTACAGCAAGCATTACCAAAGGAAAAAAGCAACACAGTTGGTTAGTTAATAGTGATCAAACAACAATGAATGTGGTTAATGATCATGTATTACAGTTTACCATAAGTGATTTAAATCCTGATATATCGCACATTAATGTACAGGTTAATAATGGCAATATTAGCACAGTACTTTCTCAGTCAGGTCAACAACTTGACGGTAATTTGGACGGCATTGAAGGTGGAGTATTTAGTTATGATATCTCTTTATAAGTTAATAACGGCTATTGTTCTTAGTGTTAGCCTATTGTTGTCTGCAGTAATGAGTTTTAGCATTCAAGCAGAGCCTTATTTGGCGATTAAAAACAATTTAAAATGTAGTAGTTGTCATGCAAATCCCAATGGCGGTGGATTACGTAATGATTTTGGTCGAACCTATGGGCAACAATTATTACCTAGCAGAGACAGCTCTTTTGATACCAAAAAACTTGCGCAATTGACGCAGTTTTTAACCTTAGGCGCTGATGCTAGGTTTAATGGTAATTATCAAAAAAGTGATGACGATAATACTAGTAAAGGCTTTGAGGTAAGCAGCGCACAACTTTATCTTAATATTGCGATTCCAGAAACAGGGTTATCGTTTTATCTTGACCAACAAGTTGCACCAGGTAGCGCGATCAATAGGGAAGCCTATGCGATGTATCAATTTTCTGATGGTGATTTTATCAAAGCGGGTAAGCTTTTTTTACCTTATGGTCTACGTATTGAAGATGACTCAGCATTTATTCGTCAAGCAACTGGAATGAATTTTGACAATAGTGACAATGGTATTGAGTATGGTATTAATTACCCACAAGGAACGATTAATCTCTATATCGCTAATGGTACTGGTCAATCAAGCAATGATGACAATAGCTTGCTGTATGGTATGCGTGCAGAGCACTTATTTTCACTCTTTAGAGTTGGTGCAAGCGCGGTATTAAATGATGGTGAGCAGCAAACTCAGCTACTTAACTTTTATACAGGGAGTCAATGGCGTGATTTTACTTTTATAGCGGAAATTGATTATATCTCTATAGAAAAAGCCAATAGTGCTAATCAACAAGATATTGATCAACTTGCTTCGTTGGCTGAGATAAACTACCAATGGAAAAAAGGATGGAATATTAAATTAACAGCTGAATATTTTGATCCTGATAGAGATATTGGTGAAAATGAGCAAACACGTTATTCGTTGATCGGAGAATATACACCTATTGCTCACTTACAGTTACGGTTTGGTATGCGATTTAAACAAGATATTCCACAAAAAGCACAACAAAACAGTGATATATTGTTTGTTCAAAGTCATTTCTATTTTTAGTACGAGTTGTTAGACTTATTTGTATAAGTCTAACAAAATTTGGGGTAATCAAAAATTGAGCACAAAGTCTGCAAACACATCGCAACATGACAACCATGAGCTAGTCATTTTGCTCACGGAGTGTCAAAAAGGTGATTCAAAGGCTTTTTCTCGATTATATAAGCTAACAGCGGCAAAATTAAATGGTATTGCATATCGTATCACTCGAAATGTTGATAGTGCAAACGAAGTCTTGCAAGAAGCTTTTATTCAGATTTGGCAAAATAAAACACAATATCATCAGGAAAAGAGTGAAGTTTTTACATGGTTATCATCAATTGTACGTTATCGCGCTTATGATCGTTTACGTTATGATATGAGACGTCATAAACAAGATGTTGTTGAATTTAATGATAGCGATGTTACTCATTCATATGATATTGATGGCATAAAAGAACTTGGATTAATGAAGTACTCAGAGCAAGCATTGCATAAATGTCTTGAAAAATTGGAACAAAAGCAAAGCCAATCCATTTTAATGGCTTATTTATATGGCTACAGTAGAGAGGATATCTCTACTCATTTTAGTACACCAGTCAACACAATAAAGTCGTGGATTCGTCGAGGATTAGGGAGGTTACAGCTATGTTTAAGCGAATAGATACCCATAATACTTCAGTCGACGAAATGATCGAGCGCATGCCAAAGCGTTATACGCAAACGAACGTAATAGAACACCTCGCCAGTCAATATGTATTAGGTTTATTGACCACGAGAGTGCGCTGCAGAGTAGCTAAAATGCTTCAGTACCATAGTGAACTGGAGCAAAAAATACTTTTTCTAGAAGCTCGGTTTGTTCACTTAGACGAACAAACACCTGAATTAACACCCAAAGTAACAAGTTGGCAAATCATTGAAGAGCAGTTGCAATTGCCTCAACAACAAACTACTGAAAAGGCACCAGATAAACCTCGTTTATTGCAAAAGCTGATGGTATCTATCCGTGAATGGTTTTCATTGCCCCTAACTCAGTATGCCGGTGCATTTTCTATTGTGCTTTTTGTTTTGATGACGATAACACTGACTTCAATAAATGAAAAAAGCGATCCTTTAAGTTATGTTGCAGTCTTGACCCAAGATGGAGGTGATGCTCATATCGTTGCTAGTACATATGGAGAGTCTAAAAAACTGATTGTTAATATCGTGAATGATACTGCAGTAACTGATGAACAATCATTGGAGCTTTGGGTCGTGTCAAAAACTGATTTTGAAGCACGCAGCTTGGGAGTGCTCTCCTCAAAAAAACCTTTGATAGAACAACAGTTAACAGAAGCACAATGGCGATTAATTAAAGATTCACAATCGCTAATTGTTACTATTGAAGAGTTTGGCGGATCCGCTATTGGTGAACCAAGTGAGATGATAGTTTCAAGAGGGCTATGTGTAAGACTACAAGACTGGCAAAGTAATGTATAAGTAATTTACTCAAGGAAAAAATCTAGGACGTGTTGAGCTTTGCCTGTTTGTTTTTGCAGCAATTTAGACGCCACCTATACAAGGGAGAGCTAATGATTCATAGTTACTCTATTCGAATTGGCGATAACGCAGCAGAAATGACGTATAAACGCTGTCTTACGGATCCGTTTAAAAGCGCCTTGCTCTTCCTACATGAATCTAGGTACTTAGCGTGAACAGGTGCGGAAGTTGTACAAAGGATTTACATACGCCTGCATGGATGCAGGTAATTAGAACAAAGCAGGAGCAGTTGTCGAGAATAACTATGCTGCAATCCTTGTGCCTTGAGCAAAACCCATTTAATTCGAACAAAAATTAAACATGAAAAATCAACATGCCCTCATATTAGGGGGAATAATACTGACATCACTCCTCTTTATTCAACCTGTTTATAGTAAGGTATTTGAGAGTCAAACATATTCATTTCCAGGAAAGCATGAGTTTAGCATGCGTACTCGCTATCAACAGGTCGATGATGACTGGCTAGATTCAACTAAAGTTTTTACGACACGTATTAAGTTGTTATCTCGTTTTACGTTAGATGAAGAAGAAAAGTTGCAGTTGCTACTTGAGCCTAATTATGTCCACGCTTTTAATGACGAAGACTATAACTCAGTTGCTGTAAAAAAACAGACATTTCCCGTTCCTGATCCTAAAGGCTTTAACTGGCGAAAAGCTCATTTAAAATATACGAGTGATGAAAATTGGCAAATTAACATGGGCCGACAAGCTATCGCTTTTGATAATGAGCGTATGGTAGGTGCGAGAGATTATTGGCAAACACCACAAAGTTTTGATGCGTTTAGTATTGATTATAATGATCAAATGAATTGGCATATACAATATGCTTATGCCAATAATGTTCATCGTATATACGGAAAAAACGCTACTTCGACGATTCCTGTTGAAGATATTCGTTATGGCATTGTTGAACGTCGACCAGTCAGTGAATTAGGCAGACATAAATTAAATACTCATTTGCTCAACTTAAAATATAAAACTGAAGATAATTTACATATAACCTCCTATATCTATGCGGTTGAGAATAAAGATCACCCTTTTTGGTCTACTAATACCTATGGCTTACGTTTATCTGATGAAATAAAGCCTGATGCACTTAAATATCGTTATGCTTTTGAGTTCGCTCAGCAGAAAAGTGCCTATAATAATCCTGTTAACTATCAAAACTGGTATAACTTGCTTGAAGCAAGTGTGCAGTATAAAAGCCATATTTTTCAATTAAGCCAAGAAGTATTTAGTGAGGATAATCGCCGCGGTTTTCAGACCTTTTTAGGTACTTTACATAAATTCCAAGGTTGGAGTGATGTTGCAAGCGGTTATTCATCACAAGCAGGCTTAAGAAATCAGTATTTTACCTATAGAGGACGTCATAAAAAAGTGCGCTGGCGAGCGGTATACCATCGCTTTCTAAGTTATGCCAATAGCCAAAGTATAGGAAGTGAAATGGACGTTGAAATTGCAATACGGTTTAACCGTAAGTGGGAAGCGAAACTTGTATATGCTAACTATAGTGTGGATAAAGGTATCTCTGTTCCATCGCCATTAAATTTTGATTTATCAACTTGGTTTATTTCATTAGCATACAATATTTAACATACTTTTTTCTCGTGTAGAGTTATTGTTTTCCTGGCGAATTTCTATAGGCTATTTTAAAAGGTTTATATGTATTTTGGTTTTGTTAAGAAAATAACTATTACCCATAGCCAAAGCCCTATATAGCCCTTTTGATTCTCACTTAATGAGCAAATACTTTATTCAATTGGTATTAAGTTTTATTTCCAATCATCAGCGTTGCCATCATGGATAATTGTAATGCCCTCCATTTCATCATATCTTTCGTAAACTTCATCAGGCATCGGGTTTTGCCTTAACTCTATAAATGTTAGTTTGGTTAAACCACTCACGTTTAAATCTTCTAATTTATTATCAAATAAATAGGCTTTTTCTAATGAAATTAAGCCACTGATATCAATATTGAATAATTGATTACTTGTAATACGTATTTTTTTTAACTGTTTAAGACCAGAAAAATCGATATGCGTGAGCTTATTTTTAAATAAATATAAAGTTTTTAAATGGGCTAAATGTGCCAGGTTTATCGTTGTAAGTTTATTATTGGCCGCATTAAAATATTCGAGCTTACTAAAATCGCGTAAATCTACATGCGTCAGTTTATTATTAAACAGAGATAAGGAGGTTAAGTTTATTGCCGCGTTTAGCCCCTTGATATTTTTTATATTCATACCATGACATTTAAGCTCATCAATATCGTGCAATGATCGCCACTGGTGCTTTTTGATTGTACTTTTTATGCATTTTTGTAATGCGGTATCTGTAATACTAGACAGATCTACCTTGTCATTTGCAAAAGCATCATCATTGTTAACCATCGATAGAAATATACAGATGAAAAAAGACAAAAAATATTTTAAAAAGGTATTCATATATAAATGTTAAATATTTCCATATTACATCAATACAATCTACATGTTTTATTGTTAAATGAACAATAGCCGTATCAGTTATTTTGACTAATTTAAGCATAATCAAATAGCTTTATAATGTATCACGATTTGAGAGTGTTTATAATTTAAACTTATTAATCATATCATCGGCCTGGATCACAAATTGATTTGATTCTCTTACTTGCTCCGTTATTTCATTGATAATATCACTATTTTGTTCCGTTACATTCATGATTTCCTTGACCTCAGTTTCAATATTATTTAATGATTCATTGATATTGTTGGTATAAGAAACAGCACTTTCTACAGAGCATGTTGCTTGATTGATAATACTTTCGGATTGCTTGATCGTTCTTGCCGTTTTTTCGGTAGAATGTACAACATCACTTAGCGATGTACTTTGCTTTTCCATCTTATTACCAGCAAGCTCAGATGCATGTGTAATATTTTGTACTATCAAATTGATTTGTTTTACACTATCTTGTGTGCGTACGGCTAGTGCTCGCACCTCATCAGCAACAACCGCAAAGCCCCGACCTTGTTCTCCTGCACGTGCGGCTTCAATTGCAGCATTAAGTGCCAACAAATTAGTTTGTTCTGCGATACTAGCAACAACATCTAGCACACTTTTAACGCTGACGGCATTAGTGCTTAAAACATCTAATTGTTGTTTTAACTCACCATTTAGTGCTGCATAATTTTCCATAGAAAAACAAAGTTTATCAATATCTGTTAGTGCATTTGATAGTTGTACATTAACATCACACATTTGTTGTTGTCCAATGTGAACAACCTCAGCTAATTGTAAAGAAAAGTTGTTTGTACTTGATAAGTGTTGTTCTGTGCTTTTTGTGATTTCTCTGTTTTTTAACATTTGTTGTAGCAATTGTTCGCAGCCTATTTGTATAACTTGTGAGTTTTCTTTATTGTTTTCCGAAAATGATTTTATTTGAGCGAGTGCACTACGAATATTTTCTCTAACGGTGCCCATAACGTCAACAACTTGCCCTACCTCTGAATTCAGACTGGTATTAATATCACATGTTGCTGACAAATCTTTTTGTGCAAAACCTTCCAAATAGCGGCTAACCTGCTTAAGTATATCGACGCCCCAACGCTTTTCATCGATATCATGGATAATAACAGCAACAATAAGTAAACATTGAATAATTAGTGATATACTATTTTCAGTAAAAAATATGACATTGATAACTAATAAAGCAATAGCGACCCAATGTACGAGTCTCATTCTTAAAAACAGTGAAGCCATAAAATATTGTACCTTACCACTAATTATATTTATTATTCATAGTTAAGCATACTTTATGATAAAACCGAATTATTTTAGTGCGTTAATGATAAATAGTCTTGACTAATTTGTTTTGCCGATAACATGTAAGGGAAGTTAGCAACATACTTTTTATCTGGAGAAACTAAAAAGATTGAGCTTGAATGTTCTATTTCTATAGAACCTTTTTCATTTTGTTTCATACTGTAGCTTGCTCCTAAACTTTTAAACAAAGCATCAAGTTGTTCAGTTTTAGCACTCAACCCAATAAAGTTTTCATTAAAATAGTTCATGTAAGCTTGTAATTTATCTATCTTGTCTGGAGAAATATCAATACTTAAAAAAGCTATTTGAGGCCTTTTGTTTTGCGGAATGTCATTTAGAACATGATCAAGCTTTAATAACGTTGTTGGACATATATCAGGACATTGGGTATAGCCAAGTGCTAGCAGTGTCCATTGATTTTCAAAGTTATCAGTAGATACAAATGATGCATTCGTTGAGGAAAATTCAACATTAGCAAGTGATAACGGTTTTGGTAATAAAAAGCCATTAAGTTTTAATTGATTATTATCTGGCGATAGTAGGGTTGATGTTTCAACATTTTGCGTTGATTTTATAATGAATAATGATGCCAAAAGTAATACGGCTAAAACGATAAGCCAATTTAACGACGAATTTGTTGTGATCTTCATAATTGTTCCATTTTTTTACTAAATAAGTAGCTATTGATAGAGACTGAAAAAGAGCTCGCTACCATGGCGCTTATGGCTAATAGTGGTGATATATTGCCGAATAATGCGACAGGAATCGCAATCAAGTTATATGCTACAGCATATGCCAGATTATATTTCATCAGTTTATCGTAGAGTTCTGCAAGCGGCTGTAAGTACTTTAGCGTGTTTAAATTATCACTAAGTAAACAAACGGTTGCGCTCATTTTAGTCAGCGAATTTGCATTTTTTGTTGCTATACCTAAATTTGCTTGCGTTAATGCAAGATTATCGTTTAAGCCATCGCCAATAAAACCAACTACTTGCTGTTTTTTTTGTTTTTCAATAATTTGTTGTTGTTTCTGTGGCGGTGACATAGCACTAAAAACATTATTCTCATTTAGGTCCAATTGTTGTGCGACCGAGCTACAAATATGCCGATTATCGCCACTTAACATGCCAATATAAGGTATGCTATTTGCTAAACCGTTAATTGTTGTTTTTGCTGAACTTTTGATACTATCTTCAAACTCAAAGGATGCTACAACTACCTTGTTAATGACCAAATAGCTTGTTGTATTATATTCATCCACATTGATGTCAATGTTTTGTTCGGTAAACCATTTTTTTGATCCTAACGCGATACATACTTGAGAATTATCACTTTTCCATTGTATGCCACTACCTAACGTTTCTTCATATATTCCTGATTCGCGTTTAGGGGCAATATACCCTGATAAATATTGTCTAATTAAGTGGCTATAGATATGACCACTGTAATACACGCATTGATAGGCATGTTGAAGGGTTTCTTCAAGCGCCCAATCTTTATTCATGATTTTCATTTTAACTAATGAAGGATGTCCATTAGTTAACGTCCCTGTTTTGTCAAAATAAAGTGCGGATAGTTTTCGGCTCGCTGCAAACATAGCATAATTATTGATCACCAATTTCTTTTTGATACTTTGCTGATTTAGTATCAATGATGCTAAGGGAGCGGCAATAGTTAAGCTGCAAGGACAAGCAATAACTAATACACATAACGTGCGCTCAAATGCTAATCGTAAATCTGCAGTCGTAGAGAAAACATAAATACCTGCTACAAGTGCAGAGAAAAAAATCAGTTTAGATAATAATGATGATAACTGGTTTATTTTTACACTGTTGCTAACTTCTTTAGCTTTTTTCATCAAAATGCTTGTCAGTTGGTGATCTGAATTTGAGTGTCCAGTTGCGCACTTTGCACGCACCCTGATGGTTTGCCCCAAATTAATAAAACCTGCTGATAATTCGCTATGTTTAGAATATTGAGCAGGTATCGACTCTCCGGTAAAAATACTATTATCACATAGCGAAAATTCAGAGAGTAGCTCACAATCAACAGGAATAATTTCCCCTAAATGCACAACTAGAATATCGCCAATAGCGATGGCATTAACAGAAATTTTTTCTAGGTTAGCATCACTTTTTTCACGTAAAATTGATGAACTTTTGCTAAGTTCAACTTCTTCTTTTAAACACGCCATCGCTTTTGCTTTGGTATTTAAATCGAGAGTACGCCCGAACAAATGTAATAGTATCAACATACAGGCAGTATCGAAGTATACAACATCTATTTGCCACCAAAGAAAATAGCAAGATACAAAAAAGGCAGACAATGCTGATGTTGATATCAGTAAATCTAAACTAAAGAGTCGGACCTTAAGGGCATACCAAGCCATTTTATGGAAGTGAAACCCTGCAGCAAATACAACGGGGATCGAAAAAATTCCGGAAGAAATATTTAATAAATTGAGGACTTGCTTATCTAATTCATTAGGGCCGTGAACGTAAGTTACTATTGCACTTAACATAGACCACATTGAAAAAATAAAAGCAAAAAATAGTGTACTATATGCACTTTTTTTTTGTTGAATCAATCGTTTTTGACGAACATCAAGGCTCGCACTTGTTATATTATAGCCAATACTTTTTACTGTTTTTTCTATGTTTTCAAGTGTATTGCCTTCACCTGTATAATCGACCACCATATAACTATAGGTAAAGTTTACCGTCGCTGAAGCCACCTTGCTTAATGATGATATCTTATGCTCTAAAGCAGTTGCACAGTTACCACAAAATAACCCTTCAACCCAATAAACAGATTTGGATATTTTGGGATGAGCATGTTCGGTATGCCCAGCCAATGAAGGGTTATTAAGTGCTGTTGTCATTACTGAGCAGCTCCCATAACTTCAACTAACTGTGCTTCTCCGTCCCAAGGGGATGATTGGTTACTATGCTTTGCTAGTGAAGCATCAATATCTTGAACGGTTACTTCCGTTGCTTTATTTGACCAAGTCGTACGTAAGTATGTTACTACGGCCGCCAATTCTGCGTTAGATAGTGTTTGTCCAAAAGCAGGCATTACTCCGTTATAATCAGTGCCAGCAACAGTTACTTTACCCATTAAGCCTTTAGCAATAATTTGAATTGGTAAGTCTTGGTTACTTGTTGTGACCCATTTCGAGCCATCAAGTGGAGGGAAAACACCAGCTAACCCTTTACCCGTGGATTGATGGCATGAAGAGCAGTTTGCGCTGTAAATTGCTTTACCATCAGCTTTTCCTGTTGATTTTTTTTCTATTGAGCTAGCAGTGTTATTCGTTGCTGACTCTATAACTGTGCTGGTCGTTTGACTAGTTTGTGAGTATTGTTTCGCTTCATTGGCTTCTTCTACCGCATGACTGGTCCAAAAAATATAGGAAACAGCCCATAACGTTAGTCCAAGTATAATCGCAGAAACTGAAAATGGAATGGGGTTATTAAGCTCATGCGGATCACTTTTTTCTCTTAGTTGACTTTTCATATTTAACTCTCTTATTTCTATAACTACAGCTTGTTTTAATTCACTACATTTGCATTATTTAGGTGCTGGATGGTTACGCTTAAGTGCTTTCATGTAGTTAGTTAGATCAATAGCTTCTTGTTTAGCAACGATAACTTTTTCACTTTTAAATTGAGGTGGCATTGTAATAACCACATCCCCTTTTTTAGCTTTATCCACTTCTTTAAACAAAAAAGGATAAGCTGGCATAATACTTTCGGGCACTACAGATCTCGGTTGGTATAAGTGCATCAAGTGCCAAGTATCACTAGGCTGCCTTACACCAATATTCATTAAATCAGGGCCTGTTCTCATCGTGCCTAATTGGTGTGGTGTATCGTATTGATAATCCGTTGAAACAGAAGGACGTCCCCACCCTCGCGCTTCATCTGTAGACCAAATAGAGTCTCTAACCTGCTGAGTATGACAATGCAAGCACCCAAGTGAAACATACATTTCTCTACCGCGCGTTTCTGATGCATTGTAAGGCTTTATGTTTGGATCTGGCTTATTGTTTTTTGCTTGCATCGTCGGCATCATAACAATAATGACAAAAGCAAAAAGTACAATGGTTAATGCGCCAGACAATATTGCGATCACTTTATTCATTTCTTATGCCTCTTTAAGGTTTAATGCTGCCGGCTTTTCATTAGTATTGTTCTGTTTTTGTCGAACAATAGCTAAAAAGTGCCAAGCAAAAATGATATGGCTGATAGTCATCATGACACCTGCAACACTGCGTAATTCAAGATATGGTATTGTTACTTTCATTGATTCTATGAAAGGTATTGTTGGATCTGCTAAGGCAAAACCTTGCTTGATACCTGCAATAGTAAGAGCAACAAAGTATAACGTAATGCCTAAAAGTGATAGCCAAAAATGCCAAGAAATAAGCTTAGGATAAGGCCATTCTGATTGTGTTACACGGGGTAAAACAAAGTACATTGCACCAAACATAATCATGGTAAAAAATGCATATAAACCAAGGTGAGCGTGTGCCACAGTGTAATGAGTAAAATGAACAAGGTAATTAACACTACGAATAGCTTCAAAGGTTCCTTGAATAGAGGCTCCAGCATACATTGCTCCACCGATTAATATAAACCGTAATGTTGGAGAGTACTTAACAACAGACCAACGGCCTTTTAGTATTGAGTACATATTAATCAAAAATGCCGTGATAGGGATCAACATCATAACACTTTGCACAATCGATATTGTTTGTAACCACATAGGGACAGGACCACCTAGTAAATGATGTATACCTACTTGACTATAGAATAGTGCTAGTGCCCAAAACCCAATAAGAGAAAGACGATATGAATAAACAGAAACGCCGAGTACTTTAGGGATAAAATAATATGCACAACCAACAGCAATTGGCGTTACCCAAAGACCTAAGATATTATGACCAAACCACCAGTTAACAATGGCTTGTTCAGCACCGGTAAAGATCCCTGGTACGTTACCAATAAAAAATATTACGGGAAACCAAATTAATGCGGCACTAAAATACCAACCGGAAACATACAGATGTTCGGCTTTTCGTTGTGCCAGGGTCAAAAATAGTGGCACAGCTACCATAGCACCCGCAAATATAATAAGAATATCAGTATGCCAAGGCACTTCTAAAAACTCCATTCCTTGCGTATGCCCTGTTACAATTTGATAGGCTCCAATTAATAAAGCAATATTCCAAAGGATACAGGAGCTTGCTGCATAGCGCCCTCCAACTAATTCTGTTTTAAGTAATCTAGGTAACAACCAGAGCACGACACCAACACCAGCCATGGCTCCCCACCCATAAACGACTGCATTAAGATGTACAGGCCTAATACGACCAAAGGTTAATTCGATGTTATTAACCAAAAGATCGGGAAGGTGAAATTTAAGAGAAACTAAAACGCCCGCCAAAGAGCCTAATATCAACCAAAATAAGGCTGAGGTTAGAAACATGACAACAGGTAATTTTGATGATGTATCAATCGATACTCGCGTATTGACCTCATCTTCGGTACCACTGCGATAGTTTACCGTCTCTACATTAGTATCTTTACCAAGTGCTAAAGGTAAAGGGCCATCAATGGAGGGTTCTTCAGATTTTCCTAGCTCTTGATCGTCAAATATAATATTGCCATCACCTTGTAATATCGATTTGCTGTCATTGCCTAGTGACCAAATAAATGCAAATAAAGCGGTAATTGATAGTACAAAACATAACGCAATAAAAAATGTGATTGTGAAATCCATAAATTATCCTACTGTTATTAATGTCGCTTAAATAGCGCATGTGTCATATATGTTTAATTTTTATGCGTCGATAATTAGCCTTTATTAAAGCTAACTCTATAAATTTATTATTAAAATATTGACAACACACACCTTCATCTTAGAAGAAAAATGAGAAGATGCTAAAATAATTTTATCTTCTGCTTGCCTTTCACTTTAAAGATGTAAATAATATACATGTTTCCAAATGTAAATGAAACATCTATTTGAGCAGAAAATGTCAATATGTGCTTTAAAGCACTTATTAAAAGCATATTAAATTATGCCAAGGGTGGGAGTGATTATGAAACATGAATTAATTTTATTTGTTTCAGTGTTTTTTATAGCTGTTTTAGCAGCTGTATTTGTATACGTTTATTTAGCTTCAAATAAACGTAGAGAGTTTAAGCCGATCAAAGAAAAACTATATGGTTATCGACCAAAGTTATTTACTTTTCTGATTTTAATGGGATTTGCTGTTGCTGTAGGCACTTTATTTGAATTTCCAATAGCAAACCAGATAAGTGATAAATCAATAACACAGAGTATTAAAGTTAAAGGATATCAGTGGTATTGGGTATTAGATAAAACAGAAGTTTATGCTAATGAACCTGTGGAATTTATGATCGACTCAGGTGATGTTAATCATGGGTTTGGTATTTATGATGAAGATTTGGTTATGCATACTCAAGGACAAGCAATGCCTCAGTATACTAACCGTTTAGTACATACCTTTAAAAAGCCAGGCACATATAAATTACTATGTTTAGAGTTTTGTGGTATTGCTCATCACAATATGGTCGCAACATTAACCGTATTACCGGCTAAGGAATAAATGATGGACTTAAAAAAAATCAGTTTACCAGAAACATCTCCTAAATCTTTAAATGCACTAAGATTCTATGTTGTTGCATCATTACTTGTACTCTTTCTAATGATGCTAGCCGGCGCTACTATGCGCTATACGCAAGGTGCCTTAATAGAAGTTGCTCCTAATATTTTTTACCAATTGTTAACAGTACATGGTGCTGGCATGGTCGGCATTGCTGGATTATTTTCTTCAGCCATTATGTGGTATTTTTTGCGTCGCTATGTTGATTTGAGTACCAATATCTTTTTGATCAATTTTGGTTTATTCCTTGTTGGTGTATTAATGATCTTAGGTTCTATATTTTTAGGTGATTTTGCTGCAGCGTGGACCTTTTTATACCCCTTACCCGCAAAATCAATGGGTGTATGGTCTCATCATGCCGCAGCACTATTTCTTGGTGGATTATTAGTTATTGGGGTTGGATTTTTACTATTTTATTTAGATGTTACGCGAGCAATATTAAAACGCTATTCAAATCTATACAATGCTATGGGATTACAATATTTATTTGGCGGTAAAGCGTTAAATGAAGAACATCCTCCAGCGGTTATTGCTAGTACAATGGTACTGATTATTAATACATTAGGTATTATAGCAGGCGCAGTAATATTAGTTATTTGTTTACTAAATCTATACTTTCCAGAAGATATATTGGTTGACCCTTTACTTGCAAAAAACTTAACTTATTTCTTTGGCCACGTATTTATTAATGCCTCAATATATATGGCCGTTATTGCGGTATATGAATTATTACCTAAATATACAAATCGTCCGTGGAAAATCAATAAGCTTTTCATTACAGCTTGGTTCTTTTCAACTTTCATGGTGATGATGGTTTATCCACATCATTTATTAATGGACTTTGCAATGCCAAAATGGGCTTTAGTTATCGGACAAATTTGCTCATATATGAATGGTTTCCCTGTTTTACTGGTAACTGCCTATGGTGCTGTAACTTTAGTACATCGTTCAGGTATTAAGTGGGATCTAATTTCTAGATTATTGTTTTTATCTATGTTTGGTTGGGTTGCCGGTACCATTCCAGCAATTATTGATGCAACTATTTCGGTTAACGTAGTTATGCATAACACTATGTGGGTACCTGGGCATTTTCATTTTTACTTATTGCTTGGTTTATTACCTATGTTGTTTGCCTTCTCATTGTTTATTACACAAACCAAAAACGAGAGAAATACCCGTTATTTAGATGAAATATTTTTCTCTTCCTACCTTTATGGTTCACTTGTACTAATAGGCACATTCCTACTTAGCGGTAAAGATAGTGTACCTAGACGTTGGGCGGCACACTATGCTGAATGGATCCCTATGAGCCAAATTGCTGCTGTTGGGGCGACTATGGTGGTGTTAGGAACATTATTTTTCTTAACAAAAATTATTTTACGTATTAACAAGGCAAGCTTAACTGCCGATGCGTGATTTACTTTTAACCGTTTTTTTTCTATGCGCAGGTATTATTTTGATATATCTGCAAACAGATAATTTTCAGGCATTTACTGCTGAGAGTGCCCGTAGACATGATATTGAAGAACAGCCAATAAAATTATCGGATTATCAGCTTATTGATGTCAATGATGAACAAATTAGTTTTTCTGACTTACGGGGCAAAACACTGTTAATTGATTTTATTTATACCCGTTGCCCAACGGTGTGTACATTGTTGGGTAGCTCTTACGCACAATTACAGCGTAAACTAATCAAAGATAATAAGCTAAAAAATGTTGTATTAGTCAGTGTAAGCTTTGACTTATTATACGATAATGCCGCGGCTATAAAAGCATATCAGCAGCGATATACAACTACATCTGAGCAATGGTATATGTTTGTGCCTAAATCACAAGAGCAACTACAGACAATACTTAATGAATTTGGTGTTGTTGTCATTGATGACCTATATGGCGGATTCATCCATAACTCAGCCGTTCATATCGCTAATGACGATGGTTATTTAGTTAAAGTAACTGATTGGCAAAACGACGAGGAACTGAATCTTGCAATTACGTCAACTATCGAATAAGTATCGTAATGGATTTTTACTCATTGGCTGGTTGTTTTTTTCAACATTCATGATTCCATTTTTACAGCAATCGTTAATAGCACACCTTTTTATAGCCATTCCGGGGTTAATTGCTTTTGGTTACTTTATTGGCCGCTTTTTATTACCTGAACCGGCATTGATTAAAAAATGGAATCAATCGGGTATTCCTTTGATGTTATTGGCTAGCTTGCTTTTTATATATTGGATGTTCCCTCGTTTTTTAGATGCTTCAATTCAAGAGCAAAGCTTCTATTTATTTAAAGTCTTTTCACTAACTTTTTTATGTGGTTTACCATTGGCGTGGTCTTTAAATAAATCATCATACATTACCCTCAATTTTTTTAGAATTGAGTTTATTGCCACGCTATTTCGTATGGCATGGCTATTTATGACCGCTAAAGAAAGATTATGTATTAACTATTTATATTCGGAGCAAGCACTTGTAGGAAAAGCATTTCTCATACTTGCTATTTTATTCTCTTTATGGCCAGCTGCAAGGGTTATTTTTGGTCAGCATAAAGAGTCCACACAAAATTTAAAGCAGGAATATATACATGCAAAATAATATTAACGTTTTTGCTGAATTTGCTCGTTTAAAAGCGCAAATGTTACACCGCTCTCCGTTGAGTTTTTTTATTGGTAGTATGCTTGCAGGTGCATATGTGGGTATAGGTATTATTTTCATTTTTACCGTTGCTAGCCCGCTGCCTCCTGAAGTGCAGTCATTAGTTTTAGGCGCAACTTTTGCGATTGCACTAACACTGGTAGTGATAGCTGGAGCTGAATTATTTACTGGCTATACCATGTATATGACAATAGGAATGACGAAAAAAACCGTCAATTCACAGCAATTGTTATCAACTTGGACGATGAGTTGGTTAGGAAACCTTTGTGGTGCATTAGTGCTTGTAGGGGTTTACGTTTTAGCCAAGGGCTACTTGTTTTCTCATCAAGAATTAATTGCACAAGTTGCATTAAAAAAAATTAATGCGACACCAATACAGCTGCTTGCTAAAGGTGCATTATGTAATTGGTTAGTTTGTTTAGCCATTTGGATGAGTAAAAAAGTTGATAGTGATGTTGCTCGATTAGTTGTTATTTTTTGGTGCTTATTTGTTTTTATTGCCAGCGGTTTCGAGCATAGTGTGGCCAATATGACTCTATTATCAATCGTCTATTTTAGCCCCGATGGTGTCGTAAGTTTATCTGATATTGCTTACAATCTTACTTTTGTTACTATTGGTAATATTATTGGCGGTGCCGTCTTTGTTGCGCTAGCTTATAACACCTACGCAGCGCCTGCTCCATCTTCAAAAGCATCAGAATTAAAAGCAAAAACAGATAGGGTATAACTGACATTTTAATGACCTTTGATTTACATCAAACTTTGTCACATTGCACGTTATCGTCAATATTAAAGGCCATTTCAAAATGTTAAACTTTTATAATTAAAACATTTAGCAGTACTATATAATGAGACAAAGTGTTCATACCGACTACTCTATTCGCGTATTAATGTATTTGGCCCTTTATACCGAAAAGCTGGTTCGGATAGAAGAAATAGCCACAAGTTACGGGATATCTAAGAATCATTTAACTAAAGTTGTACATAACTTAGTTAAATCAGGTTTTGTCGCTTCGATTCGTGGCAGAAACGGTGGAATTAAATTAGCAAGAGATGCTAAAAATATTAATATTGGACATGTTGTGTCAAGAGCTGAAGAGGATTTTCACATAGTTGAATGTTTTAATAGTTCTACTAATCAATGTGTTATTACTGGCCCATGTCAATTAGGTAATGTATTTTCTGAAGCGCTGGATTCTTATATGAAAACATTAGAAAAATATTGCTTAGCCGATTTGGTAAAGAATAAATTTATGATGCGAAAAGCTTTGCAACGCAAGAATAGTAATATAGATGTTGTTCATATCGGCACAGATACCTAATAGCTTTTATTTTAGCTTGATGCTTTTAATCATTACTTAGCATGGATATTTATTTTGTTAGAGAAAACCTTATTAAAAATCGCACTAGATCTAAGTTTAAGCTTACCTCAAAAAGCACATTATAAACGCTTAATACAAGCTATTAATGAAGTTATGCCTTGTGATGCCGTTGCATTACTTGAGCTAGATGGAGAGGACCTCGTTCCTGTAGCAATCGATGGTTTGTCTCCTGAAGTGCTTAATGTGCGCTTTAATCCTCAAAAACATCCTCGCCTAAAAGCCATTCTTTCTTCTCAAAAGCCCATACGTTTTGATGCCGATTCCAGTTATCCAGATCCTTATGATGGCCTACTTGCTATGGATCCAAAACGAACGCTAGATGTCCATGATTGTATGGGGTGTTGTTTATACGTGGAAGAAAACCTAGTTGGCGTATTAACATTAGATGCACTACAGGTCGGAGCTTTTCATAATATTGATGATATCACTATTGCCACAATAGCAGCACTTGCTGCAGCCACAATTCGAAATGCGAAATTAATTGCTCGCTTAGAGCAACAGAACGAACAAAGTCTCCGTTTAGCAAATGAATTAGTAAAAGAAGCGCGCAATTCGAAGGGCTCTAACTTTATTGGCGAAAGTGCTAACATGCTTGAGCTTAAAAGTGAAATACAGGTTGTCGCTCAGTCAGAGTTAACCGTACTCATTACAGGTGAAACGGGGGTAGGTAAAGAAGTCGTAGCACGCACCGTTCACGCTGAATCTCTAAGAAAGCACAAGGCATTAATACAAATAAACTGTGCCGCGCTCTCTGAAAACATTATTGAAAGTGAGCTTTTTGGACATGCGAAAGGCGCTTTTACTGGAGCAAATAAAGAACGCATAGGAAAATTTGAACTTGCCAATCACGGTACCTTATTTCTTGATGAAGTAGGTGAATTAACTTTGAATGCACAAGCAAAATTGCTTAGAGCGTTACAAGAAGGTGAAATTCAGCGTGTAGGGGTTGATAAAAATATCTATGTTGATGTAAGAGTAATCGCGGCAACTAATCGAAATTTATTAAAAGAAGTTAAACAAGGTCGTTTTCGCGAGGACTTATATCATCGGTTAAGTGTTTTTCCTTTAAACATCCCACCTCTTAGAGAGCGCATAGATGACATTCCACAGCTAGGTAACTTTATTTTAAGTAATATTAAGGGGAAACTGGGTTCTAATCATGTACGCATAAGTAAGGGCTCCATGCATTTGCTCATGCAATACGATTGGCCAGGAAATGTAAGGGAACTGCAACATGTATTAATGCGAGCAGCATTACGTGCGGTTAATGGTGCTAGTAATAATAAAAACGTTATAGACCCTGAACACTTAAGCTTGGAGATAACTAGCCTTTCTTCTGGTGTTAATGAGCAATCGACAATTAAAACTATCACCAACAGTAAATCATTTAATGAAATCATAGCCGACTTTCAACGAAAAGTAATTAAGGAATCCCTAGTGCTACATGGTAATACCTGGGCAAAAGCGGCAAGAGAATTGAAAATGGATCGTGCTAATTTACACCGCTTAGCAAAACGCCTTGGCATCGTATAAAACAAAACACATCAGTGTCAATATGACACGATAAAAGTAAGTGATATTTCCCCTTCTTTACCAACAATTAACTAAAGCCATAAAAATCAATTGTTTATTTATTTTTCTAGATTGAATTATGAAATAAAGCTAAATATTATTTGTTTTTTTCCTGCCCAATAAAAAAAAGAGTCAAAAAGACAGCAAAAGAACATTTCCCACAAAAAAATCAAGTCAATTTGACTTGTTTTTATTTATAAAAACATAAAACAACATGTAAGAACCTGATTTTAAACAAATAAAATTTATTGGCACGTATTCTGTATTATATGAGTTATAAGTCATTAATTTCAATTTTGACATCATTGAATATTTGGAGGTAGATGCAAGATGCGAACATTAACAACCGATGTAGTTATTATAGGAGCCGGTCCCGTTGGAATTTTCCAAGTATTTGAACTTGGCTTACAAGGCCTAAAGTCGATAGTAGTAGATAGCTTGACCGAGATTGGCGGCCAATGCACAGAGCTTTATCCTGATAAGCCCATTTATGATATTCCTGCACTACCTAATGCAACTGCAAAAGAAGTTATTGACAACTTATGGAAGCAGGCACAGGCCTTTGACCCTATGTTTATTCTTGGCGAACGTATTGATGATATCAAAAAGCATACAGATACATCTTTTACCGTAACAACAAACAAATGTACTGTTATACATGCTAAAGCTATTATTATTGCAGCAGGCAACGGCGCATTTAGCCCGGTAAAACTAAAAATTCCAAAAATAGAAAAATTTGAAAATAACCAATTATTTTATCGCATTAGTAGCTTATCCCAGTTTAGCAACAAACATCTCGTGGTACTCGGTGGTGGTGACGCGGCTTTAGACTGGGCACTGACATTACAAAAGACAGCAGCAAGTGTATTACTCATTCATCGCAGCATGAAGTTTAAAGCGGCGACAAGCAGCGTAGATAAAATGATGTCATTATGTGAACAACAAAAGATGCAATTTTTATGTGGTCAAGTCTCTGGTTTTGAAGAAAAAAAACAACGTCTATCAGCTATTAGTGTTAGCTCAAAAGACGGCATTACTCGCAAAGTTGAGCTTGATTCGTTATTAGTTTTTTTTGGTATGTCGCCTAAGTTGGGGCCAGTAAGTCAATGGAACTTAGAGATGCACCAGCACCAAATAAAGGTTGATACGCAGTCATACCAGACTTCGGAAAAAGGTATTTATGCTGTCGGCGACATTAATCATTACCCTGGCAAACGTAAGTTAATATTAAGTGGCTTTCACGAAACGGCTTTAGCGGCATTTTCAATTGCGGAAAGTTTATCTGCAAACAACCGAATTCCTACGTTATATACTACGACAAGTCCTGTAGTACATAAGCGAATGGGTATGAATATTTCCTTAGCAGAGCTCATGGAGTAAGTAATGTTTAAGAAAATAAAAACCATTAATCAAGTTATCAACTTTAGCCGCTATGCATTAGTGCTGTCATTAATAGCTTTTGTAGCTTGTTTACTTGTTAGCTATCCATATGCAAATAGCTTTAGTATTCCTGTACAAATTGGTGCTCATATCTTGACAATAATATTTGCAGGTGTATTTAAAATCGCAGTAGTTGCGATTATGGCGGCAACTAAAGAGCTTAATAACCAAAGTGATACTCTAAATAATAAGGAAAGCTATGTTACTCCCTGAAGTACAAACAAAAGAGCTCGCCATAGTACCTTTTTTTCGTTTAGCTTTTAGACCATTTTTTTTACTACCTGCGCTTTTATCGGTTGTTTCTTTGCTCATATGGTTAGCGATACTTAATGGTGAACTTTCTTGGCAGGGAAGTATTGCTGTTAATAACTGGCATGGTCACGAAATGATTTTTGGCTTTGCCGCTAGTATTGTTATTGGTTTCTTGCTTACCGCCGCCCAAACGTGGACAGGCGTGAGAAGTATTAATGGTTTGAAATTAGCGGCCTTAGTGGTGTTTTGGTTAGTTGCACGTATTGCTTTTACAACGAATGAACCATCATTACTTATTGCAGGTATAATTGCCGAATTGGCATGGTGGGTTACTTCCCTTGGGTATTTAAGCTATATGCTGATTAAATCTAATAATAGCCGGAATCTAATTTTTATACCGATACTCACAACATTAGCGGCACTTGATACGACGGTGTTATATGCATCTATTACACACGATATTACTTTTGCGAGCCATTTATCATATTTATCAGTATTTATGATAACTGCCGTTGTGACAATTTTAGGTGGCCGTGTTATTCCATTTTTTACTGTTCGTGCATTAAATTTACCACCAGTTAAAGCCAACATCATGCTTGAACGAATCACGGCTATATCAATGTTTTTAACAATAATTTTCTTTGCCCTAAGTTATTGGTTCGATATTATATCAATATTACCTTTGCTATTTATAATAACTGGCATCTGCCAAATTATTCGTATTGCTAACTGGCATACTATAGCGACGCTGAAAACACCACTGCTATGGTCACTACATTTCGCCTATATAAATATGGGTATCGGCTATGTAAGTATATGCTTAAGCTACTATTTTGAAGCCATCAGTTTTTCTTCTGCACTTCATATTATAACACTTGGCACAATAGGGACTATGATTTTATCAATGATGTCACGCGTTTCTTTAGGTCATACCGCAAGAGCATTACAAAGTAACATCTGGATTAACTTATCATTCATGGCTCTGCTGATTGCAACGCTATTGCGCTTTATTTTACCACTCCTTAATTTACAAGCTTTAGGTTATCTATTTTCAGGAATTGGTTGGATATTGGGTTTCAGTATATTTTTAATTTATTACACCCCAATTTTAATAAAAGCGCGCACCGATGGTCGTAGCGGTTAGCATGAATTTTTAACTTATTTAACAACAGCAAACTTAAATTAACTTTATAAAATAGAGGATACATTATGTTTAATTTTTTTAACGTAGCAAGAAATCAAAACGAATCAGGTATTGAACAAGAAAACTCAACTCTCTCAGAAAAAAATAAGGAGGTTGAACAAGAAAAATCAAGTAAAAAACCAGTTCATGGAGAAGACGGTGTTTGTTGCGGCGGTTGTGGTGGCCAATAAAAATGTAATAACTGGTAAAGCCATGCATATATATGTATGGCTTTATTCTTTGTATACATTCAGTTAGCTTTACCAATGATGTTTGAAATCAATTGTTAATAGTGAGGTTTAAAGTGTAAATACCTAAATAACATATAATAAACACAAAAATCAGCCTATATACCGTACGCGAAGTTATATCGAATAGGAATAAAGTTTATGGATGAAAATAGAAAATTACAAGACCCCACCCTTGTATGTACATGTAGTGACCTGTATATCAACAATATTGAAGAGGCGATTTATGATGGTGAAGAAGAGTATGCTGAGATAATGCAATATAATGATACATTTCCTCGATGTGGAGAGTGTCATGTTCACATTCAACTACTGGTTGATAAAATAAATGAATAGACATCTGCTAACTATATTCGTTATGTATTACACTTAAGGGCTTATAATAAATATTTTTTCAAAATTGTTTAAGTGTGTGATTCATAGAGATCGTTTCAATTTAGCGATCTCCAAATCACGCTTGTAATTGGATAGCTGAATCCGCTCATTGTGAGCTAGATAAAACTCCTCTATCTCATCTGTAAACGGGGTTTGCTCGCTTACTTCAAAATACCTATCCATAGGAGTTTTTCCGTTGTGAGCACTGTGTGGTCGTTCCCAATTATAATAATGCTGCCACTCAGCAAGTAGCTTATTAATATCAGCATCTTTCAAGTCGACTGTGGCGTAAAATTCGGCTTTATCTGTTTTTTGAGAACGTTCGACTTTACCATTTAGGTGCGATGAAGCTGGCTTGTTGGGACGAAACTTTATTTTGTATTGCATCAAGAGCTTTTGTACTTTTTCAGCAAAAAATCCTGTTCCTCGGTCGGTCTGAAATCGCTGGATAGGAAACGGTATTTCTTCAATAACTGATTCTATAAAGTTAATGGTATTAGCTGCTGTACGACGCTGATATAGCCTTAAAACTCGGTACCTTGTGCAGCCATCAATGGCTGTGTACTGATATAAGCCAGGGGCGATTTTACAAGTATCCATTTGTACTCGTTCACCAGGAATTAACTTTGAGTACCTTTTAAAATCAGGCTTCCTACGGTAAATAACTATTGGCTCAACATCGTGCTTTTTCAGCACTTTATGGATAGTAGCAAGCCCTAGTTTAATGTGTTCGTTCCTGAGCAACTCACTTTGAGTTCGTCTAGCACCTAGGTTTCTAGATTTTCTTAAAGTAAGAATTTGAGATTCGATTTGTGGAGTGATTTTTTGATTTGGTGAGCTATGTGGCTTTTTGCTTAAGCTTTTCAGCCCATCTACACCGTGTTTTTGAAACCTAGACCACCACTTCCTTAGTGTTGGTCTAGATATTCCACAACGAAGACAAACTAAGCCTGCATTGTTAGTTTCTTGATAAAGTTTTATCCACTTTAATCTTTGCTGAATTTCATCGTTCATGACAGCCAATTATAGAAAGGATGTCTATGAATCACACAGTTTAAGTATGTGTCAAAAACGTCTGTTGATAGATGCACCTGCTGCCCCGTAAAGTGTGTATTAGGAGCCTAACAAGTCAGGATGATCCGTTCCTACCTTACTACAAGCTTCATTGCCATTCTGTTTAAAAAATAATTAGCCCCAATCGCCTTCGGTTGCATCTTTTTCAACTTTTTCGAATGGTTGCATATCAAATTGCTAAGTTCTATGGGCCGTTCCTTCTCTGTTACTGCAACTCATTGTTGACTCGAAATTAACCCTCGATTGAGAAATTGACAGTATGAATGATAACTACTTTCTTCTGATAACGGCAAAGCGTTTCCGGTAGTTCCACAGGGTTTTACAAGTTTTACATATGATACCTAACACATAAGTTTAAAAGTCCTATTATGGGTTTATAATAACTAGAAGTTATTATAAACCCAAAGAATTACCTCTTTATTTTAATTGATAAGCAGGGCTCTTTTATCAAAGAGAAAAACGCTAAATTTTATAAGACAAATTTGCCAGATAAGTTTTCTAGGTTATTTGCAATATTCACTTGCTCTGTTGCTGCTTGAGATACTTTTTCAGCTCCAGCGGTTATTTCGGTTGACTTTCTATCAACTTCATTAACATTTTGACTTATTTCTTCTGCGACACTAACTTGCTCTTCTGCTGATGTAGCTATTTGCTCTATCATTAGGTTAATATCTGATATAGAGGCAACAATATTTTCAAGTGACTCTTCAATTAAGTGTGCTCCGTCAATGCTTTCATCAGCACGTTTTTGCGTTCCGATAAGCATTGCATTGGCATTATTACTTTCACTTTGTAATTGATTAATGATCGCTTCAATTTCAACTGTAGAGTGTTGTGTTCGCTGAGCTAATGTTCGAACTTCATCAGCAACAACAGCAAAGCCTCGGCCTTGTTCACCAGCTCTAGCAGCCTCAATAGCAGCATTTAATGCAAGTAAGTTGGTTTGATCTGCAATTCCCTTAATTACATCAATAACATTCGATATATTGGATGCTGTTGTATGCAAACCAGAGATCATTGAGCTTATTTGATTAACCTCTTGAACAAGTTTACTAATTGACTTCAATGAATTACTAATAATTGTCTGGCTTTCAATCGTTTTATTATTAATTTGATGTGTAGATGACATTGCTTGATTACTATTACGAGACACTTCCTGGACTGTTGCTGACATCTCTTCTATTGCGGTAGCTATTTGAGTAGTTTCATCTCTTTGCAGTTGCGACCTTTTGACATTATCACTAACAATAGATAAAGATTGTGAGGCGAAACTAGCAAGAGAAGTACTACTACCTTTTATTTCAACAATAGCATTTGAAAATGTAACTAGTGCTTTATTTAGCTTACTCGCCAAGTTTCCTAATTCGTCAGAGCTATAAACATGAGCACGAACTGTTAAATCATTTGAGCTACTCACTTTTTCCATAGTATTTGATATATTGCTTAATTGCTTAAACAAATTGGTTAAAATTTGATATGCTATAAAAATAGTTGATAAAAATGCTAAAATTATTACAATAATATCTATAGTGACTGCAGTCTTAACATCCTTAAGTTGAGCACTTATTTTATTAGCAAACTCTATGGCAATTCTGTCTTCAGTCTCTTTTAATAAATTGATTCTAGTTGTCGCATTTTTAAACCATAGTCCAGCATCAACGCTAAAAGGCCCAATACCGCCGGTACTCTTTACGATATTCCTCATACGGTCAACTTCTTTTACAGCACTATTATTTAATGAGCGCTCATAAAAATTAATCATTTCAGAAGAGCTCTTTTTACGAAATTGCTCCAAATAATAGTTTTGTATTGCAACAAGAGAAATGAATTTTTGAAAAGCTTGAGGCATAAAATTATCACTAGCAAAACCGCCACTTACTACTGCTCGCTCTATCCCTGCTCGTTCTTTTGCTTCTAAAAAATTATAATACGCGATAGCATTATTGATAATTTCAGTCGGGCTAATTGTAGAAAAAAAGTTTGCCAAATCTAGCATCTTTTTATTTTGCTCAGTGTAATAGCCTATTGCTTGGCTCAAAGGAATTGATAATGAGTCTGAATTGCTTCGAATTGACGCTAGATCAAGTAGTCCTAGCTTAATCGTTGAGATTACACTAGTAACATCTTCATTTGTTGATTCAAAATCAGAAATTTTTTGTTGTAAAATCACATTAGCTTTATCGGTTAATTTACGTTGTTCTCTAACTTCCTTTAAAAATTTCTTTCCTTTACTTCCAATATAAACCGCCGTTGCTCCACGTTCTTTCTGCAACTCATGAACTAACGCATTATTAGCTATAGTTAAGACAATTAATTCTTGAGTATATGAAAAATGTTTTTGTTTTAAATGTAAGTTAAACAATCGTTCGGTACTAAAATATAGTGTTGATAGCAATGGCAGTAATATGAGCAAAATCAATTTATTTTTAAATGACAATTTTTGTACAAAAAACATAGGCACCTCAATTAAGCTATTAACGTTAACTTTACATAATTCAATTGTTTATGCTACCTTTATATTTACTGAGATAAAGTGTCGTAATAAAAATCATCTATTTTATATCTTATTATTTAAATAACGGTATCAAAGTCACTATTATTTAGTAGCTAGGCATTACCCCTTCTTTTATTAATCCATAAATATTGAACAACCTTTATGGAAATCTAAAATTTATACACATTAGATTTATAAATACTAACTTTCTTCAGTTAGGTTCATTAGAGACGCGTTACCACCTGATGCTGTCGTATCAATACTAATGGTTTTTTCGGTTAATAAACGTTGAATTAAGTTGTCCATATATTCAGAGCTGATCACTGGCAATATCGCACCTTGACGTTGAGCTAATTTTTCACTGATGTAGTGCTTACGATCACAGTGACTATCAACAACAACACCCGATAACTTTGGATGTGCCAACATAGTTGATAAGTGACGTAGTCTTGCTACTTGGAAGACATTTTTATCTTCGCCGGTAGCAATAAACTTATCTCTAAATGCCAACGCTTCATCATAGAATAAGTCAGAAACCACAGTAACAACGGTATTACCTGTTGCTAATGCTGTCACAATTGACAGTACCCAAAAGTGAAAAGTTGAGTTTTTATCAACAAAAGAAATAACATTACCGCGGTTTTCTAGGTAAATAATATTAGATTCTCCTGTCGGTCCAGGTAATACTTTCGGTTTTTTCAAACGTTTTTCAATATCAATTAATTGCGAACGAGCTGCCGTTAACGTAAGGCTTAAATCATCAGCTAAGTCGTCAACAATATCAACGTGAGCAATTTTCGCTAGCAACTGACGCACACTAGAAATACGTGTATTTAGGTCAGCTAAGCGCCAGTTTTTCTCTGCGTTATTAGCATTGTTCATCATTGTTATTGCTTCAGAGCGTGACTTTTCATCACATTCTAATGCCTCTAAATGTGAAGGTTGCAAGTTAAACTGCTCAGCATCTGCCGTGGCTTTTTCTTTCACTAATCGTGTTAAATAATTCGGACCACCGGCTTTAGGGCCAGTACCAGAAAGGCCACGACCACCAAAAGGTTGCACACCAACTACCGCGCCAATCATATTACGATTGATATAAACATTACCCGCACGTGATAGTTTAGCTAAATCAAAGGCGCGGTGTTCAATACGCGTATGAATACCCATCGTTAAACCAAAACCAGTACTGTTAATTTTATCAACAACTTGCTCTATTTCACTGCCTTTAAAACGCACCACGTGAACACAAGGGCCAAATACTTCTTGTTTTAAAACACTAATATCACTGATTTCATATAAACGCGGCGCAAAGAAGAAGTGTTCATTACCTGCTACTTCCTCTGAGACTTCACATTGATACAATAATTTGCCATTGGTTTTCATATACTCACTGTGAGCATTTAATGCACCTAGTGCTTTTTGATCAATAACCGGACCTACATCTGTGCTTAAATACTCAGGATTACCAACATGTAATTCTGCTAATGCGCCTTTAAGCATGGTAATAACATTATCAGCGATATCTTCTTGTAAAAATAATACACGTAATGCGGAACAACGTTGACCTGCTGATTGGAAACCTGAAGAAATAACATCATCAACCACTTGCTCTGGTAAAGCAGTAGAGTCAACAACCATACAGTTTTGACCACCGGTTTCCGCAATCAAAGGTACTTGATCGCCACCACGTTCAGCCAAGGTTTGTGAAATAACAGTGCCAGTTTCAGTAGAACCGGTAAACATGACTGTTTGAATGCGTTCATCAGGAATAATCACGCGACCAACCTGACTACCTCTTGCAATAACTGCTTGCACAACGCCTTCAGGTAAACCAACTGACTTCATTAGTTCAATAGTACGTAAAGCAATTAAGCTTGTTTGCTCAGCTGGTTTTGCTAATACCGTGTTACCTGTAGCAATGGCCGCTGCAACTTGGCCTAAGAATATTGCTAATGGGAAGTTCCAAGGGCTAATACAAAGTACTACACCACGGGCTTCTAATCGCTCATCGCTTTCTAATTCAATGGCACGCTCGGCATAGTAACGACAAAAGTCTACTGCTTCACGTACTTCATCAATACCGTCTTGCGCGATTTTACCTGCTTCTTTAATACATAACGCAATTAGCTCGTCAGTATGACGTTCAAGAATATCAGCAACACGGCATAATAACTCTGCACGTTCAGATACCGGCGTTGTTGACCAAGTCGAAAATGCCGTTTGTGCTGTATCAATCATCACCAGCATATCGTCTTTATCATGATGTTTATGAAAGCCGATAATTTCACTGTGGTTTGCAGGGTTCTTAACGGCGCTAGTACCTTCTGGTAGCTCGCTTTCATTAAGCTGGTTGTCTTTAAACCAATTATCTAATGACGCTTTTAACGGTGTAATGGCATTTACATCGGTTAAGTCTAAGCCTTTAGAGTTATCACGGTCAGCGCCATTTTCGCCATAATATAACGCGATAGGTTTAACAATTTGTTTATTATACTTTTCTTTTAAACGCTGAGTTCTCTCAACAGGATCTTCAAGTAAAGATTCAACTGGCTGAGTTTCATCAACAATGGCATTTACAAAAGATGAGTTAGCGCCGTTTTCTAATAAACGACGTACTAAATAGGCTAATAAGTCTTCATGCTGGCCAACTGGCGCATATATACGACATTGAATACGCTCATTAGTAACAATTTGGTCATATAATGAATCACCCATGCCATGTAGACACTGAAATTCAAAACCTTCTTTATCATCACCAGCAAGTTCAACAATTGTTGCCGCGGTGTAAGCGTTATGTGTTGCGAATTGCGGGTAGATAGTATCTCTATAATCTAATAATTTATTCGCACAAGCATGGTAAGAAACGTCAGTAGAAGACTTACGTGTAAACACTGGAAAGTGCTGATGACCATCTTTTTGGGCGTTTTTAATTTCGCTGTCCCAATAGGCGCCTTTTACTAGACGCACCATCATTTTTCTATCTACACGAACCGTTAGTTCACGTAACCAGTCAACCACAAAAATTGCACGTTTTTGGTAAGCTTGTAGTGCAATACCAAAGCCGTTCCAGCCTGCTAAGTCATCATCACTGAATACCGCTTCAATAACATCTAGCGAGATATCTAAACGCTCAGACTCTTCAGCATCAACCGTTAAGCCAATGTTGTATTGTTTTGCTTGTAAACAAAGCGCTTTAAGTTTTGGCACAACTTCAGCCATCACACGTTCTTTATGAGTAAACTCGTAACGTGGATGAATGGCAGAAAGTTTTACTGAAATACCCGGTACTTTGCGTGGGTCATTTTTACCCGACGCTACCGCTGCATTACCAATAGTGACAATCGCATCTTGGTACGACTTCAAATAACGTTCAGCATCGGCCATGGTGCGAGCACCTTCACCAAGCATATCGTAAGAATACACGTAGCCTTGTTGTTCTTTAGTCGCAGCTCGTTCAGTTGCTGCAACAATGGTTTCGCCCATCACAAACTGCTGACCCATAATTTTCATGGCGTAGTTCATTGATTTACGAATAACAGGCTCACCTAAACGGCCGATGGTTCTTTTTAATAAGCCAAAGCTGTCTTGCTTACGATTATCAGCATAATCAACCATAGAGCCTGTGATCAAAAGCCCCCACGAAGAAGCATTAACGAATAACGAATCACTACCGCCTAAATGCGTAGTCCACTGACCTTGAGAAATTTTGTCACGAATTAGCGCATCTTGCGTATGTTTATCAGGTACACGAAGCAAAGCTTCGGCCAAACACATTAATACCACACCTTCTTCACTTGAAAGCGAGTATTCTTTTAATAAAGCATCTATTGCGCCATTACCAGCTTGGTCTAGGCGAATTTGTAATACCATTTTGCGAGCTCTTTCCCAAGCTCTACTTCTGGCACTAACATTAACTTCAGCTAAAGGTAGAATATGATCTACCGCTATATTCTCATCAATACGATAAAATTCACGAATCTTCTGACGGATTGGACAGTCAGTAATAAAAGAACCATTAAAAAGCATATTTATGTCCTCAGAGTGGATATAGCTAGGTATGATGTTCAACTAAAGTGAAAATTCTATTAAAATTAAGTTAAATACAAAATAGGATATTTATATAATTATCTTCGTTACTCAACGCTCGTATAAAATATTGTGTATTTTTCAGGATGTTTGAACTTACTCAAAATTTCAAATTTTAATAATATCATTGAAAAATAAGGGTTCTAATAATGTTTTTAGAACCCTCCATAGAATCAGTACTATGAAAATGGAATTTATTTATTCTTACAAAGCAACACGCAAACTATATAATTGAAAAACTACTTAAATACTCTTTAAATTCCTTTAGTAGTTTTTCCCCAGCTGACTCATCAACATTAATGCATGTTACGATTCTTAAACGTCTTTCACCAAATGCTCCCATTAAAAAGCCCTTTTCTTTCATATCTTCTACAATTTTACTTGCTATTGGTGCTTTATCACAAACGTCAAAAATAACGATATTAGTTTCAACAGGCATTATATTTATTATTTGAGGTACCTGACTTAAGCCTTCACCTATTTTTGCCGCTAAATTATTATCTTTTTCCAGTTGGGCCATATGATTGTCAAGTGCATATAAGCAAGGAGCGGCAAGAACACCCGATTGACGCATAGCCCCACCAAAGGTTTGCTTCTCACGCCATGCTTTTTCAATGAATTCTTTACTTCCAGCTAAAACCCCTCCACATGGTGCACCTAACCCTTTTGAAAAGTCAATCCACGCAGAATCAAAACCCTTAGTATACTCATCAGCAGGAATACCCGTTTTAGCGACGGCATTGAGTAATCTAGCACCATCCATATGAGCAATTAATCCGTGTTCTTTGGCTTCAGCAACAACTTCTCTAATTGTTTCAAGTGGCCAAATTCCACCACCACCTAAATTCGTTGTTTGCTCAACTAAAATCATTTTAGTTAATGGCATATAACGTGATAGAGGACGAATGGCTTTTTTAAGTGTTTGTCTATCGTAAATACCGTTTGTACCTGAAATTGGTAATAGTCCAACACCGCTTAGTGCTGAAGGGCCGCCACATTCAAAATTAAGTAAGTGCGCTGTTTCATCACAGATAATTTCATCACCTGGTCTACAATGAACTCTAACAGCTATTTCATTACACATTGTACCTGAAATCAAAAAAATCGCTGCTTCCATTCCTAATAATTTGGCTACCCTTGTTTCAAGCTCATTAGTTGTTGGGTCTTCGCCTTTCTGTTCATCTCCAAGCTCTGCTTCGAGTATGGTTTTTAGCATATCTTTAGTTGGTATAGACTTAGTATCAGCGTAAAAATCGTACATTTAAATTTCCTCTTCTGTAATAGAATAGAGGTTAAAACATTAGCAATTTTTTTGCCCACTAAATACTGCTAAAGACCCTATATATTGCTAAAACCTGTAAGACTTTGTGCGGTAAAAAAGAATAATGATTTGTCTGATTGGTTAATATGGTTCGTAAAAAACGTAAGGTTGAATGAAAGATGATATTGTAAAAATTTATTTGAAGAGTTTCCTCTTTAATTGAAGCAGGATTAAGTAGTATAACAAGTAAAGATGCTGTACATATCACCTAACACAGGTAATAAGCACAGCATTTAACATTTAATACAAACTTTCTTTTGACTTAGAATAAGTATGAAGCACGTAAGTACCAAGAACCGCCATCATAGTTTGCAGCACTATCACGAGGGTAAGCTAAACCAAAATTTAAATAGTTAGCATTTTTTTCTGTTAACTTATCGATGTAATTATCAAAAATATTCGAAGCCCCTAGCGTCAGTTTAAGATCTTCAGTCATGTTATAGTTTAATTCCATATCAACATAAACAACTGAGTCTACCTTAGCTGATGGTGTTGTTGGATGATCGTGGCTACCACGTCCATCGATAGCACTACCGTAATAGTTAGCACGTACCATTAAGCTTAAATCTTCAGTAAGTGATGTATTAGCTGATAAAACAAAGCGCGCATTAGGGTAGTTATTCTCAATATCATCAACAAGATCTTTGTTAACAGGTATAACCGCACCATGGTTCGGTGTATTTACGGGCGCTACATTTGTAACTTCAACTTTGGTATAGTTATATGCAAGAGTAAAGTCTGTATCTATAGCAGAACTCCATTCATAATTTGTTGTTAGAATAACATCAATACCTTTTGAACGAACATCCAATGCATTAGTATAAAAGTTAATGAATGTTCCTTCCGCTAATGGGTTTGGAATATCACGAGCATTATAAATACGATCATCTACATCAATTTGGAAGACATCAACAGAAAGTGAGCTAGTCCCTTCAGATAAAACAAAACCTGCACTGACTCCAACAGATTCTTCTTCTTTTAATGGTGTTGCACCCGCCGCAATAGCTGCAGGGGCGGTTGGAGGTAGCTGCCCAATATCAACAAGCTGTCCATCAATGATATCCGTAATTGTTTTACGAACATTAGATTGACCAGGTGTTGGTGCATGGAAACCTGTAGAAATAGCGCCACGAATAATCAAGTTATCTGTAGCATTCCAGCGTGTAGCTACTTTACCGTTAGTTGTGCCACCAAAGTCACTGAAGTCTTCATAACGAAGAGCATACTGCAACATAAACTCATCTGTAATATCGTGTTCGATATCAATATAAGCAGCATAGTTATCTCTATCGAAGCTACCAGTATCTTCCGGTCTTGTACCTTTTAAGCCATTTGAGCCTAAACCTGTGTATGCGTTTAATTCACCAGATTCGATAGTATATGACTCTTCCCGCCACTCAAAACCAAACGCTAAATTAATGTTGTCTGCAAGTTCTTTACTAAAGTCCGCATTAATGAAGATGTCTTCTTCTTCAGTAGCTCCAGTATAAAAGTCTCTTTGAAGTGGCTCACCATCACTACCAAGCCCTAAGCTTGGGTTTGTAGTATTTAATAAACTAAATTCTAAGCGGTTATTACCTATTCCAAAACTAAAGTCATAGTACATCTCGTTGGAAAACTCTCCGCGAATACCGCCAACAAAGCTATAATCTTGCTGTTCACCTGACATAATAGGTGTATAACCTGTTTCCATTAGTTCACCGTCATAGCCAAAGTTATCGACTAAAGATTGTAATGACGAGTGTGTAGGGTGACGATAGAAAAAACGATATAAGCCATCAGTGTCAGCATAATTTGCTAAGGCATAAACTTCTGCACTGTCAGAAACTTCATATCCTGAATTGATGAATATACGAGTACCTGTTGTTTCAGGACGTCCATGTGACTGCACTAATGGAGCATCATCAAAAGGAGTATCTTGACCAACACCTACAGCACCAGCATCAATAAGCGCCTGAGCATTAGGATTTTGAAAACCTCTCGATAAGGCTTCGTTATCTGAATGTTCAATACTTACGTTAACAAAACCTTGGTCTCCAAGTTCAAATCCAGCGTTTGCACCAAATTTTACACTTTGCTCACCTTCATAAAACTGACCGTACTGAAGCATAACTTCACCACCTTCAGACGCATTTTTGATATTAAAGTTAATAACACCAGCAATAGCATCTGAACCATATTGTGCTGCAGCACCATCACGTAATACTTCAATACCACTAATAGCTATACCAGGGATCATACCCACGTCAGCACCATGAGCACCATTACCAGCTGCTGGTGCATTAAGTTGGATTAATGCCGAACGGTGGCGCCTCTTCCCATTAACTAATACAAGTGTTTGGTCTGGAGCCATACCACGCAATGACGTAGAACGAACAAAAGCGCTACCGTCACCTATAGAGGGAGTAGCTGTGTATGAAGGAACAACGGCTTTTAAGTTATCCGTCATATCGGCCGAGTTACCTAAACTATTAAGGCTATCACCACTGATAACGTCAACGGCTACTGGTGAATCTTCTACAGTACGAGAGTTAGATCTAGAGCCTAATATGCTAATAGTTTCAATTTCTTTGTTCTGTTCTTGAACCAGCTCTTCTGACTCTACGGCCTGTGAAGAACTAGCGTAAATAAACAAAACCGCAGTAATAGCAATATGCAGTGGCTTCCTCTTAAAAATATTCATTACTTCCCCTTTTTCATAAATATTAAATAGATATCTTGTGGTTTCTAAACTATTATCAGCAAATATAGCCGACAACTATTTAATACTAGCTACCTGCTAAGAATAAACATGCCTTGAATTGCTGTAGTCACGCTAAATTGTGCTTACTTAAATTTATGTGTTTAAGGAATATTCAAATGATAGATATTTTATAAGTATTACTCACGCCACTGCAGTAACAACTCATTTAAAAATTAAACGAAAAATATAGCCACCATTGTCCACATAAATCCAGCCGCAGTTGCGGCAAATATGGCAGGTACAAATTGTGTTTTAACATGGTCCATCAAGTCACATCCTGTAGCTGTCGAGCTAAGAATTGTCGTATCTGATATTGGTGAACATTGATCACCAAAAATGCTACCATTTAATACAGCGGCAAAACAAATTGACATAAATACCTCAGGACTTGCTAGTCCCCCTGATTGAGATATAGCCCAAGCTAAAGGCATAGCTAGAGGAAATGTTACTGCGTAAGTTCCCCAGCTAGACCCAGTAGAGAAAGCAATGATCATCGTTAAAATTTGTAAGACAACAGGTAAAATCCAATAAGGTAGAAACGACCCTAGGGAACTAATTAAATAAAGTCCACCACCAATTTCTTTGCTTAACGAGCCCACGGTAACTGCAAGTATGATTAAGATAGAAGCAACAACAACACCTTTAACTCCGTCACCAAAACCTGAAATAACGTCCCCTAAACTCATGCCTTTTATTAGTGCTGTGAAGGCTGACAGCAATAAAGCGGCACCAAAAGCCCAATGAACTTGAGGGGAACCTCCATATAGATAAGTCGCGATGGCAATAGTGATGAGGACAAATAGTGGGACAACAAACTCTAACACATTTGAGCTATAGCCCTTAGGTACACTATTACTATGAAATTCTTTTGTTATAAGAGGATTAGAGCCTTTAGCATCGAGCAGACCAGTTTCTATTGCTCTTTTTTGTGCAGCCCTTATACCTTTTCCTGAAAATCGAGTGATATTTAAACTTAAGAGTAAAGTACCTATTACCGCTAAAATCGCATAAAAACTATAAGGAATACTGCTGAAATAAAAGTCCATTCTTGCAGATTCAGTACTTAAAAATGTTGCACCTGGAACAAATAATAATGCCTGAATATAAGCTGGCCATGCGTTAAAAGCGATTACTATTGCGATAGGAGCCGCGGTTGAATCGACAATGTAACTGAGTTCTTCATGACTAATGTTTTCTTTATCTGCTACTGGTTTTACTGCTGTTCCAACTAAAACTGTACTGACAGTACCTCCTTGGAAAAACAACACGCCTAGTGACCATGCAACTAATTTGGCTGTTTTAGGACCTCTGACAAAATGCTTAGTCATATATTCAGCAAAAGCTTGCGCAGCACCTGTTTTAGACCAAATCCCCATAAGGCCACCTAATAACCACAGATACAGCAGTATAACACCAGCAGATCCTGTCGTTGCCATATTAGGAATTAACACTGCATTCGTAATATCAAACCTTCCTAACATAAAGGCCGCAGATAGAATGCCGCTAAAAAGTGCTGTTAATGGTTCTTTAGTTAGTAGACAAAGTAAAATAGCCAGAAAAGCAGGTAATAAAGACCAAATACCGAAATGAAATTTAGCTTCTAACAAAGAGTAGCGTTCGACATTATACCCATCTATTTGAACCAACTCGACAACCCATTGGTGTTCGAGCTTAGGAGGACCCTGCACTTCATTCAGTGAACGCTGATTTAACGGTGATTCATCGTAAGGAACAATAGCATCAATTATTTTTTCTTTTCCTCCTTGAATATAGAATTTATCCTTCTGTGCATTTTCAGACACTTGAAATGTACTTTTTTGTTCAACCCAAATAGGAGATACATAAAAATTTACATATAATGAAAAGCTTAACCCCATTAAAAATACAATTGATGCTGGTTTAAGAAGGTTGCTAAATATCGAAATTAAATCAACATTAGATGCAGAGCCAATAATATTTTTACTGGATTTTGGCATTAGCGTATTTTCCTTTATGGCTATTATCTTCAAGGTTAAAGAAATCCATAACTGTTATATGGTTATGCTTGCTTAAATAAATTGATGATAGTGCAAATTAATAGAAAAATTGTCATTCAATTACTTTTGTTATACTTTCCTTTTAGTGCTATTTCTTCTATATATTGCGCCTTATTCAATATTTATTACTTAGAAAGTAGCCTCAAAGCCATAACTGGTTAAAATTAGTCCTATTTACCCCCTAATCTAGCTAGTAGCACGAGCAAATTATCCAACAATAAAAGGTCCATTTTCAGAGATTGGATTACTTTTATCAAACAAGTTTAAATTGCAGTTTAATATTATATAGGCTAGGCTTTAATTCATATTTATTAGTTATGACCAGCTTAAATATTAAATTCAATTAAAAATGCATGTTAATAAGATTGTTATAAGGCGAGCATAATGTCGGGGTTCATTTCTAGAGAGCTAACAAATAAAAGTTTAATACCAAATCTCTCTGTTCAGACTGGTAGCGGTTTTCAAATAGAACAATATCCTCGTGAATATAGTGGACTAAAGTACTGTGACTGGGCTACTGATAAATTGGCTATTTACTGTCGAACTTCAAGCTACAGTGAGGCACCTAAGTTAACTACCCATTCAGGACCTAAATGGAAAGGTTTTTTACCACCTAAACAGATACTTATTTTGCCAGCTGGATGTGAGTTAACCTGTGAAACAAAAGGTAATGGAAAATCTCAATATACAGCACTTTATCTAGATCATGAGTCTTTATTTAAAAAAACGATGAGTTCAATCTCTGCATCAGACGTCCTCTTTGATGCTAAATACATAGAAGAAGATGAAACTTTGTTTGGTATGATAGCGGGGTTAGCGGCTCACGGTAATTCATCTGAGCTGTTTGGTACAGCATATACTGAGTCTTTAATTTCTTGTATTGGTATGCAACTGTTACAAAATTATTCAAATGCAAAAAACGTCATAAATAGACCAAAAGGTGGTTTGTCTCCATGTGTACTTCGACGCATCAAAGACTATATTAGGAGTAATATTTCAACGCCATTATCTTTGGATGACCTTTCGGTTATCGCTGGGCTAAGTAGTTACCATATGGCAAGATCATTTAAAAAAGAAACAGGTGAAACGATTCATTCATATATAATTAAGGAGCGTGTAAAAGTCGCAACTGAATTATTAAAAAATACTGACCTACCAATAACGACTATTGCTTACGACGTAGGGTATGTTCGTACTGCGACAATGAATCATAATTTTCTTACAGTTCTTGGAATGACACCTAGAGATTATAGAAACCTTAATACTTAATTTAGTTATTTATACTGTCTTTATGCGTTAAATACATTAGCCGTAGCTTTTAAATACTATTCATTTAAGAACTACTTCGTAACTTTATAAAGTTACGAAGTAAATAAGAGATCATTATTTTGATAATGCTTTAGATCTATCAACAGCTGACTTAATTGCACTATGTACTAATTTATTTAGCGCATTAGCATCACCAAAAGTATCTAATGCTGCTGCTGTTGTTCCATTAGGACTTGTTACCGTTTCTCGTAATTGTGAAGCATTATTGTTTTCTATTAAAAGCTGTGCAGCCCCAATCATGGTTTCAACAGCTAAATTTGTGGCTAATTGAGGCTCTAATCCCACTAACTTTCCACCAGAGATCATTGCTTCAACAAAAGCGAAAAAATAAGCAGGACCGCTACCTGAAATGCCAGTAACAGCATGAAGCAACTCTTCGCTATCAACCCAATAGCAACTTCCAACGGTTTCCATTACTTCACTGGCTTGTTTTTTAGATGATTCAAATACACACTCTCCTGCATAGCCAGCCGTTGCCGATTTACCCACAGTAGCTGCGATGTTTGGCATACATCTAATAATTTGTTTCGTATTACTAATTGCTGCGCCAATGCTCTCACATCCTATACCGGCCATTACTGAAATAATGACGGTGCTTTCACTTGTGATGGAGTTAATTTGTGGAGCAACACTTAAAAACATTTGTGGCTTTACTGCAACAAAAACTATATCTAAAGCGTTATTTTCTTTTGCACATTCTTCAACGCTACTATATATCTGGCATTTGCCTTTAAATGCTCCAGGATTTTCAGCAACATAAGGATCAATGATGAAAAAACTATAGTTATCACTACATTCATTAATAAGTTTTGAAAGAATTGAGCCTCCCATCCGCCCAGCGCCAAAAAATAATATACTTTTTTTCATATTAATAATTTCCTTCTTATTTAGGGAGTCTAACAATGAATCCCTCTGCACATAGGGTAATTATTTTTAATAATTATATCTTACTAATAATTGCTAAAGCACCTATAAATTGCTGGCGTTAGTGTAATGTTATGATCTAAGGTTTCTATTGTTTTAGTCTGAAACTAGAATATACTATGCTCATGTTCGGAGAAGGCTATACCAATAAAATATGTTACAAGTTTGTGTAACGGTCAAATAAACTTGGAGACTTTGTTAGGCACTTTTTCTTAATTTCATCTCATATTCTGCTGGTGAGATATTTCCTAATTTATAATGTCACCGCTTTTGAATATAAAATGGTTCGATGTAATCAATAATATCACCCATTGCTTCACGCCTTGTTTGATAACGGCGATAGTTAATCCGCTCCGATTTTAAACTACGGAAGAAGCGTTCAGTTACTGCATTGTCTAAGCAATTACCTGCACGACTCATATTTGAGACTAAGCCATGCTCTTTCAGTGAACGCTGAAATGCTTCACACGTATATTGCCCCCCTGATCTAAGTGGAATAACCCGCCATCAATTGGCTGTCGCTTATTTACAGCAAATCGTAAGGCTCTGGTTGTTAACTCGCTATTAGGTTTATCTGAGAACGCCCAGCTAATTACCTTGCGAGAGCGAAAGTCCATAATCACGGCCAAGTGCAACCAGCCTTGTTGCGTACGAATATACGTGATATCACCCGACCATAACTTGTTTAAATGCTCAGGATTAAACTGACGATTTAAATGATTAGGCGCTATCACTGATGGTCTGCCCCATCAAGATATTTGTGTTGCTTAGGGCGTTTGGCAACTAGCCCTAATCGCTTCATCGAAGTACGTACACGATGAAGCACAATATCAAAGCATAATGCTTGTAACTCACCATGCATACGCACTTTGCCATAAGCTGCATCCATATCAGCATGAACTTGCTTCATAGCAGCATCAAACATTACGCGCTCAGGACAAATAGATTTTGGTTTAGCTCGATAATAAAATGAACTAGGCGCAATGGATAAGCAACGACATATTTGTTGAACTTTACTGCCTGCCTTTTTCAGCTTGGCAGCTACTTGCTGCCGTTGTTCATTTCCTCTGAATTACAACGTTCTGTTGTACTATAATTAATATTTACATTCATTTTTACATCGCTTTAGGCTACTGTCATAAAGTGATGATTAAATTTTATATCCAATTACATCAATAAAATGTACTGGCTTGAATGTTGATTTTATTTATAGGGGTACGTCATGAGCACAAAAGAGTGGATTTACGAACAAGATAATCCTGATATTGGCTGTTATCAAGAAATAACGTTTGATGACGACAATAATAACCCCGCAGTTATTCAAGCTAATAATCCTGAAGAATTTAGCATTACAAAAACTGGATCTAATGAACAACTTACCGTTGCCATCCCTGCTGAAATTTTTGATAAAATAGCGATCGCTTGGTGCCGAAAAAGGAAACTATAAGGCGAGCTTGGCGGCCCTGTCGGTTTGGAATTTGGTTCACCAGATAGCCCGTATAAATAAGCTTATTATGCCATCTTTTTCATTTAATAGTTCAATAGCTGTTTTAAATGTACTAAAATTTGCTGGTAGTGACTTAGCGCGTACACGTTGATGTATGATATTTCCTTTACCTGCATTTGAACCTTTATCGTGTCCTTGTCCCGTATTTAACGAATCTGATTCTTTATCACTCTGCATTGCAGCAATTCCACTCATGTAGTGGCATTGTTCTTTTAACGGCTTATCTGTTTTTTTTCCTTCAATTGTGGCAAAACGATTAGTAGGCAAAGTAATCGTTTCAGTAGAGCGCTCTTTATTGGGCTCCCGTTTGTTTTGCAAGTCTTTATTGCCGTCTGATTCTTTATCTTTAAGTACTGGCCAAGCCATTTTCTTTGCTTCAGGTGGAAGCTTATTGTTTGGATCTGCTTCTCGATTATTATCATTGTCTCTGGAGAACGTAGCATTTTCAAAAGGGAATGGAGCAGTACAATGTTCCAAGCCTAAAATTAATGTTTTCCAGCCATCGTCTGTTAATGAACGTATTCTCTTTGTTCTGGCCGTTAAGTTCGTTGAGCCTAAGAATGGAAAAGCGGATGCAACATATATCCATTTGTTGTTAATCGAGTTTTGCAGGATATCGTCAAATGGTTGATTGGCTCCCTGAAATGCTTCTTTGGAATTCAGTATTCGACCAATCACCCAACCTTCCTCGTCACTGATATGCTTTCGTAAATGTAATATACAACGAGACTCTTCTTTAATGTTACCACTATGCTCAGGGTTTATTAGTGAGTTTAAATTGTGCTTAAAAGCTCCTGAAAAAACAGCATGCGACAAGTGAGTGGATAAAGCGTAGTAAAACCTAATAACTTCAATTACAGAGATTAAAAGACCAAAAGAATCACCTTTAGAATTCTTTATTGCTATGAGTTTTGAGTAGAGACCTTCTTTACCAAATTTGTAAAAGTTAGGTGGAACAAGGTACTTCCCATCAACTTTATGATTAGCGTTGATGATTTTTATATTTTCATCAATGATATTAACGTTATAAAGAACTTCCTCTGTTCCAGCCTTGAAAGTCTGTATATAGCCTTTTTTCCATACTGATTCAATGCTTACTGCAGATTTCACCTTAATATCGACACTAAAATCAGTTCACTTATCCAGTTAGTCAATTAAATTTGACCACTCAATCCACCTAATTTGGCCATCAGATATATTGGCTAAAGTCCTTAAAGCTAAGTAGCTCTTTTACTAAGTAAGTCATAACCAATTAATCAACAGTGTCTAATATCAACCTATACTGTTCATAAGAACAATACATCTTCTGAAAGATTTTTACTCTGCACTCTCAAGATAAAAGCGAAATTGACGATGTTTTATATTTACCAAAAATTAGATCCATCAATAAAAAGGATCGCTACTTCACACTGTGTTTATGATGTACTCCGTAGAGTTGGAGCAAAAAATACTAATGAATTACCTTTAAAGCTAGGCAAAGGTGAGAATGCAAAAAAAATACAAAATCAGGGTTACTGGCGGAAGAAGTGGGATGGTCAGCCACTGAGAAACTCAGTAAAACTTGATGAAATTGATAATACATATAATGGAGTAAGCCAAGCGTTATATCACCCATTATGGGCGTTGCTTTCTGAAGACAAAACAACAAAAAGCAAGCTTATTTTCCTAACTCGGCAGTTACCACTTTCAATACAGAGGGAAATACTATCCATCCCAAAAGATTTTACATTCTGGCACATAAAAGAGATAACGAAATGTAATTCTTTTAATGCGGTTGCTGCTTTGCTGATCATCCATTTAAAACAAAAAAATATTAATACCAAGTATGACGATCGCGCTCTTAACATGGAATTATTTAAGTCACTGCTTCGACTATTTTCATTTACTTATGCAAAAGCACATTATGGTTATGAGTTATTTATCCGTATTGGAAAGTACTTTAAAAAGCCTTTAGATTACAAAAATATCCAGACGGTTAGTTTAAAAAAGTTTCCCTATTATCTACATCAAATTAATCACATAAAAAAATTCATCTCGTGTTGTTGTATTTACCATGACTTATCTAAAAAACTGCACCAGTGTGGCAAATTAAAAGAGACTGATGAGAGCCAATTAGGTTATATGACTCACATTAAACACAATAAGTTAAATGTATTAAATACTGAACTACAACAATCAAAAGGCATTTGCTCTGACGAGTGTCAAACGGAGTTGGGTAAATTAAGGGTATCTTATTATTTTAGGAATTCAAAAGGCGTGTATCTACTACAGGATATAAGAAAATTTTTTGACTTGCCTCAAATAAACAAATTTGAAAAACAGCTCGTAAAATCAATGCAAAAAAGCACTAAACTTTGGGAAAAATATTGCTAACAAAAGTTCAGGCTTAATTTATCATCTATTTAAAAATGAAGATAATCTACCAAACCAAACCAAAAACATTTTAGATTCTATTATTCAGGAGGGTTTATAAGGATATTCTTTGGTTGTAATAACTGTAGATATTGCACAGTTCGATGTAGGCCATGAATAGAATTGCAAAGCGATTTAGGAGAGTCATTGAGTGTTTTATTTTCACATTCATACCAATATTGCATCAAGGCTTTGTCACCTGAAGTGAGCTGGTATAATGCTTGGTAAAGTTGAATAAAGTGCAGCTGTAACTCACCAGTTTTGGATGTGAGGGAATATCCAGTCGCAAGATTACGTACCCAGTATTTTGGCTTTATCAGTACCAGATAAAGCCAACTCGCTACCGGCTTTATCAAAAGCATGCGTTAAAACATAAGCAGGAGTATTTGATAGTTTATTCATACAAACCTAGCAACAATGAACTAACTTTTAACTGAGTTTATACTATCATCAATGCATTGATAAAAGTTAATATGCAAACGATTGCTTTTAAATGATCCCAAGCTTATTCCGGTAGCGCATCGATAATGCATTATCGATGCGCTTTCTTAATAAGGAAGTAAGAAAAGCTATGCAAGAGGCTCTAGATAACGGTAATGTTACTGTAGAAGCGTTAATAAAACGTTTTGTACAAAATACACCCTAGTTCAATTGACTTGTAATAATTAATTTAATTTGGCTACTCTTTACAATAAAGCTAACTCATCAGTCGTTTTATGAAGTAAATTATTGAAATTAATCTCATGAATATTCTCTTTCTATGTACAGCAAACATGCACCGTTCACGCACAGCTGAAGATTATTTTAAAGCCCTTAATAGCAAATACACTTTTCAGTCTGCTGGATTAAGTGAAAAGTATTGTGCTAAATATGGCTCTCGTCTTTGTAGTGCTGAATTACTTGATTGGGCTGATAAAGTCTTTGTAATGGAACCGATGCATGTTGAGCGCATTACCCAACACACAGGGAATCGTTATCTATCAAAAGTTGAAATGCTTAATATCGAGGATATTTATCAATATATGCAATCAGAATTATTAGAAAAGTTAAAATCAAATAAGCAACTTCAATTTATTGAACAGTAAAAGAGCTATTATCTTGGTAATAATTTATGTGTCTTTTCTACGACTTCTGCTGAACTTTCCTTAAGCCAATTAAATGTTTTATACCAAAGAAGATAAACAGAATTACGGAAATAATTCCGATAGATTGCAGAATGATGAGATACCTCCTTGTACTGCTAACACCCTCGTTAATGGGCAAAATTTAGTTGGCTAAAATTGTTGAGGAACGAAACACAGCCAACTGTATTTTGTCCTGATTTAACAGCTTGTTATGTGTACTTTAGCACTTTAATTTCTAATGCTTCAACTTTAAGATAAACTGCTTTATTTTTTGCGTCTGTTACTTGTGCACAATATTCGGGATCTTTGGAATGATCTGCTGTAATTAAACAGGACACTTTGATAATGGAATATAATCCAATTATTGAGGTGTTATATGACAAAAAGAAAAATGAGAAGCTACACGGCAGAATTTAAAAAAGAAGCCGTAGCATTAGTAACTGAGCAAGGCTATAGCGTACCTAAAGCGGCAGCGTCTTTAGGTATCACAGATAAGTTACTTTATAACTGGAAAGCCAAGTTTGAAGCAGAGCAATCAGGTGCCATTTTAAACGCTGATGAGCGAGCCGAGCTATTAAAGCTACGCAAGGAAGTCAAAGAGCTAAGGGTGGAAAAAGAAATATTAAAAAAAGCCAGCTCCCTCCTGCTAAGGGAAACGAAGTAACGTTTCAAACGATTAAACAGCTATCACCAGCTTTTCCCGTTGTGAAGCTTTGCAAGATAATGAAGGTCAGTCGTTCAGCCTATTATGCTTGGCTAAATCGACCAGCCAAAATCATTACAGCAGAGCAGCTGCATTTATATAGGAGAGCTAAAACGATATTCAAGCAAAGTAGAAATAGCTTGGGTTATCGAGAGCTGAGAAAGCGTTTATGCAAGGAGGGATTGCAAGTGAGTGATTATGGCGTCCAAAAGCTGATGACTAAACTTGGCTTATATGTGACTCAGCGTGTTGCTTACAAAGTAACAACTAAACGTAAGCACAGTGATGCTGTTGCTGATAATTTACTAAATCAGAACTTTAATCCTGTTGCGCCTAACCAGATTTGGGCGGGTGATGTCACTTATCTGAAAACAGGTAAAGGCTGGATGTATCTAGCGATTGTCATGTTGATAAGCGCATGACGACTGATTTAGTAAGCAAAGCGATGATAAAAGCCTATAACTTACGCCAGCCGCCTAAAGGCTTAGTGTTTCACTCGGATAGAGGTTCACAATATACCAGTAAGCGATATCGTAATTTACTCGCGAATTATGGAATTCGAGCCAGCATGGGAGATGTTGGTGCTTGTTGGGATAACGCTGTTGTGGAAAGGTTCTTCGGCAGTTTAAAACATGATTGGTTGTTGAAAGTGCCACAACCAACTCGTGAGCATATGAGAAATGATGTGACAGCGTATATGCGCTATTACAACTTAGAGAGGCTTCATACCGCTAATGGTGATCTGTCGCCAACTGAGTATGAGCAAAATTCCTTAAGAAAAGTGTCCTGATTTAGTTGCGCAGAACATAATGTGTATTAGTTCAGATTAGATCTTACATATCATCTTGAAAAGTTGAGAGTTACCCGTTTTTATTAAAGGTGTCGAATCTTTAATTTAAACAAAAAGAGGTAACCCTCATGTTACATACTAACAACCCAATCATTAAACACAAAGCTGGTCTGCTTAACCTTGCTGAAGAATTAGGAAACGTTTCTAAAGCGTGTAAAGTCATGGGCGTATCACGAGATACGTTTTATCGTTATCAAGAACTTGTCGACGATGGTGGTATTGATGCCCTTATTAATAAAAACCGAAGAACACCTAACGTCAAGAACAGAGTAGACGAAGCAACAGAAAACGCTGTAATGGAATACGCTGTGGCTCAACCCGCTCATGGCCAACACAGAACAAGCAACGAACTTCGTAAACAAGGTGTCTTTGTTTCGGGTAGCGGTGTTCGTTCAATTTGGTTACGCCATGATCTAGAAAACTTCAAAAAAAGGCTTAAAGCACTTGAAGCTAAGGTTGCCAGTGACGGTATTATTTTAAGTGATGCCCAAGTTGCTGCACTTGAGAAGAAAAAACATGATGACGAAGCTTGTGGTGAAATTGAAACAGCGCATCCAGGTTACCTCGGCTCTCAAGATACATTTTATGTTGGTAACCTCAAAGGAGTTGGTCGTATTTACCAGCAAACCTTCGTTGATACTTACAGCAAAGTGGCTTTTGCCAAGCTCTATACGACTAAAACACCGATCACAGCAGCAGATATATTAAATGATAAAGTCCTACCGTATTTCGAGCAGTATGAGCTTCCTATGCTACGGATTTTAACTGACCGTGGGACTGAATATTGTGGTCGTGTCGACCACCATGATTATCAGCTATATCTAGCGATTAACGATATTGACCACACCAAAACTAAAGCTATGTCACCACAAACAAACGGTATCTGCGAGCGGTTCCACAAAACCATTCTAAATGAGTTCTATCAAATTACCTTTAGAAAAAAGCTGTATGCTGATATGGATGAGTTACAAAAAGATCTGGACGAATGGATAGATTACTACAACAATGAACGAACACATCAAGGAAAAATGTGCTGCGGACGAACTCCGCTGGAAACATTAATTGATGGTAAATCGATTTGGGCTGAAAAGAATTTAGCTCAAATCTAAACTGACAAAACACCGTCAAAAACGGGTAACTGTCAGATCAGGTCTGAGCTACTACACATAAAAATTCAAAATTTTAGCTAAACTATTATCCTTGATTTTCTGCCTCTTTTTCTTGACTAACACTTTTCTTCGTCAAAAAAATTTCACGTAAGCGTCCATCAATTTCTTGTGCTATTTCAGGGTTTTCTTTTAAGAACTTAACTGAATTCGCTTTACCTTGGCCTATTTTGTCGCCTTTATAGCTATACCAAGCACCGGCTTTTTCTACCATTTCATTTTTAACACCCAAGTCAATTAATTCACCTAAGCTATTAATACCTTCACCATAAAGTATTTGAAATTCTACTTGTTTAAATGGTGGCGCTACTTTATTTTTAACCACCTTAACACGAGTTTCATTGCCAACGATTTCGTCACCATTTTTAACAGCACCAATACGGCGAATATCTAAACGAACTGAAGAATAGAATTTAAGTGCATTACCACCAGTGGTAGTTTCTGGGTTACCAAACATGACACCAATTTTCATACGAATTTGGTTAATAAAAATTAGCATGGTGTTTGACTGTTTCAAATTACCAGTCATTTTACGCATTGCCTGACTCATCATCCGGGCGGCCAATCCCATGTGAGAATCTCCGATATCACCTTCTATTTCTGCTTTAGGAGTTAATGCTGCCACTGAATCAACAACAATGACATCTACAGCTCCTGACCTTGTAAGCATGTCACAAATCTCTAACGCTTGCTCACCAGTATCAGGTTGTGACACTAATAATTCATTAATATTCACACCTAGTTTTTCCGCATAAATAGGATCAAGAGCATGTTCAGCATCGACAAATGCACATATTTTGCCATTACGCTGTGCCTCAGCAATAACCTCAAGTGTTAGCGTCGTTTTACCACTAGATTCCGGGCCATAAATTTCGATAATACGCCCCATAGGTAAACCACCAGCTCCTAAAGCAATATCTAAACCTAAAGATCCAGTAGAAATAGTCTCTACATCCATTGATCTATTTTCACCCAACTTCATAATTGAACCTTTACCAAATTGTCTTTCAATTTGATTTAGTGCTGCTGCTAAAGCTTTATCTTTGTTTTCAGTTGCTGACATAATTAAGAATCTCGTTCTGTAAGGGTTATTTAAATATTATTTGTATATACATTTAGAGAAATGAATATACAAATAATTTCTAACTAAAAGGTTATGCTACTAAGTCAAACCTAACATCCTGTAAGCCCATGTGCGAGTCGCCCATGTCACCCTCAATTTCAGCCTTTGGTGTTAGGGCTGCAACTGAGTCAACCACAATAACGTCAATAGCACCTGAACGCGTTAACATGTCACAAATTTCAAGCGCTTGCTCACCAGTATCAGGTTGTGAAACCAGCAAGTCATTGATATTTACCCCAAGCTTTTCAGCATAAATAGGGTCAAGTGCATGCTCGGCATCAACGAATGCACACACTTTACCATTGCGTTGCGCTTCAGCAATCACTTCAAGCGTAAGTGTTGTTTTACCACTTGACTCAGGACCATAGATTTCGACTACACGTCCTAAAGGCAAACCACCAGCACCCAACGCAATATCTAAACCTAGCGAGCCTGTTGAGATAGTTTCAACATCCATACTACGGTTATCACCTAACTTCATGATTGAACCTTTACCAAACTGACGTTCAATTTGGCTTAAGGCAGCGGATAATGCTTTTTCTTTGTTATCGTTCATTTTATGCTCCACAATGATTTAGGTGGTTAATTTGTTTTGATGACGCAAAGTATACTGTATAGTCGTACAGTATCAAGGTTTTTATCAAATTATTTTTTTTCTAACTAAAATCAAAACAATTGATACTTTTTAAGCGTTGAAAAATAACAACTTTTTAATAAATAGTAACTTTTTAAAATTTTCAGAAAAAAAGTTACTATTGCAATTTACAGTAGCTTTGTAAGAGAGCTTTTCCTGTATAGGCGTAACGATATTTGTAAAAAATAATAATATCTAATCGCCAGCCTTGTGGCATAATCTCTTCCACTAAATACTTTGATGAATTTACGAGTTTACACATTTCAATGACAACAATAACGCCAGATCTTTCCGCTCACACGCCAATGATGCGTCAATATCTCACCATCAAAGCAGAATTTCCTAATATATTGATTTTTTACCGTATGGGTGACTTTTATGAATTATTTTTTGATGATGCAAAAAAAGCATCTGATCTTTTAGATATTTCATTAACTGCTCGTGGAAAAACGGGTGGTAACGCAATCCCAATGGCAGGCGTTCCTTATCATGCCGTTGAAGGCTATCTAGCAAAGTTAGTGCAACTTGGTGAATCCGTCGCAATTTGTGAGCAAGTTGGCGATCCCGCTACCAGTAAGGGCCCTGTTGAACGTAAGGTTGTTCGCGTAGTCACCCCAGGTACTGTTAGCGATGAAGCATTACTTACCGATCGCCAAGACAATTTAATTGTCGCTGTTCATCAAACACAGCAAGGCTTTGGCTTAGCATATTTAGATATGACTAGCGGTCGCTTTGTATTAATTGAACCTAACACTGAAGAGCAAGTGTTAGCTGAACTTCAGCGATTATCGCCAGCAGAATTATTATACCCAGAGTCATTATCATCCAATAACATTATTGCTGGCCGTAAAGGTTTACGCAGACGCCCTGATTGGGAATTCGATCTAGAAACCAGTAAAACCCTACTTAACAAACAGTTTGGCACTAAATCGCTTTCAGGTTTCGGCGTCGATAATAAACCGTTAGGCATCGCTGCTGCCGGTTGTTTATTTCAATACGTGAAAGACAGTCAGCGTACGGCACTACCACATATTCGCTCGATTATTGCAGAAAATGCATCGAGCGCTGTTATTCTTGATGCCGCAACTAGGCGAAATCTAGAGTTAACACAAAACCTTCAAGGTGGCTTTGAAAATACTTTAGCAGCCATTCTCGATAAAGCAGCAACTCCAATGGGTTCAAGACTACTAAAACGTTGGTTACATTTTCCGTTAAGAGATCTCAGTACACTTAATAATCGTCAAAATGCCATTGAAGAGTTACTACAGCAAGATTTAAGCTTAGATTTACACGCTAGTCTAAAGCAATTTGGTGATATAGAGCGCATTGTAGCACGCGTAGCGCTACGCTCTGCACGACCTCGTGATTTTGCGCGTTTGCGTAATGCCTTAGTATTGTTACCTGAATTACAAAGCTTACTACAAACATGCCAGCAAGCGCATTTATCAAGGTTAAGCTCTCAATGCCAACCGTTGCCTGATGTTCAAAGCTTATTATCAAGTGCTATAGTTGAAAACCCACCGGTGTTAATTCGTGATGGCGGCGTTATTGCGCCCGGTTATAACCAAGAATTAGACGTACTACGCGACTTAAGTGATGGCGCAACTGAATTTTTAGCACAGCTTGAAGAGCGTGAGAAAGCTCGCACCGGTATTCAAACATTAAAAGTTGGATACAACAAAGTTCATGGCTTTTATATTGAAATTAGCCGCAGTGCTGCCAATGAAGTACCTGACGATTACATTCGTCGACAAACACTAAAAAACAACGAACGCTTTATAACCAATGAATTAAAGCAACATGAAGAAAAGGTATTATCGGCGCAGAGTAAGTTTCTCGCCTTAGAAAAGCGTTTGTATGAAGAGTTGTTCGACAAAGTTTTACCAGAATTAGAAAATCTACAATTGTTAGCACAATCTTTATCTGAAATTGATGTACTAAACACCTTTGCAGAACGTGCTGAGGCATTAAATTACGTAAAACCGATATTGCAAGAAGACAGCGGCATTAACATTGAAGCTGGTCGTCATGCGGTTGTCGAGCAGATGACCACAGAGCCATTTATTGCCAATCCAGTAGTACTAACTGACAGCCGTAAAATGTTAATTATTACCGGCCCTAACATGGGTGGTAAATCAACTTATATGCGACAAACCGCACTTATTGTATTGCTTGCTCATATTGGTTGTTATGTGCCAGCAAGCGCCGCAAATATTGGCATGGTTGATAGAATATTCACCCGTATTGGTGCTTCAGACGATTTAGCGAGTGGCCGCTCAACCTTTATGGTTGAAATGACAGAAACCGCCAATATCTTACATAACGCAACAAATAAAAGTTTAGTACTGTTAGATGAGATAGGTCGAGGCACTAGCACGTATGACGGTCTGTCACTCGCATGGGCATGTGCCGAAATGCTAGCACTAAAAACTCAAGCATTTACCCTATTTGCCAGCCATTACTTTGAGTTAACCTTATTAGCAGAGCAAATTGACAGTCTTGCTAATGTACATTTAGACGCCGTTGAACATGGCGACAGTATTGTTTTTATGCATGCGGTACAAGAAGGCGCCGCCAGTAAAAGTTTTGGCTTGCAAGTAGCGCAACTCGCCGGTGTACCAAAACCAGTAATTCAGCGCGCTAAGCAAAGGTTATCTGAGCTAGAAAATATGCAAGCGCCGTCGATAATGGATAATGAGCCACAAGCATTTGAACAACTGTCATTGATGGATACCAGCCATCCCGTAGTCGATACGTTGAGCGCCACTGATGTTAATGATTTAAGCCCTAAAATGGCACTAGATTTATTATATAAACTTAAAGATTTAGTGTGAAACTAGCTGCTCACGAACATATTTATAAATACTAAAAAACCAGCAATTGCTGGTTTTTTATTTCATCAATTATAAGAAAGGATTTATTGTGCTTGGAATAGCGCCTCAATAGATAGGTCTTGTTGACTTAAAATATCACGTAAACGTTTTAACGCTTCCACTTGAATTTGACGAACACGCTCGCGGGTTAAACCAATTTCTACGCCCACATCTTCTAATGTTGCCGCCTCATAGCCAAGTAAACCAAAACGTCTTGCCAGTACTTCCCGTTGTTTGGAGTTCAGTTCATTTAACCAATCAACAATACTGTGCTTGATGTCGTTGGTTTGTAGTTTACTCTCAGGACCACCAGATTTTTCATCAGGAATAACATCAAGTAGAACTTTTTCACCTTCACCACCAAATGGAGAGTCAACCGAGGCGATACGCTCATTAAGACGTAGCATTTTGCTAACGCCTTCCACCGGCACATCTAGCTCAAGAGCAATATCCTCAGCGGTAGGTTCATGATCAAGCTTTTGCACTAATTCACGTGCCGTGCGTAAATAAATATTAAGTTCTTTCACCACATGGATTGGTAAACGAATAGTACGTGTTTGGTTCATAATGGCACGTTCAATGGTTTGACGGATCCACCATGTTGCATATGTCGAAAATCTAAAGCCGCGCTCAGGGTCAAATTTTTCAACAGCTCGAATTAAACCTAAGTTACCTTCTTCAATAAGATCAAGTAATGGTAAGCCACGATTATTATAACGACGAGCAATTTTAACGACCAAACGTAGGTTACTTTCTATCATACGTTTGCGAGATGGTTCATCACCTTTAAGGGAAAGGCGCGAGTAGTAAACTTCTTCTTCAGCTGTTAGTAACGGAGAAAAGCCGATTTCACTTAAATATATTTGCGTTGCATCTAGATTGGAAGGCGCCTCTTCAGACATTGTAGCCTGATTAAGCTCTGGTTTTTCTTTTTCTGCAACATCAGAACATTCTATTTGTTTTTTTATGCCCATGTTATATCTCCCACAATTAGCTATAGCTAAATTTACTGACTAAATATTCACGTTGGCTCCAATTTATTTCTGATAAATTTTTATTATTATTTCGGCAAATACTTCATAGGATTGACTGATTTTCCGCGAAAGCGAACTTCAAAATGAAGCATGACTCTTTCAGCGTCAGTATCACCCATTTTGGCAATCACTTGACCGGCTTTTACAACCTGCTGTTCTTTAACTAGAATGCGATCGTTATGGGCATAAGCACTAAGGTAATCATCGTTATGTTTAACTATGACTAACTGACCGTATCCTTGTAACGCATCGCCGGCATAAACTACCTTGCCGTCTGCAGTTGCTTTCACCGAATCACCGCGTCGCCCCGCAATGTCGATTCCTTTATTCCCTTGTTTTGCGGTGGAAAATTTCTGAATAACTTTTCCCTTCGCAGGCCACTGCCATTTTCTAATTTTCTGTGAAAAGACAGTTTTTTGTTGCTGAGCCTTTTTGCTTGTTTTTTGCTCAGCTACATTTCCACCATACTCCTGCTTTTTCTTCTGCGCAATAGGTTTTTTTATAACTTTTTGTTTTGATGAGTTAAAGCTTTTACTCTTGGCTTTATTTTTACTTGCGTTGCTGGAATTTTTAACTAAAAATAATTTTTGATCAGGGTAAATATTATAAGGTGCTTTTATATTGTTTATACTCGCGAGGGTGCGAACATCGAGATCTGCACGCCACGCTATTGAATATAAAGTTTCACCTTTTTTGACTATATATTCACGTCCACTAACACTGTTCTTTATTCGTTGGCTTAAAGGAAGCGAGCCTTGAACATCAACTACCGGCGCGGGTTTACTGCGACTAGAACAACCGTTTAGTAACAGAATCACAACCACCAATAGCAAAACATTCATTTGTAATAACTCAAACTTCACCCTGTTAGCCATAGTCGCAAATAGATCCTTTATCGAGATGCTATATACGCAATAACAATTACGCCCACAAGCAGCCAGCCCAACACATCAACCCATTGTCTAATTTTTTGTTCCATTGGCGCTCCTCCCCAACGAATAACACCGGCAACTAAGAAAAACCGCATACCACGACCAATGGCAGATGCTAGCAAAAACGGTAAGAAGGCCATTTGCAGAAAACCAGCGCTAACGGTAAATAACTTATAAGGGATAGGAGAAAACCCCGCTAAAAATACCACCCAAACGCCCCATTCGCTAAACCATGACATCGCCTTGTCAAAGCGGGCTTGATAGCCAAATTCAGTTATTAAAGGCTGAATCCAAGGTTCAAACATTAAATAACCTAAACCATAACCAACCACGCCACCAATAACAGATGCTACTGTGGTTAGCGTTGCTAAGCGCCATGCTCGCTCACGTTGAGCCAATACCATAGGCGCAAGTAATACATCTGGTGGAATTGGGAAAAAAACTGATTCTGCAAATGTTAAAATTGCTAAAATTCTTGGCGCAAATTTATGCTCTGCCCACTTCAGTGTCCATTCATATAATGCTGAAAATATTTTCACAAACTATCCTAATGCGCCGGGTACTAATGGAACAAAGCGAACTGCTTCAATTTGTTGCTCTTTAAAGTCGTCGCCGTGTCGCGTTATTAATTTTAATATTTGGCTTTGCTCCCCAACAGGAATAATTAAACGTCCGCCGTCAGCAAGTTGCTCTAATAATGCCGTTGGCACTTCCGTTGGTGCAGCGGTAACAATAATGGCCTGAAATGGAGCTTTACTGTGCCAACCTTGCCAACCATCGCCATGTTTCATGGCTACATTATGTAAATCCATTGAACGTAAGCGACGCTTTGCTTGCCATTGTAAAGACTTAATACGTTCAACCGAAAATACTTTTGGGGTCAACTGCGCTAATATCGAGGTTTGATAGCCAGAGCCTGTACCTATTTCAAGTATGCTTTCTGGTACGCCGTCAGCGAGCAGTAGCTCAGACATTTTCGCAACAATATAAGGCTGAGAAATTGTCTGCCCTTGCCCAATAGGTAATGCGGTATTGTCATAAGCTTTATGTGCAAGTATTTCTGGCACAAATATGTGCCGAGGAGAACGAGCAATTGCCTGTAATACTTGTTGGTTTTGAATGCCTTCTGCCAGTAATTTTTGTGCCAGTAACTCGCCACTTCGACTTGATTTTCCGCCGATACTACTGCCTACTCTGGCATTGATATTACTTTGTTTCATAGTGAAAGTTCATTAATCCATTCTGTCATTTGTGTCATGCTTTTATAAGCAGTCATATCAATAGTTAGCGGCGTTATTGACGCAAAACCATTCGCAACTGCGTGAAAGTCAGTGCCTACCCCTGCATCTAACTCTTGGCCAAGTGGCCCATACCAATAAATATCACGTTGCCATGGGTCTTGCATCTTTTTCATGGTTTCCGCTTTATGGCGATGCCCTAAACGTGTCACCTGTATGCCTTTAAGGTCGCTTAATGGCACATCTGGTACATTGATATTTATAATTTGATCGCTTGGTAAAGGGTGTGCTCGCAAACGCTCAATAAACCTCGCAGTAACCACCGCCGCTGTTTGAAAGTGTTGTGGATTTTTAGATACCAAAGATACGGCGATTGCTGGCATTCCTAAATGACGTCCTTCCGTTGCTGCCGCTACTGTTCCAGAGTAAATGGTATCATCACCTAAATTTGCACCATGATTAATACCTGCAACCACAAGATCAGGAACGGGTTGCATTAACTGCGTCGCACCTAAGTGCACTGAATCTGTTGGCGTACCATTTACGGCGGTAAAGCCATTATCCATGACTTGTGCTCGCAACGGATTTAACAAGGTTAGAGAATGGCTCGCTCCACTGCAATTTCTGTCAGGTGCGACAACTTTAACCTCAAAGTACTTGGCAAGTTCATCGTAAAGCACTTTAATGCCTTGGGCATGAACGCCATCATCATTACTTAATAATATTCTCATCGTTGTCCTACGTGTGTCCTGCGCCTTTATGTGATGAATCACTGACAACACGCTCGGTCATGTCGGTATAGTTAATCAACTCGCGCATAATTGTCGTAGCATATGCACCTGCTGGCAAGAAAAAGGATAAGGTAACCATATCATCTTTAATATTTATTTCTGGCTCTTTTACAACCAAACGGATGCGACGACGTTCCTGCTTTAAGCCAAAACGTGGCAACCCTTGACAAAGTGCTTGCTGGTTTTTGGCGACATCTTGCTCAAGGGCTAATGCATCTAAGGAGGTCATTAACTCGCCAGCTCCCCACATAGGTGCTGTTATATCTAAATCATGATTTAGGAGTCTTGTTTTTAAGCTTTCATCAATTTCTTCAGCTAAAAATACTGACTGAGTGCCAGCAAGCATTAAGACATCACCGCTCAACATGGTATCAAAATTTTGCTGTTTTATACGTTCGCTAATAATGTGATTAAATATTAGTGAACGTGCCGCCGATAAATACATGCCACGTTTTTTCTTATCTTTAACTTTTCCACCAGAAAACAGGCTTAGGGCTTTTTCAATATTACCGCCATTAATGCCAAACCGCTGCTCACCAAAGTAATTAGGCACGCCAAAATTACAAACAACATGCCAACGTCTTACTAATTCATCAATATCAGTTACATTTCGTAAGGTAATTTCAAAACGATTACCTTCTAATGCGCCAATACGCAATTTTTTGTTATGACGTTTGTAAGCTAAAACTTCGACACCTTCAATTTTCAAATCACTTAAATCAAAAATTTGCTTACCTGGCACATGAACACCGAACCATTGCTCTGTTACCGCAAAACGATCTTTTAAACCAGCGTAAGAAACAAGAGATTCTTTTACTGAAAAGTATTGTGCAAGCTGCTTTGCAACAAATGCGGTATTAGCTCCGGTTTTACGAATATGAATAAATAGGTGTTCACCTTCACCGCAAGGTAAAAATGGTAGTCTTTCAAATACTTTAAAGTCCGCTTTTTCGCTGCGCAATAATCCTGTAGATGTGGGTTTTGAGTATAAATAAGCAAAATTTGGCAATAAACTCGGAGCCGACTCTATAACTTTTTCCATTGATGGTTCAGACATTAGCAACTCTTGCTCTCAGCTTTCATCAATAACACCACGGCATGCACCGAAACACCTTCTTTTCGGCCAACATAACCGAGCTTTTCGGTGGTGGTGGCTTTTACATTGACTTGCTCGATGTTTGACTGCAAGTCTTGTGCTAAAACCGTACGCATCGCCTGTAAATGTGGGGCTATTTTAGGTGCTTGTGCGCAAATGGTAATATCAGCATTACCTAGACAATAGCCCTTTGCTTGCATCAAGCCAACAACATGACGAAGTAAAATACGACTCGAGATATTCTCATACTGGCCATCAGTATCAGGAAAATGATTACCAATATCAGCCAAGCAAAGTGCTCCTAGTATTGCATCACACAAAGCGTGAATTGCCACATCACCATCAGAGTGAGCAATAAAACCAAACTCATAAGGAATAGCAACACCAGCTAAAACCAATGGCCCTTTACCACCAAATTTATGTACATCAAATCCGTGTCCAATTCTCATTTTGTCTCTACTTCTATTTCACTACTTTGTTGTTCTAAAATAAATTCAGCCAACGTTAAATCTGTCGGCTGTGTAATTTTAATATTATCACTACAGGCACTGACTAAACCGCTGGTATAGCCAAAAGCTTCCATTGCCGACGACTCGTCAGTAATTTCTATACCTTGTGCTAAACCTTGGCTAATAGCTGAGATTAGCTCTGTTGTTTTATACATTTGTGGCGTTAATGCATGCCACATTTGGCTTCGATCTAAGGTTTTGTCAATAACACCATCAGCTTTTGCCTGTTTCATGGTATCACGCACTGGTGCCGCTAAAATTGCGCCATGGTCATGTTCGATACAATATGCCATCAGCTTAGTTAAATCTTGGTGCTGCACACAAGGACGAGCCGCATCATGCACTAACACCCAAGGGTGTGTATCTTTGTCTATGCTTTGCAAGCCAGCTAAAACGGAGTCAACACGCTCTTTGCCACCTACTACACGCGTAACCTGCTTATTGTTTGCTAATGAAGTACTTGGAAAATATTCATCATTTTCCCCCAATGCGATAACGATATGAGAAATGGCCTCATGACTTAATAAACGCTGAACCGTATGTTCTAAAATGGTTTTTTGCTTGATGGTTAAATATTGCTTAGGACATGTTGAGCGCATTCTTTTACCAACACCAGCGGCAGGCATCACCACTGTAAATGGCCCTAATAGTTTGCTCATTATCGCAATCGTTCCTTTTTATTGGTATCAGAATCGGCAGGGATAACACGAAAGAATGTTTCTCCTTGTTTGATCATTCCTAGCTCATGACGAGCGCGCTCTTCAATAGCTTCCGTCCCAGACTTTAAATCGTCAGTATCGGCATATAATAATTTATTACGTTGTTTTAATTTATTATTATTGATTTGTTGGCGAGCCACTTCATCTTCTAACGCGAAATAATCAGGTATGCTGTTTTTACCGAACCAAAGTCGGTATTGCAGTAACGCTAGAAAAATAAGCAAAATTGCTGTGATCAGCCGCATAAATTATCAATTTTCGAATTTTATAAACACATAATGATTCGCTATTATAAATGCGTACCATCTGCTGTAAACACCCGAGCCCATTAATTGTTAATTGTTTCGCGCAAAGGGCTGCTTAAAGTTACGCCAATTAATCGCGCACGACAGTAACAGTTCTCGTAAAGATGGAATTATAGGTTGTACTTTTCGGCTGTTTCTCCAGCAATGTCCAGCACAAGCGGCGGTCATAATTTTTTTTGTTGGCTTAAGTAGCTGATAATTTTTATGTGATAATTCTTTCTCGTGCAAATTAAACCAACCGTGGGCATTGGTGCGAAACCTTTGATTTTGCTCATCAACTCTATCAATACAATCGAGTATCACACGAGTTTGGGTGGCAATTGGTACCACTAAGCCATGAGCAAGTTTATTGTTTTGATACCAAGATAAAACATTGACCGAGTAATGCTGCAATTGTCTGGTAAATGGTAACGCGTTGGCTTGTTTAGCAGACCAGCTAGCATTTTGAATATCCAGTGCCAATGGGCTATCAGCATTTAATAAAGCATGCGCACTACGTTTTACATAGTAAGGCAAACTTTTAATTCGCCCCTGTAAGCCAGTAACATTTGTAACTTCAGTTGTTGCTAAAATTCGCAATTCCCTTTCATATAAGGCATTACACAACTCAGCAAAATCTGATGACTGCTGCTCTGATTGCCATAATGATGATTGAGTAACCATGAAATTAACTGCTGAATATAATTTACTGACGATAATTTAAGCATACTTGATTGTAGTGTAAAGATAAAATAGCTAACTAAATATTTACTTTCGCAATAACCAAGCGACGAATTTATTGCCAAGGCCAATATAAAAATAGCAGCGCTACTACCGCATTAGTTGATCACCGACAACACCCTATACAGTAATAAACTATACACTTCAGACAACATTTGAAATGTCACACATCAATTAGCTAAGTGTTTAAAATTGTTATTTTTCACTGACTTTTACGTACATAAGCTGATGAATGGCATATAATATGACAAATAATTTTCATCAAGTTCTGGAGCAAACGATGAGCGTAATCGAAGTAAAACATCCCCTAATTCAACATAAACTTGGCCTAATGCGCGAAGGTGATATCAGTACTAAACGTTTTCGTGAATTAGCAGCTGAAGTTGGTAGTTTACTAACCTACGAAGCCTCTAAAGACTTTGAGCTTGAAAATAAAACAATTACCAGTTGGAATGGCGAAATTCAGGTTCAACAAATAAAAGGTAAAAAAGTTACTGTTGTGCCTATTTTACGCGCAGGCTTAGGCATGATGGATGGCGTATTAGAACTCATTCCAAGTGCACGTATTTCTGTCGTTGGTATGTACCGCAACGAAGAAACCTTAGAGCCAGTATTTTATTTTGAAAAACTAGCCGGCCAAATTGATGAACGTTTAGCACTAGTAATTGACCCTATGCTTGCTACAGGCGGTTCTATGGTAGAAACCATTAACTTGCTAAAAGAGCGAGGCTGTAAAAACATTAAAGCCCTAGTGTTAGTTGCAGCACCTGAAGGCATAGCAGCATTGGAAAAAGCCCACCCAGACGTAGAGCTTTACACTGCCTCTGTTGATGATTGCCTAAATGACGCAGGCTATATTTTACCTGGCTTAGGTGATGCTGGTGATAAAATCTTCGGTACTAAATAACGCTAATCCTCATTATTTTAGTAAACATTTAAATCACTTTACTGCCAGCTTGCTGGCAGTTTTATTGAGTAACATATGAACTCAGAAAATAACTCAACTGACAATTTTAATAACCAATCGCTTTTTAAAGAAGTACTCACTGGCACACAGATGTTATTTGTTGCCTTTGGCGCATTAGTGTTAATGCCTTTATTAACTGGCTTAGACCCTAACGTTGCGCTATGTACTGCTGGTGTTGGTACCCTCTTATTTCAATTAGTAACGAAGCGACAAGTACCAGTGTTTTTAGCATCTTCGTTTGTTTTTATTGCACCAATTATGTACGGCACACAAACCTGGGGTATTCCGGCAACTATGGGGGCTTTGGCCGTTGTTGGTGTTGTCTACGCTTGCTTTAGTGGCGTGGTTCGCATGCGTGGTGTCGGCTTTATTACTAAATACCTGCCACCAATTGTAACTGGCCCAATTATTATGGTGATCGGTTTATCGCTTGCCCCAGTTGCTGTGCATATGGCACTAGGTCGCACGGGTGATGGTTCAGCGCAACTAATTGATCAATCACTGGCCTTAAGTATTTCTTTGCCAGCATTATTAACAACCATGTTAGTTTCTGCTTTTAGTAAAGGCTTTATGCGCTTAATGCCAATTTTAGCAGGCATAGTTGTTGGTTATTTGTTATCGCTTTATCACGGTATTATCGACTTCATGCCGGTACAAAACGCGGCTTGGTTTGCTATACCAAAATTCACCGCGCCGGAGTTTAACTGGCAAGCCATTGTCTACATGTTACCTATTGCCATTGCCCCGGCAATTGAGCATATTGGTGATGTACTTGCTATCGGCTCAGCAACAGGTAAAGACTATATTAAAAAGCCCGGCTTACACCGCACCTTATTAGGTGATGGCGTAGCAACAACTGCCGCTTCAATGCTAGGCGGACCGCCAAATACAACTTATTCAGAAGTGACTGGCGCGGTAATGTTAACCAAAGCTTTCAACCCTAGAATTATGACTTGGGCCGCCTGTGCGGCTATCATAATGGCCTTTGTAGGAAAACTAGGCGCACTTTTACAAACCATACCGGGTGCGGTAATGGGTGGTATTATGATGTTATTATTTGGTTTAATTGCCAGTGTTGGTTTAGGTAGCTTAGTAAAAGCAAAAGTTGATTTTGACCAACCACGAAATTTCATTATTTTCGCAGTTGTATTAGTTTTTGGCATTGGCGGTATGGCGCTAAATTTAGGCGGTTATAGCATTCAAGGTATTAGCTTATGTGCCTTAGTTGCCATTGGCTTAAACTTACTTTTACCTAAAGAAGAAGCTAAAAGTAATTAACCTTTAGCAACACTTACAACTTCATTTTTACTAAAGCCTGAGTATATTTGCTCAGGCTTTTTTGATTCACATTTTTATCAGCAGGCAAATCCATTGTGACAAACTACTGAACGTGTTTCACAACTTGAATATTCAACCTTTTTGCCATTCGATTTAAATTAGCTCTGTCTGTAGATAAAACGCGAGCGGCAGCCGCCCAACTTCCTCTATTTTGTTCCAGCGCATCAATAATAATACTTCGTTGAAATTGCTCTGTAGCCTCTCGTAAACTATAACCTTCAGGCAAACCTGTGTTTGTGCTTGCATGTGCTGATGATAACTCCGTATTTACAGGTGAAGGCTCGATATTATCGTCAACCTGAATATTAACAAGCGAACCACAATCAGCTTGGTTAATAGCAATAATCGCCTTACCTTTTTGGCGTGCTCTTGCTTTTAATGCCGCCCGACTTATAACATGTTCAAGCTCTCGCACATTTCCAGGCCATTTGTATTGTTCAAGATGTGCAATTGCTTCCACAGAAAGTTTCAGTTGTTGAATACCAAGTTTACGGCGCGTTTGTTCAACAAAATATCCACTTAATACTTGTACATCACCTACTCGCTCATACAACTTGGGGACTCTAATAGGGTAAACACTTAATCTATGGTACAAATCTGCACGAAAACGACCTCCTTCGGCTTCTTCTCGTAGGTCTCTATTCGTTGCCGCCACAATGCGAACATCAACTTGTTCAACATTATCCTGCCCAACGGGTTGAATTTCATTGTTTTGAATTGCACGCAGAATTTTGCTTTGCGCAGCCAAGGGTAATTCACCAATTTCATCTAAAAATAATGTACCACCGCTAGCGAGTGAAAACTTGCCCGCCCTGTTTTTGTCAGCCCCCGTAAATGCACCTTTAACATGACCAAATAGCTCACTTTCAATTAAATTTTCCGGTAATGCCGCGCAGTTAACGTAAACCATAGGGCCATTTTGTCGTAACGATTTATGATGTAACGTTCGCGCAACAAGCTCCTTGCCTACCCCAGTTTCTCCGTAAATCAAAATATTAAAATCTGAGCTTGCGACTATATCTAACTCTTGCTTTAACTGCTGCATTATTGGACTTTCACCAATAAGTTCACCACCGTCACGTTTCCAAGCCTCTTCGGTAAGCTCTGCAACTACCCGCTGCGAATGGTCGGCTTGCAACTCCAATTGTTCTATCAGTAAGGCAGTATTAAGAGTTGCCGCAGCAATAGCTGAAATCATCTCTAGTGTTCGCTCGGCTATGTTTTCAAACTCATGTGGTGTTAGGCTATCAATCGTTAATAAGCCCAGTAATTTATCATCGTAATAAAGTGGTAACCCCATACATGAATGCACAGGTAAATCGCCTATTCTGTCAACCAATAATCCATCGTACGGATCTGGCAATGGGGAGTCAGCGGCAAAGCGAATCGGTAGCTTAGAGCGACAGAGCACTGTAAACCTAGGGTGTTCTGAAACATGAAATCTTCGCCCTAACGTATCACGGCTTAACCCTTGCAGCGCCAATGGCGTTAGCACATCATTTTGAAATGAAAGCAATGCGACAGCATCACAATTAATCGTTTTTCGCACGGTATCTAGCAAGCGATCAAATCTGTCTTTTTGATTTAAACTACTCGTTAAATCGACAGCCAATTCAATAATAGCAGTTGATGATATCTGGTGCATAGCGTCCTCAGGATTTCTAACCTCACACCAAAAGTAACACATAAGTGTCAATTTGACTACAAAATAAAGAAGTCACTTTGACTACAAAAATTTCTCATAAAAAAACTAATCACTTGATAAATATAAAATTTAATCTTTTGGCACTGGCTTTGCTAAATCACAGATAAACAGTTCGGCATTAACAAATTAGCATTATGTTCAATGTCCGACGCTAGCAGATAAGCTTGGAGGCAACATGTATTCACAGTTTTTTATTTCACAACAACTGCCAGAGATTGAAAACGCACTTAATTTTCAAAAGTGTCTGATTGTAGGTAACTACATGATGCTGATATCGCTCGTCATCATTTCACTAAGCATTGCAATTACTTTTGTATTCGATGATCACTTTGGCATGGCAATACAAATTTCTGGTCATATCGCAACTATCATTTCTGCTGGCACATTAAAGCTTGGTTATGTCATACGCTGCGTAGCGTTACATGCTTTTGGGAAAAGAGACTTTTAAGATGTTTAATATTCAAGATAGCGAACTTATACAGCTCAATCACGAACAACACCAAAGCTCACTAGATAAAATTCACCAACATCCAGCGCTAGATTTACCCTTTAGAAGCTATTTTCTTACTGCCGTCTTATGTTCTATTTTCGCACTGACATTTTGGGGCGCTTTTCTAAATGGCTTTATCAATATAAGTTTTAGCCAACTTTCCCCAAGCACTTGGCACATTCATGAAATGCTGTTTGGCTTTGCAGCAACGGTTGCTGTAGGTTTTATTTTAACAGCAGCACAAACATGGACAGGTAAAGCAAGCATTAAAGGCTTAGCAGTATTAAGTTTTATCACGCTTTGGCTAATAGTGAGAGTGTGTTTGGCAATGAGCATAGTTACCGAAAATGAAATCAATCAATCATTATTTTTATATACAGCGATTGCCTTGCAGTCAATTTGGTGGCTTGGTTCAATTTTAGTGTTTACTAAATTAGTGCTTAGCAGTAAAAACCATCGCAACTACATTTTCATCCCATTACTTATGGCCTTAATGCTAACAAATATTAGCTTATTAGTTTTAGATGTTAATGGCTATAAAGCGCTTAGTTTGCATGTTGCAAGAACGGCTGTTTTGCTATTTTGTATACTCATGGGCGTGCTTGGTGGCCGCGTCATTCCATTTTTCACCGTTTCAGGTGCAAAAACTTCCGCGATACAACAACCTACATGGCTTACCCCGTTAATTACCACGTTATCGTTACTGGGAATACTGGTGTTTTTTAGTGGCTACTTTATTCAACTACCTTTTACACCAGCCACTTTAATGATCAGCGCTGGTATCGCGCATTTGATCCGCCTCTGTTATTGGCGCACAGCATCAACTTTGCAAATTTCATTACTTTGGTCTTTGCATTTATCTTATTTCTCACTTGGCCTAGGGCTAATATTGTTGGGTGCAAGTTATTTATTTGTCGTGGCAAGCGCTTTTTACATTAGCTTTTCAGATGCAATTCATGTCATCACTATAGCCGCCATGGGTTTAATGATATTTGCCATGATGTCGCGAGTATCGCTAGGTCATACAGGAAGAGCTTTATTGCCACATAAATTAGTAAGCTGGATATTCTTATTAATTTTTATCAGTGCAATCACTCGTGTATTAATGCCAATGTTTCAGCACTCACTACTTGGATGGAATATTAGCTTATCAGCTTGGTTAGTTGCCGCTAGCCTATTTTTAATTATTTATTTTCCGATGCTAACCAAGCCAAAGCGTAGCCGTTTTTAATATCACGCTAACCATTTACAACGAACTAAACCAAATTCAATACAGCCTATGAATATTAAAATTCCATAGGTTACTTTCTCATTCAGTTAATTTAGGAGTAACAATGCTAACTGACAAACACATCAACATCATTAAAAGTACTATTCCACTATTAGAAAATGCGGGGCCTGCTATAACCGCACACTTTTATCAACGTATGTTCAATAGTAACCCAGAACTTCAAGATATTTTCAACATGTCGAATCAACATACAGGCCGCCAGCAAGTAGCATTGTTTGAAGCGATAGCTGCTTATGCAAAAAACATTGAAAATTTGAGTGTATTAACCACGGCCGTAGAACGTATCGCGCAAAAGCACACCAGTTTTAATATACAAGCTGAGCATTACGCGATTGTTGGCCATCATTTAATTGAAACCCTACGAGAACTTGCCAGTGAAGCATTTACCGCAGAAGTCGAAGAAGCATGGACTCAAGCCTACCAGTTTTTAGCGAGCATTTTTATTAACCGTGAATCAGAACTATATCAACAACGAGCAGCAGAAATTGGCGGTTGGAAAGGCGCTAGAGCATTTAAAGTTATTGATAAAATTGTCGAGTCGGAACTGGTTAAAAGTTTTGTTTTTGCTCCAGTCGACCAACAAGCGGTTATTGGCTTTACGCCCGGGCAATATTTAGGGCTTGAAGTTCACCCTACCGGCAATGACTATAAAGAAATTCGCCAATATTCATTGTCAGACAAGGCAAACGGTAAAACTTACCGTATTTCAGTAAAACGAGAGCAATTAGGCGTTCCAGGTAAAGTATCTAACTACTTGCACGATGCGGTTAACGTTGGCGACGAAGTACAGTTATACGCACCAGCTGGCGATTTTTTCTTTGTTGATCGTCAAACACCTACCGTGCTCATTTCTGCAGGTGTGGGGATTACTCCCATGCAAGGTATGTTAGAAACATTAGCAGATAATAATCATAATCAACCAGTGCATTTTTTACATGCCTGTGAAAGTAGCGAGCAGCATTCATTTTCACAACGCACAAGCGAATTAGTTAAGCAAAATAACTGGCAACAAAATATCTGGTATAGAAATGAAGAGGCAGAGCAAGCTCATATTAGCAATGGCATGATGGATTTATCGGCCGTTGACTTACCTACTGAAAAAGGTAATTTCTACTTATGTGGCCCTATTGGGTTTATGCAATTTGCTAAACAGCAATTGCTAAAACTAGGTGTCGGAGAAAGTAATATACATTATGAAGTATTTGGCCCTCACGCTGCGTTATAGTTACTAACGATTAAATTAAAGCCAAACTTAATGTTTGGCTTTAATTAAGATATGTCGGCATAACCGACTATCAAAAAGGTATGAGAAGTATTATTTTTTCGCGATTTCTTTACGTTCTTTTTCATATTCTTCAAACGACTTTTTATCGCTACTTACGCAGTCATTATATTGCGGTGCAGTCCTAGACTCTTTAATACACTCACTTTTTTGATAGTCTTGCCCCACTTGATAAAGTTGCTTATTGCTACAAGCTGTTAATGCAAGTACTACGAACGCAAAAAATATAATGTTTTTCATAATATGCCTTAAGTGAACGTGATAAATAAATAATAATTAAGCTCGCTAAATATGACGGGTAAAACGCGATTAAGTTCATATCACCTCAATTATTCAATTTCAGCTCAAGCCGTTATTACAGTGAAGCGTCAGTACTTATCGACAAAATAGGGAACTTATTCTCACCAAATGAAACGGTAATTGACTGTGTTTCCTGCCCTTCAAAACTTACTTTAAATGCTAGCGGACTTTGACGTTTTCCGTCAGCAAACAAAGCCATTAAATGCTCGTGTTCAAGAATTCGGCTACCAGAGGAAGTATTATTTAAAGTAATTACTGCCCAGCGTTCACCTAAGTCGTTACTCATGACAACATAGTTCATCAATTCAAAGTCACTGGCCTTGGGCTTAATATTTTTATCGTTAGGAAAAACTAACTCCAGATTATTTGAGATGACTCTATCAACGGACAAAGCTTCAAATTCGTCAGCATAAGTTGAAAACGACAATAATATAAATACCAAAAGTAAAAGTTGATACACGTTATCTCTCCATAGTTTTAAACTGTGAGTATTACTAACAGCATATGATTAACAACAAGCAAAAAAGTTGCATTATCTATGCGTACTTCGAAACGCTTTCAGTTCACTAAGCAGCCATTCTTGGCTTTTTACCACAGCTTTATTTGCACAATGAATTTTATAATATTTACCTGACATTTTACTTTTAGTCGCAGAGTATTTAATAAAGTCTTCTGTCGACTTAATATCATCAGCGTAATATTGATATTTTTTGTTAATATGCTCTACCGCTTCTGCACCTGTATGCAAAGTGCCATTGCGCTCATATTTACATTCGGTCGTTTCGACAAACTTCAAAAGGTGAGCAATTTCATCTTGTGTAGATGCAAAGACATTAAAAGAAAGTAATGAAAGTAGAATTGTGATTGCTTTAAAGCCCAACTGCTTAACTCCGTATTGCATTAATGCAAAATAATATACATAACTTAGATTACCTACTCAACAAGTCAGTAGTAACAAAAAAGCCACTCATTTGAGTGGCTTTTAAATTTCTATCATTGCTAAGTAATCAGTAAACTTGTCGCTAATTATTTCAAGAACAATGCGGTTACACGGAGCTGACAAGTGTCAGTGAGTATAACCAAAGCGGTTATTGAATTTAATTAGCAAAAAGGTTGTGATTACTGGCCTTTAACTTCAGACAAGCCATTAAACACAGCTTTATCACCTAAGTACTCTTCAATACGTAATAATTGGTTGTACTTAGAAACACGGTCTGAGCGACATAGCGAACCAGTTTTAATTTGGCCAGCAGCTGTACCTACCGCTAAATCAGCAATGGTTGCATCTTCAGTTTCACCTGAACGATGTGAAATAACCGCAGTAAAGCCTGCGTCTTTTGCCATTTTAATTGCTGCTAAGGTTTCAGTTAATGAACCAATTTGGTTGAACTTGATTAAGATAGAGTTACCAATACCTTGCTCAATACCACGCGCTAAAATCTTCGTATTAGTTACGAACAAGTCATCACCAACGATTTGAACTTTATCACCGATTAATTTTGTTTGATAAGCAAAACCATCCCAGTCTGACTCATCTAAACCATCTTCAATTGAAACAATTGGGTATTCTTCACATAGGCTAGCTAAGAAGTCTGAGAATTCATTAGCCGTAAATTGCTTGCCTTCGCCTGTCAGGTCGTAAATACCTTTTTCTGCGTTATAGAATTCAGACGCGGCACAATCAAGCGCTAATGTTACGTCTTTACCTAGTTCGTAACCTGCAGCAGCAGTTGCTTCTTTAATTACTGCTAGTGCATCAGCATTTGACTCAAGATTTGGCGCAAAACCACCTTCATCACCAACCGCTGTGTTCATACCTTTTGCTGAAAGAACTTTTTTCAAGGCATGAAAAATTTCCGCGCCCATACGTAAGGCTTCTTTAAAGCTCTTTGCACCAACCGGCTGAACCATAAATTCTTGAATATCAACGTTGTTATCAGCGTGCTCACCACCATTAATAATATTCATCATAGGTAATGGTAACGAGTACTGGCCTGACGTACCGTTAAGATCAGCAATGTGCTCAAATAACTGTACTTTCTTTTCCATTGCCGCCGCTTTAGCGTTTGCTAAAGATACCGCTAAAATGGCGTTAGCACCGAAATTTTCTTTATTTTCAGTGCCATCAAGATCAATCATTATTTTATCAATGTTTGCTTGTTCAAGAGCGTTTTGACCTTTAAGTGCGTTAGCAATATCGTTATTAACAGCAGCAACGGCTTTTAACACGCCTTTACCTAAATAACGTGCTTTGTCGCCGTCACGTAATTCTAGTGCTTCACGAGAACCGGTTGATGCACCAGAAGGAGCAGCAGCTCGACCCCAAGCACCTGATTCTAAATACACATCCGCTTCAACAGTTGGGTTACCGCGAGAATCCATGATTTCGCGAGCGATAATTTTACTAATATTCGACATTATGTTCCCTATTCCTTACTAACTGCGCATGGCAGGTTATTAACGATAAATTAAATTTTAAATAAAGGTTGTTTTTAGCGAATACAAAAACATTTGTAGACTAAAAACAAAACCGCAGCAAATAGCTACGGTTTTTAATTAGTTTGATTTAACTTGATTGCTGTTTTTGATGCTCAAATGATGCAGCAATAAAGCCTTCAAATAATGGGTGGCCATCGCGCGGAGTTGAATTAAACTCAGGATGGAACTGCCCAGCAATAAACCATGGATGATTTGGATTTTCTATCACCTCAACTAAGGTTTTATCCGTAGATAACCCCGAGAATACTAAGCCTGCTTTGCTTAATTGTTCACGGTAGTTATTATTTACCTCAAAACGGTGACGGTGTCTTTCATAAATGGTTTCACTGCCATATACGTCATACGTTTTGGTACCTTTCACAATATGGCACAATTGTGAGCCTAAACGCATAGTGCCGCCTAAGTCTGAGTTAGCATCGCGATATTCAATTTTACCTTCTTCGTCTAACCACTCATTGATTAAACCTACCACAGGGTGAGGCGTTTCTGGGTTGAATTCAGTACTGTGAGCGTCAGTTAAACCTGCAACGTTACGTGCATAGTCAATTAATGCCACTTGCATACCTAAACAGATACCTAAATAAGGTACTTTGTTTTCACGGGCATATTGTGCGGTTAAAATTTTACCTTCAACACCACGCTCGCCAAAGCCACCAGGCACAAGAATCGCATCAAGGTCTTTTAGTACATCAACGCCTTTGGCTTCAACATCTTGTGAATCAACATATTGAATTTTAACTTTTACTTGATTCTTAATACCAGCATGTTTCAATGCTTCGTTGACTGACTTATAAGCATCTGGCAATTCAGTGTATTTACCTACCATACCAATAACCACTTCACCCGCAGGGTTGGCTTCTTGATAAAGCACTTGTTCCCATTCAGTTAAGTCAGCTTCTGGTACATCTAAACCAAAACGTTTAACCACTAATTCATCAGTACCTTGTGACTTAAGTAACGCCGGCACTTTGTAGATAGAATCTACATCACGCATTGAAACAACGGCTTTTTCTTCAACATTGGTAAACAATGAAATTTTAGCGCGTTCATTGGCAGGAATAGTTTGCTCACTGCGACACACTAAAATGTCTGGGAAAATACCAATTGAACGTAGCTCTTTCACTGAATGTTGCGTTGGTTTAGTTTTAATTTCACCCGCAGCGGCAATATAAGGCACAAGCGTTAAGTGCATAAACATAGCACGATCACGACCTAGCTCTACACCTAGTTGGCGAATAGCTTCTAGGAAAGGTTGAGACTCAATATCCCCCACAGTTCCGCCAATTTCAACCATAGCGATATCGTAACCTTCAGCCCCTTCAATTACCCGACGTTTAATGTCGTTAGTAATATGAGGAATAACTTGAATTGTTGCGCCTAAAAACTCGCCTTTACGTTCGCGAGCAAGAATATCTTGATAGATACGGCCCGTAGTGAAGTTATTACGCTTAGTCATTTTGGTACGAATAAAACGTTCGTAATGGCCTAAATCAAGATCTGTTTCTGCACCATCTTCAGTTACAAAAACTTCACCATGTTGAATTGGGCTCATAGTCCCTGGATCAACGTTAATATAAGGGTCAAGCTTTAACATGGTAACTTTTAAACCACGTGCTTCGAGAATTGCCGCTAATGATGCTGCAGCAATACCTTTACCAAGAGACGATACAACGCCGCCAGTAACAAAAATATATCTAGTTGTCATGCGATACCCAGAGTCAGGAAAAACAGAAATTTTGCACTAAATTGATTTAGTTTATGACAAACAAATGAATTTAGTAGGACGGGAAAGCATTATACCGAAAAGGCATGTTCACGACAATATGATCCTGCCATCTAGTTGTACAAAATTTCTTAGTTAATTCTAGTTTTCATAACGAGTGAGTTTTTATCTCATGAAAAACACAGTAAACTGACACTTTATTATTCTTCATAATTAAAAATAAGAACTATGACGCAATTGCAAAACGTATTGGATGCTATCGATAACATCAATAAAAACGATGTGAATATCACCATTGTTGACGGAGTAAACCATCCGAAAGAATTATTGTACGGACAGTACATGTCTACCTGCTTAGAGCAATATTGGCCTGATGCAAACGAGAATCTGCAAATAGCAGTGCGCGCACAACATGTTAAACGCTGGCATTTAAAACGTGCTGACTTTCCACTTGGCAAACAAGGATATTTAACTTGGCGAAAAGAGCTTGGTATTTTTCATGCGGCAACTGCGAAAAATATTATGCTAGAGCAAGGTTATGACGAAGCAACAGCAGAAACCACCGCAGCAATTATTCGTAAAGAAAAATTAAAGTCGAATAGTGATAGTCAAACTTTAGAAGACGTTGCCTGCTTAGTATTTTTACAGTATTACTTTGATGAATTTGCAGCTAAACATACGGAAGAAAAAATTATTCGTATTGTGCAATTAACCTGGCGAAAAATGTCAGCCAAAGGACAAGAAATTGCGCTATCACTAACCTTACCGCCACATTTGGCGCAACTGGTTGCTAAAGCGTTAGCTTAAAACCAGAGTTACTTATTTTCTTCTGGTTTAGCTTGTTCAGGCGCTTCAATTGCTGCTATTTCTGCATTGCCATCTGAAAGTGGTAAGCGCCATAAAAATACAAACGGCCATGCTACTAACGCCACCACCAGCACTTTCAACCATAATGATGGCAAAATATAACACGACCAAAGTGTCGCAATAACAATTGACGTTAACGCGATGACTTTGGCTCGTTTTGGAATGCTGCGAGATTTTTCCCAATGATAAATCATCGGGCCAAACACTTTATTCGCCAAAAGCATTTTATGCATGCGCGGAGAAGACTTAGCAAAACATGCTGCCGCCACCAATAAAAATGGTGTTGTTGGCAGTAATGGCAAAAAAGCCCCTAACGTTGCCAAGCCAACAAAAAATATTCCAGCTATTTTTAATAACATTGCGAACTAAAAATTCCTAAATAAAAACTAAGCCAATTTCACCTAAATATGACTAACGCTCAGTGTTCCAGCTAAACAAATAAGCGCCTAATGTTAGAAAAATTACGCTCATGATCATTAATACCGAAACATGATAGCTAATATCAGCCAATGTCGCCCCTTCGGTTATAATTTTACGGGCCCCGGCCACTAAATGTGTTAATGGTAAAAAGTCGGCAAATACTTTCACGGCATTAGGTGCCCCTTCCAAACTAAACCAAACCCCTGAAAGTAGCATCATAGGCCAAGAACTTAAATTTAATAGCCCGCCAATTAGTTCTTCACTTTTGCTGCGGCTAGCCACTAATAAACCTAAGGTTATTAAACTAAATGCACCTAATATGGCAATAATAAATAAGTCAAAATAGCTGCCAAGCATATAGAAATCAAAAAATAGGTTACAACCAATATACACCACAGATGACATAAACATGACAATAAACAAGCGAGAAACAAGTTGCGCAGAAACAAACTCTAAAGCCGACAAAGGCGTTGCTTTTAGGCGCTTTAAAACCGCATTTTTACGATAACGTACAATCACGTAACCCACACCAAATAAGCAGCTAAACATCATGTTCATTCCAAGAATGCCGGGTAAAACCCAGTCAACATAACGTATTTTTCTGCCTTGTGTTTCAATACGTTGAAAATTGTTGTGGTCATTTAAAAAGATTTTTTCCACCAAATAGCTATTCGGAGCACCTTGGTTAACCCAGTACTCTTGCCCATTAAAATCGACCAATAAATCAATACTGTGTTGCTCTAACTTCATTTTCGCTTTTGCGTTATCTTGATAATCAATAAAGGCAATAAATTTTGTCTCTAAAAAACTCGATTGGCTTTGCGCTAAATTAATCACCCCAACTTTGTATACCGCTCGGCCATCTCCTGAAAATACAAATGACAAACCTACCAACAATAAAACGGGGAAAAACAAATTCCAACCAAGCGACGAGCGGTCACGAAAAAACTCAATATTGCGGGCTTTAACCACAGCAAAAAAACGTGAGATATTTATCATTTTATTCCCTTAAAGAATGGCCAGTAAGTTTTAAAAACAAATCATCTAAATTAGGTGACTTTACATGTAAACCTGCCAGTGAAACATTTTCTGCCAGTAACAGCGCAATTGTAGCCTCAACATCGGTTGTGCTAATTTCTACCTGTTGTTCTTGCACTTGCCAATTTAACTGTTGGCACAAGTCTTCGGGCACTTGCTCAACGGGTAAATAGATGAAAACTTCTTTGAAATGTTTATTCAATAACTGGCGTGGCGTGCCGCGCTCAATAACTTTACCGTGGTCCATAATCAACACGTCATCGCACAGTTGTTGAGCTTCATCCATATAATGTGTGGTTAGAACAACAGTTTTATCACGGGCTTTAATGTTTTTGATCAGTTGCCAGAAGTTTCGTCGCGCTTGTGGATCTAAGCCAGTTGTTGGTTCATCAAGAAAAACAATATCAGGATCATTAATTAACGCTAGCGCCAATAGTAATCGCTGTCGTTGACCACCTGAAAGTAAGCGATTATCTCGATCCAAAAACTCACTTAAATCACATAATTCAATGAGTTCTTTATGCGGTACTGTGTTTTCATAAAAAGAAGTAAATAAATCTAAAGTTTCTTTTACCGTTAAAAAGTCTTGCAAGGCAGTATTTTGAAACTGAATGCCTATTTGTTGCGACATTGACTCGTCAACAGGTTTATCGTTATAAAAAACTTGCCCTTGAGTTGCCTTAATAATGCCTTCCATTATTTCAATGGTGGTGGTTTTACCAGCGCCATTTGGCCCTAGTAAACCAAAGCAAACGCCTTTATTTATCGAAAAGTTAATATGGTCAACTGCAATAACATCTTTATAACTTTTGGTAAGATTCTCCACCCGAATAACTTCTTGCATAGCGCACCTCAATAAATTTCTAAATTTCATTTTAACGACTAAGAAACAAGATTAATACTGTATTGACAATATTTTACAAATGATAATAATTATCATTTGCATTGGTTATGAATTTAAACTAAGGTTTAAAAAGTCGAGTGAATGAGGAGAAAAACATGGGTATCAGACAAGTAGCCGAAGGCTGCAACAGTACATCACGCGTTGAAATACCAACCACTTTATTAGCACAACTGATCACCTCAGGTGCACTAGCTGGCAATGATTGTCGTTGCCTAGATAACAACGCTCGAAAAACGCTATGGCAGTCTTTACTTAATGTCAGTACCAATTTGCGTATCGAGGAATAAACACATGACAACTGAATTACCTATTGCCGACATTGGCTATTTAGAAGCTTGGCTTGAAAGTTTTATAAACAGTTATAGCCACTCTTCAAACAAGCAGCTACTCGCCAAAATTTGCCTCGGCGTTAATGCCGTTATGCAACATGATGATTTTGATCAGCTCGCTGATCGACATTGTAGTTACTATAAAATGAAAAATTATTGGCTATGGCGCTATCAAATAGCGACTCCGCATTTAGCGAGTAAAGTGTAACTCTTGATAATATTTTTTAATTGTCGCCACTAAGTACTGATTAAAAGCTTTTTTCCCGGTAAATCCATATTGTTGGCACACTTGCTCAACACTGTGTTTTTGTAAAACCCGGGTAATAATCGGTAATAACTCAGCGTTAAAATCGTGCAAACAATGTGCGATTAGCCAATGGTGTATACCGAACACACAGCTGCTAAATTGGCGTTTAGCTGAAATAAAGTCTTCAACCATGCGCTTATGCTCATCGTTAAAGCGCTTGGTGTTATTGCTAAGGTTATGATGGAGCACTTGCCATACCATTTGTGCTGGTAAGTGCTTGAATTCATCGGTTAGCCAGTAGTCAAACTGTTGATAAAAACTCTCGGTTATTTGCTTTTGTTTTTCAAGTGCTTGCTTTGTTAGCGGCTTTACCAACAAACACGAATGTTCTCCACTTGCTTTATCTTTGGTAAAGCCTATACGTGCTAGCGAGTAACCAGATTGCTGCCAAAAACTCAACAAGCCGGCATTGCCAGCAAAACTTGAACCAATAAAGTCAATATCATCACTTTGTAGCCGTTGCTCAATTTGCCCAAGAAAGTGCCCACCTAAGCCTTGATCTTGAAATTGAGGATGAATAGCAATGCGCATTACACGTTGGTAGTGATAATTAAAGCTATCATCAAAACCACAATGGGTAAGTAGCGATTGCGGTAGAAACTGATCTCTTAAGCGCCGCTTGCCAGTACGTACATGCTCAGCAAGTTCAGCATCAACTTGCCCTTCTTTTAGCATCATAGCAACGCCTAACACATCACCTTTATGGGTAAGGGTAAATAGCGATATTGCTGGGTTATTCAACAACAACTTCACATCACTTGGTGAAGTTTGATAGTGTGCAGTTACTAACACACAAAACACCTGTTGCAATAACGCTTCGTCTGCCAATAATTGACTGACTTCCACTTGCTGCACAGTAACCGAAGTCAGTGGTACTTTTTTAACAACTTCATTTGGGTATTTAGGTAATTCGGCATTAAGTAAACAGCTTGAGAAAACAAAACTCTCTAGCGGGTCATTTGACGCCCAGCGAATAGGTTCATGAATATGAAATTTTCGCCACTGAGGTCGTAAGCTGTTAAGTACTTGCCGAAACTTGATACTAAAACCTCGCCCTGCACCTTCATAACCATGTACAGTAGAAGAGAAAACCAAACGATGGTAGCTTTCTAATAATTGCCGCAACAAATAAACCGGAAATGCCGCTGCTTCATCAACCATAACCACATTGGCACTCGGTTGTTGTAAAAGAATTTTATCAATCGGCAAAAATATTATTACGCCATTTTCATGCTCAATACGATTACTATTTACTTCGACTTCAGGTAACTGGCGTTTAACCTGCTGAAAAAAAACATTCAGCGCTTGCCGGCTTGTCGCGGTAATTACAATATCAATATTTTGTCTGCTATTGACTAACAATTGACAAGCTGCAATTGCCATTGCCGACGATTTACCACGCCCACGATCAGCCGTTAGCACTAACGGCCTATCTCTATGGCCATGCACAACCTTTAATATGGCATCAACAGCTAGCACTTGCTCTTGTGTTTTGCAATCGTATGATAATGACCTATTGGCGGGTAACAAGTGCTTAGGTGCTTGTAATTTTTTATCATTTGAAGTGATGACTAATGGTGCATTTTGCCTAATAATGTGGCTATTGCCGCCTTTAAGTAATTGCCAAAAACGCTGTAAAAAATTATCTAGCTGTGGCAACTCAACTTTTTCTTTATCGCTATCTGTTGTTATTGTTAAAACCAATACCCCACCAGCAACGATAGTACCTGAAAGCGCAGCAAAGGCATCAAGGTCGAAATCACTTTCAATACCGTTATTATCGTCACCACGAGCTAACGGGAGTACAACAAGCTGCTGTTCTGTCCCTAAATACTGATGATAGTTTTTGCAATTAACACTAAGCAACAGCTCATTGACTTGTATGGATTTCTCATCTTGAAAGCAAAGGCCGCAAACTGCGGCTGAGTTAGCAGTTGTTAACACGGTATCGGTTAAGCACAAAATTGACGATATTTGCTGCTTTAGCCAATAGTTTTCACCTATTAAAACCACGAGATTTCGCCAATGATTATGCACAGCATTTTGGTTTAGCTGCTTATACCAATGAGAAAATTCGTCGTTTGACATCAATGTGGCTACCTAAATGAGTTTCGCTGCTAAGTCTATCAGAGCACTCGCAAAAGCTAAATATCTCCTGTCGCTATAAATCCGCATAGAAAGTAATCATCTAACTTTTTTAACTAACTTTTTTGTTGAAATGAAAAAATATTTAGTTGAAAATTCTGAGCAAGTTGCCTATGTTCAATTTATACAAGCTAGCGTTATTCATAAAAATTATGAGTTACTGCTATTCGAGATATTCAAATGTAAAAAGTTGATGCATTATTGGCAATGAAAGCCACTATTTATTGTAATTGCAGCGTAGCTGTAAAAGCCGTAGGTATAAAAAATGAACGATGAATTAACAAATGATATAACCCCTTCAGTAGATCAACAAAATTATGATAAAGACCTGCCTAAAGGAGAAAAGGCAACACATAATTCAGAAGTGAGAAAGCGTATTGATGATCTACTTGAAAAAAAACGCTTAAAAGAACTTTTAGATGACTCCGATGATTGGGATATTTAATAGCTTAAGAATCACACATTTCCATGTCAGTAGCAGTATTCAATATAGCAAAATTATCTAGACATTTTTACTGTCGAATATTTGTTTTTAGCCTAAAACTGATATCATGGCAAAAACATCAATAAAGTTTATCTATCCTCAATATGACGCTATTTGAAAAACTACGTTGCTTATTCACTTTTGGGCAAGGGGTAGCACTACCTCTGCCTAAAATAGATGATTATGCAGAGCCACACTCTTTATTCAAGTTATGGTTTGATGATGCCAATAAATCTGGCATTTTATTACCAGAAGCCGTTTCGGTTAGCAGTGTAAACACTAACGGGCAACCTAGCTCTCGCATGGTATTGCTGAAAGAATTCGATAACGATGGTTTCGTTTTTTATACCAATTATGGTAGTCGAAAAAGTAACGAATTGTCCGACAATGATAAAGTTGCCTTATTATTCCACTGGAATGTTTTACAACGTCAAATTCGTATTGAAGGCTGTGTAGAAAGAGTTTCATCGGAGCAGTCTGCTCGTTACTTCCATAGTCGAGATCGCGGAAGCCAAATCGGAGCGTGGGCATCACGACAAAGTCAGAAGGTTCAAACTGAAACCGAGCTCGCCGAAAAAGTTGATTACTACACGAAAAAATTTGCCGGCAAAGAGGTTCCTTTGCCTGAATTTTGGGGCGGCTGGCGCGTCAAGCCAAACTATTTAGAGTTTTGGCAAGGCAGAGCAAATCGTTTACATGATCGAGTATGCTTTGAAAAGTCTAATTCTGGTTGGCAAAATTTTAAATTACAGCCTTAACCTAACATGTAATTTCGCCCTATTTACGTAACGGTTAATAGGGCATTACGGTATAAAATTGGCATCTAGATAACAGCATGCTATCTTGACCTTATCTAAAAGTACCTAGGTAAAATAGTGAAGTTATTAAGTATTACTGGATTGCTTGCAATTACTTGGATATCTCCACTGTTTGCAAAAAGTATCAACGTTGGCTTTGAGCCCTTCCCTCCTATGATAACTGAAAATGGCGAAGGTCATGTTATTGACATGCTTAATGCCATTGAACAAGTTTCAGATTTTAAGTTCAACATTAAAATTATGACCTATGGTCGCGCTAAGCTCGCGTTGAAAAACAACCAGCTAGATCTAATCGGACTAACACCTCAACAATTAGAAACAGACGAATTTTATCGCTACGCCCATGATTTAAATTGGAACATAGCTGCCCACGTCGATATTTTTTCACACCAAGATGCTGCATTTGATATTGCAAAGATTTCAAATGCAAGCATAGGAACACTCATTGGCAATGCGGATTTTTTCTCACAGTTATTGGCGATTCCCCGAGAGAAGTTTGTCGAAGTTACCAATTTAGATCAGTTAGTCAAAATGTTAGCAAAAGGACGGCTTGAGTTTGCCACCTTTGAGCGTATTGCCATGATGAGCACCATTAAACGCTTACAAATTGAAAATATACACTATCAAAAATTTGGTGTAATCCCTGCCAGCATGGCAGTAGCCAATAACGCTCAGGGGCTAGCCTTAAAACATCAACTTGATGAGCTATTACAGAAAGTTACCATCAACTTAACGGATCCACAAATACACTATTACCGCAACTTACCAAGCAGTGGCGAAGTAAATATCGGCAAATAACGTAAACATTAAAAACCAACAACACAAATAGCAAAAAGGGAGCATTAGCTCCCTTTTATTTATGTTAGTTCCACAACCTTTATCAGCTAAAAGTTAGCCAACTAATGCCAGTAGAATACCCGCTGCAACAGCAGAGCCTAATACCCCGGCAACATTTGGTCCCATCGCGTGCATTAACAAGAAATTGTGTGGGTTGGACTCTAAACCAACCTTATTGGCAACACGTGCCGCCATAGGAACTGCAGAAACACCTGCGGCACCAATTAATGGGTTCACTTTTTCTTTCGACAATTTATTCATTAATTTTGCCATTAACACACCAGCCGCTGTGCCAATTGAAAACGCCACGGCACCTAGCGCTAAAATTCCGAGTGTTTTTGTATTTAAGAACTGCTCAGCACTTAATTTAGAGCCAACACCTAAACCTAAGAATATGGTCACTATATTAATTAATTCATTCTGGGCTGTTGAACTTAAACGATCGACCACACCACATTCACGCATCAAATTACCTAAACAAAACATCCCCACTAGCGGTGTTGCTGCTGGTAAAAAGAATATTGTCATTAGTAACACACCTAGCGGGAAAATAATCTTTTCAATTCTAGTAACATGACGCAACTGGGCCATTTCTATTTTACGTTCATCTTCCGTAGTTAACGCACGCATAATTGGCGGCTGAATAATAGGAACCAAAGCCATATAAGAATATGCGGCTACAGCAATAGCACCAAGTAAATCAGGTGCAAGTTTTGACGCTAAAAATATCGCTGTCGGACCATCAGCACCACCAATAATCGCAATCGCTGACGCATCTTTCATGGAAAAGTCTAAACCGACGAAGTTCAAGGCTATCGCACCAAACAAGGTCGCGAAGATACCAAATTGAGCAGCCGCACCAAGTAGCAAGGTTTTGGGGTTAGCAATTAAGGCGCCAAAATCCGTCATTGCCCCTACGCCCATAAAAATCAGCAAAGGGAATATGCCAGTATCAATACCTGCGTAATAAATATAATGCAACAAGCCACCAACTTCAGAGAAACCAGCAACAGGAATGTTAGTTAAAATAGCACCAAAGCCCATCGGCACTAACAATAAAGGCTCAAAGTTTCGAGCTATAGCAAGGTATAACAAGCCACAGCCTACTAACATCATGATGACCTGACCTAGCTCAAAATTTGCTAGGCCAGTCGACATCCACAATACGTTTAATGATTCCATGAGTTATCCTATGACAAGCTTAACAAGGTATCGCCAACGGCAACTGAGTCGCCTTCTCTGGCATGAATAGCTGTTACTTCACCCGCTTTACTTGCGCGAATTTCAGTTTCCATTTTCATTGCTTCCATAATGATAACCACATCACCTTCAGCAACTTCATCACCTTCGTTTACTAAAACTTTAAAGATATTACCTGCCAGCGGAGCATTTAACGGTTCATCATTACTGGTACTAGCTACAGGAGTAGTATTTACGTTAGAGGCTTGAATAGAATCAATTGAGCCACCAGGTGCAACGACAACGTCAAACACTTTACCATCAACACTTACCGCATAACTTTCTGGAGCTGATTGCACACCGCTGGCTGCGGGAGCTACTGCTGGCGCTTTAACTTCTGAGCCGGTTCCTGGTGCCGGTTCAAAGGCATCAGGGTTATTTCGATTTTCTAAGAACTTCAGACCAATTTGCGGGAACAATGCGTAAGTTAAAACATCGTCAATAGTGTCTTCCGCTAGTGTAATATTTTTCTCATCTGCAAGTTGTTGTAACTCAACTGAAAGTTTATCCATTTCAGGATCAAGCATATCTGCTGGACGACAAGTAATGGCTTCAGCACCATCGAGCACTCGTGCTTGCAACTCAGGGTTTACCGCATCAGCAGTTACACCATATTCACCTTTAAGAACGCCCGCAGTCTCTTTGGTAATCGATTTATAACGCTCACCCGTTAGTACGTTTAACACCGCCTGTGTTCCAACAATTTGCGACGTTGGCGTTACCAATGGAATATAACCTAGGTCTTTTCTAACTTTTGGAATTTCCGTCAATACATCATCTAACTTATCAGCAGCACCCTGCTCTTTTAGCTGACTTTCCATATTGGTTAACATGCCGCCAGGTACTTGCGCTAATAGAATTCTTGCATCTATACCGCGTAAGCTACCTTCAAACTGAGCATATTTTTCACGAACATCTCTAAAGTATGCGGCAACTTCAGCAAGCTTAACCATATCAAGACCAGTATCGCGTTCTGTACCTTCCACAATCGACACAATAGTTTCTGTTGGTGAATGGCCATAAGTCATACTCATCGACGATATTGAGGTGTCTATCACATCGATATCTGAATCAATAGCTTTCATGTGCGTTGCAACACTTAAACCTGTTGTTGCATGACAATGCATGGCGATAGGAAGAGCAACCGTTTCTTTTAAACGGCTAACAAGCTCAGCAGCATCATATGGTTTTAATAAACCCGCCATATCTTTAATACATAATGAATGTGCGCCCATATCTTCGAGTTGCTTGGCCATAGTTAGCCAACCCTCTAACGTGTGTACTGGGCTTTCTGTATAACTTAATGTGCCTTGCGCATGCGCACCTACTTTGACTGCAGCCTTAATCGCCGTTTGTAAATTACGAACGTCATTCATTGCATCGAAAATTCGAAATACGTCAATACCATTAATATGAGCACGTTCAACAAACTTCTCTACAACATCATCAGCATAATGACGATAGCCTAAAATATTTTGGCCTCGAAATAACATTTGTTGTTTTGTTTTTGGCATTGCCTTTTTAAGGGCGCGAATACGCTGCCAAGGATCTTCACCTAAGTAACGAATACATGAGTCAAATGTTGCACCGCCCCATGACTCAATTGACCAATAACCAATATCATCTAATTTAGATGCAATCGGTAACATATCTTCCAAACGTAAGCGCGTAGCAAGCAATGATTGGTGGCCGTCACGTAATACGACTTCAGTTATACCTAGGGGCTTGGTCATGGTCATTTCCTATTTTTGTGCAGAGTGTTGTTGACGATATTGAGTAACAGCAGATGATATTGCTGCAACTACAGCCGGTGAGACACCGCTAGCGTCTTGTTTATTATTATTTTTGTTGCTTGTTCTTTTAGGCTCAGGAATGGCGTCAGGATATTTTTTAGCTAAATTAACTAAAACAAAATTGATAAATACGATCAGTATGCTCAGAAAGGCAAAAACAAATACCATTCCAGCTAACATTAAAGTACCCGCTTCAACAAATAACCCTTGAAGATTTTCCATTTTTATACTCTCAAGCAATTTTTATATAATTAGAATAATCACTCCAATATGTAAAAAGCAAACACATTTTTACAAATTGGTTAAAAAAAATAATGTCAAGCCAAAACAGTACAAAAAACCAGCTAAAATTGATATTTTTTCACTCTTTTTAAATGCAAAATGGTATATCGGCAACATTGTATACAATATCAAAAGCATGAATAGCGGGTATCACACGAGAGAAAATACAAATGATATACAATATCCAATATTTAATAATATAACCATATGGTCAATCAGATTTGCTGAATAAGCAATCAATATGCTAAAACAGCAATTAAAATGTATTCATTAAATAAACAAAATAAAAGGCAATCATGACACCGTAAATAACAAAATGCTACAAAGAAGAATTGTCCGTTAACGATGAAGAATTATTCGTTAACGATGAAACAGCACACTCGAAATTTTCAGCTTGTAATTTACCATGGATATACTCGCACTAGATAAATCAAGTGATTAACACACCAAGTATAGTTTAGGATCCTTGAGACGAAAAAAAACCAGTCGTTAGACTGGTTTTTCTAATGTGGCGGACGCGGCAGGAGTCGAACCTGCGACCGCCTGGTTCGTAGCCAGGTACTCTATCCAGCTGAGCTACGCGTCCGCAATAAACTTAATTTTTTATATCCCCAGTTTAAGAGATAACAAACCTCGCATTTAAAATGCTTCGTAGCCAGCATAATTAGATAATCTATCCAACAGCGCTACACATTCGTGGTCAATCATTATTTTATATCTTGATTCAAGATAGAGCTAAGTCAGTATTTATTTTTTAACTAGCTTTAATAATAGCTAGTCTTAATTGTTTAACCACTTAAAGAAAAGTGGCGGACGCGGCAGGAGTCGAACCTGCGACCGCCTGGTTCGTAGCCAGGTACTCTATCCAGCTGAGCTACGCGTCCGCAATAAACTTAATTTTTTATATCCCCAGTTTAAGAGTTAACGAACCTCGCATTTAAAATGCTTCGTAGCCAGCATAATTAGATAATCTATCCAACAGCGCTACACATTCGCAATAAACTTAATTTTTATATCTCCAGTTTAAGAGATAACGAACCTTGCATTTAAAATGCTTCGTAGCCAGCATAATTAGATAATCTATCCAACAGCGCTACACATTCGCAATAAACTTAATTTTTTATATCGCCAGTTTAAGAGATAGCTTTAATGATACTTATACATTCATTAAAACGAAAAAAAACCAGTCGTTAGACTGGTTTTTCTAATGTGGCGGACGCGGCAGGAGTCGAACCTGCGACCGCCTGGTTCGTAGCCAGGTACTCTATCCAGCTGAGCTACGCGTCCGCGGTCAATCATTATTTTATATCTTGATTCAAGATAGACCTAAGTCAGTATTTAATTTTTAACTAGCTTTAATATTAGCTACTCTTTATTATTTAACCACTTAAAGAAAAGTGGCGGACGCGGCAGGAGTCGAACCTGCGACCGCCTGGTTCGTAGCCAGGTACTCTATCCAGCTGAGCTACGCGTCCATTATAAACCGTTTATTTATATCTCTAGTTTATGAGATAGTGAACTAGATATTATTTACTTAGGTAGACAACCTAGTAAACACTACATACATTCACACTGAACAATTTTAATATCGTTGTTCAAACGATGCCAATCTAAAAGAATGGCGGAGAGGGAGGGATTCGAACCCTCGATCCGGGATAAACCAGATACTCCCTTAGCAGGGGAGCGCCTTCGGCCACTCGGCCACCTCTCCAATGGCTGCGAATGATAAGGGATTAAAAAAATAAGTCAAACTTTTTTTCAGCTTTTATTTAGCTTTTTTAACTGTTTGCTGAGATTTCAAACAACACGCTCGTTTTTCAAACATTAAAGCGTGAAAATATGCTCAGTATGGTGAAATAAATTAAATCCGAAGATCAAAAAAGCCGACATCGTGTCGGCTTTTAATTATGAGAAACAATTAGAATTTGTTCCCTGAGGCTTCGCCCTCTCCTTTTTCAGATTGTATTCTCATATAGATTTCTTCACGATGAACCGAAACTTCCTTTGGAGCATTAACACCAATACGTACTTGGTTACCCTTCACTCCTAACACTGTCACTGTAACGTCGTCTCCGATCATCAGTGTTTCACCAACTCGGCGAGTTAATATTAACATCCTAATTTCCTTTATGTTTAAAAACGAGATCCACTAAATATTTATAAGCTAGTAACAAATTAAATTTAGTCTAATTTTTGCAAAAGTGCACTAAAGATCAAAATAAGTATATAAAATACTTATTAAACATTGAATATTCCTAAAACAATGCCGAAATTTTAATTGCGAACAGAAAATAAGGCAGAGCCCAAATAAACTGCCTTTGCATTCATTAGTGGTTATTTTAACAACCTTGATGAAACAATAAACATCATATTGGTAATTTTTTGTAATTTAAGACAACTTTTTATAAAAAACTATGAATAAATACTTATTGATTTACACTAGGTTAACAAGTGTTATCAATTACCTCGAGAAAGCGGCATTTTCTTGCTAAGATTTTGACCTAAAATTACCAATTCGGTTGTTACACATTTTTCTAGTTCTTGAGCATTAAACAAATAATCACAAAAAAAGGGGCCAAAAAGCCCCTTTTACCGTGTATAGCCTTAACGGCTTATTAACTTAGTTTTTCGGCTAACCAGCTCTGCGCAGCTTCTAATGCGGTCGCTATATTTTCAGGTTGACTACCACCCGCTTGGGCCATATCCGGACGACCACCGCCTTTACCACCCACTTCTTGCGCAGCAACATTAACCAATTCACCAGATTTAACCTGACCAATAAGATCTTTGGTCACACCTGCAATCAAGCTAACTTTTGCACCATTTGCTGTGGCTAATAAAATAATGCCTGAGCCCATTTTATTTTTAAGATCATCCACCATGCCACGTAAAGACTTAGCTTCAACACCGTCAAGGTTAGCAATTAGCGCTTTAACACCATTAAAGTCAACCGCTTGGTTCACCAAATCAGCGCCAGCTTGGCTCGCTAGCTGTTGCTTATATTGTTCAATTTCTTTTTCAAGTTGTTTATTGCGCTGTATAACTTGCTCTACTTTACTTGAAACATTGACAACATCGGCTTTTACCATAGCAGCAATATTGTTTAAGGTTTGCTCTTGTGATTCAAAGTAATTTAACGCGGTTTCACCGGTAACAGCTTCAATACGGCGAACCCCTGCAGCAATACCTGATTCAGATACAATTTTAAATAAACCAATATCACCAGTACGTTCAACGTGTACACCACCACAAAGCTCAGTTGAGAATTCACCAAGCGTAACAACACGTACTTCGTCATCGTACTTTTCACCAAATAATGCCATAGCACCTTTAGCTTTCGCTTCGTCAATTTGCATTAAGTTAGTTTCGCGCGATAAATTGCTACGAATTTGCTCATTTACCATACGCTCTACTTTATTCAATTCTTCTCGGGTCACCCCTTCAAAATGTGAAAAATCAAAACGTAACTTTTCCGCATCACACAATGAGCCTTTTTGCGTAACGTGATCGCCAAGAACCTTACGTAAACTTGCATGTAAAATATGCGTTGCTGTGTGGTTTTTAACGATAGCCGCTCGACGCTCTGTATCTATTTCGGCTTTCACTCGACGATTCAAGCCAATGTTATGACGAGCAATACCTTTGTGAGCAAAAGCATGACCTAATTTGAATGTATCAGAAACTTCAAAAACACCGTCATCAATATGCAGCAAGCCAGAATCGCCCACTTGACCGCCAGACTCAGCATAAAACGGTGTTTTATCAAGCACAACAATACCACTTTCGCCAGCACTCAATTCAGAAACTGAAGCGTCACTATTGAATAACTCAATGACCGTTGAAGACATTTCACTGCGGGTATAACCTTTAAACTCTGTACGGTGATCAGATTTAATCGTGTCATTATAGTCGGTGCCAAATTGACTCGCTTTTTGCGCACGTTCGCGCTGTTGTGCCATCGCTGCATCAAAACCGTCATGGTCAATACGCAATTGACGCTCGCGCGCAATATCTGCTGTTAAGTCAGCTGGGAAGCCGTACGTATCATAAAGCTTAAAGACATCGTCTCCTGAGATAGTATCGCCTTTTAGTTCTGATAAAATATCTTCAAGTAAGGCCATACCACGGTCAAGTGTACGACCAAACTGTTCTTCTTCAATACGTAATATTTTTTCAATAACCGCTTGTTGTTGCACAAGTTCAGGGTACGCTTCACCCATTTGTTTTGCCAAGGATGCGACCAACTTATGGAAGAAAAATGATTTTGCTTCTAATTTGTGACCGTGACGAATTGCTCGGCGAATAATACGACGCAGTACATAACCACGACCTTCATTTGACGGCATAACTCCGTCAGTAATTAAAAAGCTACACGAGCGAATATGGTCAGCGATAACGCGTAAAGATTTATGCTCTACATCATCACATTCAAGAAGTGTGGCAGTATCACGAATTAAACCTTGGAAAATATCAATTTCGTAGTTGCTGTGAACACCTTGCATAATTGCGGCAATACGCTCTAACCCCATACCTGTGTCAACTGAAGGTTTAGGTAAAGCTTCCATAGTACCGTCGGCATGACGGTTGTATTGCATAAAAACTAAGTTCCATATTTCAATAAAGCGATCACCGTCTTCATCTGGTGAGCCAGGAGGACCACCGAATATTTCTTCGCCGTGATCATAAAATATCTCAGAACAAGGACCACATGGGCCGGTATCACCCATAGACCAAAAGTTATCAGACTCGTATTTTTTCTCTGCTGACTTATCACCAATACGAATAATTTTCTCTGCCGGCACACCAATATCATTTAACCAAAAGTTATAAGCTTCATCATCGGTTTCATAAACAGTGACTAAAAGCTTTTCTTTCGGTAGCGCTAAAACTGACGTTAAAAATTCCCATGCATAATGAATTGCATCTTTTTTGAAGTAGTCGCCAAAACTGAAGTTACCTAACATTTCAAAGAAGGTGTGGTGACGTGCGGTATAGCCAACATTTTCTAAATCATTATGTTTACCACCGGCTCGCACACAGCGCTGTGAAGAAGTGGCGCGTGTATAACTACGAACATCGCCACCAAGAAATACATCTTTAAATGGTACCATACCAGCATTAGTAAAAAGTAAGGTTGCATCGTTACCTGGTACTAATGAACTACTAGCAACAATTTGGTGCTGCTTAGAAGCAAAAAAATCTAAAAATGCCTGACGCAATTGGGCACTAGTTTCAATCATGTGAAATTCCAACTCTTCGAAAAATTAAATCTGTTTACGCGTTTAATAGTGTCATGATTTCATTTTGTGAGAAACCACGCTGTTGCATAAAGCGCTTTATTTTTGCTTTATCTTTTTAATATTTTATTAGGGACGCACCAAAACGCATATTATACGCAAGCTCGTCTTGAAGATACCAATCAATTTCGTTGTTTATTGACAAATTTTGCACAATTTTATCAGCAAGTGCATTTAAAGCAGTTTATTTACTAAGAAATGGTCATCGCCCTATACGTTAAAATAACCTTGATAAGCACTTTGCAACTTAACTTCATTGCTTATTATCATTTGCCATACTAGGAAATTATTGTCGCTGGCAACTACATGAAGGGTATATACCCAAGCCACTTGAAGATGCAGTTTCAGCGTTAAGCCAGGAAGCCAGCGTAAGGCGCAGCATGAAGATAATGGTTATTCCCTTATCAAGTATTGCAACGCTGAACTGATTTTCTAGCTTAGCTCCCTTCGGGCCAGGCGATAAAGAGCCACCTGCTACGTTATTGATTTCGACAATGAAACTAGCATGCTCTTCAATCAATACCTTGGTACTAACCATTTTTTGACTTGCTAAATCCAGCATCTTAAGGTGCTTTTGGGTATAAGTATTGTATTAATACCGATAAGTTTTTACATTATGTTAATAATCGCGCAAAATAAACTTAGCTAACAAAACAATAAAAGCTAAGTTTTAGCTATTAATAAAAAAACAGGGACCTGTATGAAGGGACAATATAAAAATATGCGTTTAGCATTGGTAATTTTATTTAGCTCACTATTTCTACAAGCATGTGGTGGTTCAAGTGACAACACCCCCACTTTCTCTATCAACAGCGATATTTCCTCTGTTGCATTTACTAATGAATTTTTACAAGAAGAGACGAATACCATAGCAGTAAATGTAACGTTTAATGGTGACGGGCTTTTGCTAGGTTTTGCTCCTGATTCGTCACCAGTTGCTTGGCTAAATTATCGTGTTGAAAACCTTACCGAAACCTCTGCTACCATCCATATTGATGTTGCCAATGCCAACCAATTAATAGCCAACCTTTACGGTACTAAATTAAGGTTGACCACAGGCGATGCCGCAACGACTAATTTTGCTCATAAAGATATCAATGTATCCTTATTAGTTTGGCAAGCACTAACGTTTGATGACACCTTTGGTGCAACAAATATAGCACCTAAAACCCTTGAGCTTAGCTCTAGCGCCGATAACTTAACGCTATCGACTTCTGCACCTTGGCTATCGCTGGAAAAATCATTTGCCGACGGCGTAACAACAATTACCGCAACTCCAGATACCAGCTCAATCACAACACCAGGGTTAACTGAAACTACCATTGACGTAACCAGCCCACTTGGGACTACTAAATACCCAGTAGAATTAAGCCTAGATAATGTGTATTTGTTTACCAATAAAGCCGCTGTGGCATTATCTCAAACAGCAAATATAAACAATGTAAAAACCGTTCTACAGGTTAATTCAAATAGCATTTTGGCGTGGGACTGGCAGGCAAATACCGAAGCAACTTGGCTCACTTTAACGGCCGATTATGAAAACAACCAATTAACCATTGAAGCAGATGCAAGTGATTTAGCAAATAATTCAACGTCATTGGCTGAAATTACTATTAGTGGCAACGAACAAACAACCTTGTTAGCAAACACCATTCAAGTAAGTTTATATAAAAGTGATAGTGAAACTGAAAACAACAGTCTCGAAATTACTAGCAATACTAACGGTGTTGTCATCGACCCGTTATTGCCACAATACTATGTTGCAACGGGTAATGAACTACACAGCTATCACCTCTACAGCAATGAATTATTATCAACAACTGTTGTTTCGCCTGCCGACACGTTATTAGAGCAACTGATTATTCACCCAAATGCCAGTGTCATTTTAGCCAAAGCGGACGAAACAACGATTATTGACGAAAACACAACCGAAACAACAACACACCGCTACAAAATTAATTTAAGTGATATGAGTATTAGCGAATTAACCGATACTGATATTACCAATGAACCGGTAAAATTTTTGCGCATAGATGGCCGTTACTTTGTTGCAACAGCAATCCTAGAATTTGCCGACGAAAACCTTATGCGTGTTGGTTTTGATGGTGTAAATGCCTTTTTTGCACGTGCATTTAATATTGCCAATGACCAACAAAACATCTTTGCCTTAGATGTCAGTACCGCTGACGATTTAATGTCGATCAAAAGAATAACTGCAAAAGTAAATGATTTCGGCCGAAACCCAATAACAACAGAGATCACTCACAGTTATCGACCTGAGTTACTAGGTGAAGGCGACCAAATATCAGACTTTTATGTTACAGCTGATGAGAAGAATATTTATGCCATTAGCCCAACTAGCGAATGGATCAGTTTTGATGGAACAACCTTTACAGATAATGGTGTGTTAAATTCTGATGAAGCAATCACCAATTTAGCATTAGCGCATACAGCTAATGATCGTCCACATTATGCACGCTTTGAATCAAACGTCGGTTTTAAACTTGATATTTATGATGAGCAACAAATGATTGCGAACAGTATTCCGCTAAGTTTTAACCAGCCAAGTCGTTTGCTTATTGCCAATGGCGATAGCCGAGCCGTTTTACCGTCCCCCACTTCTGAAAATATTAGTGTTGTAAATTTAAGCCAATTTACTAGCTCTGTCGATAGCATCAGTTTCACCACCAACTTAGGTGATAGCACTATAGCCCAGCAAGAACTGACCTTGTCTAATATAGGCAGTGGTTGGCAAGCAACTGCGAGCGCACCTTGGTTATTAGTTACGCAACAAAGTGATGAAAATGGCGATAAAGTATTAATTAATATTGATCGCAGTTTAATTACTGGCTGGGGCTTAATGACTGCCTCTATTTCTATTTATGATCCCGCAAGTGGTACCACTAAAGTTATTACGATTGAACTTGCTGTCGATGCAATCCGGTTAGCCAGTAATTATCCAGCTTTGGCATTTAATAGTTTAGCAACGCAAGCAACACTGAGTCATACAATTGATGTGCTAGCTAATAGTGAGAATATGATCTCATGGCAAGCTACAACTGATGCCGCTTGGTTGTCTTTATCTAGCGACAATGCCAACAACACCTTGGAAGTTACCGCAATTCCAGCAAATGCAACTACCGATGGTGTACATACAGCAATTATAACGTTATCACCAACGGTAGAGGGTGCTGCGCTATCTAGTACAATAAACGTCACCCTAAATAAACATAGTGCTGACGGTATCGATGTTGATATTAGTGATGTAACAATTAATACTTCCGGCTTAGTTTTAGATCCAACGCGCCCATACGCTTATATTGCTAACGGAGATAAAATCAATACTTATCACGTTGTAACTGGCGAGCTTGTAAACAGTACGACTTCACCTCTGGCGGCTGTTGATTTAACGAATTTGGTTATTCATCCTGACGGTAGTATGTTATTAGCATCTAATAGTGAAAGCTATTTAGATGAAAACGAAGTTGAGCAAACGCGTATTAATCATTATCAATTTGATTTAAGCAGTTATCAATTTAGTCAAATTGACAGCGAAAACGTCACCATTGAATATCGGCCAATCATGATAAAAATGGTTGCTGGTGCTGCGGTTGTTATAACTCAAACGTTAGAATATGCAGATTTAAACTTAACCCGACATTATTGGGATCAAGAAAATGCATTTTTTGCTTCAACCATAGCTCAAGCTAGCAGCACAGATACTATTATGGTGTATAAGCAAGCGACGACATCACTTGAACGTTATACCTTAAATTACAACGCGTATGCCAGTGAAAAAGTTTCAGCAAGCAATGGTGTTGCATACACTAACGCAGCCTTTAGCAGTTTATCTAATCTTGCATTAAGCAATAGTGGTAACGCTATTTATACAGCGAACAACGCTTCTGAGTGGTCTATCTTTGATGGAAATAGCTACACAGACAATGGCCTGCTTCAAAGTAATGCAAATGTACAAACGTTTAATACAACAACTGACACAAGCGACAACAGTTACTTTTACCGCTTTGACCCTACATTAGGCATCACTTACAGCAAGTATAATAATGCACAAGTTGAACTTTGGTCAGAAGTTATTACCGGAGCATCTGCACAAAGTTATCTGATGCCGGCATACCAAAGAGTGTTAATTTATGATGTCAACAATTCAATATTAAGGCTTCGTTCTCATCCTTAACTTATCTTGACTCTCAAATAAAAAACCGCATTAATGCGGTTTTTTTATCATTCAATTTAGCTTAACGCTTCTATATTTCGCCATTACCGTAAATCCGCAATTAAGGTTTTTAACCACTTTTCTTCGGTAATAAAGGCCCAAGACAAATGCTGATACTTTTCGCCAATACCAGCAGCAATAATATCTGCTTCTGACTTACCTGAGGCCAATGCTTTACTGACTTTATTAATACTAAACTCAATCATAGTAGCAAAATCCGCCAAACTTTTTTTATTGGTCAACTTACCATGACCAGGAATAATAATAACGTCATCTGGAATATGCTTAAGCATATGCTTAACACTTTTCAAATAGCCTTTAACACTGCCACCACTTTTTAAATCAACATAGGGAAAGCCAACTTCAAAAAATAAATCTCCCGTGTGCAGTACATTTGCGTGCTTAAAATACACATAGGTATCACCGTCGGTGTGACCTGTAGGCAAATGCGTTAATTGCACTTCTTCGTTGTCTAAGTGGATAGTAATACCATCTTTATAAGTCACTACAGGTAAGCTGTCAGCATGATGGTCAGCTTTGCTGCTTAATCGACTTCTTACATTTTCATGGGCAAATATTGGTGCTTTATGAGAAAAGAATTCATTAGCGCCAGTATGATCGCCATGATAATGGGTATTGATAACATACTTTAGCGATTTATCTTCAATGCCCTTCATGGCCGCTTCAATTTTTTTTGCTAGTGGTGCAAACTTATCATCAACCAGTAATAGGCCTTTATCGGTTGCCAATACACCAATATTTCCACCTGGACCTTTTAACATATAAACGTTGCCGGATGCATTTTGCACCTTAATATCAGCATCAGCCAGTGACTGAGCATTGACGCCAACACTAAGCATCATAGTCAATGCCATAATTGATTTTTTTAACATAACTTCCCCATTAAATTTTTAGTTTTAGTTTTAGTTTTAGTTTTATTAAGCGAACACTTTAAGTGTACAAAAGAAAAGACCGTCGTAACACTTAAGAGTTACAAAGTCGTAAGCGTTATTTTTGCTTTAAAAGGCACTATCATACTAGTATGTAACTGTTCGCTTAAACTTATTAGTGAGATTAAATGACTAGAAAAGGTACATCATTACCTACCCGCTATTTTATTTTTATAGTAGTGTTAATTACTTGCGGGCAAGTTTCCACTTCTTTTGCTGCGGTACCCGAATGCAAAAAAAGCCTCGTTCTCTCAACAACATCAAATTGGTACCCTTATATTTATAAAGCTGATGATCAAGAGTATAAAGGTGTTGATCTTCAACTACTAAAGGATGTTTTAAAAGAAATGGGCTGTGATGTCGTTGTAGCACAATACCCAGAGCGACGCTCATTATTCGAAATAAGCCAAGGGCGTTTCGATATTGGCTTAGGAGCTAGTAAAAATAAGGAGCGCTTAAAACAACATCATTACTCTAATGCTTACCGCCATGAAGTTAACCGCTTTGCCTATCGTATTAACAATAGTGATATAGAGCAAACTAGTAGCCTTCAAGATATTATCAAATTAGAAAAAGTTATCGCTATAAACCTTGCAGGTTGGTACGGTTACGAGATAGAAAAAGCAAAAGCTAATTACAATAACTTCATTTTTAGCGACAGCATAACTAAACGATTAAAAATGCTATATCACGAGCGCGTTGACATCGTAATAGATGATGAAATTGTACTTTGTTACGAATTAGAGCGCTCAATTTTCAACGGTATGGCAATTCATCCTCAGGTTCTATATGACACTCCAATTCACTTTATTTTTAATAAGAAAAATATTTCACCCGAGTTTGTTCAGCAATTTAATCTCATATTAGAGCAAATGCGAATTGATGGCCGTCTAATGAACCATTTCAATGCCAGCGCAACTAGTCGTTGCCTAGCATAATAAATATTAGTGATTATTTAAAAAGTTACCGCAACTTTTTACTTTTTCTGAATTTTATAAATTTAACCAAGCTAAAATCACTCAAATACTTACCTATTCCTATCGAATCAAAACAGTGGCAATTGGCTTTGTTGCTCATTACAGTCTTTGTTTGAAAAACCTAAAGAAAGCCCAATTAAGCGAACTTTTCTATTGTCAGAACGGGTCATAGCTCGTTGCAACAGTTCAATAAAAACATCTTCTCGACATTCGCTAGACTGCACATCAACCGTGGTTTGCTGGAAATCAGCAAACTTAATTTTCACCGTTTGCTTGGCAATAATGCGATCAGAATGTTTTTCCAAGCGCAGTAGCAGCTTGCTAAATAAATTACTGAGTACTTGGCGACATTGCGCAATTGAATCAATATCCTCTGCAAGCGTGGTCTCAATGGCTAATGATTTTCGCACTCTTTCTGTTTCAAGCGCCCTTTGATCTATGCCAAAACTTCGCATATATAATGAATTAGCGAACTTACCAACAATAGTATATAGCTTTGCAACAGAGCTAGCTCGAATATCTGCACAAGTTTCAAAGCCAGCCGCCAACAACTTTTCACCTGTTTTAGGGCCAATACCGGGAATTTTTCTCAGTGGCAATTCGGCAACAAAACTGTCAACTTGCTCTGGTGGAATAACACATTGCCCGTTAGGTTTGTTTTCATCACTGGCAATTTTTGCTAAAAACTTGTTTGGTGCAACTCCTGCAGAAGCCGTGATGCCTAATTCTTGAAATATCTCAGCACGAATTTTTTCAGCAATTAACGTCGCACTACCCGCACAATGTTCAGAGTCTGTCACATCAAGGAAAGCTTCATCTAAAGATAGTGGCTCAATAATATCGGTATAACGCAGGAATATAGCTCTAATTTGCTGAGAAACTTGCTGATAAACTGACATACGACCGTCGATAATAACTAAATCGGGGCACAAGGCTTTGGCTTTACTGTTAGGCATTGCTGAACGAACACCAAATTCACGTGCTTTATAATTACAAGTACACAAAACACCACGAGCACTATTGCCGCCAACAGCTATAGGAATATCACGTAACGCTGGATTGTCACGCATTTCAACGGCAGCATAAAAACAATCCATATCAACATGAATTATTTTTCTGATTTTATTCTCTGCCTCTTGCACTTTTGTTAAGCCCACACCGAACTGTATATAAAAACAGTATATCGTTTTTAATAATAGACACAAGCAGATTTTTATCGTTAAAAAGGCAAAGTTTTAGTAAAGGCTATACCATTGCTGAACTTGAACCTACAGGAATTAATGCACATTCATTTGGGGCAATAAGTGATTATATCATACAAGGTTTTGTGCATATTCTGACGAGGCATTGACCATATTTTATTTGTTTTAGCACTATTTTTGTTTGCTAAAAATCGTTAAAGCCTTGTTTGGTTGGTACCCGCATTTACACTGGCCTATACCATTACTTTAATGTTAGGTATTTATGGCGTAGTCAAATTACCGAGTTATGTTGTTGATCCATTAATTGCATTTTCTATTATTTTTTTGTCGCTTTAGAAAACAACTTTCGGGAAAAATCACAAGCTATCGGACATAATCACCTACCGATAATATTTGCATTTGGTCTATTGCATCGCCTAGGTTTTGTTTCAGTTTTTCGAGATGTAGGGCTACCAGAAAACCAGTACGCATTAAGCCTAACCTCATTTAATGTTGGCGTTAAATTAAGCCAGCTTAGCGCGATCTTTATCGCATTTTTATGTTTAGCGCCAGTTATGAAGAAAGCTAGTAAAAAGCTTAAATATCGCGATTGCCATCGTAGCGGGATATTGGTTATTAGAACGTTCGTTGTAAAGTACAATATTAGCTCTTTCATATCGACATAGATGGAGCTATTAATGCCGTGGCGGCAAAAATACCGAAGAATGTCTATATGATCGCAACATACCATTTATCGATGTGCGTGGCCGCAATAAATGCCGTGAAGCCACCTATGGTTAGAAGCTGATTGAATAAGTGCGCTCCTGTGCATAAAAAAAGGTGAGCTTAGCTCACCGTTTTTTATGCATTTATTTAATAGTGACTTAGTGAGGGTTCAACTCACTTAGCAAGCTAAAATTAATTAAATATTTTTAACGCTAATATCACCAACTTCTAAAGCGGCTTTACGTTCGCGCTCTTGGCGCTTTTCACAAGGATTATCGCAATCACAAGCTTTTTCGATACCGACACTTGCTAAACCACCACAACTACCAGCTAAGGTTTTCTTTTGAAATATATAACCTACTGCCATTGCGATAACAATAACGAGGAAAAATCCTAAGGTGATTAAAAACATAGCCATAATGATTACAAACCTATTTTATTATTGAAAATAACTAGTTAGAAGTGAATCTTCAATAAATGAAAAAAAAATTGCTAACCTACTTGAGGTATTGCATGAATTTTACCGTGCTTTGCTCAACAAAGCCATGATCTGTTTTCGCAATTATGTAAACCGCCAAATCATTAGCTTCTGCAAATGCCAAAGCTTGCTCTTCCCCCATTACCATCATAGCTGTTGACAAGCCATCAGCTGTCATAGAAGACGGATGAATAACGGTCACAGAAACAAGCTTATGATTGATTGGCTTACCCGTTGTTGGGTCTATGATATGTGAAAATCGTTGGCCATCAACTTCAAAATAAATTCGATAATCACCTGATGTTGCTACAGCGTTATCTTTTGGCACAATAATTTGTTGTACTGCTCGCTCGTTAGATAATGGTTTTTCAATAGCAACATGCCAAAGCTCTCCTGTGTGCTTAAAGCCCTTCAGGCGCATTTCACCACCAATTTCGACTAAATAATTGTTGATACCATTGGCTTCAATAAGCTCTGCAACTAAATCAACTCCATAACCTTTAGCGATAGTAGACAAGTCGACATAAAGTTCAGGAGTAGACTTACTTAAAAGGCCATTTGCAAAAGTTAATTTATCTAAACCTATTTTTGCTTTTGTTGCTAATAACAATTCATCGCTTGGCACTGTTTCAGGTCGGTAGCCCGGTCCAAAGCCCCACAAATTAACTAAAGGTCCAACGGTTACATCAAGCGCACCGTTACTAAGTTGCCCTAAACGAACGGCTTCTTTAATAACTCGAGCAAGTCCTTTAGAAACTTTAACAGGCTCAAGTGATGTTGATTTATTAAATTGTGATAATTCTGAATCAGCAATGTACGTCGACATTTCTTGATTCAGTTGTTTTAATGCCGCATCAATATCTTGCTTTAATTTACCGGTATTAAGGTTCTCTCCAACGACTTTAATATTATAAGTCGTGCCCATGGTATTACCCTGCAAATGATACTCTTGACGAGCAAGGTCATTACTAGGGAAGCAACCAGTCAATACAACCACAGCAAGTATTGCTAAAAAAAGCTTAATTCTATATTGCATAACAATATCCTTGATAAAAATTTAATTTAGCTAAAACCACTGTTCACTTGGCAGAAGGCCACAGTGGTTTTAGCTAAAGTAAATAATTTTGGTTATCTGAACTTTTTCTTATAAATATTAAAAAGACGACCGAAGTCGCCTTAAAATATTCGATAATATTAACAACATATTTCTATATTTAAGCGCTGAATAATGATGTAAGTTCAAAATGGATGCACGGAGCCTATAACTATAGGTGAGTACATCCAACGATGAAGTAGCATCATTAGACAAGCTTAAATTGAAATATTAGCCGCCAAAGTCATCTAACATGATATTCTCATCTTCAACACCAAGATCTTTCAACATATGAATAACAGCAGCGTTCATCATTGGAGGACCACACATGTAGTATTCACAATCTTCTGGCGCTTCATGATCTTTCAAGTATTGCTCATGAAGAACATTATGAATAAAACCAGTTAAACCGTCCCAGTTATCTTCTGGTTGAGGATCAGATAAAGCAACATGCCATTCGAAGTTGTCATTATCAGCGGCTAAGCCGTTGTAATCATCTTCATAGAACATTTCACGAAGTGAGCGAGCACCATACCAGAACGACATTTTACGTTTAGACTTAAGACGTTTAAGTTGATCAAAGATATGTGAACGCATTGGCGCCATACCAGCACCACCACCAATAAATACCATTTCAGCGTCAGTTTCTTTCGCGAAGAACTCACCAAATGGACCTGAAATAGTCACTTTATCACCAGGCTTCAAGCTGAAGATATAAGATGACATTTTACCGGCAGGTAAATGTAAACGTCCAGGAGGCGGCGTAGCAATACGCACGTTCAGCATAATAATGCCTTCTTCTTCTGGATAGTTTGCCATTGAGTATGCACGTAATGTGTCGGTATCAACTTTCGATTCAACATCGAAGAAACCAAAGTGATTCCAATCGCCACGATATTGCTCATCGATGTCGAAATCGCTGTACTTAACGTGATGAGCTGGAGCTTCAATTTGAATATAACCACCAGCACGGAAAGGTACAGATTCACCATTTGGAATTTTAAGCTTAAGTTCTTTAATGAAAGTTGCTTTGTTATCGTTAGAGATAACTTCACATTCCCATTGTTGAACACCGAAGATTTCATCTTCAAGTTCAATGTCCATATCTTGCTTAACAGCAACTTGACACGCTAAACGACAACCTTCTTTCGCTTCACGCTTAGTAATATGGCCTAATTCTGTTGGCAAAATATCGCCACCACCAGAATGAACTTCAACACGACACTGACCACAAGTACCACCACCACCACATGCTGATGGTACGAAAATACCTTGATCTGCTAGCGCGCCTAATAACTTGCCGCCAGCTGCTGTAGTAACCGATTTTTCAGGGTCACCGTTTATTGAGATTTTTACATCACCTGATGAAACTAACTTAGATTTGGCAAATAAAATCACCAAAACAAGTGCAACAACAATTGCTGTAAACATCGATACGCCGAGAACTATTTCCATCGACTTTTCCTTAGCACTTATCTTTAGAGAGCAATAATGTTATCGCTCTCTGTGTTAATCTTATTATAACGAAATACCACCGAAAGAAAGAAAGCCAAATGCCATCAATCCTGCAGTAATAAACGTAATACCCAAACCTTTAAGGCCATCTGGAACGTCAGAATATTTCATCTTTTCGCGCAAACCTGCAAGTAAAACAATTGCAAGTGCCCAACCGATACCAGAACCAATACCATAAACAACTGACTCACCTAACGTATAGTTACGAGCAACCATAAATGATACCGCACCAAAAATCGCACAGTTAACTGTGATCAATGGTAAGAAAATACCCAGTGCTTGATATAAAGCAGGGAAATACTTATCTAGTACCATTTCAAGAATTTGAACTAATGCCGCAATCACACCGATAAAGGTAATGAATGACAAGAAGCTTAAATCAATCGACTCTTTCGGATCAGTAATACCTAACACGCTATCTAATGCACCTGGCGCTAGAACAGCTTGATAAATCACTTGGTTAGCAGGTACAGCAATACCTAATACCACAATAACTGCAACACCAAGACCAATTGCTGTGTCAACTTTCTTCGAAACAGCAAGGAAAGTACACATGCCTAAAAAGAAGGTTAATGCGATGTTCTCAATGAAAATAGTTTTAACTAATAAACTTAAGTAATGTTCCATTAGAATTAATCCTTCTCAACTTGTTCTGGTTTCCATTGGCGAATAGCCCAAATGATCAAACCAATTAAAAAGAAAGAACTAAATGGTAATACTAATAAGCCATTAGCTTGGTACCAGCCACCATTTTGAATCAATGGTAAGATCTCGATACCAAATAAAGTACCAAAACCTAATAGTTCACGGAAAAATGCAACAGCAATTAAAATAGCACCGTAACCTAAACCGTTACCAATACCATCCCAAAAACTTACACCTGGCTTCTCTTTCATAGCGAAAGCTTCAGCACGGCCCATAACAATACAGTTAGTAATAATTAAGCCAATGTAAACAGAAAGCTCTTTCGACAATTGATATGAAAACGCTTTTAATACTTGGTCAACAACAATTACTAATGACGCAATAATCGCCATTTGCACAATGATTCGCACACTTGATGGTATTTGATTACGAATAATCGAAATAAACAAGTTAGAGAATGCTGTTACTAACGTTACTGCTAATGTCATAACCAAAGCATTAGTCATTGAACTTGTTACAGCTAACGCTGAACAAATACCTAATACTTGTAAGGCTATCGGGTTATTATCAACGATAGGTTTCGTTAATACTTTTTTAGCTTCTGAAGACATTAGTTAACACCTCCTGCACGATATTGAGCAATGAAAGGACCATAGCCTTCCTCACCAAACCAAAATTGTAATGTACGTGTAACACCGTTACTGGTAAGTGTTGCACCAGATAATGCATCTACGCCATGAATATCGTTAGCTTTCGCACCACCTTTAACAAGGTTCACTTTAGCAACGCCATTGTTATCGTAAATTTTCTTGCCCGGCCACAATGCTTTCCAGTTAGGGTTCATTACTTCAGCACCTAAGCCCGGAGTTTCCTTATGATCAGAGTAAACAACACTACGTATTGTATTTAAGTCTGACTCAAGACCAACATAGCCGTACATTAAGTCCCATAAACCAGAACCAATAATAGGTAAAACAACAGTATTAACTTTACCTGCTTCATTACGTACTAAGTAAACAACCGCGTCATGAGAGCGACGGTTAATACCCGCGATATCATTTTTAGGCTTGTCAGATTTACTCGCATCGCGAGAATTACGACGTTCATCAAATAACTCAGGATCACCTTCGATAAAAGCACCTGAATCAAGATCAATCATTTTCGCTTCAACAAACTTTTTAAAAGTCGCTTGCACGCTAGCTTTAGTACCGTCAGTTTCTGGTAATAAGCCTGCAGCTTCTAAAATTTTAGTTTGTTGATCAAGTAGTTTATTCTCTACTTGTAGCGGCTTTAGCTGTACAGCTGAAATCGACACTAATGCAGCACAAACTAAACATACAGCGATTACAAAACCAACCGTTTTGCCAAATGTTTCTTTATTACTAGACATTGCGAGCAAGCCTCCGTTTAACATTTGCTTTTACTACAAAGTAGTCAAACAATGGTGCGAATAAGTTTGCGAATAAAATGGCAAGCATCATACCTTCTGGGAACGCAGGGTTTACCACACGAACCAGTACAACCATGATACCAATTAAAGCACCAAACCAGTATTTACCTGTATTAGTGAATGACGCTGATACAGGGTCAGTTGCCATAAACATCATACCGAAAGCAAAACCACCAGTAACTAAGTGCCAATACCAAGGCATAGCGAACATAGCATTCGTATCACTACCTATGCTATTGAACAACAGTGAAGTTAACACCATACCGGCAAACACACCTAAAACGATACGCCATGAAGCAATACCTTTATAAAGAATGTAAGCACCACCAATAAAGATCATCGCTGTTGATACTTCACCAACAGAACCAGGAATTAAGCCCCAGAATGCATTCCACCAATCAGCGTTCATTGAATATTCAATTAAACCTTGGTTAGCCGCACTTAATGCAGTTGCACCAGAGAAGCCGTCAGCAGCAACCCATACCGCATCGCCTGAAATTTCACTTGGGTAAGCAAAGAATAAGAAAGCACGACCCGCTAATGCAGGGTTCAAGAAGTTCTTACCTGTACCACCGAATACTTCTTTAGCAACAACAACACCAAAAGTAATACCAATAGCGGCTTGCCATAATGGAATCGTTGCCGGTAGGATTAATGCGAAAAGAATTGAACTAACAAAGAAACCTTCGTTTACTTCATGTTTACGAACACTCGCAAACAACACTTCCCAGAAACCACCAACAATAAACACCGTCGCGTAAATAGGTAAAAAGAACATAGCGCCGTAAAGCATCATACTAAACCAGCCAGAATCAGCCGTTAAGCTGCCACCAACTAACTCAAATAACCCTACTTGCCAAGTATCAGGTAAAGAGTAACCTGCAACTAAAGCTTCAGTCGCTTGGAAACCAATATTGTACATACCCCAGAACATGGCAGGGAAAACCGCTAACCAAACTGTGATCATGATACGTTTAAGATCAATACTATCACGAACGTGTGTTTGACCTTTGTTTACTTGGCCTGGTGTAAATAAACCAGTTGCTACTGCTTCGTAAAGCGCATACCAAGCTTCAAATTTACCGCCTTTTTCAAATTGCGGTTCGATATCTTCAAAAAACTTTTTCAAGCCCATGACTAACCTTCCTTCTCAATTGTGGTTAGGCAATCACGAAGGATCACACCGTAATCTGTTTTGCCAGGGCAAACAAACGTACATAATGCTAAATCTTCTTCGTCCAGCTCTAAAGCACCAAGCTGTTGAGCACCATCAGTATCGCCAGCACATAAATCACGCAACAGCATAGTTGGTAAAATATCTAGTGGCATAACCCGTTCAAAGTTACCAATTGGCACCATCGCACGAGAACTACCATTAGTGGTAGTTGTCATATTGAATAGCTTCTTAGGGAAGAAGTGAGACATATAGGCACGAGTAACAGAGAACTTATTAGGGCCAGGATACATGTAGCCGATAAATTCTTTTTCTCTGCCCTCTAAAATAAGAGAGATTTGCGTATGGTAGCGGCCTAAGTAACCGTGAACACCAGAAGCAACTGAGCCTAATAATAGCGAACCTGATACTACACGTAGCTCACCATCAAGCGCTTCATTAGCGGTTAAATCAGCAGCAGATGCACCTAATGTTGTACGAACCAAACGAGGATTCTTCGCAGCAGGCCCAGCTAAAGAAATAACACGATTGCTATCAAGTTCACCTGTGGTAAACAATTTACCAATAGCGATAACGTCTTGATAACCGGCATGCCATGCAACTCTTTCAGCACTAACTGGCTTTAAGAAATGCATATGAGTACCCACTAAACCAGCAGGATGCTTACCAGCAAACTCAGTAACTTTGGCATTTGAAGTAACGGCAATGTCAGCTCCTGGAGCTTTGCTTACAAACACTTCACCTTCAGTTAAACGAGAAAGTACGGTTAGACCATTTACAAATGCTTCACTTTGTTCGGCAATAATTACTGCAGGATCGGCAGCCAATGGATTGGTATCCATAGCGCTAACAAAGATAGCAATTGGGCTAGCATCAACGGCTGGAACTTTACTAAATGGACGTGTGCGTAATGCTGTCCACAAACCTGAATTCACAAGGTTAGCAACAACTTCTTCACGAGCAATAGAGTTTAGTTTATCAGCAGCAAAACTTGTAAACGTTTCTTGCTCATTGCCATCTACTTCGATAACAACTGACTGCAATACGCGTTTTTCGCCACGGTTAATTTCTTTAACAACACCTGAAGCTTGAGCTGTGAATTTAACGCCAGGATTCTTTTTATCTTCAAAAAGTGCCTGACCTTTTTTTACGCTATCTCCAACCTTAACAAACATGGTTGGGCGCATACCCACAAACTCTTCACCTAATGTTGCAACAGTTTTGATGGACGGACCATCATGGATTACCTGCTGGGGGGCACCTACTACAGGAACGTCCAGACCTTTTTTTATTGTAATCATAAACACTTGCACTACTTTTGATGGGAGTATCAAAATCAATAATTTATTTACATAACTGCGCTCAATAATTGCATAACTCTCTCGAGTTAAGGCAACTTAAAGCAGTTAAGTAACATAAATGATCGATTTCAGTGTATTTCAGCAAAAATCTTAATTTGTTATTAGCAAATTAAGCATTACTGGCTCTAGTTAAAATTTCTGGCGCGATTCTAGCACAAAATCACCTTTTTATTCTATGTTAAGCACGACAATAAATAACAATTTAGACGAATTATCTATAATTCGCGTAATTATCGAACAAAAACTTCTTATATTGGCCGAAATATTCAACAATTTAGTATAATTGTTATCCAACATTTGCCTATTGACCAGAAATAATAAATGGTAATTTTTTTAATAAATTTGCAAAAAAGTTACCTCGGCTGGCACAAAAAAACCGACTTACTTGTCGGTTTTTTATCTTAGCTAGCTAAATGACTCACTAACTCGCATAACGTTAACTTATAGCAAATTATTGATTGCTAACTCAGGGCTAACATCAGCTTCGTAATCAACACCATCTACATTAAAACCAAACAGCTTTAAAAATTCGCCATGGTAGCTTACGTAGTCTGTTAGTTCATCAATGGTGTCTGTGTCTACCGTATTCCAGATTTCTGTAACGCGATCTTGCACGCTATCCTCTAATTCTTTGTAGTTTTGGAATAAACGGCCGCCATCATCTAAACGGGGTGTTTCACCATACAAATTTTCACGGAATAAGTCTTGAATTTGCTCAATACAACCTTGGTACGTGCCGTCTTCTTTCATAACCTTAAACATCGCCGAAATGTACAATGGCATAATTGGAATCGCAGAACTTGCTTGCGTAACAACGGCATTTAATGAAGTAACATATGCTTCACCTGACAGCGCTTTAGTGCTTTCTTTAATTGCCTTGGCTGCTCTGTCTAAGTCTTCTTTTGCACGACCAATCGTGGCATGACCATAAATTGGCCAAGTTAATTTCTTACCGATATAAGTGTAAGAAGTGGTTTTAAAACCGTTAGCCAATACGCCAGCTTCTTGAAGCGCCTTAATCCAAAGTTCCCAATCAGCGCCACCCATGACATCAATTGTGCCTTGAATGTCTGCTTCAGAAGCAGCTTCAACCGACACTGAATCAATAATACGTTTAGAAGTGTTTAGGTTTTTCGTGGTAACACTTTCACCAATAGGCTTAAGCGTCGAAGAATACACTTCACCTGTGTCAGGATCAGTACGGCGAGGCGATGCCAAGCTATAGATCACGAGATCGATTTGGCCTAATTCCTCTTTAATCGTTTCAATTGCTTTCGCTTTAATCTCATGAGAAAAAGCATCACCATTAATACTTTTCGACCAAATACCCGCTTCATCGGCAGCCGTTTGAAAAGCAGCAGTGTTATACCAACCAGCAGAGGCAGTTTTCTTTTCCGTTGGCGGTTTTTCAAAGAAAATACCTAAAGTTTTAGCATTGTTACCAAAGGCAGCAGTAATACGTGAAGCTAAACCATAGCCTGTAGATGCACCAATCACTAAAACATTTTTCGGTTTAGCATCTGCTTGTGTTTGACTTTTAACATAAGCGATTTGCTCATTAACATGGGCAGCACAACCAACCGGATGAGCATTAGTACAAATAAAACCACGAATTTTTGGCTTAATAACCATAATGATACCTTCTTAATTTCACCATAATCGCCAAGTCCATAAACAATATAATTGTTAATTTAAATAGGCGAGCAATGCGAATAAATTGATTTTGAAAACGAAATTGCCGACTAGTTTACTCTTGCTTTATGCTTTAAGAGGTGCGACCAGTCGGAAATTTACTAAAATTTATGAAAAACTAACGATTTTCGTAGTATGCCTGCAAGGTTAATTGATTAAATTCACGCATTGAAGCAAGAAACTCGCTATAAGATTGCCAAACTCGAGCAAAGTCTTTATCTGCTGCAGCTTGTTCAGCCATTAATGTTTGCGTGTGCTGTTTTAACGCCTGCATAACTTCCGCTGGGAATTGACGTAATTGCACTTTATGTTCTTCAAGTAAGGTTTTTAACGCGGCATTATTACGGGCATTGTATTCTGCCAAGGTTGACTCATTCACCGCATTTGCTGCAACTTCAACAATGGCTTGTAAATCGGCAGGTAATGCGTCAAACGCCTTTTGGTTAATTAAAAACTCTAAGCCTGTACCTGGCTCATGCCAAACGGAAGAATAGTAATAGTCTGCCGCTTGGTAAAAACCAAATGCTAAGTCGTTATAGGGACCTACCCACTCTGTCGCATCAATAGCACCACTTTGTAGTGCAGAAAATATTTCACCACCAGTTAGTGTTACGGGAATGGCACCGGCACTTTTTAATACTTCGCCGGCGAGCCCTGGAATACGCATTTTTAAACCTTGTAAATCGTCGACTGAGTTTATCTCTTTCTTAAACCAACCGCCAAATTGCGCGCCAGAATTGCCCCCTGGTAAAGGTTTAATACCAAAAGGCTGATACAAGTCTTGCCACAGTTCCATGCCACCACCGTAATGCAACCATGCATTAAACTCTGTTGCTGTCATGCCAAAAGGAATAGCACTAAAAATAGGTGACGCCGGAATTTTCCCTTTCCAATAATAAGAGCCGCTATGGCCCATTTGTACTGTACCTTGCGACACAGCATCAAATACTTCAAAACCTGGAACTAATTCACCCGCACCATATACCTTTACTGTTAGGCGGCCATTACTCATGGCGTTCACTTGCTTAGCAAATTTCTCTGGCGCCATACCAAGACCAGGGAAATTCTTTGGCCACGAGGTTACTAACTTCCAAACAAATTTCTCTTGTTCTACTTGCGATTGATTAGCCTTGTCTGCTGATGTTGTACTTTCACCACAGCCCATTAAGACGGTGCTAAGTAGTGCCGTTGCAGTTAAAGCTTGTGCTAGTTTTTTTATCATAATTCTATCCGTATATTACATTGGGCAACCAAGTCACTAAACCTGGCCAATAAGCTAAGGTACACAATAATATTAACTGTATAATAATAAAAGGAATAACACCTTTATATATTGCAGATGTTGCCACGGTTTTATCTGCAACGCCGCGCAAATAAAATAAGGCAAAACCAAAAGGAGGCGTTAAGAATGAAGTTTGTAAATTCACTGCTATCATAATACCCAGCCATACAGGATCAAGCCCCATGGCAAGTAATACCGGTGCGACAATAGGCACTACCACAAAGGTAATCTCAATAAAGTCTAAAATAAAGCCAAGCAGAAATATTACCAACATAACAATCAATGTCGCGCCAACAACACCTCCGGGCATTTGCTGGAAAAGCCCATGCACTAGCTCTTCACCACCAAAGCCTCTAAAAACTAACGAAAATAAGCTTGCTCCAATTAGAATTAAAAAAACCATAGCGGTAATTTTAACTGTAGTTTGCATTACGGCAATAAGGTTCTCTTTTGATAATTGCTTATTAAGCATTGCTAAAAGTAATGCGCCTGTTGCTCCAACACCGGCTGCTTCAGTTGGCGTTGCAAAACCAAATAGTATTGAACCAAGTACCGCTACCATTAATAGTAATGGTGGCAACAGGGCTGAAACTAAGGTTAGTAATGAAAGCTTATCTACTGCGTTTTTATCACTTACTTCATTTTTCTTAGGGATGGCACTGGGCTGAAATATCGCAACAAAAATGCAATACAAAATGTAGAACAGCACTAAAATTAACCCTGGTACCACTGCACCTGCGAACAAGTCGCCTACTGAAACCGTTTTTGGGCTAAATATGCCCATGGTCAACTGTGCTTTTTGATAGGCGCTAGAAAGCACATCTCCTAATAACACTAAGGCAATTGACGGCGGAATAATTTGCCCTAACGTACCTGTTGCACAAATAATGCCCGAGGAAAATGCGGGGCTATAGCCCCGTTTTAGCATAGTCGGCAATGACAACAAGCCCATAGTAACAACTGTTGCCCCAACGATGCCGGTACTCGCTGCCAAAAGCATTCCAACTAAGGTTACTGATATAGCTAAGCCTGCATTGAATCGGCCAAATAATAACGCCATGGCGTTAAGTAGATTTTCGGCAATTTTTGAGCGTTCTAACATAGCCCCCATAAAAACAAAGAGTGGCACGGCTAATAAGGTTTGGTTATTGAGTACACCGTAAAGTCGATTCGGTAAGGCATGTAAGAATGCCATTTCAAAAACGCCACTGCCAATACCAATACCAGCAAATATAAGCGCCACACCAGCTAACGAAAGTGCAACGGGGTAACCAAATAACAGCACAATACAGACAGCAAGAAACATTAAGATAGAAATATATTCCATTATTAGTTTCCTAGTTCGTTATGAATGTTAGGCGCTGTTATAAGCAGAAAGTTTCGCAATATTTCCGCAACTCCTTGGCAAATCAAAGTAATTGCTAAAGCTAAAATAAGAGATTTATTGAGATAAACTAACGGCAAGCCACCCGCTTCTGATGAACGCTCCATAATTTGCCAAGCGGCCAAAACGTAATCAATACTAATAAATAAAATGAACAAACACACAGGTAACAACAGTGTTAAGCCGCCAATAAAATTAACCCAAGCTTTTTGTTTTACAGAAAATTTTTGATAGAAAATATCAACTCGAACATGCCCATCGTGCTTTAGCGTATAACCGGCACCTAGCATAAAAACTAAACCGTGAAAGTACAGTACTGACTCTTGCATGGCAATCCAACCAAGATTAAAGCCATACCTTAAGACGACTATGGTAAAGGTCAATAAAACCATCACCAGTGTTAACCAAGCGATAAGCCTACCTAACGCGTCAGTTAGCACATCTATAATATCTACTAGCTTACTAGCAATATTTAACAACATAACTCTTCCATTTATTTTTATTCTTATTTGAAATGTACCAAGTAATAATGCCTTCGTTGATGTTTTCTTTACCAACAAGATACTCATGTGTACCCGAATTATATACTTGCATTTGATGGCTTTTGCCAGCCAAGTAATACCGTACTTCCTGTACATATTCGCTCATTTGCATCCATGCAATCGCGTGATACCGTACTTCCTGTACATATTCGCTCATTTGCATCCATGCAATCGCGTGATACCGTACTTCCTGTACATAAAAACACCGTTAATAAATATTAACGGTGTTTTATTTTAAAACGATAATATCATAACGATATATTTAGCAGAGATACACGAAAAATTTATCCAGTTTTTTTACTGCCTCCTAAGCAATTCGGCGATAGCGGTGTATTCTCAGCATAATAGTTTTGCCACTCCTTTTCCGTGTACGTATGCAATGCTAAGGCATGAATTTTCTCAGCTAATTCATTTGCCAATATCGAATTAATAGCTCGATGACGCTTAATTAAACGCTCACCTTCGAAATCTTCTGACACAATAATCACTTTAAAGTGTGATTCGCTACCCGGTGCAACGTTGTGCATATGGCTTTCATTAATGACATCTAGGTGAATGGGCGAAAAAGCAGCAAGTAATTTTTCTTCGATTACAGCTTCTATTGTCATATTATTTTTCCCTGAGTTTGATCTGTTATAGATCACTTTTAATTTTAGTCATTGTCGGCAATTATGCCATCTATCTAGAAGTCTGGCCGCACAATTTTTATATTTTTTTTAATTGTTTGTTATAACTAGTTCAACGCTAAGATAATACTTTCCTAAAGGTGAGATTGATACGCGGTAGTTTACTATTTCTTCTTTTCGGAATGCAGTGCTGCCAATAATGCTGTGTTGTGCCACGCATAATTAACAAGCTACCAGGGGCTAGCACTAACGTCTTTTTTTCTTTGGTTATAATGTGTTTAAGTTGAAAGTCTCGCTCAACACCGAGCGATAAAGATGCAATAACAGGGTTAATGCCAAGCTCAGTTTCGTCATCACTATGCCAACCTACACTATCATTTTCATTTCGATATAAGTTTGCCAAAACCGCATTAAATTCATGTTGGCAATAGTCGCTAATTTTATGTCTTATTTGGTTCAATACTGACGTAAAAGTGTTTGACTCAAGCGTCATATTTGAATATCGGTAAGATAAATTATTATCACTATACCAGGCTTGCAAACGAGGGAGCTTAATTTGTTTGCCAAACATACAAATTTCATCATGACGCCACGTGACTTGCCGATACAACTCACTAAAAAGTAATGCTGACTGCTTAGCATTATAAAAGTTATCAATATATTCAATATCTGCATCTGATAATGTTATTTTCACACTGCTATACACCGCCACTTTAAAATAAATATTTCCTTAAATTTACCTTAGTTCTAGCCCCTAGTGGTAAATTTTGTCACAATATCCGCCACGCCAATTAGATTTAAACTGCTATGATCAGCCCTTTTATTATCAATGACAAAAACCTTTTTCTCGATAGGTTTCCAATCGGCCAAGTTAACCGAAGTTTACAAGCTTGGGATGCAGCCGATGAATATATCATTAATTACCTCACGCAAGAGCAGCTCACCACGTCAAAAAAGAAAGTACTTATTTTTAATGACAACTTTGGTGCGTTAAGCTGTAACTTGTCGAAACACCATGTATTTTGTGTAAATGACTCCTTTTTGAGCCAACAAGGTATTAAGCATAATCTAGCGCAAAATGGCTTATCAAATGACAATATCACCTTATTAACAAGTTTAGATAACTTGCCAGCAGATATTGATATCGTGCTATTTAAAATACCCAAAAGTAAAGGTTTACTTAGCTACCAATTAAGTCAAATAAAACAACAGTTAAACAACGACATTATTTTTATAGCTGGTGATCGCGCAAAAGAAATTCATAGCTCTACATTAAAAGTATTTGAAAACCATTTGGGTACAACTAAAACATCATTAGCGGTTAAAAAAGCGCGCTTAGTATTTAGCAAGCTCGATAATAACAATGCCATTGCTGCTAAATATCCTACCAAGTGGCCGCTGGAAAATAGCGACTTTGTTATCAGCAATCATGCCAATGTTTATGCGCGAGAAAAACTAGATATTGGCGCCCGTTATTTTATACAAAACTTACCTAAAGTTGAGGCAAGCAGTAAAGTAATTGATTTGGGCTGTGGTAATGGTGTTATTGGTTTAAGCGTTTTATCCAAACAGCCTGAAGCTCAAGTGCATTTTGTTGATGAATCATATATGGCAATTGCTTCGGCGAAAAGTAATGTTACTGAAAATCTCCCTGAAGTCGTTGAACATTGTCAATTTCAAGTTAACGACTGCCTGACCAGCGTTGAAGGTGGCAGTGTTGACTTAATTTTATGTAATCCGCCTTTTCATCAGCAAACTGCGACAACTGATCACATTGCCTGGCAAATGTTTAAAGACAGCCATAGAGTATTAAAAAAAGGTGGTGAGTTGCGCATTATTGGTAATAGGCAACTGGCCTACCACATAAAATTAAAAAGAATTTTTGGTAATGAGAAGCTTATTGCAAGCAATGAGAAATTCGTTACTATTTCAGCAATCAAGCGCTAGCCCTTAACTTTATTAACGAGCATAAACATGAATTCAATGCTAACCCGAATATTATTAATTACATCAATGTCATTTCTTTTTGCTTGTAGCGCACCGATAAAAAATATTATCGTCAGCCCAGAATTAGCAAAAACCAATGGTAATGCATACCATCAAAAGCAAGTACAAATTAGCTTTACAGATTTACGTCGTGCTAATCATATTGTGCAAATTTTACGAGCTAATGAAGCTGCCGAGTTGTACTCTGGACAAGAGCCTTTAATTAACATTATTAACTCAACATTATCTGCTGGCTTGAAGGCTAATGGTCTGCAAATTCAACCGCTAGCAGCAAACCAGCTAGAAGTTATAATCGATAATGCTTTAATCAGTGTTCAACAAGAATTAGTAAAATATAAAGCTAATAATGAAATTCAAATTCGCGTACTCGCAAGTAATGGTCAAGGTAGCTTAACAAAAACCTTTACAATAAAGGGAAATAGCAATGGCCCATTTAAGGCTGACATCGCCGTGTTAGAAAGAGACTTCAACCAACAATTGGCTAAGTTGTTAACTCAAATAACACAAAACCAAGAGTTACAACAGTTTATTAACTAGGCGCTCAACAACGCATTTGATGGATAAAAATATGAGAATTATTTCGCTTTTATTACTCTGGCTAACATTGACGGTTAGCGCCAACGATACAAAAATCGATCCTGATAACCTGTTCCCGCAAGTAAAGCTAGAAACATCTATGGGCGTTATTATTGTTGAATTAGATCGTGTTCGCGCCCCCATCACTGTTAATAACTTTTTAACTTATGTGGTTAGTGGCGAATACGACAACACTATATTTCATCGCATCATGCCAGAGTTTATTGTTCAAGGTGGCGGTTATACTAAAGACTTTGAACTTAAAAAAGTTAACAAGAACATTATTAACGAGTCTGGGAATGGCCTAAAAAATGAGATAGGCACCATTGCCATGGCGAAAGAGAATCGCCCGCATACCGCTAATCGACAGTTTTTTTTCAATGTCGCCGACAACAGCAGTTTAGACCCTGGTCGTCGCTGGGGTTATGCGGTGTTCGGTGCCATTGTTGAAGGCGAAGAAGTTGTTGAAGCTATGTCGAAAGTTAAAACAGATTACAACGATGAAATGTCATGGGAAGATGTACCTGTAGAGCCTGTTTTATTAATTAAAGCTACGTTATTACCTGCCCTTTAACGACGCACTTTTACACTCAAAATAAACATAAGTGCATTATTACGAACAGCACAGTATTACACTTATGTTTATTCGACAATACGGGATACCTTAGCTACTCGGACAAAGCCTTTCCTCTTCACCCATTATGCTAGGCTGTCAGTGCCAACCTAAGCACCTAAAACGGCAAAGTTGCTTGAATAATTTTACCTCTCCAACATCGGAGTATTGTAGGTAAGAATTACACTAAAAACAGCTGATAGTTTGGTTGTGAGATATTTCTTATCCCGAATTTAGCTTATCCATTCTCTTTTTAAAGAAAAATTAAAATTTCACACGTTTTTCCCTCGTTTCCACAAGTAGTTAACAGCCATTAAGACAATGTTATTACAATTTTGTACAAGTTAAATTTTGACAATTCAGCATTTATAAACGATAACTAAGGAAAGCCGACCAGTTGCTACAGGCGTTATAAAACACACGATAAAAAGAAAAATTCAGTTCAAACTCAAGTGAATAGTTGCAAGGAACATAATGATAATAGAGCAGTTTATCAATGAAAAAATCACGCAAATCAAAGTTTACATTGACGCTGTGGTTAACCATTCAATTCATTATACTGAGTTAGACCAGTTTGTTGAAAATACAATGGCAGAATGGACATTACTCAATGTTAATGACGAAACCCCCAGCAGTGCACGAGAGCGAGTTTTTTGGCATATTATGCACGAGTTGAGTTTACATAGCGCAAACGCCTTAGAAAGTAATTTATATTTTAAAAGTGAAATATCAACTTGCCTGGAATTCTTTTCAGGTGTTGGCAGCTACCCTATTGATTGCATAGGTTGGCGCCCTATACCCTAATTACCTGTAGTGATAGCCTAAAGTAGGCATAAATAAAAATCCTTACAAACTAAATTTATTAACAATAAAGAATAAACTTCTGTTTACTAATGCATTTTGGTAGCCTAGCCATATTAGCTCTTAGCATTCATTAGGCATTAACGGCAATGCAATCTCCTACATTCAAGCAAGCTATCTTTAATCGACGTATGTTGATTTGTATCTTCACTGGCTTTAGCTCAGGTTTACCCTTATTCATTCTGTATCAGCTTGTTCCTGGCTGGTTACGCTCCGAAGGTGTCAGCCTAACCGAAATTGGTTTATTTTCATTAATTGGCATCCCTTACGTTTGGAAGTTTATTTGGTCACCGTTAATGGATAGGTACTCATTCCCTATTTTAGGCCGAAGACGAAGTTGGATGCTGTTTACGCAAATATTATTATTATTCTCCATTGCCGCTTTTGGTTTTATCGACCCTGTGATGAATATTTGGAGTGTCGCCTACTTAGCTGCAGCGGTGGCATTTTTCAGTGCCAGCCAAGATATAGTGCTTGACGCTTATCGTCGTGAGTTATTGCCAGAGCATGAGCTTGGCTTAGGCAACTCTATTCATGTACAAGCGTATCGTCTCTCCGGCTTAGTCCCTGGCTCACTTGCCTTTATACTTGCCGATCACATCAGCTGGCAAGCGGTGTTCATTATTGTTGCTGCCTTTATGTTAATTGGCATAGCGATGAGTTTAGCAATTAAAGAATTAAACAACGCAGAACAAGCCCCTAGAACACTTGAGCAAGCGGTAGTGTTGCCATTTAAAGACTTTATAAACCGTCGAGGTATGAAGCCTGCATTACAAATTGTCTTGTTCTTGTTTTTATATAAATTAGGCGACAATATGGCAACCGCTTTACAAACCCCTTTTTTTATTGATTTAGGCTTTAGTAAAACCGAAATTGGTGTAGTTGCTAAAACCTCATCTATGATTGCAATGACTATCGGTTTAGCACTTGGTGGCCTAGTGATGATAAAAATGAGCATTAACCGCGCCCTTTGGTTATTTGGCTTTGTTCAAATAATCAGCATATTAGGTTTTGCAGCACTTGCGGAAGTTGGCCATAATACCTACGCTTTAGCTATGGCTATGGGCTTTGAGTATTTAGGTGTTGGCTTAGGAGCAGCAGGTATAACCGCGTTTATTGCCAAAAATACTAACCCCGCCTTTGCTGCAACTCAGATAGCATTGTTTACTGCTGTTGCGGCACTACCTAGAACGTTTGCCAATGCAACAACAGGTGTTATTGTTGAACAAGTTGGCTGGACTAATTTTTATTTTATTTGTACCGCTCTGGCAATCCCTGGCATGTTAATGCTATTTAAAGTTGCACCATGGCGAGAGCCTTCTCAACCAAAACAGCAGGAGACAGCGTAAGCATGATAAGACTTTTTTTTCTGATCCCATTAATAATGTGTGCAATTTGGTACTGGTACTTAAAAAGCAATAATTACACTGTAAAACAAGGATTAAAGGGGTTTGGCTATATTTTTGCTTTTAATGGTGTAATTATCGCGTTCTTTGTTCTAATGCTATATTTAACGAATTAGCTAATTAGAATAAAAAAAATCTTAGTTTTCTAAACTATATTGTTGTGTCTGGTCACTGCACATTAAATGCAGTTTGAAATCGTGAATTAGTTTTACTAAAGGTCTTAACAGAAAAAGCCGCATTATGCGGCTTTTTAGTGTCAACTTGATGTGTAAATAAACTAGCGTTATCTAGAAAATTGAGCGAAAACCTGAACGGCCACGACGGCGTGTTGAACGACGGTTTCTCATGCGGCTATGTAGCTCTCTTCGCTTAGCACCTAACCACTCTTCACGGGTAATAGTAGCATCACCGCTGCGCCCTTCTTCACGGGTACGGTAATTACAAAACTCTATAAAAGCTTCAATATCATCTTTAAGCTCTTCAGCAACAAGCTCTATCATGATTGCGTCATCTAAAAAGCCTAATACAGGAATATGGTCAGGCACTAAATCTTCTGGGTCACTAAAATAAGCTAAAGCACTCAGCACATCGGCACGCTCTTCATCTGGAATTTTCCATTCCGAGTCTTCAATCATCGCCACTAATGTTTCTAGTTTTTGAATTCTTTCACTAACAAACGCTGGTACATCGCCTTTTACATCTTGGCTCAAGTTTTTGGCATTCGCTAGAATTTCTGCTTCACTTAAGGTTTTCGCACCTGACTTTGCTTGTCGCATAACATCACGAAAGTGCTCTAAATCTGACTCTTTCAACTCGAAGGTAACTTCAAATGCCATTATAATTCTCCTACTATTTGGCTTGCTTTGATCAGTAACTATCTAAATCTAACAGAACATTATCAAGACAGCACTAAAGATATACAAAATTTTAACGTTTTATTATAAATAATAGCTGTTTTGAGCATTATTTCCGCGACTAGTCCGCTAGTGAAACGAAATTCTTCGTAAAAATAAACATCAAATTCACATTTGCGCAAATTTGCATCAATGATATTATGCTAAGTAACTGTTTTATTAATGCAATTACTATGTCTGATCAGAACAAAGCCATCAATTTAGAAGTGCTGCCAGCAAATAGCGATAATTCCACTACCATTTGCGAGAATTGTCATGCAAAAGTTACCGGTGCTTTTTGTAGCCAATGTGGACAGTCAATAGAGTCAACATTACGATACTTCTGGAATGTTATAATGCATTTACTAGACGATATTTTTAGCTTTGACTCGCGCGCATCTCGCACATTATGGCCACTACTGTTTAAGCCAGCATTTTTAACCAACGAATATATACAAGGACGTCGTGTGCATTATGTACCACCACTTCGACTGTATTTATTTGTCAGTATTATATTTTTTATTTCTCTCAAGTTTTTTGCCATTGATAGTAATGAACTCTTAGTTCATAAACAAAGGATGGCAGAGCCACTTGCACAAGTTAAGCTACATATTAGTCAACTTGAACGAGAGATAGAAACTCTCCCAGCAGAACAAAAACAAGCTCAAATTGGTGAAATTAGCCGCTTTAAAGGCTATCAAGCCGATCTTTCTGAAGAAACGGCTTCAAAAAAGTCTGAGCTCACCCAAAAAATAGTTAAACAAGAGTTAGGTGCAATAATTAATGCTGAAATGCTTTCTTCACAAGATATGAAAAAGTTATCAGCATGGAAAACTCAATTGTCGCAGATAAAATCTGGTGAGATAAAAGCTGAGCAATCAAAGGTTTTTAGCCTATCAAATAACGCTGACGGTACCTTTACTTTCGACTTTTTATCGGATGACAATAACAAGCGTTTAGCAGAAAAAGTCAAGTTACTAGAAAAAAAGGGACAACAGGCGTTTAGCTCTGATGCCAGACCATTAATTCAGCAGTCTATCAGCAAGTTACCGCAATTAATGTTTATTTTGTTGCCCATTTTTGCGGTAATATTAAAGCTCTTTTACTTATTTGCTAATCGACTATATTTAGAGCATCTAACCGTGGCTTTACATAGTCATAGCTTTATTTTTCTTATCATTTTGCTGGTAAACATTCTTGATAACGCACAAGAGCAGCTGTCTACACCAATGCCAAGTTTAGCCAATGGTCTTGGCTACACAGCTATAATCTTACTGACATGGTTGCCTTGTTACCTGTTTATTATGCAAAAACGAGTGTATAAACAAGGTTATCTGTTTACATTTTTAAAGTTCTCAATTATAGGCATAATTTATTTAAATTTAATCGCCGTAACCGCCGTTGCAGCCTTCATTTGGGGATTGTCTGATATATAAGCTTTAACGCTGAAATAAACTAGACATAAAAAAAGCACCCTAAGGTGCTTTTTTGTTTTTAACTTAATGCTATTCAGTCAGTGGACGCATATGTGGGAATAAAATAACGTCTTTAATAGTAGGAGAATCTGTAAATAACATCACTAGTCTGTCAATACCGATACCTTCACCTGCTGTTGGCGGTAAACCATACTCAAGCGCTTGAATGTAGTCTTCATCAAAATGCATAGCTTCATCATCGCCAGCATCTTTCTCTTCCACTTGCTTTTTAAAACGAGCTGCTTGGTCTTCTGCATCGTTAAGCTCTGAGAAACCATTAGCTAATTCGCGGCCACCAACAAAGAACTCGAAACGATCAGTAATAAATGGGTTTTCATCATTACGGCGGGCCAATGGTGACACTTCCCACGGGTACTCTGTGATAAAAGTTGGTTGATCAAGCATATGCTCAGCAACCTCTTCAAATATTTCACAAATATATTTACCTGCGCCCCACACTTTTGATGCTTCAGTTTCTTTAACGCCAACTTGCTTAGCCATCGCTTTTAAGGCATCAAGGTTTTCTTCTGGATTACGTAATACTGACTCATCCAAGTCTTTACCATATTTTAAAATGGCATCAACCATAGACAAGCGCGCAAATGGCTGACCAAAGTCGTAGAGTTTCTCTTCAGTGACTTCACCTTCAGCATTACGAACTGTGTTACGAATAACAGAAGTGCCCATCACATCTTCAGCTAAGGTGCGCAGCATATCTTCCGTTAAATTCATTAGGTCTTTGTAATCAGCATACGCTTGATAGAATTCGATCATAGTGAATTCTGGGTTGTGACGCGTCGATAACCCTTCGTTACGGAAGTTACGGTTAATTTCAAATACTTTTTCAAAACCGCCAACCACTAAACGCTTTAAATAAAGCTCTGGGGCGATACGCATAAACATTTCAATGTCTAGTGCGTTGTGGAAAGTTTTAAACGGCTTAGCCGTTGCGCCACCCGGAATAGTTTGCAGCATTGGCGTTTCCACTTCCATAAAGTCACGCTCTGTTAAAAACTTACGAATACCATCAACAATTTTTGAACGTATTTTAAAAGTATTACGAGTTTCTTCATTGATAATTAAATCAACATAGCGCTGACGATACTTAGTTTCAACGTCAGACAAACCATGGAATTTTTCAGGAAGCGGGCGTAAAGATTTGGTTAATAAGTGATACTCATTCATATTAACGTACAAGTCACCCTTACCTGATTTGTGTAAAGTACCTGTAACGCCAATAATGTCGCCAATATCTAATAAGCCCCAACGTGCTTTTATGTCTTTTTGAACTGTTTTTTCAGCATAAGCTTGAATGCGACCAGACATATCTTGCAGCACTAAAAATGGCCCACGTTTTGCCATAACACGACCAGCAATGCTGTACATTTGGGTTTCAGCTTCTAAAGTTTCTTTATCTTTATGACTGTGAGCAGCCTGAATATCAGCGGCATAATCTTTACGATCAAATTTATTTGGGTGGCCGTTTGCATCACAATTTTCACGTATATTCGCCAGCTTACTACGACGCTCAGCGATTAACTTATTTTCATCTTGTGCAGGTTTATTTTGCTCAGTCATTTTCATTTCTCATGGTCTAAAATTGCGAAACTACAGGCCCGATTTAAGGCTAGCTTCAATAAATTTATCTAAGTCACCGTCAAGTACCGCTTGCGTATTCCGGTTCTCAACACCAGTTCGTAAGTCTTTAATTCGGCTATCATCTAATACATATGAACGTATTTGACTGCCCCAACCAATATCAGACTTACCATCTTCAAGTTCTTGCTTATCTTCATTTTGTTTTTGTATTTCCATTTCATAAAGCTTAGCTTTTAAAAGCTTCATGGCAGTTGCACGGTTTTTATGCTGCGAGCGGTCACTTTGACACGCCACAACCGCACCTGTTGGCACATGGGTAATACGTATTGCCGAGTCAGTTTTATTAACATGCTGACCACCAGCCCCAGAGGCGCGAAAGGTATCTACACGCAAATCAGCTGGGTTAATATCAATTTCTATATTGTCGTCTATTTCAGGGTAAATAAATGCTGACGCAAATGAGGTATGGCGACGGCCGCTAGAGTCAAATGGTGATTTTCGTACTAAACGATGTACACCCGTTTCTGTGCGCAGCCAACCAAACGCGTATTCACCTGAAAATTTAATCGTACAGCCTTTAATACCAGCAACATCACCATCACTAACTTCAATGACATCGGTTTTAAAACCGTGAGATTCGCCCCAACGTAAATACATCCGCATTAACATTTCAGCCCAATCTTGCGCTTCAGTACCGCCTGAGCCAGATTGAATATCTAGATAAGCATTATTGGCATCTTGCTTGCCTGAAAACATGCGACGAAACTCTAATTTATCGAGTTCAGCCATCAATGAAGCAATTTCATTTTCTGCTTCATTAAACGTATCTTCATCACCTTCTTCAACCGCCAGTTCAACTAAGCCTTCAATGTCTTCACAGCCAGACTCAAGCTCAACAATTGTATTTACTACTAGCTCTAATGAAGATCGTTCTTGCCCTAGTGCTTGTGCCTTTTCTGGCTCGTTCCAAACATCGGGTAATTCTAATTCACGGCTAACTTCAATTAAGCGCTCGGCTTTAACATCGTAGTCAAAGGTACCCCCGAAGCAATAAAGCACGTTCGCGAATTTCTTTAATTTTATTTATAACTGGATTGACTTCAAACATACGATTTTGGTGACCAAGTCACATCTAACGACTTAAGGGTAAAATAGTCGCGCATTGTAGCTTACTTGCGCCATTAAATAAACGCTTGCATTGACAAGTTATTATGCTTTTTTAATCTATTTTGTTATGTGATTTAACGCATTATGACAACCGCTACCGAAATAGCCCAATATTTAACTATGCTTAGCAAGTTGCTCAACCATAAGTTGCACTGTTCGCTTGCCTCTAAATTCATTGATATCAAGTCGATACGCTAACTTGACTGCATTTATTTCTTGGTCTGGCCAACGTTTAATATCTATATTAAATGCAATTGCGTCAAACACCTGCTGGTCTTTTTCAACAACTAACTTAAGATGTTTTTCTCCAACAATACGTTGCTGAACAAGGGTAAAAACATCATCGAATAATGGCTCTGGAAAATTTTGCCCCCAAGGACCGGCATCACGCAGCAACTCAGCGAAAGATAAAGTCATATTCTGCGTAGATAAACTACCATCAGACGCTATTACACCAGTTAGTGCTTCTTGACTTAGCCACAGCTTGGCGTAACGTTCAAACAAGTCTGAAAACTCGTTAAATTTATTTGCTTCAATGGATAGCCCCGCCGCCATGGCATGGCCACCAAATTTTAAAATAATACCGGGGTGCTGGCTGTCAATATGTTCAAGTAGATCACGAATATGTAGGCCAGGAATAGAACGAGCTGAGCCTTTAATTTCCTCAAGCGTATTAGCATGCTGGTCATCACAAGCTTCATCGTTAGCTTTAGCAAAAACAATACTAGGCCGGTGAAATTTCTCTTTCAGCCGCCCTGCGACAATACCAATTACCCCTTGGTGCCAATCGCCATGAAATAATGCAATACCATGAGGCAGGTTATCTTCGCTAAATTGTAAGCTGGCCAAAACACGCTCGGCCTCAACTTGCATGCCTTGCTCTATTTCTCGACGAGCTTTGTTCAAGTCATCTAAATCAGCAGCCATGACTCTTGCCGTTGATAAGTCTTTTGCCAGTAAGCAGTTAATACCAAAAGCCATATCATCTAGCCGCCCTGCGGCATTTATCCTTGGGCCAAGTGCAAAGCCAAAGTCACTTGCCACCAGTTGTTGTTGATTTTTACCGGCAATTTCAATTAAAGCCTGAATACCTGGACGTGTTGCACCAGCGCGAATACGCTTTAGTCCTTGCTCAACTAAAATGCGATTATTTGCATCTAACGACACCACATCCGCCACTGTACCTAAGGCAACAAGATCAAGTAATTGGGCAATATTGGGCTCTTTGATATTTCGCTGTTCAAACCAAGCTAGCTCACGCAAATACTTTCTTAAAGCCAGCATAAAGTAAAAAGCAACACCAACGCCGGCAAGTGACTTGCTGGCAAAATTACAACCGACTTGATTTGGATTTACGATGGCGTCGGCTAAAGGTAGGTTATTCCCCGGCAGGTGGTGATCAGTTACCACAACTTTTAAGCCAAGTTCTTTCGCACGGTTTACCCCAGCAATACAACTAATACCGTTGTCGACCGTCACTAATACCTGTGCCCCCTGCGAGGCAGCAATATCAACAATTTCAGGAGTCAGTCCATAGCCATATTTAAAACGATTAGGCACCAGAAAATTATGATGGTGAGAGCCCAACATAGATAATGCTTCCATCATTAACGCGGTACTGGTTGCGCCATCGGCATCAAAATCGCCAATAATGGTAATCTTATGCTGTTCTTTTAACGCCATATGTAGCAAAGCGCACGCTTGCGGTAGTCCCTTTAATGTTTCAACCGCACATAAATGCTTTGCAGTTAATTCAAGTTGATGCTCGTTGGTAACACCGCGACGTGCATAAATTTGTCGAATAATGGGATGAAGTGTTTCAGGTAAATGCTGGTCATCAACCTGAGCTCTGCGAACAATTTCTTTTTGCATTAACTATATTCTTAAATAATATTTTTCTGGGCTTTAAATACAAAAATGGCAAGTAAACACTTGCCATTTTTACGAATGTATTCGGTTATTCATTATCCGCCGCGTTGGGCTGTTTCCAACAACATAAAGAGCTTACTTGGGTCTTGATAACCCGGCACCATCATGCCGTTCGCTAACATAATCGCTGGTGTACCAGTAACGCCGACTTGACGACCGAAATTAAATTCACCTTCAATTGGCATATCACAAATACGTGCCGCGACATTAGAACCACTTTTCGCTTTCGTTAGTGCATCTTGTGGGTCTTCATGACACCAAATAGAACGTAAGTCTTTAAACCCCTGAGAATAACGACCGGCACGATCTTTAACGCCAGCACGTGGGTAAGCCAAATAACGTATGGTAATACCTTTATCATTATAATCAGCTATTTGATCATGCATTTTACGACAGTAACCACAAGTAATATCAGTAAACACAGTTACTACATGCTTTTCTTCTTTTGCAGGAAAAACAATCATGGCATCAGAAAACTTGGCCATACCATCAATTCGAACTTGCGCTAAGCTTTCTTCAGTCAAATTACTGATATTTTCACCTAAGCCATACATTTTCCCTTGCACCAAAAATTTACCATCAGCACTGGCATAAAATAGCCCTTGATCAGTGATCACTTCAACAATACCAGCAATTGGAGATGCCTTAATACTTGCAATATTAAAGCCTAACGTAGTGCTCAATTTTGTTTTAACAAGATTAAACTGATTTGATTGTGTGTTTGGTAGCATAACACTATTATTTGCAGGTATCGTTTCAGCAGCAACAAAGTTTGAGTAACTAAAAACACCTAATAATGCAGCAAATAAAAACTTCTTAGACATAAAGATTTCCATAAATTTGATAGCGGGGAATAACGTTAAATTTAACACTAGCAACAAAGACCGCTTATTGGAGGCTAAAATTACAGTGAAAATAACGCAAATGCAATAACTGCGACTATGTTCAAATAGTATTTATTACTGTTGTTCTTGATTTAAACTAGTATTAACTGCCGTATATTTGCTAAAATCTCAATAAAATCACTCCCGTCACCCTATGTTTCGGTTTTATAACCTTCGGTACACTTAATCAATGAATATTGCACTATTTTATGGCTCGACCACATGCTATACCGAAATGGCAGCAGAAAAAATTCAAGCAGAGTTAGGCACTCAGTGCGTATCTTTATTCAATATTAAAGACACTGCGCTAACAGAAATGTCGGTCCACGATATTTTGATACTTGGTATTTCGACATGGGACTATGGTGAAATTCAAGAAGATTGGGAAGGACATTGGCCTGACATTGCTAATATAGACTTAGAAGGCAAAATAGTTGCTTTGTATGGTATGGGTGATCAAATAGGCTATACCGAATGGTTTCAAGACGCCCTTGGCATGTTACATGATCAAGTTATCGCGCAAGGAGGCTATGTAATAGGTTACTGGCCCAATCAAGGCTACGAATTTGCCGCATCAAAAGCACTAACCGAGGATCAACAAAACTTTGTTGGTTTGGCGCTTGATGAAGACAATCAATATAATTTAAGTGATGAGCGCATTCACACTTGGTGCCAACAAATCAAATCAGAAATTAACGATATACTCGCTGATTAGCAAAAATATCTTAATAAATAGACAATTTTGGCAAGATCTTTAGGATAAATCGGATTTTGCCATTATAATCCGCAACTAATTACCTTTGAAGAAAATTATTACATGTTTACTCAGTTTGACCTAGATTCCGCATTGTTGGGCGGTATTGAAAATGCCGGTTTTAAAAAGCCTACATCGATTCAAGAATTAGTATTACCCGTTGCTATGACAGGTAAAGACGTACTTGCTTCAGCGCCTACAGGAACAGGAAAAACAGCCGCATTTATACTACCTGCTGCGCAACATTTATTAGACTACCCGCGCAGTAAGCCAGGCTTTCCTCGTGTGCTTATTTTGTCACCGACACGAGAATTGGCCATACAAACGCATGAGCAATGTCAGAAGTTAACAGCGCACACTAAACTTAAATCTGGCGTTATTACCGGTGGCGTAAACTATGGCAGTCACAAAGACATTTTAACAACAAATACCGATATTTTAGTTGCCACACCAGGCCGTTTAATGGAGTACATCGAAACGGAACAGTTTGATACTCGGGAAATTGAAGTGTTAATTTTAGATGAAGCCGATCGTATGCTGGATATGGGCTTTGCCGAGATTATCAATCGCATTGTTGCAGAAGCACGCTGGCGAAAGCAAACTATGTTGTTCTCAGCAACACTTGAAGGTTCAGCCGTATTAAGGTTTTCTCGCGAAATCCTCAATGAACCAGCATTTTTAGAGGCAAACCCGTCAAGAAAAGAAAAAGCTAAAATTCACCAATGGCTGCACCTTGCTGATAATAAAGAACATAAAATCGCATTGTTACTTAACCTGTTAAAGCAAGAAGAATTAGAGCGTGTTGTTGTTTTTGCCAATAAACGTGAAACCGTGCAATACCTATCAGGTAAACTTTACGGCGATGACGTGCCTTGTGTTTGGTTAGAAGGAAAAATGCTGCAAGACAAACGTAATACCTCTGTCGAGCGCTTACGTAATGGCACCGTCAATGTGCTCGTGGCAACAGATGTTGCCGCGCGTGGTTTAGATATCGACGATATCACTCACGTCATTAATTTTGATATGCCACGCACCGCTGATATTTATTTACACCGTATTGGGCGAACTGGCCGTGCTGGTAATAAAGGCACGGCGATTTCATTAGTTGAAGCGCATGATATGGCCGTTGTTGGCAAAATTGAGCGCTACGTTAACGAACGTCTTCCGCGTCGCGTTATTGAAGAGCTAAGACCAAAAAATAAAGAGGCACGTGTTGCCATCAAAAAAGCAAAAGTGAAAAAAACTGCTGCACAGAAAAAAGCAAAAGCAAAGAAACAGGCTAAGCGCAAGAAAAAATAAACTTGCTACACAGATAACATTAAGCCTAAATTTACCTAAGGTTTAATGTTATCTAACGACTTTTAAATCAAATAGGCGTATTACTACTAGAAACTGTAGCTCGCGCCAATAAATATCCCTGTTACCTTATCCTCACCAATTAATGGACTATCGGCAATCGCATCATCGAGTTTAGTGTATTGTGCCGACGCTATTACATTCCAATCAGTATTTAGCTGATAAAATGCCGATAATCCAACACTATAATTGGTTGCTGAACCTACGGTATATGCCGTTCTACCAACACTAACATCCACCTGTGTATCTGAAACACCGTAAATGTAATTTGCATAATCACTACTTTGCCAATGTACTGTCGCCTCTGCTTGCACCATAAAATCTTTGCCAATATTAAAAATAGGAACTTCGATGCCTAGATCTGCGGTTAAGCCTTTTGAATGGCCAGAAATATCTTGTTCAACACTTAAATTAACAAACTGCCAATAACCTTCAACCTTAACGGTTAAGTCGGCTTCTGGTGATTTATAACCTTTGAAAACTTCATCAGTAGATGATTCAGAGCCCATAAACTTGTCAGTATCATAACCTTCATTTCTATAATTTACGCCAACACTTAAGCCGAAATCTTCTTCATTTAATACGCTATACGAAACAATGCCATCTTGGCCAATAAGCCAATTACCATACTTTGCCGACAACATAGGTGCTAAACCTTGTTTTGAATCAGTTCCCTTCCATGCTTCATTAGCACTATATACACCAAGCCCCGTAGTAAACTGCCACTCTTGTGCATGTATAGCTTGCGACATTGCAATTAAGCTTAGTATTGAACCAGCGAATAATGTTTTCGTTATTTTGTTAAGGTTTTGCATCTAAATATCTCCTGTAATTAATGGCAATATTGTAACTTGACGATAATTAGATAACCGTTGCGTTAATGTTCACTAATGTTTAAAAACTGTAATTATTAGTCGTTAAAGTGCACGAATTAAATCGGAAGCATATCGAGAAGGTGTACAGGAATAAATAACTTACCATTAGCAAAAAGTATTTACGCCCAACAAGCGACTTTTAAAGCTTTGAAAGGTTAGTACAGAGGCATAAAGTTATTTATTTATATAATTTAGTCAAATTTCCATAGCAGACTGATAAAAATTGCTTTAGAGTAAATCCCAGTGAAAAACTGTATTAATTTGTAATCTCCGCTGTAGAAATAAAAAAATAAATGATAACCAAGACGTCAAACGATAAAAAATCGGTCCAAGAACAAGCAAACTTTTGGATAACGCGCCTTGATAAAGGAATGTCTAGCGCTGAAAAGCAACAGTTAATTGCCTGGCTTAATCAAGATAAAGCCCACTATTGTGCGTTACGTAGAATGACGACCTTATGGGGCGATATCAGCACCCAGTATGACCTACAAGGCATATTTGAAGCCCCGAGCGACAAAAACTCTCGTCGAGATTACATAATGAAGGGAAGTTTAGCTGCGAGTATATTTGCCATTGCAATGCTAACCGTAAACCTTGTAAGTGAGATTGACAAACTTTGGCAATCACCTAATAACAGTCATTCTCAGCCACTTGCCTACCAAACGTTTAAAACCTTATTCGGCCAACAAAAACAAATTACCTTAACTGATGGTAGTGCCGTTACATTAAATACCAACACAGTTATTGAAGTAGCTTATAGCAAACTGCAACGTAAAATAACCTTAATTCGTGGCGAAGCTAAGTTTGACGTTGCTAAAGATAAAAATCGACCGTTCTCAGTAATTTCGGGAGGTAAGTCTTTTACAGCACTAGGCACTATTTATAACGTACAGCGCTACAATGATAGCGATATGGAACTGTTAGTCGAAGAAGGTAAAGTTTTAGTCAGCGACGTAAACACACCGCGTGCAACTTTATTAAAAACAATAACTAGTTCTAACCTAGATTCACTAACTAACAAAGAAAAAAATAATATAGTCGCTGCTGGTAAAAAAATCGCTATCCACCAACATAATATTAAGCAAGTGCAGACTCTAAGCGCATCAGAAATTGAAAAAGATCTTGCTTGGCAACAAGGTATGCTTATCTTCAATGGTGAACCATTAACGCAAGTACTCGCTGAAATTCAACGTTATAACGCGGTAAATTTTGCTCCTATTGCGGATAATATGGCTAACATAAAAGTATCTGGATACTTTAAAACTGATGATATAAATGGCTTGCTACAATCATTAAATTATAATTTTGCTATTAGCTATCATAAACTTAATAGCAACACCTTTGTACTAAGTCGCTCTTAATATTATTTAATTCATGTTAGGCTAAAATAAGTTAGTGAGTTCATAGCCTGAAAAATTAAAATAATCGCTTTATTGGAACGTTAAACATTGAAAGCAACCACCTTTTATTTCAGTTTGATAAAGACAATTAAGAACTTATATCAAGGAAGTAAAAATTGGCTATCCTGCTTCACAATAGCAACATTACTGTTATCGACAACATCTAAAGCCGCTGATCTTATCTATTTCAATATCCCATCACAAAACGCAAACCATGCGTTAATTGATTTCGGTCAGCAAAGCCAACACACGGTGTTATTTCCATTTGAAATAACTAAAAACATTCAAACTAATGCCGTTAAAGGCTATTACACTGTTGATTTTGCGTTAAATAAATTACTTAGAAATTCAGGCTTGGTTCTTGTTAAGAATAAGGATAACGTCATTGCCATAGCACAAGCATCACAAAATGAAAGTGCAAGCATTCCCGAGGAAAATACACAAAAAAGCCGTAGTCAAACGCCAGTTCCAGTTAACAGTATTGAAAAAATAGCCATAGTTGGTAGCCGAACAGCTCGTCGTTCTATTACTGATTTACCTGTACCTGTTGATATTTTACCATTTAAACAATTAAAGCAATCAGGCCAAACTAATGTTGGCAATATGCTACAAGCTATCGCGCCTTCATTTAACTTTTCAAAATCAGCAATTAGCGATGGCAGTGATGTATTACAACCCGCCACATTAAGAGGTTTAGGGCCAGATCAAACCTTAGTATTAGTGAATGGCAAACGTCGACACCAAGCAAGTTTAATTCATATTAATAACTCTGTTGGCCGTGGCACCGCAGGTACCGATTTAAATGCCATTCCACTAGCGGCAATAAAACGTATAGAAATATTACGTGACGGCGCAGCAGCCCAGTACGGCTCTGACGCCATTGCCGGAGTAATTAATATCGTACTTAAAGATGATACTGAAACTGACTATAGTGAATTATCCTACGGACAATACTCCCAAGGCGACGGAGCAAGCCAACAAATAGAGTTTTCGAAAAATATCTCACTGTTTGAGCAAGGTTATGCCAATATTTCAGGGAGTATTTCTGATCATCAAGCAACTAATCGTGCAGGCCTGCACGGTTCATGTATCTATCACGGATGCATAAAAGAAAAAAACTCCATCTATAGCACGTCAAACCCTAGAGAGTTAACAGCAAAGCGAGATAACTTTCAGGTGGGCAACCCGAAATACATACAACAAGCTTGGGTAGTCAATGCTGGCTACAACACAGATGTAGGCGAGCTTTATGGCTTTGCAACATATTCAACACGGGACAACACCTCAGCTGCATTTTTTCGTACAGCCAAAAATGCCCAAACAAACCCTCTACTGCAAGACGGCCAAGCAACGTTAATCGATGGCTATCTACCTAAAATTGCATCGACCATTGACGATCACTCATTAAATGTAGGCTATAATTTTGAATTCGATAACGGCATAGCTCTCGATGCTTCATATACCTATGGAAAAAACCAAATAAGCTATCGGACAGAAAATTCGCTAAATGCCTCATACGCCCAGCAACTGTCTTCACAAAATAAACAACCAGCATATATTAGAGCCAATGTGCCAAGAAATGCTCACGCCTATGATTTAAATCTTTCACTACAAACCTTAAACCTAGATATCAGGAAAGATCTAGACTGGACAACGCTTGCACTTGGCATAGAGTATAGAAAAGACCATTATCAAGTTTTGCCTGGAGAAGAATATAGCTATCGAAACTATAACATTGTAGCGGCGAATAACCCGACAAATACTGCTATTGAAGGGATTCAAGGATTTCCAGGTATAGCGCCTAAAGCGACAGTTAATGAAAGCCGCAATGTGCGTTCAATGTATGTAGAGGTTGAGCAGCAATTACTATCAAATTTATTTATTAACACAGCTGCTAGGTTTGATAATTACGACGGTTTTGGCTCTTCAACCAACTTAAAAATTGCGGCGCATTGGCAAAAAAATGACTGGCTCACCTATCGGGCGGCTGTTAATACAGGCTTTCGAGCTCCTTCAATGCAGCAGCTTTTTTTCAATAACACTAGCACCCAATTTCTGGTTAACAGTGACGACAAGCTTATCAGCCAAAAAGTTGCCACCTTTCGAAATGACAGTGCAGTGGCAACGGCTATCGGTATACCTAAACTACAAGAAGAAACGTCAACTAATTTTAGTGTCGGTGCGATAGCCAACTTTGAAAATAATATAACACTGACACTCGACTATTATCATATCGAAATAGATGACCGTATAGTGTTAAGTAGTGGTTTGTCTATGGGCTTAAATACAAGTTTAGACCAGTTACTCATTGTTGAAAATGTCGATAAAGCGCAAGTATTTTTAAATGGTGCAGATACAAAAACACAAGGCCTAGACGTGATAGCAACATGGCAACCAAAGACCGAACACGGCGAGTTAAATATCACCCTTGCTGCCAACTATACTAATACTCAAGTAGAGCGCTTATTTACTCCAAACAATAGCGCTTTAAGTAATGTCGCTGTTGATGATATTTTTTCCAAACACGATGTGGCTATTATTGAAAGCTGGCAACCGGAAAGTAGAATAAATTTCAACTCTCATTACCGCTATCAAAACTGGCAGTTTAATTTAACCTTCAATCATTTTGGTAAATACAAGGTTATCGATGGAGCGCAACAAACCTATGGTGAAAAATGGCTAACGGATATTCGAGTCGAGCATCAACTTGCATCAAATATCAAATTATATATTGGCAGCAATAACCTATTTAATGTTTATCCAGACAAAAATATTATAGGTAACTCTAGAGCGGGAACCATTATCGACCAAGCGGGTAATACAGTAGTCGAAAGTGACGGCATTTTTAAATATTCTCGTCGCGCGGCACCATTTGGCTACAATGGTGCTTACTTCTACGCAGGATTAGCAATAAACTTTTAATTTAAGGCATCAGCGCGCCAAAACTTAGTACCTTTTATCGTTGCCTGTAGCGCTAAACCACTTTCAGTGAAAGTATATACAGTAACATCGCCATAATAAGCTTCTCCTTCAACTGAGCCACCTTTCTTACCTGCTTTGGCTGAGGCATCGGCATTACCGCCAAAAGTCCAGCCTGAGCTAATAAAGTTTTGCATTGCAGCTTCACTATGAAAGACCATCACAATACGATAGTCCTTTACCCCAAAGCCCAAACCTACTCCACCTTCGGCCATATTCATATAGGTGTGCTGCTTTGTTTTCATATTCTTTACCACACCATATCCTGTGCCTGCGGCAAGGAAAATTAAATTAATATTAGCATTAGAAAATACGGCATAACCCGCAGCAGCGTTTAATTGTGACCGTGTATCGGGTTTATCAGCAAATAATTGAGTCAAAACCGCATCTTTCATTTGCAAAATTTCTTGCTGCTTCTCCGCTTTACTTCCTTCCCCCATGGTTGCACAAGCCGATAGTATTAGTGTTAAAAGTACCACAAGCAGAGTATTGGTTAGTGTATTTTTAAACATTAAAATTAAGCCCTAGTAAATATTCTTAATTTAAGCGTAGCAGAAACTTAGCCAGGCAACGAAAGCTCTGGTAATAACGCATTTAAAAAGACGGTTTTACGAAGAAAGCTAAGAGTGGTTAGTGAAGGTGGGCGACAAAAAAACTGAACAAAAGCTGGTATCAAAAATCTAAAACATCCGAAAACCAAACCTTAGCATTACTGCTATTAAGTAACACTAAGGCTATTTAAATAGTTATAAGTTATGATTCTTTGCGGGTAAATACCCAATCATTACCTTTACTAAACTCTTTTGAATATTGATAACCTGCAACATCAAATGCTTTTAGTTGCTCAAGCTCAGTAATTTCATTTTCAATAATATAACGTGCCATTAAACCCCGCGCTTTTTTAGCAAAAAAGCTGATCATTTTATATTGGCCATTTTTCCAATCTTTAAATGCCGGTGTAATTACCTCTGCTTTTAATGACTTTTTCTGCACTGACTTAAAATATTCGTTAGACGCTAAGTTAATTAAAATATCGTCACCTTGTTCAGCAATTGCTGTATTTAATTTTTCAGTGATAATGTCGCCCCAAAATTGATACAAATTACTACCGCGTTCATTTTCTAGCTTTTTTCCCATTTCTAAGCGGTACGCTTGCATCAAATCTAACGGTTTTAATAAACCGTACAAGCCAGACAAAATTCTCATGTGCTGTTGAGCAAAAGCAAAGTTTTCTTCACTAAAAGATTTAGCGTCTAAACCAGCATAAACATCACCATTAAATGCCAATACAGCTTGCCTTGCATTATCAACTGTAAACGGCGTTGACCACTGTCCAAAACGCGCGGCATTAAGGCCTGCCAACTTATCACTTATTCCCATTAAGGAACTAATATCTGCTGGGGATAACTTTTTGCATTGCTTTATCAGCACTTTACTGTGCTCAAGCAACTCAGGTTGAGAAAATTTCTCTGTCGCTAAGGGGGAATCATAATCGAGGTTTTTCGCGGGAGAAACAACAAGTAACATGGCTGATTTACTCTTTAATTTAAAATAATTTTTTGTCACTATAACATAAGCAAAAGTGAATATAATCGCCTTAATGAGAGTTTATTAATACCAGAATGCATAACTAATAAAAATATGTCTGATTTCCTCTAAGATATTCCATAATCTGACTTGCTAATTTATGAAAATTTGATACAAATACACATGAATAAGACAGATACCTAGCAATTTCATCTATTTTGCTCGAAAAACGTTGTAATATTTCACCAAAACGTACTCGAAAATTCATTTGATTCCATTATTTTATTCAAGGGACATGTTATGACAGATCAACTTTCTCAACTAAAAGCAATGACCACAGTTGTTGCCGATACCGGTGATATTGAAGCAATTGCCAAGTTTCAACCTCAAGACGCAACGACTAATCCGTCATTACTATTAAAAGCAGCATCGCTAGCAAATTACCAGCATTTGCTGGCAGCATCAGTTGAATGGGCGAAATCACAATCAAATGATACCGAGCAGCAAGTTATAGATGCGGCTGATAAGCTCTCAGTATTAATTGGTTTAGAAATTTTAAAAATAATTCCGGGAAGAATTTCGACAGAGGTAGATGCTCGTTTATCATTTGATACCCAAGCGTCAATTGCCAAAGGTAAAAAACTAATTGCCATGTACAATGAAGCCGGCATCAGTAATGACCGAATTTTAATTAAAGTAGCCTCAACTTGGGAAGGTATAAAAGCCGCTGAGCAGCTAGAAAAAGAAGGTATTAACTGTAACTTAACCTTACTATTTAATTTTGCCCAAGCTCAAGCGTGTGCAGAGGCTAATATTTATTTAATCTCACCATTTGTTGGTCGCATCCTTGACTGGCATAAAAAGGCTACCGGCAAGAGTGACTATTTAGCCGCTGAAGATCCAGGGGTAATTTCAGTCAGCAGTATTTATAACTATTACAAAGCAAAAGGTTATAAAACCGTGGTTATGGGGGCAAGCTTCCGCAATACTGGTGAAATACTAGAATTAGCCGGCTGTGATCGATTAACCATTAGTCCAAACTTAATGGATGAATTAGCAAACTCAGAGCAAGTAGTTAAGCAAAAATTATTTTCTGAACAACCGGCAATCGCAGAAGAAGCGCAATTAACAGAAGCGAAATTTAGATGGCTAATGAACCAAGATGCCATGGCAACAGAAAAACTTGCTGAAGGAATTCGTAACTTTGCCATTGACCAAGAAAAATTAGAGCAACAGTTACTTGCCATGCTTTAAATACCGGTTAACATTTTTTTAAGATCGGATTTGCATAATTTGAGGTTTTTGTAACATAAATGCAAAAAAGTGTTTCTATTTTTCATGTAACTATGGTATTTAAAAGGTGCAGTTGTAGAAAAAAGGAGCATACCATGGCAAAACTTCAAAAAGTGTTGGACTCTTTAGCAGGACAACCTAAATCAAGTTCTAGTAATAATAAAAAAAGAAAATGGCGTGAAATTGAACAACTGAAAGAAAAATTTCAACTTGAAAAAGATCTCAGAACTTTTGATGACTCTTTAGAATATATGTTGGAAGAGTTTTAACTAGCTCGGCGCTAAGCAAAACGACTAAAACCCGGTAGTAGCCGGGTTTTTTATTGGAAAAACACCATGAATCAAAACTTAGTTGGCCTAGGAAGCGAACACGCAACCCTATATTTTTATATTAAAAATCGCCCTCCTATTGCAAGCTACCAAGAATTATCCAGCCTCAAAAAAGTCACTATTGGAGAAATAGCCCATATTGGTAATGAAACAGGTAATCATTGGCGAAAAATATTCAACGTTTACGCGAAATTAATGTTTGAACTTGCACCCGATAAGTTTACAAATTGGCAATCGTTACGTGATGAACAGCTCTTGCAAGAAACAAAACACTGCTTATTGTTTTCAAAGCCACAGTTTTCAAATGCCCAGTCAAATAAAGTTCACATTATTTTGGGTAAAGGCTATGCCGAGCAACTTGGTTTAGTAAAAGAGTGTCATTGGCTCAGTAATGATTTTGCTATTAACCAAGAGCAGCAACTGATCATATCCCCCTATTTCGATTATCGACAGTTGTCGAATATAAAAATCACACAACTTTCTCGCCTCATTACACAACTCCAAGAAGCACAATAAATGGCCTTTACTGTGCTTTAAGGTTTTGCCAATGCTGAACAATTAAATGCTCAGGATATTCTCTTACAGGCTCTAATTCTGGCGTTGCTAAGTAAAAACCTTGGGCATGCACCATGCCAAGCTTTTTAAGTAACTTAAATTCCTCTAGGCACTCAATACCTTCCACAACAATTTCTGCTTCCGCGGCACAAGCAAGTTCAAAAATGGCTTGCAAAAACTTTTGCTTAAAACAGTCTTGGTGACAGCTCTCAACAAAATACCGGTCAATTTTAACAATATTTGGTAATAGTTGACTCCAAAGCTTTAAACCTGAGTAGCCAGCTCCTAAATCATCTATTGCGACATTAAAACCAAATTGACGATACTTAGCCAATGCCTGACGTAGCATGTCGTTATTAGGCAGCGGATACTTTTCACTTAACTCAATAACAATTTGCTGGCAATTAAGTCCTGCTTGCTCAACAAATTTAATGGTTTCGCCTTGAGGGTGATTCTTATTTAATAACACAAGTGGACTAATATTAAGAAATAACTTACCACTTAATTTTAATTCGGAAAAACGTTTAATCGCTTTGTCTCGGCAGAGTATTTCCAATTCCGAAAGTAACCCAGCCTGAGTTGCTTTTTCAAACAAAATATCAGGAGAGTATAACGGGCTGTTTTTCGGGCCACGCGTTAGTGCTTCATAGCCTGTAATATCTTGGGTTTGTATATTAAATATTGGCTGAAAAACAGTATTAACGGCTTTATCTTCAATGATTTTTTTTATATTAACGGTCACATAACTCTCCTAGTTAAAATAATTCTAGGCAAGTTTTATGACAGTTTTATGACTTTCTTAATTATTTATATAAGATAAAGACACACAAAGAAAAGTAGCATAATGATAAAAATACAGCCCTAATATTGATTAAAAGGGCTGTGTAATTGCCCAGTATTAGGCTTCGCTAGTTTCATCAGCTTTGGCGGTGGCCATTTCAATTTCTACGCGATCGACACGTTGTAAACCACGCGGTAGTTTGTTACCTCGACGGCCACGTTCACCTCGATAATGTTCTATATCGCTGGCTTTAAGGGTAAGTTTTCGCTTACCTGCATGTAGCGTGACTGCACTTTCAGGCGACAATACTTCAAGTAAAGTAACAAACTCTTCGCGCGCCTTAGCACGAGCGGCAGGAATATTAATGATTTTATTGCCTTTACCTTTGCTTAATACCGGTAGGTCTCTTAACGGAAACACCAGCATGCGTCCTTCAGAGGTAATTGACAGTACTAATTCTTCATCAACGTTAGTGATAAGTCTTGGGGTCATAACTTTTGCAGAGGCAGACAAACTTAATAATGCTTTACCGTTTTTATTTCGACTGACCATATCAGCAAAACTACCAACAAAACCATAACCAGCATCACTGCTTAACAGATATTTTTGCTCATCTTCTGCCATGACAACTTTTTCAAAGTTCTCACCGCTGGCTAAGTTAAAGCGTCCTGTTAATGGCTCACCTTGGCTACGTGCCGTTGGCAAACTATGGGCATCTGTCGCATAAGAGCGGCCGGAAGAGTCAATAAAAACCACCGGCCGATTACTGCGACCACGGGCATCACATAAGTAATCGTCACCCGACTTATAATTTAACGCTTTCGCATCTATGTCGTGCCCTTTAGCACAACGTGCCCAACCTTTTTCTGAAACCACAACAGTAACCGCTTCGCTTGGCATTAAATCTTTCTCAGACAATGCTTTTGCTTCATTACGCTCCACCAGCACTGAACGGCGATCATCACCGTACTTTTCAGAAGCTTCAAGAATTTCTTTCTTTAGCAAGGTATTCATGCGAGCTTTTGAGTTTAGCGTTTTTTCTAGGTATTCACGTTCTTTATTTAGCTCGTCTTGCTCAGCTCTAATTTTAATTTCTTCAAGTTTGGCAAGTTGACGAAGTTTAATCTCTAAAATTGATTCTGCTTGTCGTTCTGATAACTCAAAGCGCGACATTAATTCAGCTTTCGGGTTATCAAAATTTCTAATAATTTCTATAACTTCATCAATATTTAAATACGCAACTAATAAGCCATCTAAAATATGCAAGCGTGCTAGCACTTTGTCTAAACGGTATTGCAAACGACGGCGAACCGTTTCGCGTCTAAACGTTAGCCACTCACTCAATATCGATTTTATGTCTTTAACCGCTGGCTTATTGTCTAAGCCGATCATGTTTAAGTTAACGCGAAAATTCTTTTCTAGATCTGTGGTGGCAAACAAATGTTGCATCAGTTGCTCGATGTCGACACGATTTGACCTAGGTACTACAACTAAGCGAATCGGGTTTTCATGATCAGACTCATCACGTAAATCAACAACCATTGGCAGTTTCTTTGCCTGCATTTGATTGGCGATTTGCTCTAAAATTTTACCGCCAGAAGCTTGATGTGGCAAAGCGGTAATGACGATTTCGCCATGTAACTGCTCATACACAGCCCGCATTTTGATACTACCACGGCCGGTGCGATATATTTTTTCAATATCCGCCTTAGGGGTAATAATTTCTGCATCTGTTGGGTAGTCAGGTCCTTGTACAATGTCAAGAATATCAGCCAGCTCGGCTTTTGGTTGTTCAATTAAGTGCACACATGCTTGTGCGACTTCTCTAACATTATGTGGAGGAATATCCGTTGCCATACCAACAGCTATGCCAGTGATACCATTTAACAAAATATGTGGTAAGCGTGCCGGTAGATTTTTTGGCTCTTTCATGGTGCCATCAAAATTTGGCGTCCAATCAACCGTACCTTGACCTAACTCAGATAATAATACTTCACTAAATCGCGATAATCGTGCTTCGGTATAACGCATAGCAGCAAATGACTTAGGATCGTCAGGTGCACCCCAGTTACCTTGACCGTCAACCAATGGGTAGCGATAAGAAAAAGGCTGCGCCATTAGCACCATAGCTTCATAACATGCCGAATCGCCGTGTGGATGAAACTTACCTAGCACATCACCGACTGTACGTGCTGACTTCTTATACTTAGCAACCGCCGACAAGCCTAATTCAGACATTGCATAAACAATTCGACGCTGAACCGGTTTTAACCCGTCACCTATATGAGGTAAAGCACGATCCATTATGACGTACATCGAGTAATTTAAATAAGCTTCTTCAGTAAACTGCTTTAAAGGGCGCTGTTCAATACCGTCTAAACTAAAGTCGATTGCATCTGACATGAAGTGTTGTTCCTAAAAGTGTGATTAACGGCTAGTAATTAATCTAATTTTTGTTGTTATGGTTGCTCTATGGCTAGCTTAGCTGATTATGGACAAGGAAAAAATACTTTCCCACGATATTATTGTCCTAGTAGAGGAAATGAAACTATTTGCTATCGGTCGATGAGTTGCTATATACACAATTTCGGCCTTTTTCTTTAGCCTGATACATGGCTAAATCGGCAACATGTAGTAATTGGTCGAAACTTTCTTTAGCATTACGAATACTCGCTAAGCCAATACTCACTGTTACAGCACTTTCTTTACATTCTGGTACAGTACTGTTTTGTGCTTTTTCTCTTATTCGTTCAGCAATAGCGCGTGCTTGATCAAGGTTTGCATCTGGTAAAATGGCAGCGAATTCTTCGCCACCAATACGTGCAAGTACATCACGCGAACGCATGGTTTCACTTGCTAGGTCAGCTATCATGCATATCACTTTATCGCCAATATCATGACCAAAATTATCATTAACGGCCTTAAAGTGGTCAATATCTATCATCAATACGCACAACTCGCTTTGTTCACATACTGCGTTTTCCATATAGCGATTACCATACTTAAAAAAAGCGCGGCGATTAGCTAACTTCGTTAAGCTATCACTTTTCGCGAGTATCTTTAATTGGCGGCGAATTTTAAACTGACGTAACAAGAGAATAAAAAACAAAACAGTAACAACAAGAATCAACCCTATATTAATATTTTGCTGATTCCGCTGCGATTCTGCTCGCAATAATTCGAAGCGTTTTAACTCACCATTTTGACTAAGCAATTGGTTCTCTTCTCGCTTTTTTTCCATCTGATATTTATCATTTAAACGTTTTAAGCGGTTTTTGTTTTGCGCTTTTAAATGACTTGAGAACTTTTTGATATATTTCTTTTTATTATCAAATGCTTCTTTATGTAATCCTTGCTGTTTGTATACATTGGCAAGTATCGAATAAGCACTAGCAAAGTCTGGCGAGTTTAGCTGTGTTTCATCGATATATGACTCAAGCTTAATGGCTTTATTAAGCCAATTAATAACTTTATGTTCTTGTCCTACAATATTGGCAATATTAGCGCGAATAATATGCAATAAATAAGACTCGGCATGATTTAGCGTCAAATCAGACTGGAGTAATTTCTGCAGCTCTATTTGCGCGGCACGGGTATTATGTTCACTAAGTTTTTTTAATGACAGTATTTTTTCGTTGACCGCTAACACTGCAACATTATCTTTTTTCTGAATTAACGATGCACTCGGTGTATTAAAACCTTGCTCTTGGTTACCTAAATCGCTCGCCATCACTTTGCTATTAACCACTGTAATAAACAAGCAACCGAGAAAAATTCTAATAGTATTCATTTCAAATCACCTGATTGCGGCCGGCACTTTTGGCTTGCAAAAGTCGGGCGTCTGCAGCTTTTAATAAGCTGCTAAAGTCTGGGTAATTTTCTTTATGAAATGTTGCTATACCAATACTAACGGTTAAATTTTCAACTTCTTGTGTTTGCCATTTTGCATTTTCAATACGCTCTCGAATACGCTGTGCAACGTCAAATGCTTCCGAATGACTGGTATTTGGTAGCAAAGCAACAAACTCTTCTCCGCCAAAACGACCAAACGTATCACTTTCGCGCATTTGCTGCTGGCCACATATTGCTATTTCTTGCAATGTACTATCACCAATTTTATGGCCATATTTGTCATTAATCTTTTTAAAGAAATCAACATCAATCATACAAACACTATATTCTTGCTGCTGCTCACTAGCTTCAGTAAAACCATTGTTGCCAATTTCCAATAGTCTTCTGCGGTTTATTATCCCGGTTAAGCTATCTATGCGTGTCACTTTAAGCAATTTTTTTTGGCCTTTAATAATTCGATGTAAAAACCACGCTAAAACAAGTAAACAAATGGCTAGTAACGCTGCTAAAATTTTACGATTATTTGCTTCTTCAGTGAGTTTTTGCAACTGGAAGTTTTGCAAACTCTGTTTCTGTTTCAAGATATGCTTTTGTCGAGCGGCAGTTTCACTTTCATACTGTAATCGTAATTCATCTATTTCGGAGGTATCGCGAGATTCATTATAATCGATAGCTTTTAAAAAATACTGCTCTTGCGTGCTATACGCTTCCTGATAACGACCTAAACCATAATAAAGTTTAGCCTTTAGGTACAAGATATTAACTTCACTAGTATCGTAAATATCTTTTGATTTATACTCAAACAATACTTCAGCTTCTTCAAGGTTTAGCAAAGCTTCCTGAAAACGCCCCATTTCCTCCAAAATATAGGCTTTGTCAATAAGGTATTGTAATTTAACTAAATGCTGTTCAACCTCTTTAACGTATTCACCTGCCAATAAAATATATCGGTATGCATTTTCGGTATCTGCATCTTCTTTGTTAAGTAATGCCCAAGCTAAGCTACGATATATTCCAGCAATAAATTCATTACTGGTATTGGGTTGAATTTCACTTTCTAGAACTCTAAATACTTCAATTGCTTGTTCAAAGCGACTCTCATTGGCGTGATTAATAGCAACATTATGCAAACTGTTTAGCGCATAATTATCTTTTCCAGCATTTTTGAAATGTTGGTAAGACTGCTGAAAAAACTCATTCGCTTGATTCTCTTCGCCTAAATATCCATATAATATGCCAAGCTCACTCGTGATATCTCCCATTAAGGCTTCATCATTCATTTCGTTGGCAATCTTAAGCGCCTTATTTAATATGATTAACGACTGTTTGTATTCTTTCTGTAGATAATATGTCGCACCAATATTGATCATGCCACGTGCAATAAACTCTTGGTTATCCATTGACCGCGCCACATCTAAACCATTTTGATAAAACTGAAAGGCGCCGTCTAGATCACCCAAACTTTCCATGGCGAAGCCTTTGGTATAGGCAAGCTCCGCAATTAAGATACTTGGGCTATTCATTTGTTGAGTGAGCTCTAAACCAATTTCTGCTGACGCTTTACTAAATCGGTACAATGCTTGGTCAGAATATGCCTCAGATTGAATACGGTAAAAATTCACTTGGCTAACAATTGGCTGAGACTTTACATCCCCCTGATATGAATTAAGTAATTGCAATGCTGCCTTTGGGTCACTATCAATCAGAAGTTCTGCTTTTTGCAAAAAGACATCAAAATCACTTTGGTTAGCTGACTGCAAAGCAATTGATTTACAAGATATTAACAAAAAAAGAAAGAGAATGCGGCTGTAGTTTTTAATAGTTAATTTAAAAAATACATTTAGCAAATTTTACGCTCCAACAACAATGGCGAACAAACGCCCGATACAGTATAAAACTAATTCGCATAAATATTAAACTGTTATTTTTATCAGCTTTAAATGCCATAAAACTCAGTAAAAAATGAATAAACTAAACTTTATTTTCTCAAATTTGCCAATAGCTTGCTTCAATCTTATTGCCTTCAAGATCAATAATAAAGCAACCATAATATGGTTCACCATATTCTGGCCGGGTTCCCGGTGCGCCATTGCATTGACCACCGGCCTTAATAGCAGCTGCATAAAATTCATCAACTTGTGTACGACTAAGTGCGACAAAACCAAAATGAACACCATTGCCACAACTGGCTACTTTTTTATTAAAAGGTTGTTGTAACCAAAACTCAGGGTAACCTTTTCCATAAGCCACGGCATGCTCATACTCGCTAACTAGTGCAATATTCAAGGTTTGCAAAACTGACGTATAGAAGGCTTTTGCTTTAGCTAAATCATTAGTACCAATCGAGGCATGACATATGCTACGAAGATGACGGTGCTCAATCATAATGGCTCCTATAATGAAACAAAAAAGGTATAGTGCTTAAGTCTATACCTTTTATATTAAAGTGTTCTAGCTAGTGATGAAAATAAAGAAATCTCACCTGTCACTAGCTCAAGTAGTTTTATTCTAACTCTACTAAATCACCTTTTGCTTGTAACCACTCTTTACGGTCGCCACTGCGCTTTTTAGAAAGCAGCATATCCATAAGTTCCATTGTTTCACTGTGTTCGTCAACCGTTAACTGCACTAAACGGCGAGTGTTTGGATCCATAGTGGTTTCCCGTAGTTGCAATGGGTTCATTTCACCTAGGCCTTTAAATCGTTGTACATTCACTTTGCCACGTTTCTTTTCGGCTTCAATACGATCTAAAATGCCATCTTTTTCGCCTTCATCGAGTGCATAAAAAACTTCTTTACCGACATCAATACGATAAAGTGGCGGCATAGCGACATAGACATGACCAGCTTGCACCAAGGGTAAAAAGTGCTGCGTAAACAAGGCGCACAATAAAGTCGCAATGTGCAAACCATCAGAGTCAGCATCAGCAAGAATACATATTTTACCGTAACGTAAACCAGATAAGTCTTCTGTGTCTGGATCAATACCTAATGCCACAGAAATATCATGTACTTCTTGAGAAGCCAATATTTGCCCTGATTCAACTTCCCATGTATTTAAAATTTTTCCTCGCAACGGCATAATCGCTTGCACTTCACGGTCTCGTGCTTGTTTAGCACTACCACCAGCTGAGTCACCCTCAACTAAAAACAACTCAGTGCGCTCGATATCTTGGCTACCACAGTCTGTCAACTTACCTGGCAACGCTGGCCCTTGCGTTACTTTTTTACGAATAATCTTTTTACTTGCTCGCAAACGTCGCTGAGCATTAGCAATACAAAATTCAGCAAGTGCCTCGGCAATTTCAGTATGCTCATTTAGCCACAAACTAAACGAATCTTTAACTACGCCTGTGACAAAAGCAGCACATTGACGAGAAGATAAACGTTCTTTGGTTTGTCCTGCGAACTGTGGGTCTTCCATTTTGACTGACAAGATATAAGAGCATTTATCCCAAATATCATCAGGCGTTAGTTTCACACCACGCGGCACTAAATTACGAAACTCACAGAACTCACGCATTGACTCAAGCAAACCTTGGCGTAAACCATTAACATGGGTTCCACCTTGCACTGTTGGTATCAAGTTTACGTAACTTTCTCCAACAGATTCACCACCTTCAGGTAGCCAAGTAACCGCCCAATCTGCGGCTTCATGTTGCGATGTAAAGCTGCCAACAAAAGGCTCTTCCGGTAAGCTAACTAACTCTTTAACTGACTCTTTCAAATAATCAACTAAGCCATCTTCGTAGCACCATTGATATTTTTTATCTTCACTTTTGTCATGAAATTTTATGGTTAGACCTGGGCAAAGCACTGCTTTTGCTTTCAACAAATGTGCTAAGCGACGAGCCGAAAACTTGGCAGAGTCAAAGTAACTTGCATCAGGCCAAAACTTAACTCGTGTGCCGGTATTTCGACGGCCAACTGTGCCTGTTTCTCGCAGTTCTTCAACTTTATGGCCATTCTCAAAAGCCATTTCATACACTTTACTGTCACGTCGAACCGCAACATCAACTCGGGTTGACAATGCATTGACCACTGAAATACCAACACCGTGCAAACCACCTGAAAACTGATAGTTTTTATTGGAAAATTTACCGCCGGCATGTAGTTTACAAAAAATCAGCTCAACACCTGATACCCCTTCTTCTGGGTGTATATCAATTGGCATGCCCCGACCGTCATCAATAACCTCTAACGATTGGTCTTTATCCAGAATGACGGTAATATTTTGTGCATGACCTGCCAATGCTTCATCAACAGAGTTATCAATAACTTCTTGACCTAAATGATTAGGACGGTTGGTATCGGTATACATTCCCGGTCGATGACGCACCGGATCTAGGCCACTGAGAACTTCAATGGAGTCAGAATTATATTGTTCGCTCATGTAACTGTTCTAATTTACGCTATTTCAATTTAAATTAAAAAATACAGAAACGTGAGGTAGCATAGCTTGGTAATTAACAAAACTATGATCCCCTCCTTCTTGCACCACCAATTGGCAATGCTGGTATTTTTCAACGGCTTGTTGGTAATCTAACACTTCATCACCAGTTTGTACCATGACCAAGTAATTTTTTTTAGTAATTTCTTCCTGCTTGAGTAATTCTAAATCAACTATGTGCTGTTCTTTTACTTGATAGCACTCATTAGTGTATGGATTTAACTGCTCACCAAGAAAATTATTTAATAATTCATAGGGTTTAACGGCAGGGTTAATAAGAATAGCCTTAGCTTGGTACTTCTCAGACAAGTAAGTTGAAAAGTATCCGCCAAGCGAAGACCCCATAATTAGCCACTCAGCTTGTGGGTTACTTTCTATGATCTCCATTAATTGCGCAATAGCAGCGTTCGGGGACGATAATAGTTGCGGACAGAAAACCTTTATTTCTGGATGATGCTGCTGGAAATAGTGAACAGTTAATTGCGCTTTCATTGACTGTGGCGATGAATTAAAACCATGAATATATAATAAATTTTTCACTAATAAATCACTCCTTAGCTCTTAAATAAAGAAAACTTCTGTAGAAACTTGCTTATTTTCTTTCAATGTAAAACAACGAAAACCTGGTCCTTGGCCATTGTTAGCAACCGTTTCGCAACTTTTATCAAATTGAATTGAAGTTGCCGGACAAGTATATAATGGAATGGTTTTATCCTTGGTCACAATTGGTAATGACAGTGCTTGATGAACATGTCCACAGCCAATAGCATGGATTGACGGATTGGCTTCGACAAAATTCTGAAAACTCACTTTACTCTCTAAGCCATGTCGATCAATAAAATAACCAACGTCTACCGGATGATGATGCATCAAGATTAACTGCGCTTTACTACTATCAATTTTTTGTTCAATATTTTGTAGTTGCTGGTTACTTACCTTGCCCGCTGGCGTTGCACTTTTGCTATCAAGTAAAAGTATTTGCCACGCACTAGTTTCAATAACACTTGTTTGACAAAAAGGAGCCGCAGCTAGAAAACGTTTTAAAAGCTTAGGCTCGTCATGATTTCCTGGCACATAATAAACGGGCGTTACTATCCCACTCTCGTTAAAGGCTTGAACAAAAAGTTGATATGATTCTTCACTATGATCTTGCGTAAGATCGCCCGTAAAAACCAAAATATCAACTTGAGGCAATTGTTTAATTCTTTTTAAAACCGCGACTAAGTTTTGATAAACATTACTGCCATGATGTAAACCATTAGTATCACCAAATAAGTGACTATCACTAATTTGTACGAGGATAAAATCTTCTGCCATAAGATTATTTATTTACAATGTCTGGCACATGAGTTTGACCTAGATGCAAGCACAACTGTAACCATTCTTTTAAAAAATAATTAATTTGCTGTTTTTCATCAGGTAAGTGCATTTTGTCGTTAGGATAGTCATAACGAGGTTTGACTTGCTGTACATCTTGATTACTTATTACTTCAGCCATACGAGCATCATGATACAAACGAATCACCATTTTAGGCCGAAATAGCGCCGACAAATTATAACCATTGATATTTGCTTCTTGGTTAATTGTGATCAGGCTTGTATAGCGGGTCACCTCGTTAACACTCACTCGATAACTAAGAAAATCAGAAATAAAAAAATAACGCTCTTCGCCCACTTGCTCTTTATCGGCAAGAATTCTCAACAACAGCATATAGTTAACATCACATAGTGACATTAATGTTGGCAAATGAGGTCGGTATTTCTTTAAAGCAGCAGACATATTAATTTAATTTTTTCTAAATTTCGTAATATTGAGTTCTAACCATTGTAACGCAATAATGGTGGCAGCATTGGGTATTTTTCCATGCCTTAATAATGTTAAGGCGTCTTGACGAGGCATAACGTGAACCAAAATATCTTCACCTTCAGCGTCTAAGCCGTGAACCCCTGACAGGTTAGTGCTGTCAACACTGGCGCAATAAAGATAAATAGCCTCACTCATACCACCAGAACTCGACAAATAAGTCATCACTTTCATTATGTTATTTGGCAAAATGGTTAAGTTAGCTTCTTCCTTTGCTTCTCGTATAGCCACTTCTACAGGTTGTTCATCAGCGTCAAACATACCGGCGATCAGCTCTAACTGCCACGGTCCACATTCAGATTTTAAAGCGCCTGGGCGAAATTGCTCAATCAATACAATCGAATCAGTCACAGGGTCGTAAGGTAAAACAGCAACGGCATCTCCACGTTCAAAAACTTCACGTGTCAATACCTCACTATAGCCGCCACGATAAAGTTTATGACGAAATTGATACTCGTCTAAAGCAAAAAAACCTTGGTATTTACGAGTTTTATTAACAATTTCCACATCGTTAACATTAAATTGTAAAAGTGGTTCTTTCAATTGTTTCATCGCTAAGTTCCGGTTGAGATTATAAAATTATCGCCTGTTTTGTATGCAACACTAGCACTTAACATTTTGTTACACTAGAATACTTCGGTAAACACTTATTTTATTTAGCTAATTCCCTAATCACGTTAAGATAGTTACAATTAGAAAAATAATACCAAGTTCAAAATTAAAGGGATCGCTCCAACATGAGAAAAACAATAACAGCATTATTTATTGGCCTTGCCTGTGCTGCAAGTAGCTCTTTAGCTAATGCCGAAGATTTATTATCAGTATACCAACAAGCGCAAGCGAATGATCCAGTAGTTCTTGGAGCACACGCTCAGTATTTAGCGACAAAAGAAGGCATAGATCAAGCTCGTGCAACTTTATTACCACAATTGAGTGGTTCGGTTTCATTTACCGATGGTGAAAGCGAGCGATTAAATGATGCAGGCCAAATAATGACGCTTGATTCTGAAGATTTCACTTACGGTGCAAATCTTAGTATGGAAATATACCGTCATTCAACTTGGTTGCGCTTAGACAACGCGAAAAAGCTTGCACACCAAAGTGATATTGCATACCAAGTGGCGAAGCAAGACTTAATTGTTCGTGTGACTGAAGCATACTTTAATGTACTAAGTGCCAAAGATGACCTTGAGTTCTCTGTTGCGGAAAAAGCAGCTATTGAACGTCAATTAGAGCAAACAAAACAGCGTTTTTCAGTTGGCTTAACTGCCATTACGGACGTTCATGAAGCGCAAGCACAATATGACAACGCCGTAACTGACGAAATTCGAGCAGAAAATAATGTATTTAACGCTGAAGAAGCGCTACGTGTTATTACTAACGTTTATCCACGCGATTTAAACATTTTAAATACTGAGCGTTTCGGAACTTCTCGTCCATCACCTGATAGTGCGAATGAGTGGCAGCAAACCGCTGAAGCGAAAAACTTAGATTTAATTGCACAGAAAATCAATGTAGACATTGCTAAAGAAAATATTAATATCGCCAAGGCAGGTCACTACCCATCATTAGATTTGAATGGCAGCATTAGTTCTTCAGATACTGATGTAAATAGTATTAACTCACCTGCACTTGATAGCCATTCAATTGGTGTAACGTTAACGGTACCAATTTATTCTGGTGGTGCAATTTCTAGTAGTGTTCGCCAAGCACAAAGCAACTATGTGGTGGCTAGCCAAAATATGGAACAGTCACATCGTAATGTTGTACGTAATACCCGTAATGCCTACAACACAGTTATTGCCGCTGTTTCAGCAATTAAATCTTTGGAGCAATCAGTAGTAAGTGCTGAAAGCGCTTTAAAAGCGACTGAAGCAGGTTTTGAAGTAGGTACACGTACCATTGTTGATGTATTGAACAGCACACGTAATTTATACAACGCTAAAAGAAACTTATCTTCAACACGCTATACTTATATTCAAAACGTATTAGCACTTAAACGTGCTGGCGGTACAATTACGGATAAAGATCTTGAAGATATTAACAAGGGTTTAATGGCCGCGAAATAAGCAGCATTGCCTTAAAATCAATAAACTATTAGAGCTTAAACGCCGTTAATTTTTTGCAATTTTGGGCACTATGCCATAGTGTTAATTCTGAACACAAAAAAGCCGCTTTCGCGGCTTTTTTATTGCTTAACTATTTCTTAATCATTTATTCTTGCTTTATGGTATTGATAATTTTGGTGGTAGAAATACCATCTTCAAAGTTCAGTACTTTTACTTCTCCACCTGCAGCGATAACTTCCTTACCACCGGCAATGTCTTCAACTTTATAGTCACCACCTTTCACCAAAATATTTGGCAAAATATTCGCAATTAAACGTTGCGGCGTATCTTCACTAAATGGTACTACCCAATCAACCGCGCCTAAACCTGCAAGTACTGCCATTCTTCTATCAACAGGGTTTACCGGGCGACCAGGTCCTTTTAACCTTGTAACTGAGGCATCATCATTGACTGCTACAATTAAACGACTTCCTAGAGTCTTAGCATTATTTAAATAAGAAACATGGCCAGCATGTAGAATATCAAAACAGCCATTAGTCATTACAATATTCTCACCACGAGCTTGTGCAAGCTCAACAGCAATTTTTAACTGCTCTTCGGACATCACGCCAAAGCCGCTTTCTTGCCCTGAGCTCAACTCGGCATTTAACTCAGTTTCACTTACTGTCGAGGTACCCAATTTACCAACAACAATACCTGCTGCAATATTTGCTAGAGCACTGGCTTGAGTAAACTCGGCATCTGCGGCAATTGCTAGTGCTAAAGTGGCAATAACAGTATCACCGGCCCCCGTAACATCATATACTTCGCGTGCTTGTGTTGGTAAATGAAACTCTTCATGATCATGTCGTAATAACGTCATACCTTGTTCACTACGAGTAACTAGCATAGCCGTTAAATTTAACTCTTTTAGCAAAGCTTGGCCTTTACTGACAATTTCAGCTTCAGTTTTACAAGGGCCAACAACAGCTTCAAACTCCGACAAATTAGGTGTAATTAATGTTGCGCCACGATAACGTGAAAAGTCGGTACCTTTCGGGTCAACCAACACTGGAACATTTTCCGCTTTTGCCACTTGTATTAGCGCCTGCACTTCTGACAACGTACCTTTATCGTAATCAGATAAAAGTAACAAATCATGCTCTGCAACTAAGGCTTTAGTGCGCTCAAGTAAAGGCTGTTTATCAGCATCGGCAAAAGATTCTTCAAAATCTAAGCGTAATAATTGTTGATTACGACTCATTACCCGTAACTTGGTAATTGTTGGATGCGACGGTGATTGTAAAAACTGACAATCAATATTCATTGCCGATAGATGACTAGCTAAGGTTTTAGCTGCTTCATCTTCCCCGGTAATACCAGCTAAAGTCACTTGGCCGTTTAATGAGGCAATGTTTAGCGCTACGTTTGCCGCACCACCTGGTCTATCTTCATCCTGTTGAATTTTAACAACAGGTACCGGCGCTTCTGGAGAAATACGCTGTGTAGGCCCATACCAATAACGATCTAACATGATATCGCCAACCACTAAAACACGCGCTTTTTCAAAAGCGGGAATATCTACTTTCATCCTAGGCCCTATAACAGATATAATAAGCAATATTGTATCACAAGCAATTCAATGAGTTGAAATCATCCCGTGAGTAAAAATAAAGTTTTACAACCAAATTTTAAAATATCTTTCCTGTTACCTAAGTATTGGCTCACTTGGCTTGGGGTATTTATCCTCTACAGCATTTCTTGGCTTCCTTATCGTTTTCAACTATTTCTTGGCAAAATGATAGGCCGTTTGTTGTACAAACTAGGCTCAAGTCGTAAGAAAGTGGCACTAAGAAATTTAGAGTTATGTTTTCCTGATATGCCTAACGCTGAGCGCGAGACTATGCTTAAGCGTAATTTCGAAAACACGGGTATTGCCCTACTTGAAACTGGCATGGGTTGGTGGTGGCCAAATTGGCGAGTAAAACGTAAAACAAAAGTTATTGGTTTAGAACACATCGAAAAAGCCCAACAAGAAGGCAAAGGCATCTTATTGCTCGCTATGCACTACTTGAGTGTTGAAATTAACTGTCGTGGCATTGGCTATGGCCACCCTATGGTTGTATTTTATCGCCCTCACAATAATCAACTGATGGAATACTTCCAATTTAGAGGTCGTGGCCGTTCAAATAAATATATGCTGGGCAAGCGTGATGTTAAAGGACTAATTCGAGCATTACACGATGGTGAAGCCTGTGTTTATTTGCCCGATCAAGATTACGGCCGAAATCGTAGTGTTTTTGTGCCGTTTTTTGCCGTACCAGAAGCTGCTTCAACAACGGGTACATTAATATTTGCAAGGCAAAAAAACACCCAAACCCATATGTTAATTCCAACCCGCAACGAAGACGGTAGTGGCTACACATTAGAAATAAAACCTATGTTGGAAAACTTTCCAACGGGTGATGATACTGCCGATGTTCTAAGAGTTAATCAAGAACTTGAAAAAGCCATTATGGTGAAGCCCGAGCAATATATGTGGCTGCACCGTCGTTTTAAAACCAGACCTAACGAAGACGACCCATCATTGTATAAATAAGCATTGTTGGTTATGGTATAAGCTAAGATGTAACATAAATATAAATAACTTATGAATTTTTGGCTGCGCAATATCGTTTTAGGGGCTATTTTAATCGGCTTAGCATCAGCATTGTTGATGAATCAGGACTTACTTTTTTCATTAAGCCAAGAAGCGGCAGATGATATTTCTGAGGTGACTGGCAATTCGTCAACGTCTGTTAGCGTTGCCGATGCAGAGAAAAAATCAGTTGTTCGCCCAACTAAGAGTAAAAATGCTGCCGCGGAAGGGCTTTCGCGCTTCTACGCCAATTTACATGGCGACGATGAAAAAGGTCCTAAAATAAGAAATAATATTGTTTACTTACCTGAGCCTAAAGGCGATTTAGAAAAAATACTTGAAGCCCGTAGGCTGATTACTCGACCTTTACGTAGAAATTGGACGGGTAGAACAAATAACCATCCGTTTCGCTTAGGTGAAACCTTATTTCAAAAACTTTCTGAATATGCACAAGACAATGGCTTGGAGGTTATTTGGTGGCTAAATCGCGACTATTTAGTCAAAGATGCTTTTCGTATCAATAAAGGTATCCTCACCACAGCTTATCAAGTCGGTAAAGCAGTAGAAGGCCACTTTGAAAATGGCCTAAGCATTTACTTTTGTAATCAACAACGTGCCATCGTACTTATTGAATACACCATTCCGTATTTAGAGAATGAGTGCATTTTATTACCTAAGTCGCGTCGGTGATTAGTAATAAAAGTTAACTAAGTACTTTATTTAATATCGGCAAAATATTGTGAAAGTCTCGCTGAAAAATATTGGTTAATAGCATTTGTTCATTATTTTGCAATGTTGCATGATGACCAAAATCGCGTAGCTTACAATAATTATTGGTTAGTAATTGCTGCTCTTGCTGAGTAATTAAATTTAATTTGGCTAAGTTTTCTAGCAAGCTAATATTGTCTGAATGCGCACTTAATTCTGGGTGTTTTGCACTTAACGCTAACACTAAATATTGCACAAAGAACTCGATATCCACTAGGCCGCCACGCCCTTGTTTAATATCAACTTTTTCAGGTGATGACTTATCAAGGTGATTACGCATTTTAGCACGCATATTCTGCACATCGTTACGCAGCGTATTTAAGTCTCGTGTTGTTGCAAGCACATCACGCTTTATATGATTAAACCTTTGTGCTAATGCATTGGCTGCAAAAATTATTCGTGTACGTACAAGCGCTTGATGCTCCCATGTCCAGGCATCATTTTTTTGATAGTGTTCGAAGGTGTCGATATGCACCATCAGCAAACCAGCATTGCCTGATGGCCGTAAACGCATATCTAATTCATACAGAATACCATTGGCCATACGCGTATTAAAAAGGTGCATCATACGTTGTGCAAGCTTCAAGTAAAACTGACCCGCAGTAATCTGTTTGGCACCGGTTGTGGATTCTGACAAGTCAGCATCATGCACAAAAACTAAATCTAAATCAGAGCTATAACCTAGCTCTATACCTCCTAATTTGCCATAACCAATAACAGCAAAGCCCTTATCTTGTGAACCTGCTTTGCTACTAGGTACCCCGAAACGTTCGCTTAGTTGCTGCCATGCCAAGTTAGCAACTTCTTCAATCATAGCTTCAGCTAAAGCCGTTAAATGTTCGCTCACCTCAGTTATTGGCAAAATACCTGATATATCTGCAGCAGCAATACGCAATTGCTTAATTTGCTTAAACTGTCGAAGCGTGATCATTTGTGCTTCTTGATCTTCTTCGGGCACCCGTAGCATTACTTCTCTAAGTTCAGCGCCATAAGAAGTTAATTGTGGTGCTTGATGAAAAAGTTTCGGGTCAATAAGTTCGTCCAATAATATTGGGTATTTGGCAATATGCTCAGCAACCCAGCTACTGTTGTGACACAAGTGAATTAGGTGCTTCAATGCACCTTCATTCTCAAATAGTAACTCTAAATAAGCAGTGCGAGTGGCAATTGTTGTTAGCACGGTTAAAACTCGGGCTAATGACTGTTCACTTAATTTTAAATTGGCAATATGCCATAACAAACTTGGGATCAATTTATCCAACACCTGTCGGCCTCGGTTTCCCATACTGCGTTTACTCATTTCATCTCGAAACTCTTTCAATGAGCGCCATAACACTTCGCTATGCCAACAAGGGTTATCACCATTATTAGCTATAAGTTGCGGCGATTGGCTTATCCAAGTTATTGACTCATCATCATCCCACTGACTGTCCCAAAGTGTACTCCAGTATTGATCAACTGCCTGACGGTTAGGGCTCTCTTCACCAATAAGTTCAACAAATTGCTGATGAACACCTTGCATATGCAAAACAAGTTGCTGTAAAAAGCTTGCCCAATCAGCACAACTATCATCAGCAAGAATGGTAATTAGGCGCTGTTGGTCTAAGTCATTATCAGGTAGGGTTTGTGTTTGCTGATCGCCTAATGCTTGAATAATGTTTTCCACTCGCCGTAAGAAGCGATAGCTGTTGGTCAATACTGCGGCACTCGACTGGCTAATTTCTCCATGCTTTACCAATAACGGTAATACCGTCAGTAGATTTCGGTGCTGCAACTCTAAAACTCGACCGCCGCGGATCATTTGAAAAACCTGCACAATAAACTCAATTTCACGAATACCACCAGCACCAAGTTTTATATTATTGTTGAGCTGTTTACGCCTAACTTCTTGAGCGATCATTGCTTTCATACGGCGTAGACTATCAATAACACTAAAATCTATATAGCGGCGATAAACAAAAGGTCGAAGCATTTTTGTAAGTTGGCCATGGTACTTACCTTGCCCAACTAATCGCGCCTTTAGCATGGCATAGCGTTCCCAGTCACGCCCTTGATCTTGGTAATAATTTTCCATGGCATTAAATGATAAAACCAAGGGACCACTTTCACCAAACGGCCTTAAACGCATATCAACACGATAAACAAATCCGTCTGCCGTTTTTTGATGTAGTGCCGTAATTAGCTTTTGCCCGAGACGAGTAAAGAACATTTGGTTATCAAGGGTGCGTCTTACACCTTGAGTTTCACCGGTTTCTGGGTAAACAAAAATAAGATCAATGTCAGAAGAGAAATTTAGCTCCTGACCGCCAAGCTTCCCCATGCCATAAATTAAAAGTTGCTGCTCTTCACCCGCAGCATTAACTGGTACACCCCATTTGTCTTGGCAAAGTTTGCTTAACCAGTTCTTAGCAGCGAGGATTAAATTATCAGCAAGTGATGATAAACGTTTGAGTGACTCGTCCAAACTAACATCGAGCAAAAAATCTCCTACTGCAATATGCACCATTTGTACTAAACGAAATTGTCGCAAGCTTTTGTGTAACTGCTCTTCGCTTGTACAATCACTTAATTTTATTGCCAGTAACTGTTCATAATCAGGGGTGCACTGGGTAAATAATTGTTCACTTTTAAAAAGTTCTATGACAAGTTCTGGTGCTTGCAATGCACTGCGTAGAATAAAATCGCTTAGCGCTAATGCTTGTTGAAAGTAAACTAGTCGTTCACCACTTAGGCTAGTACTTGCTTCAGGGTACTGTTGAGAGAACTGTTGCCAACTTTTTGCTTGTTGGCTTTTGATTAGCGGGTGAGTTAAAGAACAATGAGAATTTGACACAGTGACCTCGATAAAAGCTACATTGCTGATTCAGCAGTACGTCATGACTAATAAATTAATTTCACGGATACGTCTAAAACAATAGACATAATATGTCATAAGTGATATTAATAAATGATAACCATAGCATTTTTGAGGACACTATGGCAGAAATGCAGCCAATAAAATCACTTATCATTGTGCTAGTTTTACTACTTTCCGCTTGTGGAGATCCAGTAAAAGAGCAAATAGTACAGCAAACCCCAATAACAGAGCAGCGTATTGACATGCTTGCGCAGGCACTGGCTGATGGGCAAGTACGTAACGCAAACTTAATCAAGCAGTATGCGCAAAGATTAATTGCCGATAAACCCGACTATAAGCCATTAATTGATGAATTTATTAAAGATACAGGTACGCAAGGCCCTATGTATCGTGCGCTTGTTGACCGCCTTAATACCGTAAAAAATCAGCCGCAAATGTTTGAAAGCTCTCAAGCCATCTATGACGAACTTTTAAACTTATACCAAGCGGCAGATCCTGTTTTATATTCCGATGCCTTAAGTGATCCGCTAAATGTACTAGCTGATATGTCAGACGGTACATTACCTCGAGTTAATGCTATGTCTAAAGCACAAAGTCTGGCAGCAAATAAAGCACAAGACTTTGGCACAGGAGAGCAGCTTATAGGTAACCCGGCTTATGGCAGTTGGACAACAGGTTCTAATGGCATGTCTTTTTGGGCGTGGTATGGCATGTATTCAATGATGGGTGACCTGTTTGGCTCTCGCCGCACTTATTACAGTGACTGGGGGCGCAGCCGTAATTATAGTTACTACAATGACTATGGCCGAAAACGTTATAGTTCACCAAGCCAATTGCGTAAACAAACAGATATTGATAATCGCACACGTAAATCATTTCAAAGTCGCGGGCAAAAATATACCAGCGCATACAGTAAAAATAGAACCGGAGCGTCGAGTATTTCAAGCCAAAGTAAAAATGCACAAACCAGTGCCAATCGCTTTGCTAGCAAAACAACGAATAAAAGTACTTATGCCAAATCAAGTAAAAGTACAAAAAATGCCAGCTTTAGAAATAGTAAAAGTACCACCTCACGTAGCTTTCGACGTGGCAAGTAGGAATTAATATGAATACATTTATTGAAATAACGGGTTTAAACCAAGAACTATTAATTTTCTTAGCGATTGATATCGCCATCGCCATTGTTCTACTCGGTGCAATGCGCTTCATCAGCGGTTTATCAGCACAAGTTAACTCAACCGATGAATTAGCAAAAGAAGACAACTTTGCTTTTGGTATTAGTGTTGCTGGTAGCGTAGCAGCATTAGGTATTGTATTAACGGGTGCCATCACTGGTGAAAATGCCGACAGTTACCTAATGGAAGCTATTGGTATGGCAAGTTATGGCATATTTGGCTTAATCTTAATTAAAGTAGGCCGAATATTTCATGATAGATTTGCCTTAAATCAAATCGACAAAAATGCGCAAATTAAAGCACGAAATATTACTGTCGGTATTGTTGACGCCTCTGGTGCAATTGCCACCGCGATTATTATTCGCGCGGTACTGTTATGGGTGTACGGTTTAGATATCAATACCTTCACCGCCATTGCCGCAGGCTTTATTGTTTCCCAAGCTATGTTAGTGTTAGTCACACGTATTAAAGAGCGCCAATATGCGGCTAATAACCAAAATGGCAGTATGCAAAGTGCTTTTGCCGATGGGCAAATTGCCTTAGCAATTCGTTATGCTGGCCAAGTAATTAGTACTGCTTTAGCTGTAACCGCAGCAAGCCATTTCTTAACTTATAGCCCTGAAACCCTAATGGTCAACCTGGTTGGCTGGTTAGTCTTTGGTTTTGTAATGACATTACTTGTTGCATTGCTAACCTCAATTGCAAAACGTTTAGTGCTAATGGGCATTAATCTTGTTGAAGAAGTAGACCAACAACATAATATTGGTGTTGCCTGTGTTGAAATGGCGATTAGCATTTCTATTGCCTTAATATTAACTGCGTTAATGTCTTAACAAATTCAGGCTTGCTACAACAAAATTAAAATGTCGCTAATAAAGTATTCAAAACCTATGTGGGTAGTTGAATACTTTTTAGCAATTTAGCCTTCGCCTAGTTTCAAATATCCTCAATGAATGATAATCAGGAATAAATATAATGAGTAATAGAAGTCGTCTGTTTGATGATGTTCTCCTTATTCTAACTATGGCCGTATTAGCTGGCTGCGGGCTCATTTACGAATACCTACTTTCTCATTATGCTGGGCGTGTACTCGGTATTATGGAAAGTACTATCTATGCCATGATAGGTTTAATGATAGTGGCCATGGGGCTAGGCGCATTTGCAGCACGAAAAATACAATGTGCCTTCAATGGCTTTGTTTGGCTAGAGTTGGTGATTGCCTTTCTTGGCAGTAGCTCAATTTTAATTATTGGTGGCTTGATTGCCCTAACCCAAACTTTTCCAGATATATTAGGGCAAATGTTTAATTTGCCACCAGATGCATACCCTCGTGGTGGCCTATTTAAGCAACTTAGTTTTATTGCCTTTAATAGTCCTTATTTTTTCGGCCTTATTTTAGGTTTTTTCATTGGTATGGAAATTCCGTTAATTGCAAGAATTCGAGAAGAAATTCATCAAAAACACTTGAAGCATAATTTAGGGACTATTTACGGTGCAGACTATGTTGGTGCCGGTATTGGCGCAGCCATTTGGGTTATCTTTTTACTGACCATAGACATCAGCAAAGCCAGCGCGCTGACCGCAGCACTTAACCTAATAGCGGGTAGTATTTTTGTTATTTATTATTGGCAAAAGTTGAACTGGCGAAAAACACTGATATCCACTCACCTTGTTTTATTGCTACTGATAATGGCTATCTATCAATATGGTAATTCATGGCTTAGCCAAATGAGTAATCTACTTTACCTAGATAAAGTGGTTTATAGTGACAAAACTCGCTACCAACAATTGACCTTTACCGAGCGCAATATCGGCGCCATGGAAAACAAAGTTATTAATTTTTACCTTAATGGCCGCCTACAGTTTTCCTCTTCAGACGAGTTTATCTACCACAGTTACTTGGTTAGCCCAGTTTTAGCTGGCTCAGCCCGACAAGAGAACGTTTTAATTATTGGCGGCGGTGATGGTTTAGCGCTACGTGATGTACTGAAATGGCAGCCTAAAAAAGTCACATTAGTTGATTTAGATAGTGAGTTAATAAATTTATTTAAATCGCCTGCAGAGCAATTACCATCGCCATTGGCAACTAGTATTAGCACGTTGACTGAGGCAAGCTTACAAGATAATCGCGTAGAAATTATTTCTGCAGACGCGTTTCTTGCCATTGATAAGCTACTACAAAATAATAGAAATTATGATGCGATCATTGTTGATTTACCCGATCCAAGCCACCCAGATCTGAACAAACTTTATTCTGTAAATTTTTATGCCAGATTAAAACAGTTACTTGCCGGTGACGGGTTAATAGGTATTCAATCAGCAAGTCCATATCACGCTAAAGATGCTTTTATTGCCATAGGTAAAACCGTTAAGGCTGCAGGACTTTCCTCTGTTCAGCAGTATCATGACAACGTACCTAGCTTTGGCGAATGGGGCTGGACTATTGCCAGTAAAAATGGCGCGGCGCCTTTAACTAGGTTAAAAAAACTCAGCGAATTACCCGTGCCTCATCACTGGTTGACACTCGCTATGGTAATAAACGCGTTTGATTTCTCCCGCGACTTTTATAAAAACCAAGCGAACGTGCCTATTAATTATTTAGGAAGCCATGCCATTTATCAATTACATCAGCAGGCTTGGCAAGATCAGCAAGGCTTAAACAATGCTCATTTACAATAAAATTATCTGAGTTATGATGAGAAAAATGAAAATAAGCACTTGACATATTATGTCTTAATGCTAAATTAACCCTACACGACATATTATGTCGTCAAGTAAAAAACATTGTTACTTGTTTTTTACGCTACTTATTTAAACATGAGGAAAAACATGAATATTCATAAGATAGCTGATTACCTGAACACTTTGGCAGATGAATCACATACCGGGATGGTTTTTGATTGCCAACCAATTGCAGGTGAAGTTGATGTACTACAAATTACGGTACTTGGCCGTGAAGAGTTACCCGTTTTTGTTTCTGTTACTGACGACCAAATTTTATGTATTACCTATCTTTGGGGTCAAGATGAAGTGAAATCAGATAAGTTAAATGAAATGCATGTCAGTATGTTAGAAATGAACATTCCCATGCCATTATCATCATTTTCAAAAATTGGTGATAAATATGTCATTTTTGGAGCGTTAGCTATTAGCTCTACATTTAACGACATAGAACATGAGCTAGCAGTTTTAAGTAACAATGCGCTAGAAATTATTGACGATATGAGTGATTACTTAGTTTAAGCAGCCACTGTAGGAGTATTATTATGAGTATTTTTAAGAAAATTATGACCGCTATCCGTGGTGGCGCAACTGAAGTTGGTGAAGCCATTGTCGATTCAAATGCAACACGTATCTTCGAACAAGAAATTCGTGATGCTGAAAACCACTTAACTAAAGCGAAACGTGACCTTACCGGTGTAATGGCACAACAAATGTCATCAAGTCGTGAAGTTGACCGCATAAAGCGCGAAATTACCGAGCATGAAGGCTATGCAGTGCAGGCTTTAGAGAAAGGTGATGATGCATTAGCACTGGCTGTTGCTGAAAAAATTTCTGCATTAGAAAGTGAATTAGCCACCCAGCAGCAAGCGTTAGACAGCTTTCAAGGTAATGCTGAGCGCCTAAAAGAATTAGTGAAAAAGAGTGAACGCCAAGTAGCCGAATACAAACGTCAATTATCTATGGTTAAAACCACAGAAAGCGTACAAAAAGCAACGTCTGCAATTACAGATAACTTCTCTTCAAGTAACTCTAAGTTATTAAATGCTAAAGACTCGTTAGAGCGCATTAAAGCTAAACAGCAAAAGTTTGATGACCAAATGAAAGCTGCCGAAGTATTAGAATCGGAAAATTCAGATAGCTCGTTAGAAGCAAAATTAAAAGAAGCCGGTATTGGTGCTAGCGATAACAACGCAAACTCAGTATTAGAGCGTTTAAAAGCTAAGCAAAAATAATTAATTGAGCCTTCACACCGCTTTTCATCTTTGATGTTAAGCGGTTTTTTCGTTGAAGTGATTATCAATTTCAAAACACCTGACATAAGGGTGATGTGTAGGAGAAGCCTTTGAGTTTTTTAAAAAGAATGTTCAAAAAGCCTGTTCAAGAGCGAAAACTAAGCAATGTTAAAGATCTTACCCAAGGCGACATTATTGTTATGTCTGACAGCTTTGGACTTCCTGAAGCACTTAGAGCACAAGAGTTTCAAGTTAGTGCAGTTAATAGCTACGAATTTGAACACAACACTCAAACCGAATGGGTACTGCAAGGTAATAATGACATACAGTTTTATTTAACCTTAGACGAAGATGATAAAACCTATTTAAAATTCTCACTCAAAATTCAGCACCAAGATGTTGAAAGCTTGTTTGATCTAGAGCAATTCTCAACAATTTTTGACGAGCCAGGCCAAGCACAATTAGAGCGTCAAGCCGATAATAGTAATACGTCGGGCTGGAGCGATGAAATTTATCGCCAAAGCGTTTTTGCACAAGTGGGATTTTTCCATCGTAAAGATCACCGCAAAGATAAATTATCGCCATACGAAGGCAACGAGAGTGGCGAGCAATTTGAGCTATATGTCTTGTATAATGAAGATCAAGACAAAGGTATTGATATTGAAGTGTGGCAAGATGGTGATACCGAAGTATTTTTAACCTTATTTAAAGCAACAACTGATATTGCTGATATGTACCCAGGAAGTTAATTGTGTCTCGTAAATTACCTGAAAAATGGCAATCATCCGTGAAAGCAGTTAAAGCCGTTCAGGTTGCTTTTGATATGGATGAAAAAATTCAACTGTCAATAAGAAAGCAAGCACTTGAGGCTGGCATTAGCCCTTCTGAGCAAATTCGTGATATTTTAGGTTTGCCGACAAATAAACGCCCGAAACGGCCAAGGTTAACGGTAAGTCTGTCACCAAGTGATTATGAACTACTTGCCGAAAAATATGACTTAACTTCAGATCAACAACTTGAAATAAAGAAGAAGTTAATGGAAGATTTAATCAACTATGTGAACGAAACATAAATTCCATCACTAACATAGTATTTACTAGAGCCATTATAAATAAAGAGCCAAGAGAAAAATCATGATTGTTGTTCAAAAAGCCATGGAAAAAAGTAATTTGTACCGTATTGATGAATTCGGAGTAAAAAATTACAATTACGGCTTTATCGGCATTGTTTCTTTTGCTTTATTTCTTAGCTTGAATTTGTCATTAGGTTATGTCACTTATCTCGCTGAAGTAGATTTAGAAACCTCACCTGTTCAAAGTTTTAGTGATGCTATTTGGCTTATGGTGATGTCATCAACAACCATAGGCTTTGGTGATGTCTATCCAATCACTTTGGTTGGCAGAATATCTGTTTTTATTATGTTTATCCTTGGTGTTGGTATTTTAGGTGGTATTGGTGCGGTTTTTGTCAATAAAATATTTGGTTTTGCCGATACCAACATTAAAAACCGAGAATTAAGAAAACAAAATGCTGAAATAATTGAACAGAATAGTCAAATAGCAAAAAAGCTCAGCAAACTTGAACACCAAATTGAAAGTTTAATTGATAGCAAAAACAATAAATAGCTACCATCATATAATTTTAAAGGCCTAGGTTAACAAAGCTAACTTTGCAGTTAGAATTTCAATGAGTTCTCTTGATGCTACAACTTTAAAACTATCTCTTTTAACTATGTTAACCAAGTTAAAAAATTGCGACTAGTACTGGCTCGCGTTTTTTGTGTCATACTAGAAATAGAACAATAAATAAACACAGGGATTATTATTATGCAATTAAAACTTATAACGGTAACTGCATTACTTATTAGCATTTCAGGTTGTGCTAATAACGCTGCATTAGAGGAGAATATTGCCCGTCTTAACCAAAAAGTAGATAACTTAACCGAACAGGTAAATAGTTTATCATCACAAACACAAGCAATGTCGTCAGAAGTTACTGAGCTTGGCGCAGCACAAGAAATGACAAACAAAGCTTTAGCTGAGACCAATATGGCCGTTGATAAAGCCAACGAACGTATTGATAACATGGTAGCAAGCTTTAAAAAATAAAGGCTTAATATAGCTTGCAAATTACCATACTAAACTCACCGGTATCGCTGTTCGTTCTAGGTAGTGTTATCGGTGTTATTAGTAACTTACTAGTTCGTTGACTAGCCCTGTTGCCTGGCTAACTTGCTCTAGTAAAATTTTTTTATTATCAACACTACTGCCAACAAAGCTTGTTACCGCCTTAGTAATAGCTTGCTTTGACTTACCACCATCAGCAGTTAACGGACTGTGCACTTCTATTAGTTTTTTCGTTGGTTCATATGACATTTTAATACTTTGATCGACAATTCGTACTGGGGTACCAATTGCAACATGCTCAAATAGCCACTTAATATCGTCATCATATAAGCGTATACAACCAGAACTCGCTCTCATACCAATACCAAATCGTTGATTTGAACCATGCAATAAATAAACGCTTGTGCCAAGCCTTAAGGCATATTTTCCAAACGGGTTATTTAACCCTGCGGGAACCTCGTCGGCTAAATGCTTACCATGCTTGGCAAAATATCGTGCTTTCATTTCTTGAGTAGGACGCCAAACAGGGTTTTGCCTTTTTTCACTAACATAACTGACTGTTTTAGGTGTTGCTAAACCTTGGCGACCGATACCAACAGGAAAAACATGAACACTCTCAGCATTAGGTGGAAAATAGTATAAACGCAGTTCCGATAAATTAATGATAATCCCTTCTCGCTTACCATACGGCAATAACATTTCATTTGGGATAGTTAACGTATGGCCAACTGAAGGTAAGAATGGATCTACATTGGGATTTGCAGCCATTAACGCCAGAAAACCTACATTATATTTTTCAGCAATTTTTTGAAAATAATCACCTTTTACCACCTTGTGATATTCAAGCTTGCCAATTAGCCGCGAGTCTTGACTTGGCAATTTATACTCTGTTGCAATACTACTTGTTACCAAAAAGCATAGCAAAACACTGAAAAACAGAAGGAAATACTTGATGCCATTGCTGAAATTCACTAACAACTCTAACTTACAGCAGTGTTGATAGCTCACTTATAGCGGCTCATGCCAATAGGGTGGCATGGCAGTCGCCATTGCTTTAGTATTATCTAAAGCCGTTAACAAACCATCAACTTTACTTCTTTGCCATAGCACTAGCTTCTTCGGTGGTTGTGAGAGTTTTTCTAGCTGCTGCTGAATAATCCACAAAGATTGTAATTCACTGATCCCTTGTTGTAAGTCTAGCCAAGGTCGACGAAACCTATCCCGTAGCTCGTGATTAAACACCCCTGAAAGCCATGTACCGGTTAATAGGCTTCGATAAAGTAATTTACTTTGCGCTATGTATTGCTCACAATTAAAACTAACTGCGCTTTTCATCTCATCGCTAATTTCACTTAAACTAAACTGAATTCTTTCTCGTGCAAACTGAACTAACTCACTACGAGACTCGACATTGCCTGCAGTGGCTGATTCTGCGCGCATCAAATACAATTTTAAAATATCGAGTTGCAACTGATTAAAACGACTTGAATGCAATAATTGGCTAATATCATCATGATTAGGGAAACGTCGTTTAGCTATTTTAAGCTGCTCAATAAGCTGCTCGCTATAATCAAGTTTCTTCCGATAATTACCAGTTTTATTAGTTAATTCTTGTAAGTTTATCGCATTATCGACCCAAGCAAGTAAATGAACAAAATAACTCAATTCGTTTCTTATACTTAATTCTGCTGTTGTTAATTGTGCTTCAAATAACCAAAATCCATGACGAATAACCGCCAGGCTTGCTTTAATTTTTGCTAAGTCAATTAATGATTGGCTAGCTAAATAGTCAGCGGTATTTTGTTGTAAGTCTGTTAAGCCTCTATTTAAGCCTAAATTAAATGCACTTTCGATTGAGTCGGTACGGGAATCACATATAAACAATGCAGGTATATTGGTTTCTTCTTGCGTAATATTGCGCCACAATGCGTAACCTCGTGCAGCTTTACTTTTAATTCCGGGGCGCATAGGAAACTCATCAAATAAAATCTGCGCTAAATCAAACAACACCTCTGTCGAGCCGGTAACCAACTCAATTTCAATTTCACAAATACTCTCACTTTCCCCCCCACTTGCTATCACGCCTAAATCCAGAGCAAGCTCTATTTGATTATCGTTTTCGTCTGTTATTAACCAAATATTACGGTTGAAATTAGTACTAAAGATGGAGATTAGTGCATTTTGCAACTCTGCGACAGATTGCTGAGGGTGCCAAATCTCATGAGGAAACATTGACAATATAGGAAATTTACCTTCAATATCGATATTATATTCTGGTCTGCTATGTAAGCCACCAACAACTTGCCCTGCCGTTTTAATTGTTTGTTCGTTACAGCCATTATCACAACGAACTCGTAAGCCCATATCAAATTTTCGCAAGTTTAGATCTGCGGTATCAAAATAACTATTAGTCAGTTGTTTTTCTTTAAAAGTAAACTCAATATTTTTTTGTCTAAATACTTGGCTGATTTGTTCTGCCGTTACTTCAGCTACAACTAAATATTTAAGCTCTATTTCCGTGGTCATATCATTCCAATACTATTAATCAATCAGACTTACAATCGCTAAGGCTTTATTTTAAACCATTAGTGAGAAATATTTACGCTAATATTACAGGATAAATATTTTATATCAAAAATCTCCGCATTCTAGGCAATCATCACTTGCTATCATTACAGCAAAGTCCTACTATCTTTGCCATTCACTGTTTAAATGGCGCTATTGGTTACTTAATGATGAACATAAAACAATTTTCCTTTGCACTCGTTTGCTCCCTGTCTTTTTTATCTAGTGCCGATTCGGCCGAAAGTAATACTTCTGATGGCTATATTTCCGAAAATTTATTTATATATATGCACTCTGGCGCGGGAAAAAATTACCGTATTCTTGGTACAATAAATTCTGGTGATAAAATTCAATTAACCGGTGAAAGTAATAATGAATATAGCCAAGTTATAACAGATAAAAACAAAACTGGGTGGGTTGAAAGTAAACACGTTACAACGAAACCTGGTATGCGTTATGTAATTGCAGATTTAAACGAAAAATTAGCCAGTTTTCAAGCTCAAACAGATGCTGTAGCAACTCAGCTTGAGGGAGCTCGCAGCCAAATTGAAGCGCTTAAAGCCGAGCGAAGTGATTTGCAAAACAATATTGCAGCATTAAATATGGAATTAACTGAAACTAAATCGCAATTAAAGAGTCAAGATACTGACATTAAAAAGCAATGGTTCTTTAATGGCGCTATAGTTCTCGGCATTGGGCTGCTGTTAGGACTTATTGTTCCTCGCCTATTTTCTAGAAAAAAGAGCAGTATGGAAAGTTGGGGTTAACCCGTCTTTAAATTAGTACCAAATAAATTGTAACGAAGCAGAGTCACCTTAATTGAAATCAAAAAATTTACTTTTCGCAATTATTCTTGTTAGTTTTTATTCATCGGCTGAACCATGGATAGATACGTCAAATATCTACTTACGTACTGGTATTCAAAAGCTTGCTGACGCAGGCTATATTAAAACACCAGTGACAACATTTCCTTTAATGTGGATAGATATAGGAAGAGATCTAAAGAATATTGATTACCTGACCTTAAATAGCTCTGAAAAACAAGCATTCGATTATGTTAGTTATCAATTCAGACTTGCCAAAAAAAACCAAAAAAAGTTAGAGTTTAACGCAGCGAACAAAGACAAACGTTTTACAAGCTTTGGTGAGGACTTTAGAGATAAAAATAACCTCAGATTTCAAACTAGCTTTATGACCAATAATTTTGCCGCTTCAATATCGTCAAGCTACACATTTGACCCGAGAGATAATAAAAAAAGCCGATTAGATGGTAGTTATATTGCCGGGTTCGTTGGAAACTGGGCATTATCTATCGGTAAACAGGATAGATGGTGGGGGCCAGGGTGGGACAGTAATTTAAGCTTAACAAATAACGCAAGACCAATTCCTGCATTAGCGATATCAAGAAGATCCGCAATTCCTGTCGAGGTTCCATTTACAGATATCCAAATTCCATGGACAGTAACCTCTTTTATGGGGGTTATGGATGACAACCGAATCATAGAAGATACTCTTTTATGGGGCTTTAGGCTTAATTTCAAACCAATAGAAAATCTAGAGGTCGGCATAACTCGCTTAGCCCAGTGGGGAGGAAAAGGAAGACCAAACAGTTTTAGTACATTTTTTGATTTATTAATTGGTAAAGATAACTGCGGTGCTGGTGGATTAGATTGTGGTGTAAACAAAGAAAATGAGCCTGGTAATCAACAAGCAGGTTATGATTTACGCTATTCTCTAAATATTTTCGAGACTCCTGTAGCAATTTATGGACAATATTTTGCTGAAGATGGCGACAACAACAATTCTTTGAACTTTTTAACAGAACCGCAAATTCAAGTGGGCATAGATACTCAAGTTAACTTATTTTCCGCTCCTACTTCAATCTATCTAGAATATACAGATACTTATGCTGATTGTACTGACACTGATAATAGCGACCTAGGTAATTGTTTCTACGAACATTCTACTTATCAAACAGGAATGCGTTACAACCAAAGAACATTAGGAAATTTATATGATAATGATGCTACTACTGTCGTTTTAGGTTTTATTGCATCAATAGATGCCAATACTAAACTTACAACCAAAGTTCGCCATTTGCAGTTAAACAAGGATAATAATGATAAAGCACCTACAAACCCTATTATTGGAAATCCGCTAAGCAAAGTATCTGAAGAAATATTAATGGTTTCATCAAAGCTTCAATATAGTTATAAAAATTGGCGTTATACTGCAGGCATTGATCTTAGTAAGTCTACTTTTGAAAACCCAATCAATGACAAACATAACGCAAATTTATTTTTAAAAGTTGAATATAACCTTTAAACTTATTGAAAAATAATTGATATTTTAAAAAAGCTTATCAAGTAATAGTAACGAGCAATATATTTTTATAAAATATTATTTCTCAATAGTTATCTCTTTAAATTAATGTCAATTATGGGAGTTAAAGTCTTATTCTTAGAATAAGAAAAGCTAGTTGAGATACACTTGTATATCTTCATGGTGCGCAATTTTAAGCTACTCTCATTCTAGATACATATAATGATTAATCAATTAATAGATTCCATTAGGGTATCTGTAACCATTTCTACATCATAACTTTTAAGATATCTTCCAATAACCAAGAGCTTTCCTTAATTTTAATTCCCTAATTACATTTAACGGTTTAGAGTTCTTAGCTCTTCTGCCACTATTAAGCATGTACTCAACCATATCTAAGATTCGTTCAGAGGCATTTCCATCTTGATTCGGATGAGTTTGTTCTATATAAAAATTAATTTTTTCCAATAACTTATCAGGTCTTTCCAATGCATAGGCTAATGAACCTTCAAGCTTTTCAGGATCAGATATATTCACTAGATAATCATTCGGGGCGATATTATTAAAAGTGACAACAGGTTTCCCTTGTAATAAAAACATAATCAATACGGAAGAAGTGTCACATAACATTACATCCGCTTTTTGCAATAAGGGAATGATATTGTCTGTCTCAACAAATGTTAAATGTTCACCTTGAATTGACTTATATTGCTCGACAATACTCTTTTCCATCTTAGGGTGAAACTGCACTAACCAATTCCACTTGCCTGTTTGGCTTAATTCTTTAATTTTATTAAATAAAATTGGAGCACAGGTCAAATTACGGGAAAATGTAGAACACATCAAAATAGTCGGTTTGGTACTAATAGCTTTATCAGCAATCTTAAACAAAGGATCTAATGCTGGCCATCCGGTTTCTTTAACTAAAAAATGAAGATGCTTTTCTGCAAGCTCTTGAAACCTAAATGTAGTATTTGGTCCTTGGGTGCAATAAAGATCGAAACAGCCTCGAATATTAAAATGATCTTCTTTACCTTTTCTGTTTAACTTTCCAGAGTTAAAGCCATGAAAAACGGCAACCTTTAACCCTGGAATAAAACTAGGCACTGTATTACCTGGTACAAAAACCGCAACGGGATTATACTTTTTAATAGCAGAAATCGACGTTACTTTAATTTCTTGAGGCTTCAAAAAAGAGTGATTAATTTCACTTCCATACAGAAACCATCTAACCTCATCACCTCTAGCATTAATTGCTTGTTGTAATGGCCGTAAGATCGCAAAACTATAGTTTTGACTTATAAAAAATAAATACTTTTTCTTTGTCATAATTAAAATTTTAAAACTAAAGTTTATCTTCTTGCTCTAAATACCATAAGCCTGCATATTTATTAAATGATGATTGTGCGAAGACCATTGCCATCATTAACCCTCTACTGCCATCTAGAAAACCTAAACGAATGATGTAAATAAGAAAAAATGTCCAAATAGAACGAATTACAGCAAAATAAACACCTAAACTTGGCTTTCTATTCTTACGATACTTCAGCGTTGTTTCCCATGCATATAAGCGGGTTTTACTCATAAAATGCTCAAAGTTCCTCAAAGAATTATGCATTAATAATCCTTTCTTCAAAGTAGAAACCTTACCTTTAGTTACCACATGAGCATGAACAACAACTTTGGTAATATCTGCTCCCTCTCGTTTAAAAAGCCTTTTAGGTGCCCTAGATGAACGACCATATTTCATTAACTTTCCAAGAATAATATTTCCCCAAGGTAATTTAAAAGCAACCTCCTCTAAATTTGGGTTTGATAGTTGGCAGGTAATTTCCGCTTTCATTTCTTCATCAAGATATTCATCAGCATCAATAATCAGCACCCAATCACAGGTGGCCTTTTGTAACGCACGGTGCTTTTGAAACCCATCGCCAGGCCAGTCATCTGTCACCCATACTTTATCAGTATACTCCTTGGCTATTTTAACTGTATTGTCAGTACTTCCAGAGTCAAATAGTATAATTTCATCAGCAAACCCCTTTAAAGACTCAAAACAGGGCCTAATTCTATCTTCTTCATTTTTACTAATTATGATTGCTGAGATTGTACGCATTTTATAACCTTGCTTCTAACGATTGATAAACATAGCAAGCTAGTTGCTATTGTTATTGACAATAATAACATCAAAACAGCGTCAATTAATTATAATATTCACCAAATTAACAAAGTCATACATTTTTAATTGGATGAAAAAGAGCTTGAATCACATTTTATTTATCAAAAATCTATTGACAAAGGTTCCTCTACTAGGATACTAATACCCCACTAGTTATTAAATATTTTAATCACTCATATAAAACAAAATAAAAAATGACAAATTTTTCACGCATTATTCGAATTAACCTCCTCCTCGCATTATCCATGCGCGGCTAGGTTTTATTGCTTGAAAAATAAATAGATAATAAATAAAACTCTGAACCCGCGCTAATAATCGCGGGTTTTTTTATGCCCGTAATTTAGTTCGAACTAATTAATATTTAGGATAAAACATGGGCATAGACAATAACAAAGTCATTATTTTTGACACCACATTACGTGATGGTGAACAAGCATTAAACGCTAGCTTATCAGTTCGTGAAAAGCTGCAAATAGCCCATGCTATAGAACGTTTAGGTGTTGATATTATGGAAGTGGGCTTTCCAGTTTCATCTCCTGGCGATTTTCAATCGGTGCAAGAAATCGCACGAACAATAAAAAATTCACGTGTTTGTGCCCTAGCTCGTGCGGTAGAAGCCGACATCAAAGCCTGTGCTGAAGCATTAAAACCTGCTGCACAATTTCGTATTCATACCTTTATTTCAACTTCTGATGTTCACGTGCAGCAAAAATTGAAGAAAGACTTCGCTGATGTGGAAGCTATGGCAGTGCATGCGGTTAAGTATGCGCGAAAATTTACCGATGATGTTGAATTTTCGTGTGAAGATGCTGGACGAACGCCAATAGATAACTTATGTCGCATGGTTGAACAAGCTATTAAAGCGGGCGCAACTACCGTGAATATTCCTGATACGGTTGGCTACACCTTACCTTACGAATTTGGTGGCATTATTAGTAATTTATATAATCGTGTACCCAATATTGACCAAGCTATCATTTCAGTTCATTGCCACAACGACTTAGGCTTAGCTGTTGCCAATTCAATGTCGGCGGTACAAGCTGGTGCTAGACAAATTGAATGTACTATCAATGGTATTGGCGAGCGCGCGGGCAATTGCTCGCTTGAAGAAGTAGCAATGATCATGAAAACTCGTCAAGAGCTACTTGGTGTTCACACGCAAATCAACCATCAAGAAATCGCTCGTACATCTAAATTAGTGAGCGAACTTTGCAATATGCCAGTGCAACTAAACAAAGCCATCGTCGGTGGTAATGCGTTTAGTCACTCATCAGGAATTCATCAAGATGGCATGTTAAAAGCCAGCAATACCTACGAAATTATGACCCCTGAAAGTGTCGGCATCAGCAAAACAAAACTAAATTTAACATCTCGTAGTGGTCGCCATGTTATTAAACACAGAATGGAAAGTTTAGGTTACCAAGAGTCTGACTATCAACTTGAACAACTTTATAGTGATTTTTTAGCCTTAGCAGATAAAAAAGGCCAAGTATTCGATGATGACCTAGAAGCATTATTATTTAATATTCAACAACAAGATCAACAAGACTTTTACCATTTGCAAACGTTGAATGTACAAAGTGGTGGTAGCGAGTTCGCAACATCGAGCATCAAACTAGCTATCGGCGATGAACATCAAATTATCTCTGCAACAGGTAATGGCCCTGTTGACGCGCTATATCGAGCAATTAAAAAAGCTGTTGATATCGAATTTGAAGTCAGTGATTACAAAATATCAAATAAAGGTGAAGGTGAAGATGGCTTAGGTAAAGCTGATATTGTGGTTTCGTGGCAAGGCAGAAATTTCCATGGTTATGGTTTAGACACCGACGTCATCAAAGCATCTGGTAACGCATTAGTTAATGCACTCAACGCAATTCATCGCGCAATCACCATAGCTGAATTAAAAACAGAACGCGAAACAGAGCGTGCCAGCGAGCTTAGCAAAGCTGCCACTAGTAACCAACCGTAATGCTTCTAGCATTTCGATAAGAATAACGTTATAACAATTGAGTAAGTAGGTTGAAGAAAATGTCGAGAGTAGCAATATTAGCCGGAGACGGTATTGGGCCAGAAGTTATGGCGCAAGCAGAGAAAGTTTTAGCCAAGGTAGCCGAGCAATTTAATTTTGAAATCAGCACTAGCCATTATGATGTGGGAGGTTGTGCAATAGATAACCATGGCCAAGCCCTTCCACAAAGTACGATTGAAGGTTGTGAGCAAGCTGATGCAATATTATTTGGCTCAGTTGGCGGCCCAAAATGGAGTGACTTGCCACCAACAGAGCAACCAGAGCGTGCCTCACTATTAGGTCTACGCGGGCATTTTGGCTTATTTTGTAATATGCGCCCCGCCCAACTGCAAAGTGCAATGTCGCACTTATCGCCATTAAGAGCGGATATTTCTCAGGCAGGCTTTGATATTTTGGTGATGCGTGAGTTAACAGGCGGAATTTACTTTGGCGAGCCAAAAGGACGACAAAATCTAGGGCAAGAAAATGAAGCCGCCTTTGATACTATGATCTATTCTCGCAAAGAAATTAGCCGTATTACTCATTTAGCTTTCCAGGCAGCACAAAAACGTCGTAACAAAGTTATCTCTATTGATAAAGCCAATGTATTAGCTTCGTCACAATTATGGCGAGAAGTTGTCAATGAAGTGGCAAAACAATACCCCTCGGTGACGCTTGAGCACATGTATGTTGACAATGCAGCCATGCAGTTGGTGCGTTACCCGGAACAATTTGACGTTATGTTATGTTCAAATTTATTTGGCGATATTCTTTCTGATATTTGCGCCATGATTACTGGCTCAATGGGCTTATTGCCATCGGCAAGCTTAAATGAGTCAGGTTTTGGCATGTATGAACCCGCCGGCGGTACAGCGCCAGATATTGCAGGAAAAGGCATTGCTAACCCAATCGCACAAATTTTATCTGCTGCATTAATGCTACGACACAGTTTAAACCAAGCAGAAGCAGCTAACGCCATTGAAAATGCAGTTGCAGCAGCACTAAATGCCGGCCACTTTACCGGCGATCTTTTAAGTGAAACAGACCGTCATCAAGCCAAGTCTACTAATGAAATGGGCGATATTATTTGCCAATTTATTTCAGCACAACAACCTTCACAAGGAGCAAAGTAATCATGGCTAGCACCTTATATGAGAAATTATGGCAGCAACATGTCATTGAAGAGAAAGCTGGTGAAACTCCGTTAATTTTTGTTGACCGACATTTGATTCATGAAGTGACATCACCACAAGCGTTTGCCAATTTAAGGTTTCACAAGCGCCAGCTTCGTCATCCTGAGCGCACGATAGCGACCATGGATCATAACATTTCAACCCGTTCTATCGAGATAAATGCCGCAGGTGAAGGCGCAGCAAACCAGTTACGTACCTTGGAAAAAAACTGTAAGGAATTTGGTATAAAGTTATTTGGCATGGGCCATAAAAACCAAGGCATAGTTCACGTAATGGGGCCAGAGCTTGGTTTAACTTTGCCCGGCACGGTGATTGTATGTGGAGACTCCCATACCGCAACGCATGGTGCTTTTGGTGCCTTGGCCTTCGGTATTGGCACCTCAGAAGTAGAACATGTATTTGCAACACAAACACTACGCCAAACCAAAGCTAAAACCATGAAAATTGAAGTTAATGGTCAAGTCGCTGCGGGCATTAGTGCCAAAGACATTATTTTAGCCATTATAGGAAAAACCGGCAGTGCCGGCGCTACAGGTTACGTGGTTGAATACTGCGGCGAAGCCATTGAGCGTTTATCTATGGAAGAGCGCATGACAATCTGTAATATGAGTATAGAGTTTGGTGCAAAAGCCGGCTTAATAGCGCCTGATGCTACCACATTTCACTATTTAAAAGATAAAGAATATGCCCCTAAAGGTGATGTTTGGCAGCAAGCCGTAAACGATTGGCAACAACTAAAGTCAGACCCAGACGCTGTATTTGATAGTTACTTAACCCTTGATGCTAAAGAAATCAAAACCCAAGTAACTTGGGGTACAACACCGGGACAAGTGACACAAATTGACAGCATAATTCCTTCACCTGAAGATTTTGATGACCCAGTAGAAAAAGACTCTTGTGCCGCAGCACTAAAATATATGGGCTTAACCGCTGGCACAAAAATTACCGACATTAGTATTAACAAAGTATTTATTGGCTCTTGTACAAATTCGCGTATTGAAGATTTACGGGCCGCCGCAACTATTGCCAAAGGAAAAAAAGTTGCTAAAACTGTTGATGCTATCGTAGTGCCTGGCTCGTATCGTGTTAAAGAGCAAGCTGAAGCTGAAGGTTTAGCACAAATTTTTATTGATGCTGGTTTTGAATGGCGGCTTCCAGGTTGTTCTATGTGCTTAGGCATGAATGACGACGTTTTATCCGAAGGTGATCGTTGTGCGTCTACAAGTAATCGAAACTTTGAAGGTCGTCAAGGCCGCGGCAGTCGTACCCACTTAGTTAGCCCCGAATTGGCGGCAGCATCTGCAATAGCAGGTCACTTTGTGGATTTAACCAATACATCATCAAAAACAAAAGGCGCCTAATTATGGAAAAGTTTACACAACATAAAGGTTTAGTTGCTCCTTTAGACGCAGCAAATGTCGATACCGACCAAATTATTCCAAAACAGTTTTTGCAAAAAACAACTCGTACTGGATTTGGCCAGCATCTGTTTCATGACTGGCGCTATCTTGATGCTGCAGGAAAAGAAAACAACCCTGAATTTATTTTAAATAGTTCAAAGTACCAAGGCGCAAGCATCTTGTTAACTCGAGAAAATTTTGGTTGCGGCTCCAGCCGAGAGCATGCACCGTGGGCATTACAAGAGTACGGATTTAAGGTCATCATAGCTTCAAGTTTCGCTGACATTTTCTATGCAAACTGTATTAACATAGGTATTTTACCTATCAAGCTTGCTGAGCAAACCATTGAAAAGTTATTTCAACAAACACAGGATAATGTTCAACACTACGATATTGATTTACTTAACAATCAGGTCAAAACCGCCAATGGAAACTTGCCATTTTCATTAGACGACTTTCATCAATATTGTTTAGAAAACGGTGTCGACAGCATAGGTTGGACATTGAATAAAATTGATAAAATAAAAAGTTACGAAGCCAACATGCCCGCTTGGCAATAACTAAAAGTAAGGTCCAATTAAACATTTTATTTTATTGGGCCTTTATTACTACGCTATGTCCTTTCTATAAGGAGATACAACAAGAATTCAAATACTTATTCAATTAGTCCAAGTTTATTTTTAAGCGCTATAATATCAATATTGCAGCAGCTATAGTAATAAGGAATTGAAATGGCAGAAGAACTCACAAAAATAGCACTTTCCAAATTAACCGTTGGAATGTATGTGGTGAGTATTGTCAATCCCAAAAAAAATCTCAATGTAAAATCTGAAGGCTTTATTTTACATAATAAAACTATTGAAAAGCTTAAAAAAGCAGGAATAAAGCAAGTAACAATCGACCCATCAAAAACTAAATCATCTACCTCAGAAGCCAATAACAACATATTTGTTCCAAAAGAAGAAACCAAAACACTAGCTAGGAAAAAAGCGTCATTTGGCGCTGAAATGACTAAAGCGAAAAAGCTATACAGTAATGCAAAAACATTACAGAAAAAGCTGCTCGATGATATTTCAAAAGATAAACAACTCGATATGGACAGTGTTAACGATACTACAAATGCCATTGTTGACTCTGTATTTAGAAATGAAGACGCCTTATCCTGTTTGTCTCGCTTGCGAATTAAAGATGAATATTTAATCGAACATTCATTAAATGTCGCTATTTTGATGAGTATTTTCGCTAAACATTTAAAAGTTGAAAAATCTATAATTGAACAACTGGCGCTCGGCGCTTTTATGCACGACATTGGTAAAATAAACGTCCCCGATCATATTCTCCACAAACCAGGCAAGTTTACTGATGATGAATATGAGCAAATGAAAAAGCACGTCGACTATGGCGTTGATATCTTAAATCAAGAAACGGCTATATCTGATATTGCGCGCAATGTTGTTCAAAAACATCACGAACGTATTGATGGCCAAGGTTACCCGAATAAATTAGCAGCCGAGCAAATCGACACTTTCGCAAGAATGATTGCCATAGTCGATAGCTACGATGCGATGACAGCCGACAGAGTATATAAAAAAGGTATGGCGCCAATTAAGGCATTTAAAATTCTTCGCTCAGACGCAAATAAAGGTTACGACAGTGAATTAGTTGAGCAATTTATTTTATGCCTTGGTATATATCCGATAGGCACTTTAGTGAAACTAACCAGTGGCAAGCTTGGCTTAATTAGTCAACTTAATAACAATAAGCCGTTAAATCCATTTGTTAAAGTTTTCTACAATACCCGCTTAAATCAAGCAATCGCCATTGAAGAGATAGATCTTAGTAATAATAAATACCAAGACCAAATTGAATGTTGTGTTCGTCCAGAAGAATTTAACCTTAACTTAATCGGCTTTTTCAAAATGGCCTTTGTCGATTAAATAACAGCTACACCTTCACTAATTGCGAATACTATACTGACCACTAAAAATTAAAATTATCAATTCCAAGAAGACAAAGCTGCCATACTGAACTTTTCACCTCGAAAGCTTAATATAACTTTCTGCGGTAAAATTTCATTTAATAGTAACTCTCGGCCGATATAATCACCTTCGTAGCGATCTCGGCCATTTACACGCACCCAGCCTTGCCCGTCACTGGCATAAATGTGCATTTCAAATTGCAGTGAAGGCACGCCGTCTTGCACCCAAGTAGGCATTTGGGTTAAAGGAGAAATATTTGACGATGACGAACTAGGCAGACTGTCCTCTAGCACAGATTGTTGCTTGGTTTCTTCAATAGCCGACTGAAAACTTGCTAATAGCTCCTCAGAAACACCATCTGTGGCCTCAACGACAAAATCATCATTCGCCTTTTGGGCAGCATATGCTGCTTCAGCAGTATTATTCTTGTTAACTATGCTAGTGTTTTCTTGTTTTGCAAGCGCCTGTATTTGATCACTTTGCTTGGTATTTGTTATTGCTACGGGTTGGCTAGCACTATCGAGCTGCTGGACACTGGCCTCAATCGCCATGTTTTCTGTGTTATTAGCAACAAACTGTGATTCATCGACTTGCTTAACACTTTCTGCACCTTTATTTTTTTCAGCTGCCAGCTGCTCATCAACTTTAGTATCTAGCGCTGGCGAGGTTTGCGGTACAACTGTTTTATCTACAAAGCTTGCTCCTTGTTTAAACTGAGCACCCCACCAAATGCCTGCAGATAAAAATATTGTAAGTAATGCCGCGACACTACCGTATTTAAACAATGAACTTTGCCACCAAGGCGTCAACCGGTACTCATCGCCAAGAGCGTCATGGGCCGCCTGTAAAACAATTTTTCGATTTACAACAGCATTATTACTATTATACGCATTCATCAGTGCACGTTCAGCCAACAAATTCATTAAACGAGGTATACCTTTACAGGTTTTATGAATTGCATTTACCGCACTTTTATCAAAAACATTGCGAAAACACTTTGCAACAGAAAGTCGATGTTTAAGATATTGATCAACCTCTTGACGATTAAGAGGCAATAAGTGGTACCTTGCTGTGATCCTTTGCGCAAGCTGACGAAGATCACGCCGTTGTAAAAGTTGTTGCAACTCAGGTTGGCCAATAAGTATGACCTGTAGTAGTTTTTTGGTGTTAGTTTCAAGATTGGTTAACAATCGCAATTGCTCCAACACTTCGGGCTGTAAATGCTGGGCCTCATCAATTATCAATAAAGTATTGGTATCTTCATTGTGATTCTTAAGTAACTTCTGCTGAATTTTATCGGTTAATGTTTTTAATGTTGCGCCAGTTTTACGGTAACGAATTTTCAACTCATCACAAATCGTAGCTAATAATTCTTGGCTTGATAATGTTGGATTAAGAATAAATGCCGCTTGCGTATTCTCAGGCAAATTTTCCATTAAACGACGGCTAATGGTTGTTTTTCCTGTGCCGACTTCCCCAGTTAAGAGTACAAAGCCTCCGGTATCACCTAAGCCATAGGTTAAGTGATTTAGTGCCTCTCGATGACGATCACTCATAAATAAATAATCAGGATTAGGCGCAATAGAAAATGGTTTGTCCTCTAAACCAAAATAACTTGTATACATAGAAAGTCTTAGCTAATGAATTGACCCAATGAAATTAACCTGAACCTAATCATATGTCAAAAAGCTAGAGTAATTATGATAAGCTTTAGCTGTAAATTTTTCGATATTATCCAATTTCAGGAGTCTGTTTTCCTTAATGCAAAATTCAATGCAATCTCTTAATTACTTTTTAGTTGGCGGTGCCGTACGCGATAAATTATTAAACCGAGAAGTTGTCGATAATGATTATGTCGTCGTCGGTTCAACCGTAGAAGAAATGTTGCGGCTAGGATTTTCACAAGTAGGTAAAGACTTCCCTGTTTTTCTACATCCCGAAACGAAACAAGAATATGCCCTAGCACGTACCGAAAGAAAGTCTGGCTCGGGCTACACTGGCTTTGAATGCGATGCGTCTAGCAAGGTTACTTTAGAAGAAGATTTATTACGGCGAGACCTAACCATTAATGCCATGGCGATGGATGAGAATGGCAATATTATAGACCCATACCAAGGCCAAGCTGATATAGAAAACAGAGTGCTTCGTCATGTATCTACGGCTTTTATCGAAGACCCACTGAGAGTATTGCGTGTTGCCCGCTTTGCTGCTCGTTTCCATAACTATGGTTTTACCATTGCACCTGACACATTAGCACTAATGACAAAGCTAAGCGAAAGTGGCGAACTATTAAGCTTATCGGGGGAACGTGTGTGGCAAGAAATGGAGCGAAGCTTAGCTGACGAAAATCCAGAAATATTTTTTAAAGTACTATATGAGTGCCAAGCACTTAAATCACTGTGGCCTGACTTACATAATTTATGGGGAATTCCAAACCCTGAACGCTGGCACCCGGAAATATGCTCTGGTATTCATACCATGATGGTGCTTAAGCAAGCTTCTTTGCTATCGAAAAAAACAACTATTCGCTTTGCTAGTGTTTGTCACGACCTTGGCAAGTCATTAACAAAAGATGAAAAATTACCATCTCACCCTGGACACGAAACAGCAGGCTTGCCTTTAATAGAGGAGCTGTGTAAGCGTTTAAGAGTGCCTACTATACATAAAAGCTTAGCACTTAAAGTTTGCCAATTTCATTTGCATTGCCATAAAGCATTTGAGTTAAAAGCAAACACAATTTTAAAGCTATTTAATCAGCTTGATGTTTGGCGAAAACCAGAGGAATTTGATGACTTCCTGCTATGTTGTCAGGCAGATTTTACTGGTCGTTTAGGCTTTGAAAATCGTAACTATTTACAAAAAGAGTTTTTATTTGCTGCATTTGAGCTATTAAGTAAAGTTACCGCGAAGCCTTTTGTTGAACAAGGCCTAAAAGGGTCAGCAATCAAACAAGCAATTACCGAGAAAAGGCTAGCCGAGCTAAAAGTATTCAAGCAATTATTTATAACTAAGCATGCAATAAAGTAGAACTATTCAGTAAGTTTAATTTCTGTTTTTATGCCGCTAAGCCATTGCGTAACATCATTATAATCATACAATAAAAAAAGCCATATCAAATGATATGGCTTTTTAAATCTAAGTAACTTTACTATTAAAAGTTATAAGTTGCTTTAACGTAGTAGAAACCACCGTTGTAATCAAATGGGCCACTTTCGTAGTATTTAGCACCTACAACTGAGTAGGCACCGCCATTTTTCTGTAGCTCTTGCGCTTCTTCATCAAAGATGTTGTTCGCTCCAGCTGATAGAGTCCAGCTATCATTTACAAAGTAACTCACTTCTGCGTCTATTGTATACGAAGAACCTACTGTTTCTGACCAACCGTAAGAACTAAACTCATCAGGCTCATCAGCATGTGTCGCAAACCATTCACCAAAATAGTTCGCACGTACAAACATACTAATGTTTTCCCAACTTTGCGCAACGGTGAAAGTTGCACGATGTTCAGGGATACCCTCTTCTAAACGACGTACTTTAAAACCAGATGTAGCAAAAGTTAATTCACCTTTATCGTCTAAAACTGGTAAACCTGTTTTAGGGTCAATGGTAGGCTTTCTGTTTTCCACTTCTGTTTTATTGTAGTTATATGCTAGGCTTAATTTTGTATCTCCACCAAACAGTTCCATGCCATAGTTAGCAACAATATCTACCCCTTGGGTTTTCGTGTCAAAATTATTAGCAAAATACGTAATTGAGCCGCCCAATAATAATTCAGGGCTTGGGTAATCACCTTGTAGTGCATCAACATCATCTTGATCTATGAAGAATTTATCAGTTTGTGCGACACGATCTGTTACTTCAATATTATATGCATCAATTGTCATAAAGAAGTCCCCAGATTGATAAACAAGACCAATTGCATAACTAGTTGATTCTTCAGGTTGCAACTCAACACCACCTTTCTGAACAGATACAACATGTGTTGGCGGGAATGTCGCTGATTGAATTAATTCGCCATTTACTAAAGATGTTTGGGTATTTACAACATTAGCTTGGCCCACTGTCGGTGCTCTAAATCCTGTGCTATGAGAACCACGAATAGATAATTCATCTGTTAGTTGATATTGTGCAGTCAACTTATAATTAGTTGTATCACCAAATGAAGAGAAATCTTCATAACGTAATGCAGCACCTAAAAGTAATCCTTCAGTTACATATGCTTCAACATCAAGATAAGCAGCTATACTTTGACGCTTATTAATACCTTGAGATTCTGGTGAGAAACCAGCAAAACCATGCGAACCTACGCTAAAACCTTGTGTTGCTAGTGGGCCCTGAGCCCAAGAAGCTTGTTCCCCAGAAATAATTTCAAAGCTTTCTTGACGCCATTCAAAACCAGTTGCAACATTAACAGGCTCTTCTAACCCCATATCAACGCTTTGTGTTAAATCAGCATTAAATGCTTTTTCCAACTGAATATATGAACCTGCTTCAAAACTATTACCTGTCTGGTCAACGTTTAGAGCCCCCATTGAAGGATTAACGGTATTAGCTAGTGTATAAGTCGATTTATTACGACCTACAGACCCACTAATGTCATAAAAGGCTTCATCTAAAAAGCCACCTTTAATTTCGCCACGTGTTCCCATTGTTAATGATGTATCATTAATATCGCCCGTAAACTGCGGTGTATAGCCACCAGGGAATAACTCATTAAATGCCCAACAATTATCGTTATTTTCTACACCATCAATATAGTCTTGCTGAGTTCTAACATCAGCAGCCGTTATAGCAATGTTAGGACAATCAGCTGCATTACCATCCATAGCCCCCACTAGCAAATTACCGTCGCCATCCGTAAATACACCACCCCGATTTTGCGGATTACGATAGTAATACCCACCTGTTGCTACTCGATCAGAGTAGTTACCGAACATGTAAAACTCTTTATCATTTCCTAAATCCAATCCAACATTTGCAAAAAGTGTAAGATCATCATCAATTTCCGGATTACCCCAAACTTGTGCAGGGGTATTTACCGATGTATTGCCCGCATCAATCAAGCCTTGTGCGTCGGGTCGTTGCACACTTCGACTTGTTGCATCAGCAGTTTTATATTGAAATGACATATTAACAAAACCATCATCAGTAAAAGGCAAACCAAGGTTACCATCTACAACAAGTTGAGTTCCGTCACCTTCATAATATTCACCGTGGCGTACCGACATAGAACCGCCGTCAGCATCATCTTTCAATACGAAATTCATCACGCCAGCAATCGCATCTGAGCCATATTGCGCAGCTGCACCATCACGCAAAACTTCAACCTGTTTTAATGCTACTGAAGGAATAACAGAAATATCTGGACCTTGCGCACCATCATTCACCCCACCACCTTGGAACGCAATAACCGATGCACGATGACGGCGTTTACCGTTTAAAAGTATTAGAGTTGAATCTGATGACAAACCACGCAAGTTTACTGGCCGAATAAATGAAGCCGCATCTGAAATAGGTTGCTGACGAACGTTAAATGAAGGTACTGCAGCTTGAAGCATATCTAACATATCACTTGAAGCATTTTTACCTAGTTCATCACCACCAACAATATCAATTGGTACAGGTGATTCAGCAACAGAGCGAGGAGCAGAACGTGAACCAACAACCGCAATACGTTCAACGTCTTCAGTTTGTGCTGCTTCTTCAAAACCAGCAGCAAAACTAGGAGCAGTTCCTAGTGCTAAGCCCACGGCAAGGGCTAACGTACCAGTACGAAATTTAGTAGACATGTTATTTCCTTCCTAATATTTGAAAAGTATTTTTATAATTTTGTATTTTTATAATTATGTTTTTATATAGTTTTATTTAGCCAATTAACTCACCAATTCACATTGACATTATTAATAATAGCGTGAATAAAGCAAAAGGCTTGATTATTTATAAAACAGCTAAAAATTCTTTACAAGTAGGTTATTTGCAATATGCGTAGTGCCAGAGATTTAAATTGAAAAAAATAGCAAAGATATACGAAGTACACGAATAGTTAGATTAACAAATGTAACCAACCTGTAACCAACACCCCGTGCGGTTTATAGGGAAAGTTTCAAACAAGCAACATGCGAAATACTTCGTATTAAAATATTTAATTGCTGAATAATTAATCAATAAAAATAAATTGAACTTTTTTTATTTCAACAATAGCCATACAAATAATATGGTTGAATTTCCATCAACAAGGTTAATAACTTGTTAAAACATTGCTGCTTTGAAAATTTGAGACACTGAAAATTTGGTAGCAGAAACAAAAAAGCTCCTATTGAAGGAGCTTTAATTTCTAGTAATAAAGGGTTAATTTTGTAGCATTAACTCGCAGGTAAAATTGTTGCGCTTACTTCACCAAAGCCGATGCGAGCAGCACCATCTTTTTTACACCAACCTGTCATAATGACACAGTCACCATCTTCTAAGAATGTCCGTGTTTCACCATTTGGTAACTCAATGGGCTCTGAGCCAGCATTTGACAATTCCAGCATAGAACCAGCTTCTTCCGGATTAGGCCCAGATTGAGTGCCGCTACCAAACATATCTCCCGCTCGCAAATTACAGCCATTAACTGTATGGTGTGCGACCATTTGCGCCACAGTCCAGTATGAATCTTTGAAATTAGACTGTGATAATTGCACTGGCGCTTGTGCAGCATTACGCATACTTTCTGTTTCAAGTGATACTGCTAAGTTCATGTCAAGTGAGCCGAATTCACGGTTGTCTTTAGACTCTAGATACGGCAAAGGTTGCGGATCTGCTTCATCACGAGTCCACTTTGATTGATATGGAGCCAATGCCTCAGACGTTACAATCCATGGCGAAATAGTAGAAGCGAAACTTTTCGACAAAAATGGCCCTAAAGGCTGATATTCCCAACCTTGGATATCACGCGCTGACCAATCATTAAATAAACAAATGCCAAAAACGTGATCATTTGCATTATCAATACTGATTGGCTCTCCTAACTCGTTGCCGTTACCAATAAAAATCCCCACTTCCAATTCATAATCTAAGCGTTTACATGGACCAAATGAAGGCTCTGTTGCGGTTGGTGCTTTTGTTTGGCCTTTAGGGCGTTTAAAGTCATTACCAGAAATTTCAATTGACGATGAACGACCATGGTAACCAATTGGTACCCACTTATAGTTTGGTAATAAAGGATTATCTGGACGGAATTTTTTACCAACTGATGTTGCATGATGAATTGACGTATAAAAGTCAGTGTAATCACCGATTTGACATGGTAAAGCATATTCGGCATCGGCCTGCGCAACTAAACACGAATTTATTTTTGCCTCTAATGCTGAGCCATTTGCTAATGCTTGCGATAACGCTTTACGTAATGCGCTCCAATAGCGCTTGCCCATAGCCATAAAGTCATTCAGTTGTTCTTTAGTACAGGCTGCTAATGCCGCTTGTGCATCACCCTCAAAAACATTCAACGCATGTAAGGCTTTTAGATCGACTATTTGGTTACCAATAGCCACGCCACCGCGAAACTCCTCAGAGTCTGATTTTCTCTTGAAACTTGCAAAAGGCAAGTTTTGAATAGGAAAATCACAATTTTCATTATTTGCAGACTCAACCCAGCTATTAAGTGCTGGATTGTGAGTTTCATTAAGTAAATTAGTGTTAGGCATTTGCTAAACAACTCCAAAGTAAAAGAATTAAATTACGTTTTTATAATACGCATATCATAGTTTATGTCAGCAATATTACATCAAGCACAGGTAATATGGCTATGCCCAGCAAATATACTTAGCGATTGACTGTCAACAAATTGTTGCAGAATCATGTTTACATTCATTTAGCGTAATATCAGACTAAATTTTCAAAGATTTACCCTAGAAACAAGAGATATTACTTTTTATTTGGCGATTTTTTGTTAAAATTCCGCGCGATTTATTTTGACATAAGTCACATTACCGCTTGCTATTGAATGTAAGTATTTATCAATCTACAGCTCCTGATTTACTATCAGGCTCGCTCAATGGGTCAATTTATGAATAATATTACCGTTTGTGCTTTGTACAAATTTGTTCGCTTAGAAAACTTCGAAGCTATTAAACCTACGTTACTCAATGTTATGGAAGAAAATAACGTTAAAGGCACACTATTATTAGCACTTGAAGGAATTAATGGCACTATTGCCGGCCCAAAGGCCGGTATCGACAATGTACTAGCATTTCTTAATAGCGATAAGCGATTAGCAGGCGTATCTTTTAAATGCTCTTACCATCAAGAAAACCCTTTCCAACGCACTAAAGTGAAACTGAAAAAAGAAATAGTGACCATGGGCGTTGAAGGAATAGACCCTAACCTAACCGTAGGCACTTATGTTAAGCCGAAAGACTGGAATGCTTTAATCTCTGATCCTGAAGTTTTACTGATTGATACACGTAATGACTACGAAGTAGAAATTGGCACCTTTGAAAATGCAGTTAATCCGAATACTGAAACATTCCGTGAATTCCCAGAATATGTCGCAAAAAACTTAGATAAAAACAAACACAAAAAAGTAGCCATGTTTTGTACTGGTGGCATACGTTGCGAGAAATCGACCGCATATTTGAAAGAACAAGGCTTCGAAGATGTTTACCACCTTGAAGGCGGCGTATTGAAGTACCTTGAAGAGGTTCCAGAGCAAGAAACTATGTGGCAAGGTGAATGTTTTGTATTCGACGGTCGAGTTGCCGTTAATCATAACCTTGAGCGTGGCCAATATGACCAATGTTTTGCATGTCGATACCCAATTACTGAAGAAGATAAAACCAGCGAGCACTATATTCAAGGTGTTAGTTGCCCTCGCTGTTATGACAAGTATTCAGAGCAACAAAAAAGTCGTTTTCAAGAGCGTGAAAAGCAAATTAATTTAGCAAAAGCGCGTGGAGAAGAACATATTGGTGGCGGGATAAAGCAAGTCATTGCTGAACGCCGAGCAACAAAGAACGCCAATAAACAAGCACAAAAAAGTTAATTAATTTACGAACCAACCTACTAATAGCCCGCCCTTGAGCGGGCTTTTTTATCGTTAAAATTTATTGGTAGTTTAATACACGACAGTGACTAAATTTCAGGCAATAAAAAAGCCTTTACACATTAGTGTTAAGGCTTTCAGATCCCGAAGGAAAATATGGTGCCTTGACCCGGAATCGAACCAGGGACACGAGGATTTTCAATCCTCTGCTCTACCGACTGAGCTATCAAGGCACTGTCTTAATCAACGATTAAATAAGCTTTCGCTGCAAAAGAGGCGACATAATATAGTGATTTAAGTAACGTCGCAAGCCATTTTTGTAAGTTTTTGGCAAAAGTATCACAAACTTAACACAATAAAAAAGCCAGCAATTGCGCTGGCTTTTTTCAACTGTAATTAAACTTAAACAATACGTTAAATAATTAACTAAATATCGCTTTCATTATCCAGAAGAAGATAATTGAAAGGCCAGCACCAACAGGTAATGTAATTACCCAAGAGACAACAATATTACGTACTACACCTAAGTTAATTGCCGCTATACCACGAGCCATACCTACACCTAACACGGCACCTACTAATGTTTGTGTTGTTGAAATAGGTAAACCTGCGCCAGAAGCAATAACAACAGTACATGCAGCTGCTAGTTCAGCCGCAAAACCACGACTTGGCGTTAAGTGTGTAATACCTTTACCGATAGTTGCAATAACACGATGACCGAATAAAGCAAGACCGGCAACAATACCTAAACCGCCTAATGGTAAAATCCACCAAACTAAGGCTGCTTTCTTCGCAATTTCACCACCATTATCAACAATACTAACAACAGCCGCTAATGGACCAATTGCGTTTGCAACGTCGTTTGAACCATGAGCAAATGCCATACAACACGCTGTAACAATCATTAATACAGCAAATACTTTTTCTACGTTTGCATAATGAGTTGTTTTGTCTGCTTTGGTATCAAACTTAAGGCGGCTGATAAAGTACTTACCAATAATTGCCACAATTACAGCAACAATAGCGGCTAAATAGAATACGTCTGCACCTTTAAGGGCAAAATCGTAAAAGCCTAAGTTAACACTGTCTAAACCTATGTGTTTTAAACCTTTTTTGATAGTTACCAGTGACAATACAAAGCCTGCCAAAAACATATAAAAAGGTACATAGCGCTTTGCTTGTTCTAAAGGCTTATCTGTATCAAAAATCAGTTTTTGTGCGCTGTTAAAAATAACAAAGGCGATAACACCAGAAATCAATGGCGTTATAATCCAACTACCAACAATACCACCAACTTTGCCCCATGCCACTGTATCTGGGCTTACGCCAATAGCAGCGAAACCAATAATGGCACCAACAATTGAGTGTGTTGTTGATACAGGCCAGCCTAAAATAGATGCAACTAATAACCAAGTTGCCGCAGCTAATAATGCTGAAATCATACCAAAAACGAGTAATTCCGGAATATCAACAAAATATCCAGGATCAATAATACCTTTACGTATAGTTGAAGTAACTTCGCCACCGGCCAAATAAGCACCAGCAAACTCAAATACCATTGCGATAATGATTGCTTGTTTAATAGTAAGTGCTTTAGAGCCTACTGAGGTTCCCATTGCGTTAGCAACATCGTTTGCACCTATGCCCCAAGCCATAAAAAAGCCAACGGCGGCAGCGATCATGACTAACAAAGAGCCATTAGTGAGTAAAATATCCATGAAGGGGCCCTATTTTCTAGCCAAAAGAATTTCTAAACGTGCACCAACACGCTCTGCAAGATCGGCTAATTCGCCAACCCAATCAATGATTTGATATAAAAACATTACGTCAACACAATTTAGGTCTTTTTCAATGCCTAAAAGATCTTTACGTAATTTAATTTGCATACCATCTGTATCATCTTCAATTGCGTCAAGTTGGCTGATCATTTTGTTTACCAGCTCTACTTCACGACCACGAAATCCAGTTTCTAATAAGTCATCCAATTCATTAATTGCATCAGCGGCTTTTTCAGCTGCATCAACACTGCGTGCTACATAAGCAATAAATTGCTCTTGTAATGCATTAGGGATTATTAACTTACGACCATAAATGCGTCCAGCAATGTCTTTTGCACGATTCGCTATTTTGTCTTGTTGAGTTAATAATTCCAATAAATCAGCACGATCCACCGGCATAAATAAACCGCCTGGTAGCTCTAAACGAATTTGACGTTTTAAGTCATCAGCGTCACGTTCTTGTTTAGATATTTTCGTACGAATTTTTCCTGCGGTACTCCAATCTTCCTCAGTCACGGCTGCGAAGAATGGGACTAGTTGATTACAACACTTTGTTACCATTCGAATGTGTTTTTCTAATGGTTTAATTGGTGATTTTGCAAATACACCGAGTATTGAATTTCTGGCCATAATTAGTTTCCAGGAGCTTAATGCTCTTTATTGTTATTCGCGGCGGATATTAAACCATTTGAAAGTTAATTCAAATGGTTTATATCAAGATAGCCGCTGTTTATAGAATGATTAGTTATTAATACTTCACTTAAAAGTATATACGCTAATTGCTATACAGTAGGCTATTTAGCAATTAGCGTAAAGTGCTCAAGAAGTAAACATTAAGAAAGAGATTCTAGATCTTCAGGTGTGGTGTGACGTACAACTTTACCTTTAACAAAGTAGATAATGTATTCACAAATATTTTGACAACGATCGCCAATACGCTCTAAGGCACGGGCAGACCAAATAACACTCATTATCTGTGGTATAGAACGAGGGTCTTCCATCATATATGTCATTAATTGGCGCATTAGTGCTTCATACTCACGATCAACTCTATCATCACTTTTGTGAGCTTCAACGGCAGCATCAAAGTCCATACGCGTAAATGCATCTAAAGTCACTTGTAAAAATTCCAAAACATGACGCCCTAAATTATCTAAATTAGACAATAAGTCTTTATGCTTACCTGATAAACTTTCCAAAGTTACATTGGCAATTTTACCTGCCTCATCACCAATACGTTCTAAATCAGTGATGGTTTTAACTATCGCCATCACTAAACGTAAGTCACCCGCTGCGGGTTGGCGCTTAGCAATTATGCGTGTGCATTCGTCGTCGATACTCACTTCAGCATTGTTAATTTGGTAATCGTTGTTTAATACTTTCTTAGCCAGCTCTTCATCAGCATCACATACTGATGTTAATGCGTCAGTTAGTTGCTTTTCAACTAAACCACCCATGTGCATAACATGGTTAATAATACGTTCCAAATCTTCATTAAATTGGCCAGAAATATGACGACCAATATTTAAATTATCCACGGTAAAATCCTCTGTCTATCGTCAATGTTAACGGTTAAATTAACCGTAACGGCCAGTAATATAATCTTCAGTTTTCTTTTTCGTTGGGGTGGTAAATAAAGTGTTAGTGTCACTGTATTCAATTAAGTCGCCCATATACATAAAGGCTGTTTGGTCAGAAACTCGCGCTGCTTGTTGCATGTTATGCGTAACAATAACCACGGTAAACTGCTTTTTCAAATCGTTAATTAATTCTTCAATTGTTAACGTCGAAATTGGATCAAGTGCCGATGTTGGCTCATCAAGTAATAAAACTTCAGGCTCTATAGCAATAGCACGAGCAATAACTAATCGTTGTTGTTGACCACCAGAAAGGCCTAAAGCACTTTCATGTAATCGATCTTTTACTTCGTTCCAAAGTGCCGCACTACGTAATGACTTCTCAACTGCTTCATCTAAAACACGACGATCATTTTGGCCAGTAATACGTAAACCATAAACAACGTTTTCGTAAATTGATTTAGGAAATGGGTTCGGGCGTTGAAATACCATGCCTACTTTACGGCGCAGCGCTGCTACATCAGTATGCTTGTCATAAATGTTTTCACCGTGAAGGTTAATTTGCCCTTCAATTTTACAACTATCAACTAAATCATTCATACGATTAATGCAGCGCAATAAAGTTGATTTACCACAACCACTTGGACCGATAAATGCTGTTACCTGCCCTTTTGGAATCGACATTGAAATATTCTGCAATGCCTGCTTGTTACCATAATATAAATCAAGGTTCTTAATTTCTAACGCCACTTGTTCTGGCGAAAGATTGTTAAGATCGAGTTTAACATTTTGTTCTGATAAATTTTTTGGGGTAACAGAAATCATAGTGTTCTCTTTAAATCTTACTTTGTCATTGGCCAAAGAAGGCCGTTAATCTTTGTCGTTGTGCTTAATGTTTTCATTAAACACTCAATGCGAATGTTATTAATCGTTATTTATTAAGTAGCAATATTAATGCTCTAACATACGATATTTCTCACGCAGACGGTTACGTATAGATACTGCCGTCATATTCAGTGCCACAATAATAGTCACTAACAATAACGCCGTGGCATAAACTAATGGCCGAGCCGCTTCAACATTCGGACTTTGGAAACCAACATCATAAATATGGAAACCTAAGTGCATAAACTTACGGTCTAAATGTAAGAACGGGAAGTTACCATCAAGGGGTAAATTAGGTGCCATTTTCACCACACCAACCAACATTAGCGGTGCAACTTCACCGGCAGCACGCGCTATCGCTAAAATAATTCCGGTCATAATTGCAGGGCTTGCAATCGGCAAAATAATACGCCATAAGGTTTCTGCTTTTGTTGCTCCTAAGGCTAAGCTGCCATGGCGCATTGCCGAAGGAATGCGTGATAAGCCTTCTTCCGTGGAAACAATAACAACCGGTAAAGTTAAAATAGCTAAGGTTATTGCTGACCACATAACACCCGGCGTACCAAAAGTTGGGCTAGGCAAGGTTTCGGCATAAAACAATTGGTCTAAACTGCCACCAACCATGTAAACAAAAAAACCTAAACCAAAAACACCGTAAACAATAGACGGTACACCCGCCAAGTTAATCACAGCAATGCGAAGTAGCTTGGTTAATGCATTGTTACCTGCGTATTCATGTAAGTAAATTGCGGCAACAACACCTAATGGCGAAACAATTACCGTCATTAGCAAAACCATCAACACAGTACCAAATATCGCTGGAAATACGCCACCTTCGGTATTTGCTTCACGTGGGTCATCAACAATAAATGCGGCTATTTGACCGAAAAACATTTGAATTTTGCCAAATACGTTCAGCTTATTGTTAAAGCTAATTTTCAGTACATTCTCAAAATTTATGGTAACTTTTTGTCCGTCCATTGCACGCATAACGATCTGATCGCGTGAGATTTTCTCGCGCAGCCCCATCAATGCTTGTTCAAGCACGTCATACTCGGCACGTAAGCCCGCTACTTTATTTTTGAATGCTAATTGCAATTCAGGTGTTAGTGTTTCATCTAACTTATGTTTACGTTCTTTTAAGCGTGTACGTTCAATTTGATAGTTAATGGCACCAATATCAACTTTTTGTAACTCTTCAATTTGTTCTTGAAATTCGCTAACACGGTTAACTAATTCTGGCATTTTTTCAATACCAACCGACTTGCCGTCAAGAATAATATCTTCAACAAAACCGTAAAAGTTGCCGTTGGTACGACGTTCAATCACAACCACATCTTCAGGTTGTGTTTGTTCTTTCACTTGCGGTACCAATATCCAACGAAAGTCTAAGCTAACAAGTTCACGGTTGCCGGTTTTAATCAACAAGCGTTCAATTGAATCTTTTGCGGGATCCAAATCAAGATTTAAGTGTGCTAACTGAGATGTTGGAATACTTTCACGGTCATAAATTTCACCAATAACCGTAATGTTTTTGCCATACTCATCAACCATATCAAATTGATGTATTTGCGACGGCCAAAAATAACTTAAGCCGCGTGATGCAATTAGCCATAGTAAGCCCAACACAGAAATTAGACTGATACTTACGCCACCTGCTGACAACCAAACCCAAGGAGAGCCAGATTTAAACCAATTATTCATGCTACTGTCCCTTCTTTACAACGAGCTATACTTTTCACGCAAACGCTGACGTACAAACTCAGCAAGCGTGTTAAATACAAAAGTGAATACAAATAAAACAAATGCCGCGAGGAATAAAATTCGATAATGCGAACTTCCCACTTCTGATTCTGGCATTTCTACCGCAATGTTAGCCGCTAACGTTCTCATACCTTGGAAAATACTCCAATCAAGTATCGGCGTATTACCTGTTGCCATTAATACAATCATGGTTTCACCAACTGCGCGACCTAAGCCCATCATCACCGCAGAGAAAATACCTGGGCTTGCCGTTAATAGAACAACTTTAATTAAGGTTTGCCATTGTGTTGCACCTAATGCCAACGAACCGCTGGTTAAATGTTTCGGGACACTAAAGATTGCATCTTCTGCCATTGAGAAAATAGTTGGAATAACAGCAAAGCCCATAGCGATACCAACAACAAGTGCATTTCGTTGGTCAAAGTTAATCCCTAAATCATTGGTAATAAACTGTCGAACATCACCACCAAACATATGCACTTCAAGCACAGGTGATAAAGCAAATGCAGCATATGCCGCCAAAGCAATAGCAGGAATTAAAATAATTGGCGCCCATGTTTCTGGTATTTTGGCTTTGTATTCGCGTGATAACTTATGCCATGCATATGCCGTAATAAATACAGATGTTGGAATAAATATCAGCAGTAAGAACATGGCTGGCAAATAAATTTCAATAATAGGTGCTAACCAAAGGCCTGCTAAAAAGCCAAGAATTACCGTTGGTAATGCTTCCATGATTTCAATAGTCGGCTTTACTTTTTTACGTAGTCCAGGCGTCATAAAGTAGGCAGTATAAATTGCCGCAGTTAAGGCAATGGGTACCGCAAAAATCATCGCATACATTGCGGCTTTAATGGTACCGAATGAAATAGGTACTAAAGAAAATTTAGCTTCAAAGTCATCCGAACCAGACGTTGACTGCCAAATATACTCAGGCTCAGGATAACCTTCGTACCAAACTTCTTGCCATAATGCTCGCCAAGTCACTTCGGGATGTTCGTTTTCAACGGTAAATATTGATAACTCTTGCTCTGAAAATATTACTAGACCGTCTGCACGGGGTGCAATGGCGAATGCTTGTGCATTGCCATCATGTAGTTGTCCGCGCCACAAATCAGCTTCACTAGTAGTATAAAATATGCCCATTTCACCAGATGGCGTTTCGGTGTAAAAGCTTTTACGAAATTGCTCTGTGTAAATTGCCGTTACCGGTTCATTGTCACTAACCTTATAGCTACGTACTTGTTTAAACTCGCGCCCTTGCTCAGTTGCCACTTCAAACCACTGACTTACCTCACCATTGTCATCCCCTAACAATATTGAGCTGCCTCCTGACAATAGCGCCATTGACGTAATGTGATTAGGTGTTGCTCTACTTTGTGCAAGTTGTGGAATAATTGTCGCTTTTAGTTCACTTTCTTCATCAAGCGAGTAAACCGCAACTTGGTCACCTTCACGAACAAACACCATGGCTAAATCAGGTGTTACTAATATGTCGTCAACCTGCGTCGCAGTATAATTAATTTCTTCATATTCAGCTTCAAACTCAGTGTCGAAGCTAAAGTCGTCTTCGGCAATTAAACTAGTTTTAACTAAGCGATTGTCTTGTGTAAAGCCTACAAATATTGCCTTTTCATCATCCATAGCAAATGATAATTTTTTTAACGCGGCGTTATTTTCATCAACTGGTAAATATTCTTCACCCAGAGGGTAGTTCACGGTAGGAATAATTTCCCGCTCACCACTGTCAAAATTAGAGGTGAATTTTGGTGCGATTAGCTGCACGTTACCGGCACTATCAAGCAATAACTTTTGGTCTTGACCAACATTAATAAGCTGCTTTAAATGCTCTCCGCCAGCAACGAGTTGCTGGCTATGAATTTTAGTTCCGGCTTTATGACGCGCACTATCAACTAATTGATAAAAGTTAATAGTGCCCTGCTCTGTAATGCTATAAGCAACTTCTTTTAACTCATCAACCCCAGTTGATAAGACTTTACTAGACTCAGTAATAGCAAACTGAGCATGGCGCTCAACTTTTGCTGATTCAAATATAGGTTTAATCACGTACAGTAAGTACATGAAAATCAACACTAAGGTAAACAATACGCTAATACCGCCTAGTGTAATTACCCATCTTGCTAATGAGTTCTTCACTTTACGGTAGTTTGCTGACTTGGAAGCAATGGCCACTTAAAAATACCTTCAACTATGATAATTTTTACAACTGCGGCAATTATAAGACAGTTATGTGACACTTTTGTGACAAGCAAAATTTATCTCCCATTTAAGTTATCAAGCGCTAAATATTGCTGAAATTTCATGGTTATAATATGATTTGCTTTGTGTTTGTATAATTGTAAAGGATAGAAAAATGGCAGTTAGTCAAATTATGCGTCGTAATTTAATTACGCTAGACATGGACGACACCTTAGCTGACGCCAAAGGGTTATTTGAACACCATGATATGCATCACATTTTAATAACTGACAACGGCAAATTAACCGGTGTTATGACCGATGGTGACTTGCTTCAACACCTTAGCCCAACCATAGGTACACGAAAAGAAACACCACAAGATGGTTTTATTCTCAATAAAAAAGTGCACTTAATAATGAGCAGAGATGTTATTAAAGCCAGTGCTGATATCACCTTAAATGAAGCTGTGCTAATTTTTTATGACCATCAAATATCTTGCATACCTGTGGTTGATGAAGACAATCGACCTGTTGGTATTATTACATGGCGTGACATTATTAAAGTGATAGCGGTGCAATATCGTAAAAAAACACAAGCAGAATAAGATTACGAACTACATGACAGCATAGAGCAACCTGCTTTGTTTTTTGCCCAGCTAGGTCTTTTTTGCGCAAATACCTCATACTCAGGTTGTTCGTCATAAGGTTTTTTTAACAGATTTTGTAACGTCTCAATCATTGAATAGTCACCTTGTTCAGCTAGTTCAATCGCCTGTTGAGCCAAATAGTTTCGCAAAACAAATTTAGGGTTAACCGTATTCATTGCACGGGTAATTTCTTCCCGTGATTGAGAATTTTTATTTCGCTGCTCAGTATAATTTTTTAGCCATAGTTTCAATTGCTTTTGGTAGTCATCATTAACTTGCTCTTCATTGTAAAAACAAGGTTGCAAATGTGCTAACCATTCTGATGATTGATCAGGCAAAGACGCAAGTTTGCGATAGAAAATGGTCATGTCTGTTTCAACTAGCATTAAAACATCTTCAAGTGTTACCAACAGATCTAGCTGCTCTTCTGTCAACAGCTCAGATGTATAGGCAAGCCCTAACTTCTTTGCCATCATAGACTGCCAACCGACATGGTAGTTTTTCGCAAACTTATTAAGTGCTTGTTGCAACGGCTCAGGGTCAGAAATTAATGGAAAAATCGCATTTGCCAATTGAAATAAATTCCATTGCGCAATCTCCGCTTGCGCCCCAAAACGATAGCGTTTACCTTGCGCATCTGTAGTATTGGGCGTCCAATTCAAATCAAAGTCATCAATCCAACCATAAGGACCATAATCTATAGTTTCGCCAATAATCGACATATTGTCGGTATTCATGACACCGTGAACAAAACCAACTCGCATCCAATCAATAATTAACTGACAAGTTCGCTGGCATATTTCCTCAAACCAACGTAAATATACCTCTTTACAGGGAGTACCTAAATGAGGAAAGTCCCGAGCAATAGCATAATCTGCTAATTGTTTAAGTAGCGTATTATCCTTTCGAGATGCGGGTAATTGAAAACTGCCAAAACGTAAAAATGATGAAGATACTCGACATACAACGGCGCCTAGTTCCGCTTTGGCATTACCGTCATAAAACATATCACGAACAACTTTATCTCCAGTAAGTGACAAACTTAACGCTCTAGTCGTAGCAATACCTAAATGAAACATGGCCTCAGAGCAAAGAAATTCACGAATTGAAGAGCGCAAAACTGCCAAGCCGTCAGCAGTGCGAGAATAAGGTGTTGGTCCTGCGCCTTTTAATTGCAGGGTTTTATGGCCATATTGAGCCGTATTAATTTCCGCAAGATTTATAGCACGACCATCACCTAACTGCCCTGCCCAATGACCAAACTGATGCCCTCCATAGCACATAGCAAACGGCTTCATTCCCTCAACCACACCATTGCCTGAAACCAAATGTAAAAAATCTTTAGACACCACTTGCTCTGTTGTTAGGCCAATTTGTTCTGCCACACTATCGCTATAAGCTAATAATTGAGGAGCACTCGTTTTTCTAGGCTGAACGAAAGAATATGCGCTATTAACTTGTCGCGGATAGTTGTCAGCCACCTCATCAGCCAAAAATTGAGCAGTAAATTGATTATCTAAGGTAAATTTTAAGTTATGCAAATGATGTTCACTATTAGCCGAGAATTCCCTATAGTATCTGTTGGCAAGCTACTAATTTCAACCACAATGACCTATTTGCAAACTGAATAAAAAAATGCAAAAACAATCTGCACTATTGCATTTAAAGCTAAATTTGGCACTATCTTAGCAAAGGACGAAAGCCTAGCGATATTAAATGGAAAGAATATGGAACGATTATTACTCGCCTCATTAAAATTAGCCAATGAAGTAAAACTAAAGAATCCCGAAATATTCAATGAATTAGAACAAAGTCCACAAGCTTGTTTCGCATTAATAACTGAATTGCAAAGCAGAGTTACAGGTTATGAACTAAATGACTATGTAAAAGCAATGACACACGCAATTAAAAATCATCTCAATGAGTAATACCGAAATAGCAATAACTAAATTTTATCTAGAGTATGTTGAACTTTCCGGTCTAAATAGCCTTTAAACGAATCCAAGGGAAGAGGTTTATTTAGCCTTTTTACCGCGTAATCATCTTTTGATGTGCGACTGCATGGATACAGAAATTAAAATAACTTAAGAGACAAAATCGAGAAAAAACACATAGCAAAGACTCCGCCTTATATAAGCTAAATAGACTGTGCAAAAGCATATACTAAAAATCTACACGTCCTAGTCACCTGCAACTTACCATTTAAGAAACATACTGTTCATTGTCAAATGCTACGCATTTAATTAAAATTATTACGGCTTAAATTCAAGGCACTAGCAATTAATCTCATTACTTAAGTCGATAATTTTTTTCAGAGCTTAACGCACCTAAACAATATTATTATTTGCATTTATAAATTAATCCGCGGATATTAATAAACTATAATGAAATGTGATTAATTATTATTTCGTTATAGTTATCAGTGATTGTTATGGGTGCCAGTAAATAACTTAACCAACACTTAAGTAATCGTGAATATGGCAAGTAACAATGATTGGATGTGAACATGAAAAATAAAAAAAGCCACGATGTGTCGGCATTGTTACTGCAAGTTAAAACAATGTCTGAGCTGTTAAATAACATTAATGCATATGTATTCACCAAAGACTTAAATGGTAGGTATGTCTATGTAAATTCCGATGTAGCAGAATTATTTCAAACTTCTATCGAGGATATTATTGGCAAAGATGATAGCCACTTTTTTGATCTTGACGTTTCTGATGAATTACGTCAAAACGATCTTAAAGTTATAAACGATAAGACCATAGTTGCGTCTGAAGAAAACAACCTAGTTAAATCAACAGGTAAAGTTCATACCTATAAAATCATTAAAAAGCCTTTGTTTGATGAAAATGGAGACGTCATAGGCTTATGTGGCATATCTACCGACATCACCAAGCAGAAAACATTAGAAGCTGAAAATAAAGAACAAAAACACTTGCTTGACGTTATTCTTAATAATGTTGATGCCTACATATATATGAAAGATGATAATCGGCACTTTCGCTATGTGAACAGTCGTGTTGCAGAACTCTTTGGTTTAGCTGCTGATGAAATTATTGGTAAACGCGATACAGATGTTATACCGCAAGAATTTGCTGAGCACTTTTGGCAAACCGATAAATTAGTATTTGAAAACAATGATAAAGTTGTTATTAACGAAACATCACTTGGTGCCGACAATGAACTCCACCATTACCTGAGTATTAAAGTGCCATGCGACTTTAAAGAGGGTAGTAAAACTTTAATCGGTTTTTCCACAGACGTTACCGAATTATATCAATTAAAAGAGAAGTTTAAGTTACTTGCCAATACAGATGAGCTAACCGGGCTGTATAATCGCCGATATTTTTTTGACAACGCCAAACGTGAATTTAATCGTGCGCTTAGGCATCAACAAGCGTTAGCAGTAATTTCAATAGACGTGGATCACTTTAAAGCAATCAATGACCAGTACGGTCACCCTATTGGTGATCAGGTATTAGTTAAAATGGCGCAACTAATTACGCCAACCATTCGCTCAGAGGACATTTTCGCTCGCATTGGTGGCGAGGAATTCTCAATATTATTACCAGATACCAGCAAAACCAAATGTCTGAAAGCGGCAGAAAGATTACGAGACTTATTAGACACTACCCCAATAGTACTAGGGAATAATGTTCAATTGGAGATAAAAGTCAGTGTCGGCGTATCAATCATTAAATCTTCCGACACATGCTTTCAAGATCTCTACTCTCGCTCTGATATTGCTTTATATAAAGCTAAATCTATCGGTAGAAACCAAGTTTACATTATTGAATAACATGCAAAACAAGTCTATTAGCCGTAAAGATTTTAGGAAAAGTAACATTACTTTATTGGCTAATAGCAAGCTTACTCACTAACGGCTAATTTAGCGGCTAGCTTTAAAAGCTGTTTGCTTATCAGACCAAATTTAACCTAAAATATTGCCAATTATTATTTTTCTTAAAACAAAAAGGTTCCCACATGGCTTTGCCTGACAAGTTTATTTTCTCAATGAACCGCGTTTCTAAGGTAGTTCCACCTAAACGCACAATTTTAAAAGACATTTCTTTATCTTTTTTCCCTGGCGCTAAAATTGGTGTTTTAGGTTTAAATGGCGCTGGTAAGTCGACATTGCTCCGTATAATGGCGGGAGTTGATACTGAATTTGAAGGCGAAGCAAAAGCACTTGCCGGAACAAATATCGGTTACTTGCCACAAGAGCCGGTACTTGATGAAGAAAAAACCGTACGTGAAATTGTTGAAGAAGCAGTATCTGAAGTAAAAAACGCCATGGCGCGTTTAGACCAAGTATATGCTGAATACGCAGAGCCAGATGCCGACTTTGATGCTTTAGCAAAAGAGCAAGGTCAGTTAGAAGATATTATTAACAGCCAAGACGGTCACAATATCGAAAACGTACTTGAACGCGCGGCCGATGCCTTACGTTTACCTGCATGGGAGCAAAAAATTGCCATTTTAAGTGGTGGTGAACGTCGTCGTGTCGCGCTATGTCGATTGTTACTACAAAAACCTGACATGTTGTTACTTGACGAACCTACCAACCATTTAGATGCGGAATCTGTTGCTTGGTTAGAACGTTTCTTGCATGACTATTCAGGCACTGTTGTGGCTATTACCCATGATAGATACTTCTTAGACAATGTTGCTGGTTGGATCCTTGAACTTGACCGTGGTCACGGTATTCCTTGGGAAGGTAATTACTCTTCATGGCTTGAGCAAAAAGATGCCCGTTTAGCGCAAGAACAAAAGTCTGAAAATGCTTTACAAAAAACTATAAAGCAAGAGTTAGAGTGGGTTCGTTCCAACCCGAAAGGTCGTCAAGCAAAAAGTAAGGCCCGTATGGCACGCTTTGAAGAGCTAAATAACCAAGACCATCAAAAACGAAATGAAACTAACGAATTATACATTCCACCTGGGCCGCGCTTAGGTGACAAAGTACTTGAAGTTAATAACTTAACTAAGTCGTTTGGTGATCGTGTACTTATTGATAACTTAAGTTTTAGCGTCCCTAAAGGTGCTATTGTCGGCATAATCGGTGCCAACGGTGCAGGTAAATCAACATTATTTAAAATGTTATCGGGTGCTGAAACACCTAACAGCGGCAGTGTTGAATTAGGTGACACAGTAAAACTGGCCAGCGTTGACCAATTCCGCGACGATATGGACGACAGCAAAACGGTTTACCAGGAAATATCGGAAGATTTAGATATTTTAGAAATTGGCAGCTACCAAATTCCAAGTCGTGCCTACTGTAGCCGTTTCAACTTTAAAGGTAACGATCAACAAAAATTCATTGGTGATTTATCTGGCGGTGAACGTAACCGTGTCCACCTGGCAAAACTGGTGAAAACAGGCGGTAACTTATTACTTCTGGATGAACCAACCAATGACCTAGACGTTGAAACATTACGTGCACTTGAAGAAGCGCTATTAGAGTTCCCTGGTTGTGCCATGGTTATTTCCCATGACCGTTGGTTCCTTGATCGTATCGCAACACATATTTTAGATTACCGCGATGAAGGGCAAGTAAACTTCTTCGAAGGTAACTACACCGAATATGAAGAATGGTTGAAAAAAACCTTAGGGGCAGAGGCAACTCAACCACATAGAATCAAGTACAAGAAAATCGGTTAATTAAATCGTTAACTATTTAGTAAATAACAAAATAAAGGCACCTTATTAATATTAATTAGGGTGCCTTTTTTTTAAAATCAAGCTATGCTGATTAAATGACCTAATTAAGTTTAATCGCAATGCAAAATAGACGTCAATTTACTCGAGTTCTTTTTTCCATGAAAGCAACGCTGGAAATGGAAGAGCATCAGTTTGATGTAAAAATCCACGATATTTCCCTAAATGGCGCATTAATTTATTTTGATTCATGTGGCCACATTCTTACTCGGCAACTCGGCTTACTGACCTTTAAATTAGCCGATAGTGACGCAGTGATTACCATGAACATCGCAGTTGTCCATCAAGAAGGCAACGAAGTTGGTGTGCAGTGTAACGGTATTGACATCGACAGCATTAGCCTATTACGTCGATTAGTCGAACTTAATTTAGGTGATGATGAGCAACTTCATAAAGAACTTTCTCAGTTATCTCGTATTTCAGGTTAAAGCACTTAATTATCTATTTTCTCAAAGGACATGTTATGAATTATCTTATTATCTCATTTATCTCACAAGATCGCCCAGGTATCGTTGAAACACTTTCCGATGTTATCAATCAACATCAAGGCAATTGGCAAAAATCTAGCTTACATCATATGTCTGGCGTTTTTGCTGGCGTGATAGAAATCGCCTGTCCCAATCAACAATTAGCAGCATTATCTGAGCAACTTTCAACACTTGCTGGCTTTAAAATGCAGATAGAACAAGTAAATCAAGTTGATAGCAAGCCTGAAACTCAATTTATTCTTGAGTTAACCGCTAACGATAGAGCAGGCATAGTGCAAGAAATTTCTTCTGTTATCCATCAGCATAAAGGTAATTTATTAAAATTAGTTAGTACCAAAGAAACCGCTCCACATGCAGGACACGAATTATTTAAGGCAAAAGCTTCTGTCGCCGTAAACAGTATAGATATCGACAATATGATTGACGCCTTAGAAAACTTAGCTGATGACTTAATGGTTGATATATCGCGTTAACAAGCAATAGTAAGTTACCGTTTAACATAAAACGGTAACTTACTTTTTATATCATTGTTTTATTTAATAATAACAGCATTAAATAAACGGTTCCCTTATGTTTTTTGATAAAGAGTTAAGCTGGCTATCTTTCAATGAACGGGTTTTGCAAGAAGCCAATGATAATACAGTTCCCCTTATAGAGCGCATTCGATTTTTAGGCATATATTCTGCAAATCTCGATGAGTTTTTTCGAGTTCGTGTCGCTAATATACGCCGCCAAGCACTTCTTGAAAGCGCACAAGAAAGCAGCAAATCCCATCGGCGGGAACTACACCAAAAAATAATAGAGAAAGTAAAATCGCTAACACTGCAATTTGAAAGCATTTCTGCGCAGTGCTTTGCGCAGTTACAACAAGAAGGCATTCAGCTACTCTTCAATAACACTGAAGACATGGCCTTTGAAAAATCATTAAGCACTGTACAACTAAGTTGGTTAGAGCAGTATTTCGACAACCGTATTATCCGTCACATTACTCCTATCATCATTCATTCAAAAACCCAACTCGCCAGCTGTATTGATGATGATGCTATATACTTCTTAGTGGCCTTAAAACAAGAAAACTCCAAACAATACGCTTTAGTTGAAATTCCACGTGATGACACGCCTAGGTTCATTCAATTACCTGTTGAAAATATCAATAACAAACAAACAATTGTGTTACTTGATGATGTGGTTTACCTATATATCAATAAGCTTTTTTCTGGCGTATTTGACTACATCAACCTTGAAGCATATTCATTTAAATTAACCCGAGACGCCGAATACAACTTAACCGATGACTTGGATGAAAGCCTACTCGACCAAATGTCTAAAGGCTTAAAACAACGCCTTAAAGCTGATCTTGTTCGACTGGTTTATGATCAAGAAATGCCAAAGTATATGATCAATTTTTTATCAAAATCGTTAAAGGTTAAAGAGCTTAATAACTTAGTACCGGGCGTTAGGTATCGAAATTTCAAAGATTTTATTCAATTTCCAAACTTGGCCTCCACGCACTTAGAAAACCCTGAAATTAAAGCATTAGACTCAAAAGTATTTTTAGCAAAACCCTCTATTTTCGCTGCGATTAGCGAGCAAGATATTCTCTTATACTACCCTTATTATAAGTTTCGTCATTTTACTGAATTCATCCGGCAAGCATCCTATGATCCTCTAGTACGACAAATTAAGATCAACATCTATCGTGTCGCTAAAAATTCAAGAATTATCAATGCCCTAATTGAAGCAGTAAAAAATGGTAAAAAAGTGACTGTTGTCGTGGAATTACGAGCCCGTTTTGACGAACAAGCCAATATTGAGTGGGCTAAATTAATGAAAGACGCCGGTATTAATGTTGAATTTGGCATTGAAACTTTAAAAATTCATTCCAAACTCTGCTTAATCACCCGCTTAGAACAAGAAAAGATTGTTCGTTACGCTCATATAGGTACTGGCAATTTTCATGAAAATAACGCAAGGATATATACCGACTTTGCCTTATTTACTAAGCATCGAGAAATTTGCCAAGAGGTTGATAATGTTTTTTCATTTATCTCTCATAGCTACAAACGCTTTCGTTTCAATCACTTAATAGTGTCACCACTAACATCTAGACGTCGGTTTTACCAACTTATCGATAATGAAATTCAATTTGCTCAGCAGCATGAAAAAGCCAAAATCACGTTAAAATTAAATAACTTAGTCGATATCGGCTTGATCAATAAACTTTATAGTGCAAGTAATGCTGGTGTTGAAATTCAATTACTGATCCGCGGTATGTGCTCTTTAGTTCCAGGACAAGCAAATTTAAGTGAAAACATACATGTTATCTCTATTGTCGACTTATACTTAGAGCACCCAAGAGTCATGATTTTCAATAATCAAAATGAGCCTCTAGTGTTTATATCCTCCGGTGATTGGATGGAAAGAAACATAGATCACCGCGTTGAGGTTGCCTGTCCAATATACGATCAAACATTAAAAACACGCATTATAGATATAATCCACTTACAGCTATCTGATAATACTAAAGCTAGAATTATAAATGAAAGTCAAAATAATCAATATGTTAACCAAGGGAGAAAACATGCAGTTCGTTCACAAACCGCTATTTATGACTACTTAAAAGCGATAGAGACGAAATAAGATGATGAGCAAATCAAAGCCAGTAGTTCAAACAAATAACGTTTCCTACTTTGCTGCGCTTGATATTGGCTCAAATAGCTTTCATTTTGTATTGGCACGACAAGTTGCAGAGCATGTACAAATTTTACACAGCGAGAAGTACAAAGTTAAGCTAGCCAGTGGCTTAAATAAAGATAACTTTCTGGATAATCAAGCAATTATGCGTGGTATTGCAACATTATCTAGCCTATGTAGCTCTACATCCCAGCTGGCAGAGAGTAATTTTAGGGCGGTAGCAACCTTCACACTCAGACAAGCAAAAAATGCCGATGAATTCCTCAAAGTGGCTAAACAAGTATTTCCATTTGATATTGAGGTTATATCTGGCCATGAGGAAGCTAGGTTAATTTACCAAGGAGTAAGTGCTTATAGTGCCTCGGCCAAACAACGACTCGTTATTGATATTGGCGGGGGCAGTACTGAATGTATTATTGGTCAGCAAAAAACTATTCGTACACTAGCAAGTTTAGAGTTTGGCTGTGTAAGTTACGCAAAGAAATTTTTTAATATTAATTATATAGAAAAACAACAATTTAACGCCGCGATTACCAACGCCAAAGCAGAGCTTAGTAGTATAAGCAAACGTTACAAAAATTATGGCTGGCAAGAAGCCGTTGGCACCTCTGGGACTATTAAAGCTATCTATAATATTGTTAATCAAACACACCATATTAAACAAGCAATTAACCTGTCTCAGCTTTATCAGCTACAAGCACAACTCTTGTCATTTAACAATGTCACTGAGATACAACTCAATGGCCTAAAAAATAGCCGACAAGAAGTTATATGCTCGGGTGTTGCTATACTTATTGCCTTAATGGAATCTTTAAACATTAAAACAATTGATTATTGTAAATATGCCTTACGTGAAGGCGTATTATTTGAGCAATTACAAAGCATTGGCCATGACAATACTCGTCAACGTACAATTCGAAGCTTAATTACTCGATTTAATATCGACCTAAGTCAGCTAACGTTAATCGAAACTATCGCCAATCATATCTATATTGAAGTAAGTAAAGCGTGGCAATTTAACAAAATAATTTATCAAGAATTATTACTTGCTGCGGTTAAACTTCATGAAGTGGGTTATGACATTAGTTCAACAGCATACCATAAGCACGGCGAATACATTTTACAACATGCTGATTTAGCTGGATTTAACCAAGAACAGCAACAAGCACTTGCCTGGCTAGTGGGCAACCAACGAAAAAATATCGCTACTCTCAGTAAAACACAATGGCACACCTTAAAGCCAAAACTATTAGTAAAGTTATTAACGATATTGCGCTTGAGTATAATCATTGGTCAACAAAGAACAATTACGAGCGAATGCCTACCTGATATTAGGCTAGATAAACAAACACTAAACTTAGTTTTTAACTTGCAGTGGCTGTCAGATCGCCCTTTGATAGATAATGCATTAGTTAATGAGCAAGGCACCCTAGCTAAACACGACGTCGACATTAAAATTAGCTATCGATAAGCGGCCTATTTTCTGCGAAAAAGATTAAATCAAGATAGATATCTAACTCATGGTTCTATGCGTGCACCCGCGTTATTGCCAACATGGACGCAGGTACTTAGTTTTTGTCGGGAACATAAAAACTGACCGTACATCCTGAACGTAAAAGCCCGTGTTTATGACTAAACACGGGCTTATCAGTTGCTGCTATTTGTCGTTAATACTTATAAAGACAAACCTAACTTTTTGTATTCTTTGGCGACAACTGATGCCGGTAATGGAATATAACCATCTTTTTCAACAATCTTTTGACCAGACTTTGACAGCACCATTTTCAAAAACTCTGCATCCATAGGCGCTAGTGGCTTATTCGGGTGCTTGTTTACATAAACATATAAGAAACGTGAAAGCGGGTATTTTTTAGAAACAGCGTTTTCCATAGTTGCTTCAACAAAGTTATTACCTTTTTTGGCAAGTGGTAAGGCACGAACACCTGATGTTTTATAACCTATACCAGAATAACCAATGCCATTTAAAGAGGCAGATATTGATTGCACAACCGATGCAGAGCCTGGCTGTTCATTTACGTTATTTTTAAAATCACCTTTACACAGTGCTTTCTTTTTAAAATAGCCATAAGTACCTGATACTGAGTTACGACCATATAATTGCACATCTTTACCTGTCCACTCACCAGTTAAACCTAAGTCACCCCAGCGGTCTACGTCTTTATCTGCACCACATTTGCGGTTATTTGAAAATATTGCATCAACTTGGTCGATACGTAAGCCTTTTATAGGATTATCTTTATGAACAAAAACAGCTAAGGCATCAATGGCAACGCGAACAGCCGTAGGCTTATAGCCGTAGCGCTTTTCAAATGCTTCAATTTCACGAGACTTCATTTTACGACTCATTGGCCCTAAATTAGATGTTGCCTCAGTTAATGCCGGTGGCGCAGTAGAAGAACCTGCCGCTTGAATTTGCACATTCACATTTGGGTAAGTTCGCTTAAACTCTTCTGCCCAAAATGTCATCATATTCGCTAAAGTGTCAGAACCTACCGAAGATAAGTTACCTGAGACTCCGCTCACTTTTTTATAGCTTGGTAAATTTTGATCTATTGCTAAGGCGCTAAAGCTCATAGAACTTGTTAAACCAATAACACTTAAAACACGTTTTAAACTCATGTTGCTCTCCGATGAGAATCTTAATTAATTTGTGAACACTATATGATTCGAATATGACAATAATAAGTAAACTTTGTGACACTTATATTACAACAGTCATATTTTCGTCATTATTTTCTCACAACAAAAAAGCACCTCAATCAGGTGCTTCTAAAAAGGTTTTTCTGCGTTTTTTTTAAGATACCTAACTGAAATTTATATCTTTATCATTTTTAAAAGTAAAATAAATAATAAACTCGCTACCCTTATTCCATTCACTTTCTATGGCAAGTTCGGCGTTATGATGATTTAAAACATGCTTAACGATTGCTAAACCTAGACCTGAGCCGCCAGTGTTTCTTGAACGCGACTTATCAACTCTAAAAAAGCGCTCCGTTAAACGATTCACATGTTCAGGCTTAATACCTGGGCCATTGTCTTTAACACTAAAACGTATTTTATTGCCATTATTCGCTAAGCTAACATTAATAACACCATTTTCCGGCGTATAGGCAATGGCATTTGAAATTAAGTTCATACATGCACTTTTTAATTCATGCTCATTACCAACAATAACAATATCTGCTGCAATATCGTCTGTAATATTATGATTCTTTTCTTGATTGAGCCATTGCACATCTTCAACAATTGTTAATATTAAACGTGACAAGTTGACTTGCTGAAGGTTGTCATCTTCAACATTATTTTCTACTCGTGACAATACCAATAGTTGCTCAACCAAGCGGTCCATTCGAGAAACTTGTGTTTCTATGGTAGAAAATGCTTTTTGCCAATGCGGGGCTAATGCAGCTTCACTTGCTTGTACCATTTCAACATAACCGCGCACCACAGTTAATGGCGTTTTAAGCTCATGAGATACATTAGCGACAAAATCACGCCGCATTTCCTCAAGCCGTTGAATTTTACTTATGTCTCGCGCCAGCAATAATATTTGATCGCTGCCATAGGCCATCATCCTTAATTCCAGTTGCTGCTCACTGTTTATTGGCGAAATGATAACGCAAGGGCTTTCAAAGTTGCCTCCTTCAAGATATTTGGCAAACTCAGGGAAGCGTATTAAATTGTCAATACGCTGGCCAACATCTCCCGGCCAACGAATGCCAATTAATTGAGATGCTTTTCTATTGCCCCATAAAATAGTGAGTTCAGTTGAAAGCACTAAAGCTGCATCAGGCAAGGCTTCAGCACCATCTCTAAATTTACGAATGCGCTCATTCAACTGTTTTTGCTTCTGGCGTTGTTTGCGAATTCTATGATAGAGACCATCATAAATCCGTCCCCATATACCCTCAGCTTGTGGCGGCGCAATCGACTTTCCCTGCCATAGCCAATCTGTTAGTTTAAACAGGTGGTTATAATTCCAAATCAGTAAAGCTAAAGAAGCTAAACTCAGTGCCAAAAAGGTATTGCCAAATAGGTAACCGACAATACCGCTCATCGATAATGTAGCAATAATACGGGTTATAATTGTTCTTTGAGATAAGCGAAAAGGCATATTTTACAAATTATACTCTGTCTTTAGTTTTACCAGAAAATCGGTAACCTGAACCACGTACGGTTTGAATAAAATCTTCATGACCTTCGCCAGCAATAGCTTTACGTAAACGTCGAATATGCACATCAACTGTTCTATCCTCTACATAAACATTGGTGCCCCACACATTGTCTAATAGTTGTTCGCGGCTATATACACGTTCAGTATGCGTTAAGAAAAAATGTAACAAACGAAATTCGGTAGGGCCAAGGTCAAGGTTTTTTTCATTGATCGACACGCGGTGCGCGACTGGATCTAGTTTGATACCATGAAACTCGATAGCTTCTTCAAGCGCTGTTGGTGCAACCCGGCGAATTACGGCTTTAATGCGGGCTATTAATTCTTTTGGTGAAAATGGTTTAGTTACATAATCATCAATGCCGGCGTCAAAGCCTTTCACTTTATCATCTTCATCAGCACGCGCCGTCAGCATAATAATCGGAATAGAACGGGTATATTCGTTTTGTTTTAGTGATTTAGCGAGCTTCACTCCTGTGCCGCCTGGTAACATCCAATCAAGCAAAATTAAATCTGGGTAAGGTTCTTTAATTTTTGCCTGTGCTTGTTCAATGGTTTCTGCTTCAATAGCGTTAAAGCCGTTTTGCTCTAAAACAAATGTGATCATTTCTCTGATCGGCGCTTCATCTTCAACAACTAAAATCTGTCTATTCATGTATCTTTCCTGATGCCTAAATAAAAAATCGTCTACTAAGCATTGTGATAAATTATTGTGACAATTTCATGACATGGATAAAATTAATGTCATGATCGACTAAGCTATTAAAATAGGCAAGAAAAAAGCCGCAACAAGCGACTTTTATTCAAGTTTCATTATTTATTCAATGCCAAACTTAGCCATTAAAACTTGTATTCAATACCCGCAGCTAAATAGTCTTGGTCTTCACCAGAGTCCATATCGAAGCTAGTGTAGAAAGTATAAAGTTTAGTGCTTTTCGCTAATGAGTAGTCAGCACCAACAGTGATACCTGACTTATCATCACCGCCGTCAAAGTTCGCAGCTTGGTACTGACCTTTGAAAGTAATTTTATCCATTTTGTATTTCGCTGAAACCATAAAACCGTCCATTTCAGCACTACCGTCTATCTTCTCTTGCGTTTGTACCATAGCGCCTAAAACAACACCACCTACTTTACCTTGAACAGTAGCACGCGTAATGTCATAACCTTTCACTTCTGAATCAACGGCAACTGAGGCAAAGATTTTTGATTTTTTCAATTTCTTATCACCGTAAAATACAGCAATTGAAGTACCGTCTTCGCCATCAACTTCATCTTCGGTCACATAAGTAACGCCTAGTTGAAAACCATTAAACTTAGGTGATTTATATGAAATCGTATCCGCCATACGATTTTCACCTTTCCATAAGTTTTTAATATCACCGTTTAAATCACTGAATAAATCCACTTTACCTTGCGATTGCTTAAGCATAGTATCGTTTTTACCTAACAATACTTCACCAAAGCTACCTGCTAGACCAACATATTGGTTACGAGCCTCAAACGTATCAACATCTTTTTCTTTAGAGCCGTAACCCTTTTTACCATCGCCATCTAAATCAACTTCAAATTCAGCTTTATAAATAACAGTTAAGCCATCACCTAAATCATGCGTACCCTTTAAGCCAATACGCGAAGCATTGCTAGTCACTTCAGTAAATGAGCCTTCACCAAAGTCTGAAGACTGTACTGAAAGATTAGCCTTACCATAAATGTCAACATCAGCTGCAAATGCCGATAACGATAAAGAAGACAATAATGCAACAGCGATTTTATTGTACGTATGTTTCATGTGGATACCTTTAAAAGATTTAAGTATGTCTAGAAATTAATTGCGGCTATTTTGCCAAATATTTATGACACTTTTGTGACACAGGGCATGATTTTACAAATAAATATGACACTTTTGCTAAATTTAATTTATTTTTTTGTGGCTATTTGATGATAGTTTTATTGCATTTTTTATGCAAACAAATGACATATTCTTTAAAAATACTGAGAAAACTCAATAACTTTCGTTAGCCAATGGAGTAATAATAGCCACAATATTTAAAAAAAACTTTTAACCTGCGATAAAAAAGCTAAAATCAAGAAATACGAAATAAAAGAAATATTTAATGAAAACTACAAGCCTGTCACGAAAATTACTTGCCCGAGTATTGTCATTTTATTTTGTTCTGACCTTCCTTGTTACCTGTGTGCAAATCGGTGCCGAGTATATAAATACCAAAAGCCATATAACCAGTGAACTTTTAACACTTGAAAAAACCTTTAGTGGCAGTTTAACGAGAGCCGTATGGGAGTTAAACACACAACAAGCCATCGATATTGCCGATGGTTTGGTGGCTATTCCTATGATTAAAGGTATAACCATAACCGACGAAAACGAACAAATAATAGCCCAGTTGGGCCTAGTTGCTGATGAAGAGACCCTTAATATAGAGTCGTTAAATGATGAGGGTTCCGATAATGAATATTTTAATGTCAGTTCAAGCACTGATGGGCTATTTGGCCACTCTTTCCCATTAATTTTTGAATTCTCAGGCCGTACAACAAAAGTCGGCTCAGTAACATTACTTTCCAGTAATGAAGTCATATTTAACCGTATTCAAGTGGGCATTTATTTTCTAATCGGCAATGCCATGGTTAAAACTGCTGCACTCGTTTTATTGTTTTCTATCGCCTTCTCACAATTATTAACCAACCCACTAAATGAACTTACCGAACAGATCAATCAATTTGATATTGATGACCCAGAAGCATCTAAGTTACACGTTATTAATTATGAAAATAACGAGTTAAATATACTGCAAAATGCCTATAATAATTTAATTGATGAACTGGTGCTTTATAAGGAACAGTTAGCACAAGCACAAAGTAAAATCATATCGACTAATAGCAAACTCGATGAACAAAATTTAATGCTTGAACAGGAAGTAGCACGAAAAACCTCATCATTGAGTACCACCATGCTAAAAATGGAAATGCAACAACGGGAATTACTTGAACAACAAAGTAAGTTACAAGCCGAAAATAATCGCAGAAGCGTTACCGAAAAAACACTAATTGATACTAATCATGAGTTAAAGAGCTCTATTATCGAATTAAATAAAGCACAGGAACGCCTGCTTGACGCTGAAAAAATGGCAATTTTAGGTAACATTTCAGCAGAAGTTTCACATGAAATTAACACACCTATTGGTGTTAGTATTACCTCTGCAAGCTATTTATCTGATCTACTAACAACACTTAAAGAAGATATTGAGCAAAATAAGTTAAGTAAACGAACATTAACAGATTACACCAAAAACTCACAACAAGGCTTAAATATAGTACTAAATAACCTGAGTAGAATTTCTGAACTTGTTACCAGTTATAAGCAAGTTGCCGTTGACCAAATTAGTGACAAAATTCGTTTGGTCAACATAGGTAAATACCTAGATGAAATTATTCACTCTTTGCACCCTAAATTGAAAAAAACAAGCCATACAATTAAAGTTGACTGTCCGGAAAATTCAGAAGTATATTGCCATGCAGGTGCTATATCACAAATTTTTACTAACTTAATTATTAATTCTATTGCTCACGGCTTTAGTAATATTAATCGAGGAACCATTAATATTACCGTTAAGCAAGCAGCTGATCACGTTCATATAGTGTATCAAGACGATGGCCATGGCCTAGATGAAGAACAACTTAAGCACCTATTCGATGCGTTTTATACCACATCTGAAAATCAAGACGGCTCAGGCTTAGGCACACATATTGTTTATGACTTAGTAAATGACACATTAAACGGTAGAGTAAAAGCCAGTTCAGCACCTGGAGAAGGCTTACGATACGATATCGAATTTAGTAGTATGAGTTAAATTTTACAACCTAAATAATTGAAAAAATATTGGCGTGCGCAAGGTGGTAAATTACGGTAACATAACGCTCGTTTTTCAATTATTCGCCCACATTGTTAGGGCCTAGGATTATCTTAATGTGGTTTAAAAACCTTTACTTTTTTGCCTTTACTCGCCCATTTGAATGTTCAGAAGCTGATTTAGAAAAACAATTATCTGAACACCTATTTACACCATGTGCTTCAACTGAACAATCTCATTTTGGTTGGGTAAATGCATTAGGCAAGCATGGCGAAACCATTGTTCACGGCGTTAATGGAAATTTTTTACTATGTGCTCGTAAAGAAGAGAAAATTCTACCGGCACCTGTTATTAAAGATATGCTCGAACAAAAAGTTGCGCAATTAGAAGCCGAGCAATCTCGTGGCGCAACCAAAAAAGAAAAAGAACAATTTAAAGAAGATATTATTTTTGAATTGTTACCTCGTGCATTTTCACGTTTTAGTGATACACACGCTTATATTAATGCTGCCCATAATATTATTGTTGTTAATACCAGCAGCCGTGGCAAAGCAGAAGACTTTCTGGCGTTATTACGTAAGTCACTTGGCACATTACCTGTTACTACTCCTTCGCCAGAAAAAGCACCAGATGAAGTAATGACCGACTGGCTAATTGAAAATAACTTAGGCGCTAACTTCCAACTTGGTATGGAAGCTGAATTTAACGCACTAGGTGATGATGGTGCCGTTGTTCGTGTTAAAAACCAAGATTTAACCAGTGAAGAAATTAAAGCCCACCTTGATGCCGATAAATATGTAGTAAAAGTCGCCCTTGAATGGGATGAATCATTATCTTTCATTCTTTGTGATGACTTAGCCATTAAACGCCTTAAATTTTACGACGTTATTCAAGAACAAAATGATGATATCGATAGTGATGACGTTATTGCAAAACTTGACGCAGACTTTGCCTTGATGGCCGGCGAGCTTAACCGTTTTATTGACCATTTACTGGCTGAATTTGCATTGAAAGCAACAGATTACCTAGAAGAGTAGTACCATTAACAATTTAAAAAGGCGCTTTAGCGCCTTTTTAAATTGTTAAAATTTGCCTTAAGTAACAATAAAATACATTAGTTAAACATGGCTCTGGCATCACTTAACAGACTTTCAAATTCTTCTGATGCCATATAGTCAACATCTGGCAGAATTTCCTTAGTGACATAACTTTTTAATAAAATATCGCGAGTTGATTCACTTTTAAAAATTTCATGGTAAACCGCGCCTGCACGGATAAAATCAAGATAATGCACTTCCTTAGGAAGTACCGATAAATCATTCCAAGCAGACACTAGTTCGGTAAACTCTTCTGGAAACTCCCATGCCTTTGTTACTTCGGCACCAATTTCATTAGAAAACTTAATAATGGCTTGCTGAATAAAGGCTGGATTAGCAAATACCTCAGGGTGATTTTCAGCCTCAGTTAAAATTGGCAACACACCTATATTATGCACCAATGCCGCTAATGTTATAGTGTCTAGTGAAAACGCCGCATGCTTATTTTTTTGCAAATAAATAGTCATTAACGATATAGCGACTGAAGCAACATCCACAGTTTTGTTCCAAGACTTCTGCATATACTCGGAAATTATTGGACTATCCGAAACAAACATTTGCTCAACCGCCATTGCCGTTGCAATGCTTTTTATTTGCGTTAAACCAATACGGGTAACTGACTGCGCAACAGTTTCAACCTTTACGGTACGACCAAAAACAACACTATTCGCCACTTTTAACATGCCTAAAGATAATGCTGGGTCTTGAGCTATAATTTCACTCATTTTACCAAGATTTATTTCTGGATCATCGGCAGCTTTTCGAACTTTTAACGCTATTTCAGGTAAGGTAGGTAGTACTAGAGCATCTTGTTTAATTTTTTCAACAAGTATAGTGTAAAGTGCATTTTCTGCGCCCATAAATCTTCCTTTTTATTAGTATTAATTCATAAATAAATCTAGCACAATATATTGAAATTACGACAATAAAAGTAAAAAATAATTGCTATAGTGATCACCTTCTATTTTCTTAACGCACATAACCAAAGTTGTTTTCCATCGCTAATACATTGATCAAGATCAAGCTTACATAACAAATCCTGATAACAGTAACTAAACTACATTATAATGCGCGACCGCTTTTATTATGTTGAATTTTATTATGCTCAAACCTGAATTATTGTCCCCTGCTGGAAGTCTAAAAAACATGCGCTATGCCTTTGCCTATGGCGCCGATGCCGTTTATGCAGGTCAGCCAAGATATTCACTTCGAGTACGTAATAACGAATTCAGTTTAGAAAACATAAAAATAGGTATTGACGAAGCACACGCACTCGGCAAAAAGTTTTACTTGGTAAACAACATCGCCCCGCATAATAGTAAGCTACAAACTTTTCTGCGCGATATAAAGCCAGTTATTGAAATGGGGCCTGATGCCCTTATCATGTCTGATCCCGGGCTTATAATGATGGTTCGTGAGAACTTTCCTGACATGCCTATTCACCTTTCTGTGCAAGCTAATGCCGTAAACTGGTCAACCGTTAAGTTTTGGCACCAGCAAGGCATAGAACGTGTAATTCTCTCTCGCGAATTATCATTAGATGAAATAGAAGAAATTCGTTTTCGTTGCCCCGAAATTGAATTAGAAGTTTTTGTTCATGGTGCATTGTGCATGGCATATTCAGGCCGTTGTTTACTATCTGGTTATATTAATAAACGTGACCCAAACCAAGGCACTTGTACAAACTCTTGTCGGTGGAAATACGATAGCCATCCTGCACAAGAAACCGAAACCGGTGATATTATCGCTAAACAACCGGCCGAAATATATGTGCCAGAACAAAAGCCTTTTGAAGATGTCGTTTTATTACAAGAACAAGGGCGTCCAGGCGAATATATGCCAGCCTTTGAAGATGAGCACGGCACATACATCATGAATTCAAAAGACTTGCGTGCGGTAGAGCATGTTGAGCGTTTAGTAAAAATGGGGGTACACTCATTAAAAATTGAAGGCCGTACTAAGTCATTTTACTATTGCGCCCGAACGGCACAAATTTATAACCAAGCAATGATAGATGCCGTTAACGGCAAAGCATTTGATGGTCGGTTAAACACCGATTTAGAACATTTGGCACATAGGGGTTATACCGAAGGCTTTTTACAGCGCCATCGTCACGGTGATACGCAAAACTATGATTACGGATACTCAAAAAGCGACACTCAACAATTTGTTGGTGAAGTTATTGGCCGTAACGAAGCGACTGGCTTAATTGAAATTGACGTTAAAAATAAATTCTTAATAGGTGATGAGCTTGAACTGATGACGCCTTCGGGAAATCAAAGCTTTACGCTAACTAAAATGCAAAATTTAAAAGGTGAGCCGGTTGAAGATGCCAAAGGCTCAGGTCATAAGGTTGCCATTGAGCTCGGCACTAGCGTTGATTTGTCATTTGGCATTATTATGCGCTACCTCACTGAAGGTGGTACTACGCGTCATCCTTTTGCGCAAAATCAGGAAAAATAATTTATGGCATTACTCATTGAAAACAGCTGTATTAACTGCGACATGTGCGATCCTGAATGTCCAAATGAAGCAATTTCAATGGGAGAAAATGTTTATGAAATTGATGTTGATAAATGTACTGAGTGTGTCGGCCATTACGATAAGCCAACTTGTGTTTCCGTATGCCCTATCGACTGTATCAAACCCGATCCAGACAAAATTGAAGATGAAGAAGCCCTACTAGCAAAATTTCTTCGTATGCATGGCTAACAGCATTTATAAATAACAAAAAAGGAGCTTTACGCTCCTTTTTTGTTATTGAATTACCAGTGACAACAAAACGCAGCATTACACCGAAATAGGTGCCTTAATATGCGGATGCGCTTGATAATTTTGTAATTCAAAATCCTCAAAAGTAAAATCAAAAATACTTTTAACATTAGGATTAATTGCCATCGTTGGCAATGGCAAAGGCTCTCGCGAAAGTTGCTCTTCAACTTGCTCTAAGTGATTCAAATATAAATGTGCGTCACCAAAGGTATGAACAAAGTCACCTAGTTCCAAATCACAAACCTGAGCAATCATCATAGTGAATAATGCATAGCTTGCAATATTAAACGGCACACCTAAAAATATATCGGCACTACGCTGATATAACTGACAACTTAATTTGCCGTTAAGGACATAAAACTGAAATAAGGTATGACACGGAGGGAGTGCTTGCTTACCAGCAGCGGCGTTAGCGTCAGGGCTAATTGACGTATCAGGTAAAAGCGCCGGATTCCAAGCTGTGATAATATGACGACGAGAGTCGGGATTATTCTTTAAATCATCAATTAACTGCGCAAGCTGATCAATAGTTTCACCATTTTGCGCAGGCCAATTACGCCACTGCACACCATATACAGGGCCAAGTTCACCATCTTCGGTTGCCCAATCATCCCAAATTTTAACGCCATTTTCTTTTAAATAGGCAATATTTGATTCGCCCTTAATGAACCAGAGTAGCTCATGAATGATTGATTTTAAATGACATTTTTTAGTGGTCACTAATGGAAAGCCTTTGGCAAGATCAAAACGCATTTGATGGCCAAATATACTCTTAGTTCCGGTACCTGTTCGATCTGACTTTTCAATGCCTTCATCACGAACCTGACGCATTAAATCAAGATATGCTTTCACTCGGTTGTCCTTTAAAAATCAATAAATTTAGTCGTTGATAAAATAATAATATGGCTTAACTACAAGGCTTAAGTCTGATATTTCCGACCATCGCAAACGTAGTTTTATTGCTATTCTTAACACCATAAATAGTGGCTGAAATTATGCCTAATATTTGCAGATGTGGCAAAAACTATTAACACTACAACATCATTTTAATTGCCACTAACATAAGAAATAGCGCAAAACCTTTTTTAAGAATTGGGATAGGTAATGAACTTGCCACTTTAACTCCTATGGGTGCACACAGTGATGAGGTTAAAATAATACCGAGCAATGCTGGCAAATAGATATAACCTAAGCTCCAAGATGGCATTAAGGATGGCTGTGGAGCAATAATTATGTAGCCAAGCGCACCAAAAAGCGCAACAACAATACCACAAACAGTCGCAACACCGATTGCTTGGCGCATAGCCAATGAACAGTACATCAAAACCGGAACTAAAATAGCACCACCAGCAATGCCCATTAAACTTGCAATAATGCCGGTAACTAGTCCGATAATGGCAAGTATGCCATGATTTGGTAAAGCAATGCTGCGCTCTATCTTAATCGACAAAAACATGTAAATTGCTAAAAGGAATACAGCGCTAGCAAATAAATTAGTTAATGCAGCTAGTGACAACGAACCCGCAATTATTGCACCTACTACACCGCCAATAGCCACAGTAAAAATTAACTGCTTAGCAATAGGCCAAGGTATATTGCCATTTTTATGGTGTGCTCGCGTGGCTGAAGAAGATGTAAAAATAATGGAAGCGAGTGAGGTAGCTAAGGCCATTGGTAAAGCAATTTCATGACTAATACCCAATAAAGGTAATAAATAAACCAAAACGGGCACTATAATCAAACCGCCGCCAATACCGAGTAATCCCGCAAAAAATCCTACAACTGCTCCTAATAAGGTACATGCTAGGAAAACGCTGACAAACATTGACATTAATTAACCAAATAAAGCCTTTAAATAATACCACCGAGAATAACACAATGGCTACGGCATGACTCGTACAAAATCTTCCAGGCCCATTTGAGTTAATTGCTGGTGCATATAGTTATGTACTTGTCCTGAGGAGGTGAAGCTTAACACGCTAGATAATATTTTTTGTAACTGCACATATTCAACACTACGAATAGCCCACTTAACTTTTGCTAAACTATGAGCCCCCATACTTAAATTATCATAGCCCATTGCTAGCAGCAGCAAGGCACCTACAGGTTCATTGGCCAATTCACCACATATACTCAGCGGTATATTTTGCTGCTTACTTTTATCGGCAATAAATTTTAGTGCCCGCAAAATAGCCGGATGGTAAAAATCATATAAGCTCGCTACACGTTTATTGTTACGATCAACGGCAAGTAAGTATTGAGTTAAATCGTTACTACCAACAGAGAAGAAATCCACTTTTTTAGCTAAATCTTCAAGCTGAAAAATAATACTCGGTACCTCAATCATAACGCCAATTTTAGGCCTAACTAACTGCGTCTCATTATTTGTAGGTAATTCCACCGATAATTCATAATATGCCTGATTTATAAGACGAATAGCTTCATCTACTTCGCCTAAGTTAGAAATCATAGGTAACATAATGGCTAAATTTTCCAGCCCAAGATTTGCTTTCATCATTGCGCGAATTTGTAGCAAAAATATTTCCGGATGATCGAGCGTTATGCGAATACCCCGCCAGCCTAAAAATGGGTTTGCTTCTGTTATAGGAAAATAAGGCAGTGATTTATCGCCACCAACATCAAGCGTTCGCATGGTTACTTGCTGACCTTTAAATGACTCTAAAACCTGACGGTACAAGACAGTTTGCTCTAGTTCAGAAGGGAAACAACTGCGATTCATAAAGGGAATTTCTGTACGATACAAACCGACACCGTCTGCCCCCACATTATGTGTAAATTCAAAGCCAGAAGACAAACCACTATTAACCATTAAGCTAACATTATGGCCATCTATGGTCACGGCAGGTAGGTGAGCAACTTGCCTAACTTGTTGCTGTAATTGTTTTTCCGCTAATAAAATATGTTGATATTCATTAATTAAGGCGTCAGTAGGTGCCACATGCAACTGGCAAGAATAACCATCTAGAATGGCGTACTGTTGATGTAATTGCTGCATAGGCAAATATTCAAGTCCCATCACCGCTGGAATATTAAGTGCCTTTGCAAGAATAGCAGCATGTGAATTATTCGAGCCGCTTATTGAAACAATTCCTTGCAAGCCTAGATGTTGATGATCAGCAATCATAGATGCAGTAACATCTTCTGCTATTAATAAAAACTTATCTGGTAATTGTTGCTGAGCAATAACATGGCGTTGTAGGTTTTGTAATAAGCGATTTCCTAAATCTTTTATATCACTTGCCCGCTCTCTTAGGTAATCGTCTTCTAGTTCTTCAAACTGCACAACATAGCTATCAACAATTATCTTTAAAGCACTTTCAGCTCGCCAACCTTGTTGTATTTTGGCAATCACTTCATTTTTAAAATGCTCACTTTCTAGTAATTGTGTATAAACATCAAAAATATCTAAACTACTGTCGGAAATAATATTTTTAAGTTTTTTACCCATCACAGTAAAACCTTTAACTGTGACTGAAACTGACTCAGTAAAGCGATTAACTTGCTCGGAGCTATTTGGCTCCTTAGTGGCAGCTACGGTAGTAAGGTCAGCAATAGGATGCACAATAACCATTGTGCCCATTGCAATACCTGGAGCACCACCAATTCCCTTATGAGTTTTGACTAAAGAAAAGTGGTTATCATAAATCTCCAGCAAGCCTTGTGCTTCTATACTTGCCATTGCGTTAGCCAACTGGGCAGATAAGGTGACAAGAAACGCTTCCTCATTTTCAGAGAAATACCGTGCTTGCTCTTGTTGCACAGTTAAAATGCCAAGCACTTTACGCTGATGAATTATAGGTGTACCTAAAAAAGCCTGAAAATGCTCTTCTTTAACTTCTGGCGCATGAATAAAGTCTGGATGTTGCTGAGCATTAGCCACATTAATCGGCTCTTCACGTTGCCCAACTAGGCCAATGAGGCCTTCAGTAAAACCTATACTAGTGCGACCAAAGGCATCTTCGGCTAAACCGTCAGAGGCCATCAATAGGAAATGTTGCTTTTGGTGATCGGCAAAATATACTGAGCAGCATTGCGCTGATAATGCCTGTTTAACTTGCGTGACAAGTCGTAACAAAGCCGGCTCGAGTTCTGCGGCCTGACTGAATTCAAGTACAATTTTGCGCAAAGTAGTAAGCATTATAATCCCTATAATTATTGCATTTACCTTTACATCTATTAGAAGTATCGCAAGTTAGACGTAAAAGCGAGTATATATTTGGCAGGTATTATGTCATCCATGAACATAACCATTTTGCCAAATTCTCTGGGGTAAAATTAAATAGCTCACCGAAGTGAGCTATATACATTACATAATAATAATCTTAGATGGACTCTGTTAAGCACGACGTCGACGTCGATCTTGACGATAACTAGGCATTGCCGCTAATACAAACTCTTTCATTACTTTGCGATAAACTTCTCGCTTAAATGATACAACTTGTCTAACTGGATACCAGTAAGAAACCCAACGCCAATCATCAAATTCAGGGTGATCTGAATGTAATAAATTAATCGCGGATTCTGGTGCCGTTAGTTTCAATAAAAACCATTTCTGCTTTTGACCAATACAAACGGGTTTACTTTCGTGCCTGATTAATCTTTTCGGTAATTTGTATCTTAGCCAGTGCTTAGTCGTTGCTACAATTTTTACATGTTCAGGTTTTAAACCAACTTCCTCGTATAATTCCCGATACATGGTTTGCTCTGCAGACTCACCCTCGTCAACTCCACCTTGTGGATATTGCCAAGAATGCTGACCAAAGCGACGTGCCCAAAACACTTGTCCCCTATCATTGATTATTACTATGCCGACGTTGGCTCTGTAGCCTTCGGCATCTATCAAAGGAGCTCCTGACAGCATTAATAATGGTATTGATTCTTCCATACTATAGGCATTTGGGCAAATGGAAATTGTCACTAATTTCAATTAAGTTTTTCCAATTACCTTCAAACTCAAAAGCTTGCCATATTCAGTAAGGCATAAAATTCGGCTTGCTCAAAGATAGCTATTCGGTTGATAATATTGCCATTACAGATCGCTGGCTATATACCTTGAAAGCTACAACGCCCCCTTTAAATGAAGCTGAACTGCTTGAACGAGCCCAAACCTTAGCCGGCATGACACTTGGTGAAATTGCTAAGTCAATAAACGTTGCTGTTCCAAAAGATTTAAAGCGGGAAAAAGGCTGGGTTGGTCTATTATTAGAACAAGTATTAGGCGCAACTGCAGGTTCTCGACCTGAGCCTGACTTCCCACAATTAGGGATTGAATTAAAATCTCTGCCCATTAACTTTCAAGGTAAACCGCTCGAAACGACATTCGTTTGTGTAGCACCACTTACAGGCTTAGTCGGCGCACAATGGCAAACCAGTCATATTCGCCATAAGTTAGCGCGTGTACTTTGGGTTCCTGTGGTTTCAGAACGTGAAATTCCAGTAGAAGACCGTATTGTTGGTACAGCATTTATTTGGTCTCCTTCACCAGAAGAAGAACAATTAATGGCGCTTGATTGGCAAGAACTAACAGACATGATAGTGCTTGGCGATGTCGAAAATATACATGGCAAACATGGCCAAGTCCTGCAATTGCGCCCTAAAGCCGCAAATAGCCAAGCAAAAACTCAAGCATTTAACCGCCATGGCCAACCATTTCAAACCTTGCCTCGTGGGTTTTACTTAAAAACCAGCTTTACACATGCGTTATTAAAAAAATACTTGCGTGTGAATTAGCAACACAGCACATAAAGTATAAAGTTTTGCAGCTAGCGTAGAAAATTAATAATAAAGACGTGGCTTATCACAAGTATTCGCGCTATAAATAGATTATAAGCATGAATACTTGGTACAAATAAGATTTAATGAAGTTTGGAAATAAATTCGATCGCTACATAGCGGTAACTTTTTTTGTCACCATAGTAACGATTATATTAACGTCATTTCTCACATTTAAAGAAATAATCAATAGCCATAATGAAAAGCAACATGCGGCTATTACACCACTATTTTCATTGGTGACTAGTGAAATCCTCCGCCCCTTAAGTGTTGCTAACTTTATGGCCAATAACCAACTAATCGTTGATTATGCAGACAGAGCCAGCATAGATAAAGAATACCTAATTAGTTATTTAGACAGAATTTCAAAGTCTTACAATATGCTATCGTTTATCGCACTTGAAAAGCATAATTTAATGGTTGATTCTAATGCCAAAGAAACCATGCTCAACAGTGCAGCTGCCGAATGGTTTCATCGTTTAAAATCATTACCTGGTGACCAATTTACCGATATCGGCAATGCTGAAGATCCTCACCTTTATTTCGACAATAGAATTGTCAATCAACAAGGGGAATTTTTAGGTTTTACTGGGGTGGGTATAGACTTAAATTACTTCGCGGAAAAATTTCAAGACTATAGCGACCGCTTTGGCTTCGAGCTTTATTTTGTAGATAGTAACAACATAGTAACTTTATCTTCAAGTGCCATTATGCAAACCCAGAGCCACCATAGAAAAGATGCCATTACACGCTTAAGTGACTTTTCTTGGTTTCAATCATTAACAGCTAATAATAGTTCAGACTTAAATTTAACTAACGAAGTCATGTATACCACAGAAGAAGGTTTGTTGATTTCTCAAATGCCTATTCAAGAGTTAAACTGGCGCATGTTTATTGTTTCACCGCCCGCCTCACAGCAAAATGAGTATTGGAAAATATTTATAGGGCGATTTGTTATTTTCTTTATTATTTCATTTATCTTTTATATTGTTTTATTAAATATTATTAGTTATTTCAAATCGAAATTAATTAAAGACTCAGAAACTGATTATTTAACGCAATTACCTAATCGTAGCCATATCCATTGGCGCTTTGAAGATATCGCACAAAATAACACTTCCCTTTGTGTGGTGCTGGCCGACATTGATAACTTTAAAAATATTAATGATACCTATGGTCATATTGTCGGTGATGATGTTTTGCGCGTTATTTCTGAGCAATTAGCCCTAACATTGCGCCAAGTTGATATTGTTGGTCGTTGGGGTGGTGAAGAGTTTGTCATGCTACTTCCTGACACCACCGCAGAGCAAGCTCAGCTCATCATTGAAAGAGTTAGAAAGCAAATTGCCGAAATTTCATTTCCATTATCCAGTACCAGCGGTTCTTTCACCACCACCGTCAGTTTTGGTATTTGTGCCTTGCCACTAGTAAACAATAACATCGAAGACTATATTTCCTGTGCAGATAAAGCCCTATATCAAGCAAAGCACAATGGTCGAAACCAAAGTGTTATTTTTAATTAAGCTAAATTTGGTTTAGCAAAGTTTATAGCGCTTCAATACTCACACGTTGGCTAATACTAACACTTTCTTGGCTAGCTATTTTTTGCCATTGTGTATTTGCCGCTTCTAAACAAACAAATTCTTGCTCACTGCCTTGATGCATATCGGCCATTGACGCTACAGCCTCTCTCCCTGGGTTCCACAACACCCATTGTTGGCAATTAACACTGTCAATGGTAATGGTTCTTTGCCACTTGTTATCAATAATGGTCTTACTTTGATTGTCATGGTAAATTCTATCAATTGGCCCCATACAGTGAACAAGCGTTGAAAGCTGATGCTGCTTACCTGTTAACTTATCATCATAGCGATATAAGTCGAGTTCGTTCACAGTAACTTGCTCTGGATCACCGACGCAAAAATAACTGTGCAGTGCTCCCGTATATTCAACCGAATGTTCAGATAAATTAGCCATAGTTAAGGTTTGCTGAAATTCTGTGGCAAATACTAGTTTTTGCGTTAGTTTAAAAGCGCTAGGCCAAAAAGAAGAATACTGCTGACCCGCTAATGAAAGCACAATAGTAACATTTTCGGCAGAGATACTTATATCATCTAAATGCCACAAACTTTGCCGTGCAAAACCATGATTACTCGCTTTAACTATCTCGCCGCTAACAGACTTTACATCACCACCAAACCATGGCCAACACAAAGGTATGCCACCACGAATTGCGCTTGAAGACGAATAATGACTATTTTCACTTAACCAGAAAACTTGCTGCTGCCCTTTTGGCTGCCATGACAATACTTGACCGCCATGCAAACTAACCTCACCTTTGCTATTTTGGTGGTCAAATTTAATAACTTGTATATCATCCGAATACTGAAATAAATCAGCTTGACCATAGTCGTTTTTCAATAATGTTTCTGATGTCATCAATTTAAACTTAACTGCGTAAAAGAACGTTTGAGTTTAGGTGATTGCCATAAGGGATGAAAGTACAAAAGTATCCAAAGCCACTTTCAAAACATAATTTCTATACTTGATATTGTAAAAACTATTTTGCGGCTACAGATCCTTGCATCAACGTTATTGCTTACTGGACCTAGCTAGTTAGTTTTTCCTGGAGCTCAAAACGGACCGTACGCCCTGTACATATAAGCTCCTACCCCCTTGTATGCGCTTTATATAGTACTTCCCGTACATAAAAAACCACGCATCAGCGTGGTTTTTTATTAAGCTTTCGTTAACTTGTTAAGTTATTTTGAATAAGCTCTTGGCATGTTGCTATCTGTTGTGTAGCGCTGTCTAAGTTTGTCTTGACGGCTTTGTGTTGAATACTCTTTACCGTTAATCCAAATTTTAGCCACCGAAGAACTTAACTCAAATGGGTCAGCACTCCATAATACTAAATCGGCAACTTGACCAACCGCCACACGACCACTTTGCAAATTAAATGCATCAGCTACATTAGCCGTTACCGCAGCAAGTGCATCTTCGCGTGATAAACCGTTAGCAATGGCATTACCAGCATGAAAACGTAATTGATACAGGTTATGCGTGTCTCCATCGACCGTTAATGCGACATTTACACCTACAGCCGTCAATTTAGCGGCATTTTCAAGCGATGTGTGTAATGAGTCAAAACTACCAGGTAAATTATCTAACGCTGCCATTACCACAGGTACTTTTGCCGCCGCTATTTTATCTGCAATTAAGATTGCATCCGCCGCGCCAACTAAAACTAAATCAAGACCATAGGTTTCTTTAAGTTTTAACAATACCAATAGATCTGTTGCTCTATCAGCATATGCCACAAGGGCTTTATCACCAGCAAGTAGTGCATTAATCACTTTCGCTTCACGGCTTGGCTCTTTGGCATCTTTCTTTTCTTTTTTGGTCTTTTCTTTCGCTTTCGCTAGTTTTTTAGTGGCATCTTCTAATTTAACTTGCAGCTTTTGTAACTCTAATGCTCTAGAGCCTTTGCTTTTAGCGCCTAAGTCAATAATCACATTGTTGTTACTCACGCGTACACTATCAAATTCACCCGATAAATCAGCAACAAAGGTTTGTCCTTTAAACATGTCTTCGCCACCACGAGGGGCAACAACATTACTGGTAATGCCACCTTTACGACTGTATGGGATCACGGTAGAGCGCGGATTAAACGCTAAACTCGCATCAAAAGTTATGTCTGCCTTTTTATCTCCGGCGTCACGGCTTCTAGCGACAGCGCCAACTTCTACTAAACCCATTTGGTTCATAGAGCCAATAAAGCCTGGCGTTAAAATTTTCCCTTCTGCGTCAATGACGTTATCAGCGCTAACACTGTCAGGATTTATCGCAATAATCTTACCGTCTTCGACGATGACTGTCGCTTTTTCCAAAACACCTTGTTCCGTTACGGTATGTACGGTGGCATTGGTAATGGCAAAACTTTCAGCAAAACTTGCGCTTGAACTAGTAGCTAGAGCCAAAGCAACTAACGATGATTTAAATAGTTTAATATGCTTCATTGTTTTTAACCTTATCTTTGACCTAGTAGGAAGTCGCTTTTCGCTTGGTATTTTTCATCATGGCGATCGTATACTTTTGCGCCATCAATAAATACTTGCTCAGCTTGGGCATAAACACTAAATGGATTTTGGTTCCAAATAACAACATCTGCTTTTTTACCGGCTTCTAAACTACCTGTTTCATCAGCTAATCCTAAAGATTTAGCGGCATTGGCAGTGATCCAAGTAATGGCCAATTCTGGCTTAATTTCAAAACCATTGTCATTTGCACGGTACATAACTTTACCCGCTTCTTGGTTTAATCGTTGAATAGTACTTGAAGAATCAGAATGAACAATAGCACATGAGTTTTTCACAGCATCAACAATGGCTACATTTTCATGAACCATATCATAAGCTTCCATTTTAAAGCCCCACCAGTCTGGCCACATTGCAGCACAGTTGCCATTTTCCGCTAGCTTGTCGGCAATTTTATAACCTTCAATTGCGTGGTGGAATGTGCCAGAGTGGTAATTAAACTCTTTACCTAAGTCAATCATCATGGCCATTTCTTCGGCTTTATAACAATGGTTATGAATTAAAATATCACCGTCTAATACACCTTTTAAGGTATCTAGCTCAATATCACGTATTGGAGCCTCGGGATTTTTACCGGCTGCATAGTCGGCTTCATACTTCTCCCAAGCTCGTTTATATTCAGTTGCTTCCGCCCAAGCCATACGGTAACCGGCCATATTACCCATACGCGTTGATGGCAAAACCTTACGGCTACCGTAAACACGTTTAGGGTTTTCACCACATGCCATTTTTAAACCATAAGGTGCGCTAGGATATTTCATGCCTTGCATGGTTTCACTTGGAACGTTACGAAGCGTAACACCACGGCCACCAAATAAATTCGCTGAGCCCGGAAGAATTTGTAATGTTGTGACACCACCTGCACGTGCAGCTTGAAAGCCAGGGTCTTGCGGCCAAACACTATGTTCAGCCCAAACTTCTGAAGTATTAGGAGAAGTCATTTCGTTACCGTCGGAGTGCGACTCAACCGACGGACTAGGATAAACTCCTAAATGTGAGTGAACATCGATAATCCCCGGTGTTACCCATTTACCTTTCGCATCTACTTCCTGTGCACCTACTGCTGTTAAGTTTTCACCAATTTGGCTAATTTTGCCATCAACAACTAATACATCTGTACTATTTAAGCGCGCGCCAGTCCCCGTTAATACTGTCGCGTTTTTAATCAGAGTTGTTTGTTGTGGTAATGCTTTGTAGGTACTTGGGTAAGGGTTTTTATTAATTTCAACTTTTGCATCTTGTTGCTCACTCTGCAAACAGCCAGTTAAGGCGACAGAAATTGCTGCCATCGCAAAAGATGGTAGAAGTTTTTGCATAAGATTATTCCTTTTGTGCTTCATATCCCTTGAAAAAGCGCCAAGCTTTTCGCAGAAGTATATGAGTTTTTATTATTATTGAGTGCGGGCTTTACTATTAATAACTAACGGCGCATCAGTGTTAACATAATATTAGCAATATACAATATTATGAAATCTTGTTAACAACAAGCATCTATAGGGTGTCGAATAAAAAATTGCGTCGAATTAACGATTATTTGCGGTAAGTGGTGCGAGTATAAAATTACAACTCGAAGTCGCCAAAATCTAAATCGCTACTATTATCTAATTTACGTTTAGCTGTTGGCTCAAGCAATGACGGTTGTTGCTGTGCGTTATTTGTGTCAATAATGACAACTTTTTCCTTGGCTGGCGCATTTTTCCGTTTCTTTCTTTGTTGGCAACGTTTAATAACTTTTTGTCGAGCGTTTGAATCTAATGATGTCCAATTTAAGCGCTCATCTCTAGTACGAAAGCAACCCAAGCATTGGCCTTTATCATCAGACTGACAAATACCAATACAAGGACTTGGAACATCAAAAAATTCTAACTGCATCGATTTATAACAACCAACATCAATATAAATTTAACCGTGTAATTAAGTATAACTCAATCACACGGTTAAAAAAGATTAAGCTAGTTTATCGGTGGCAATGTGATAGTCAGGATCTTCAATCACATTTATTTCCACTAAACTTCCAGCCTTAGTTAATAACTGAGTGCACTCTTTACTTAAGTGTCTCAAATGCATTTGCTTGCCGCGGTTTATATAACGCTCTGCTAAAGTATCAATCGCTTCAATGGCTGAGTGATCGGCAACACGCGAGTTTTTAAACTCGACAATAACGTCATCACTGTCATTATCCATATCAAACTGCTCTAAAAAGCTTGAAACTGAACCAAAGAATAATGGCCCGCTAACATCATAAACTGTCGAGCCATTTTCATTCATAGAGCGATGAACAATAACGTGTTTAGCATGCTCCCATGCAAATACTAATGCAGAAACTATAACACCAACCACTACCGCTATCGCTAAATCTGTCGCAACCGTCACACCAGATACAAGAATAATAACGAAAGCATCAGCCTTAGGTACCTTGCCTAAAATTCTAAAGCTCGACCATTCAAATGTACCAATTACGACAATAAACATAACACCAACTAGAGCTGCTAATGGTATTTGCTCTATCAACCCTGAGGCAAAAAGAATAAAACCTAGTAATGCTAATGCTGCGGTAATACCCGAGGCGCGACCACGTCCGCCTGAGTTAACATTGATCATCGACTGGCCAATCATGGCGCAACCGCCCATACCACCGAAGAAACCAGTTACGGTATTTGCTGTACCTTGAGCAATACATTCTTTATTGCCACGGCCACGAGTCCCCGTTAATTCATCAATTAAAGTAAGTGTCAGTAACGACTCAATTAAGCCGATAGCTGCTAATACTAATGCAAACGGTAAAATAATTTGCAAGGTTTCGAAGTTAAATGGCACGCTCGGAATGCTAAATTGCGGTAATCCGCCAGCAATTGACGCCGCTGGGTCATTAGTCATATCGCGCACAAAATCAACAACAGTGCGCGCTTCTAAATCTAGACTTTGTACTAAAATGGTCACCACAACAATAGCAACAAGTGACGAAGGTACCGCTTTGGTTAATTTAGGCAAAAAGTGAATAATCGCCATGGTTAAAACAATGAGACCCGCCATAGTATAAAGTTGATTGCCTTGCATCCACTCCATAACGCCAGCATCGTTAACCACTTTAAACTGGCCAAGTTGTGCAAGGAATATAACAATCGCTAAGCCATTTACAAAACCGAGCATAACCGGATGCGGTACTAAGCGAATAAACTTACCCAACTTAAACAGTCCGGCCAGTATTTGCAGTAACCCGGTTAGCACCACAGTGGCAAATAAATATTCAACGCCATGAATAGCAACCAAACTTACCATAACAACAGCCATAGCACCTGTAGCACCGGAAATCATTCCTGGACGACCACCGAAAATAGAGGTGATAAGTCCAACCATAAAGGCTGCATATAAGCCGACAAGAGGTTCAACACCAGCAACGAATGCAAATGCAACCGCCTCAGGTACTAATGCTAATGCGACGGTTAGACCCGAAAGCACATCATTCTTTAAATTTGCCGCTTTGCTGGCGTGTAATTCAAACATTATTTTCTCAACTTTGAGTTAAACATCAAAAATACAAGCAAACTAATGAATAGGCTTGTATTTAAAAACTTTTGCTTTATCCCGACATTGTTTTAATGATAGGCAATGTAAACGAAAATCGTTATCTTTCGGGGCGTGAAGGCGCGGGAATACTATAGATTTATAGCAAAAAAGTCAATATCTGCTCAAATTTACATCATAAATTTCAAGCAAATATCGACTTTTTAGTACGCTAGAAATGAGTGCTATTTTCTAATTAGCCACTAATAATAGATTCACGTTCATTTAAAAACGCTTTAATTTCATCGCGAGAGCCTAAAATATGCTGTTTTAATAATGCCACAGCTTTTTCAACATTTCGCTCTTTACATAAAGCTAATATTTCATTGTGCTCGGACTCAGCTTTAGAAATGCCACCAGCCCAAAGTAAATGCATACGAATATAACGATCAGCATTTTTATTTAAGGTATCGACTAAATCTTGTGTTTGCGGGCGGTCAGCACCGGAATATAAACAATTGTGATAATCAGAGTTTAATTCACTCCAAGTATTCGCTGCATTTTCTTTACCTAATGCTTTATCTAACTTTCTTAATAACTGGGTTGCTTCTTCGAGTTTTTCATCACTAATTTGCGGTAGAGAATTTGCTAACAAATCAGCTTCTAACATAGCTCGAAGCTCAAATAATTCATCAACTTGATCAGCATTTAGCTCAGTTGCAGTCGCGCCTTTGTGTGGTTCAAACGCCACTAACCCTTCAGCTTCTAGTTGTAATAGTGCTTCCCGAACAGGAATACGACTAACATTAAGTTCATCTGCTAAGGCGGCTTGTCGTAACGGCTGACCAGCTTTAATCTCACCACTTAAAATCTTTTCTCTAAGGGTTTCAACAACTAATTGAGTTCTGGTTTTATATACTATACTCATACAAGGCTTCCTAAAAATGTTACCGCTATTATAGAGATTCGCACACTAAACACAAAAAAAAAGAGTTATTGCTCATAACTCTTTTCATTTCACATCTAAAAGTATTGAAAAACTTAGACTTTATTTACTCTGCAATAACGATGGCAATAACGCATTCGGCATGTTTTGATAACAAATTGGACGCTGAAAACGTTTTATTGCTTCACTGCCAACAGAGGTTGTTCTAATTTCTGTTGATGCCGGGAACGGGCCACCATGGTTCATTGATGCACATACTTCCACGCCGGTTGGCATTTGATTATAAATCAAGCGACCAACCTTATGAGCTACCGACAAAGCTACTTGTTTAGCTTGCTCAAGGTCACTTTCAAGGGCATGAATACTGGCAGTTAAGTTTCCTTTTAATAAGCTAATCGCTTGCATCATCTCATTAAAATCAGCACATTTTACAATAAGCGCCGAAGAACCAAACACTTCTTCACGTAATAATGCATTAGAAGAAAATGTCGCTAAATCAGTACTAAACAGGGCTGCTTGACAAAAATGCTCAACACCAGCTTGGCCTTGTGCTAGCAATTCTACACCGGCAACATCTTGCCATTGGTTGACGGCTTGTTTATATGAATTGGCAATGCCTGGCGTTAACATTACACCAGCTTGTGTTTTTGAAATTTCTGCCGCAGCAGTATCAGCAAATACCTTATATTGCTCACCTTCAAGAACAAACCAAACACCCGGACTTGTACAAAATTGGCCTTGCCCCATCATTAAAGAAGCCACTAATCCGGTCGCAATCTCTTGTGCTTCATCATTTAATTTATTTGCTAAAATAAACTGTGGGTTAATACTGCCCAGTTCGCCATAAAATGGAATAGGCTCAGCTCGTTGATTAATTTGTTCTTGCAAAATCATGCCAACACGCTCAGAACCAGTAAAACCAACCGCTTTAACGAGTGGGTGAGTTACAATTTGGCTTGAAATTGCATAATTTTTACCTTGGATTAATGAAAAAACACCTGCATCAATTTCAGATAATTCAATGGCTTTTAAAATAGCTTGCGCAATAAGCTCGGCCGTTGCAGGGTGTGCAGCATGCGCTTTCATCACAACTGGACAACCGGCGGCGAGGGCTGAAGCGGTGTCACCACCAGCAGTTGAAAATGCTAATGGAAAATTACTCGCAGCAAATACCCCTACCACACCTAAAGGTAAATAACCGAGGCGAGTGTCAGGTTTTGGTAATGGCGTACGCTCTGCATCTGCTAAATCAATGACGGCTTGATATTCACCACTATCTAGTAAGTCAGCAAATAAATTTAATTGCCCCACGGTTCTGCCACGCTCGCCTTGAATACGCATTGCCGGTAAGCCGGTTTCGGCACAAGCGGTTTCTACAAGTACATCACCTAACTCAACAATTTGTTCACCAATACTTCTTAGAAAAGCAGCGCGTCTGCTTGCTGGTAACTGGCTATAACTGGTAAATGCCTGATGCGCTGCAGTAATTGCATCTTCAATTTCTTGTGAACTAGCATCGGCAAATGTAGTTGTCATAGCAACATTCTCAATGGCGTTAAAAGCAACAAAGCCATTTTCAGTTTCACCAGACCATTGACCTGCAATTAAATTTTTACCTGTAATTGTCATAATAATCTCTTCAATATTGTTTAATATGTTTTAAAGCTTTTTGAGCTTAAATTGCCATTTATGGCTATGTCACAACGAACCCCATCGCATAAGGGTCGCTGTCGTCTATTGTTATGCAGTTTTTACCAAAAACATGTGCCCAACCTTGAATACTCGGTTTGATTGCCACAATGGTGCCGGTTGGGGTCTGTAACTCTGTAGTACTTTCAACTTTGCCAACAAATTGGCTACCAATATAGCTTTCGTGCACAAAGCTATCTCCAACCTGCAGCTGACCTTTAGCAAAAAGTTGCGCCATTCGCGCACTCGTTCCCGTGCCACAAGGTGACCTATCAATAGCTTTATCACCATAGAACACAGCATTAGCCGCGTCAGAGCCTGAGGTTTGTGTTTTTCCAGTCCACAATACGTGTGAAACCCCACAAACGGTTTCATCTTCTGGATGAACACAAACTAATGTTTTACTGGCTATTTCACGTATAATTGGGCTCCAGCGTAAAATATCACTAGCACTCCATTCATCAATACCCGGAAAGTTTTCTTGTGGCTCAACAATGACATAAAAATTACCACCGTAGGAAACATCAACGGTTAATTTTCCTAACCCAGGAATATCTAAAACCACATCTTGATGAGCCAAGTAAGAAGCAACATTATATAAACGCACAGCGCTAACTTTTTCACCCTGCGTTTGATAATCAATATTAATTTGCCCGGCAGGCACATCTAACACTAATTTGCCCTGCTCTTTCGGCGTTAACAAACCATTTTCAAGTGCTGCGGTAACCGTACCTATAGTGCCATGTCCGCACATTGGTAGGCAGCCAGATGTTTCGATAAACAAAATTGAACCGTCAGCATTGTCAGAGCAAGGTGGATACAAAAAAGCCCCTGACATCATGTCATGCCCTCTGGGCTCAAACATCAATCCTTGTCGGATCCAGTCATAATTTTCTAAAAAGTCTTGGCGCTTTTCACTCATGGTGTTGCCGCGTAAATTTGGATGTCCGCTAGTAACTAAGCGTACCGGATTGCCACAAGTATGTGCATCAAGACAAAAATAAGTACCTTTAATCATACGATTTAATACGCCCATCAACCCTTTCTTTAATTAGGCTATCAACCATAGCATGTCTTGCTTGCAAGTTGATTAACATATCATCAAAGTGCAGTGTTGTTACTGCTGGGTTTACACTTTGCCAATTTAGATTATTCATTATTCGTTTTCGATCCATTAGTTGTATTTAGCTTTTTAAAACTATTGCTAGAAATGACATAGCATATTGTATACAATATTTGCATTCATACAAGCATAAGCGTTAAAATTTATTTTCTAGGTTAAATGACATGCGGTTTACTAAACATAATTTTTCAAATTATCAAACAATTAGCACAATAGATGCTCATACCGAAGGAGAGCCTCTACGTATAATTACGCAGGGTTACCCAGAAATTAAAGGTAATACCATACTAAAAAAGCGCCAATATTTACGTGAAAACTTAGATAATTTAAGAAAATTACTGATGTTTGAACCGCGCGGGCATGCAGATATGTATGGTGCTTTAATTACAGAGCCTTGCAGTAAAGATGCGGAGTTCGGCATTTTATTTATGCATAACGAAGGTTATAGCAGCATGTGTGGTCATGGCATTATCGCCGCAGTTTCAGTTGCCATTGAAAGTGAAAACCTAGCCATGCCGAGCAAAAATCAAGCGATTGCTATCGACTCGCCTGCAGGCCTGATCAAAGCTTATGCTGAGTATGATAACAATAACAAGCTTGCCATTAGTTTTGATAATGTTGCCTCATTTGTTGAAGCTTTAGAGCAAAAAGTTGTGATAGCTGGCTATGGTGAGATTATATACGATATTGCCTTTGGCGGTGCATACTATGCTTATGTAAATGCTGACACGTTAAACATCGAATGTACGCCAGCAAACCAACAACAATTGATCGACGTCGGCCGCGCCATTAAGCAAGCAGTCATGAATAGCTACAATATCAATCATCCAACTGAGCAAGACTTAAGCTTCTTGTACGGCACAATTTTCTATTCAAATAAAACAGATCTGCCAAGTTCTCATTCACGGCATGTTTGCGTATTTGCCGACGGCGAAGTTGACCGTTCGCCAACAGGAACTGGGGTCAGTGGCCGTGTTGCCCTATTACAAGAAAAAGAAGGATTATCAGCAAAAACTGATGTTGTTATTGAAAGTATTGTTGGCGGAAAAATGACGGTAAGCATTCAAGAAGAGTGCAATTTTCACGGTAAACAAGCGGTTATTCCAAGGGTATCTGGGCGCGCTTATATCACAGGATGTCATAAATTTATGCTCAGTGACGACGACATTTTTCCACAAGGTTTTATATTAAGGTAGCAACACTTACTTAGCTCCTTTTGAAATTCTCCGGTAAGATTTTTTAATAGAAGATGTAAAAATGAACAGTGAACAAACAGCACAAAACAACCATCAGCAAAAAGTTGCCGTATTAGGCGCTGGCATTATTGGTATTAACTGCGCGCTTGAATTGCAATCTTTAGGCTTTCAAGTAACCTTAATCGATAAGGCTGGCATAGGTGAAGGCTGTTCAAAACGCAATGCTGGCCACTTTGCTACCGAGCAAGTTTTTCCACTCGCTGAAGTAAGTTTATTATGGCAATTACCAAAGCTATTGCTTAACCCATTAGGGCCAATGGCTTTGTCGCCAAGCTATTTTCCAAAAGCCCTGCCCTGGTTTTTTAAATTTATGGCGAATATGCTTACCAGTAAACGTACAAAAAATTACCAAGCATTAAAAAGCCTTAATAAGCACGCTATTGAGTACTACAAGCCTTTATTAAGGGCAGCAAAAGCAGAGCACTTATTAACCTGCCAAGGCAGCTTATTAGTTTTTGAAAGTAGTAACCGACAGGATGTTGTTAAAGTTTTCAACCTGTATAAGAATGCTGGCATAGCGGTTAAACTACTTGATAGAGCCCAAACCTTGTTATTGGAGCCTAACCTAAGCTCTAGCATTCACTATTCACTATATTTTACCGATGTTGCACATACAGCCAACCCGTTAGAAATATGCCAAGTGCTATCACAGCAAGCATTTCAATTAGGCTGTAAAATGCTTCAAGCCGAAGTTAGTTCTATATCAACAACAAATAATGCAGTCGAAATAAGCTATGTTACAGACGGCGTTAATGGCGTTAGTAGTAGCGCCAAGTTTGATAAAGTAGTTGTTGCCACTGGTGCATGGTCAGAGCCGCTTTTAAATCAACTCGGTTATCAATTGCCAATAGAAGCAGAGCGTGGTTATAGTTTAGATCTTACCTCGACAAACTTAACGCGTCCGGTAGCATCGGCTGAACGAAAATTTATCATGACCCCTATGTCGCATGGTTTAAGGTTGGCTGGCACAGTCGAATTCGCTGGCTTATCCACACCTGCCAATATGAAACGGGCAAATACCTTGTATGAAAATGCGAAACATTTATTGAATGATATTCCGATTTTTTCAAGTGAAAACGCTGACGAAAATCAACGTTGGATGGGCTTTCGCCCGTCATTACCTGACTCACTACCAGTTATTTGCCAAGCACCCAAGCATAACGCGGTATATTTCGCCCTGGGTCATCAACATTTAGGCTTAACCTTAGGTGCTATAACCGGAAAACTTATTGGCCAGGTGATGACAGCACAACAAACCGATATTGATATTTCTCCATTTTGCATCAGCCGCTTTAACTAGAGGTTGGTAATTTTTAAATTGAATTAATAAACAAAGCCCCCTAACAACATTTCAAACTAAGTTTCGCTGTGGCTTTCGGCTTATCCCCGTCGTTGGCTGCAGCACCTTTTCTAATTCAATAAAAGAAAACACACAACAAATATTCACCTAATCATAAAATCACACTAGTAAGTGACAAAATTTCTGTTATCGTAATTTTATTAAACGCACAAATAACAAAAATCATAAGTAGCTTTTATGTCAACCAAACACAATAAACTAGCTTTTATCTTTTTTATTCTTGCTGTATTTTCAGCTATTTACATTAAATCTTCAGTATCACCTAAATGGATAGAACAAAGTTATGTTTATGACGTGAGCACAGATAATAAAGGCATCGCTAGCTATATTTATAAAGGCCAAAAAGTCATCATTGAAAATATTAGCCAATATAAAAATTCACCCCTAAATCAGCAAAATTTAAATAATATCGCCAGTGCACCTACGATAAGCCAGCAATGGGTCAGCGATGAGGATCAACAATTAAAACTATTAAAGCCAGCATTTCATTTTGGTGCTTGGTCTTTATTGCCTGCATTTATCACCATTATTTTATGTTTATTAACTCGTGAACCTTTAACGGCTTTATTAGGCGGCATTGTCGTTGGTGCAATTATGCTAGGTCGCTATGACTTAACCGACAAGGTCATTATTCCTAACCTGGCAAAAGAAGGTACCGCAGCATTATTGTTACTTTATTTATGGCTACTCGGTGGCTTGCTTGGCATTTGGTCTAAAACCGGTGCCGCCCAAGCTTTTGCCAACTTTATGACAACACATTTTGTTAAAGGTAGAAAGTCAGCAAAGTTAGTCTCTTGGCTGCTTGGAGTATTATTTTTTCAAGGTGGCACCATGAGTACAGTTCTGGTGGGCACAACCGTCAGGCCACTGGCAGACAAAGCGAAAGTCAGCCATGAAGAAATGAGCTACATTGTTGATTCAACCGCTTCTCCTATTGCTTCTATTCTTGCCTTCAACGCTTGGCCGGCATATGTTCAAGCACTAATATTTATTCCAGGCGTTTCATTTTTAGCTACAGAAGCCGATAGAATTGCATTTTTCTTTCAAAGTATTCCGTTTAGTTTTTATAGTATTTTTGCTGTAACAGGCACGTTTTTACTGAGTATAAATATTACTACCTTTGCCGGTAAGCGAATTCGATTAGCAAAAAAGCGTGCTGAAGAGGAAGGTAAACTAGATGCACCAATGGCAAAGCCGTTAAGTGCTAAAGAGTTGCAAAAATCAGACGTGCCACAAGGCTACTCTCCACATGTAATTGAGTTTATTCTGCCATTAGTTACCTTAACTGCTATTGCCATTGGCAGCTTTGTGTTACTTGGCTCGCCAAAAATCAATTGGGCATTTGGCGCTGCGTTATTGTTATCAGCGATTATTGCCATCATTAAAGGCATGTCATTACATCATGTCATTGACGGCTTTACACAAGGATTAAAAGGTGTGGTATTTGCCTCGGTTATCTTAATGTTAGCAGTAATAATAGGTAGCATTAGCAAAGAAACCGGAGGAGGCTTGTTTTTGGTTTCTTTGCTTGGTGAACAACTACCGTTTTGGTGCCTTCCAGTTATTTTACAATTGATCACTATGATCATAGCGTTTTCGACAGGCACTAGTTGGGGAACTTATGCAATCGCTTTTCCACTTGCCATGCCACTCGCATGGGCCATATGTCAAAGCCAAGCGCTAGCAAACCCAGAATTATTTATGATGCTATGTTTTGCCACAGTACTTAACGGTAGTGTTTTTGGCGATCAATGTTCGCCAATTTCAGATACTACGATTCTCAGTTCTATGACAACAGGCTGTGATTTAATGGACCATGTAAAATCACAATTAGTGCCAGCCACATTAGCAGCGTCATTTGCTGGCATTTTATGGACGGCAACGGCCTACTTTTTTGTTTAGTGAGAATCTAAAGTAATAATACCCGTGAAATTACAACATCTAACAAGAAAAAACCTAAAAGCACTAGCCGGGAATTAACGCTATGCTACTATTAATTAACAATGGACGTTGAGCTTGTTTTAGATCAATAAGTTACTGAGATCAGGCTCGTATAATAAAATTTTATCACGGTAGATTTTAGCGATATGAACCAACAGCTTACCATTTTCTTCAAGGCGCTTTTGGGTAGTTGTAAAGACCTTTTGCCTATAGCTCTCGTTATCGCATTTTTTCAATTTGCAGTTTTGCAACAACCTATGCCAAATATCGGCAATATTTTTATTGGCTTAGGGTTAGTCGTTTTAGGGTTAACCTTTTTTATCTACGGTTTAGAAATGGGGCTGTTTCCTATTGGTGAGTCTATGGCCAAAGCCTTTGCCAAAAAAGGCAGTATTGTTTGGTTGCTCACCTTTGCCTTTTGTTTAGGCTTTGGTACTACGGTTGCCGAGCCTTCCTTAATTGCAGTAGCTGCAGAAGCAGCCACAGTTGCCGCTAGCGGTGGTATTATTGCAACATCAGATATTGCACAAAATGAATATGCCAACGGCTTAAGATACACGGTTGCCTTTGCTGTTGGTTTAGCCATTGTTATTGGCGTTTTACGCATAATTCGTGGGTGGCCAATTCACTACCTTATTTTAGGTGGCTATGTTGTTGTCGTGATCATGACTGCCTTTGCGCCAACTTGGATTATCGGTATTGCTTATGATTCAGGTGGCGTTACAACTTCAACCATTACTGTACCTCTAGTAACGGCTTTAGGTGTTGGTTTAGCATCATCAATTAAAGGGCGAAACCCTATGATAGACGGATTTGGCCTGATCGCGTTTGCCTCGCTTACACCTATGATATTCGTTATGGCGTATGGCATGGTGCTTAGTTAATGATTTATTCAACTTGTACTATTTGCAATGGAGCTCACTAAATTGGATTTATTACTTGAGTTTTTTAACACCTTAAAAGCAACCGTAGTAGATGTGTTACCTATATTGTCGATAATTTTAGTGTTTCAGTTATTGGTGATTCGAAAACCAATTCCACATGTAAAACAAGTTGGCTTTGGTTTTTTCTATGTTTTACTTGGCCTTGCACTATTTTTGCTGGGGCTCGAAAAAGCACTATTTCCGCTTGGAAAAATGATGGCAGAGCAGTTAACAGCGCCAGCTTTTATTAATCCAGAATCATTAGCAAGCGATGCCATGAGCTGGAAAAACTATACTTGGGTATATGTTTTTGCCGCTGCGATAGGGTTTAGTACCACAATTGCAGAGCCTTCACTTATCGCCGTTGCATTAAAAGCCGAAGAAGTTTCCGGTGGCGGTATTAGGGCAAATAGTTTGCGTATAGCGGTGGCAATAGGTGTAGCCATTGGTATTGCCTTAGGTAGTTATCGCATCGTCGTAGGCCACCCAATACATTACTACATCATTTGTGGCTATATTGTGGTGGTAGTACAAACATTTTTCTGTCCGAAAATGATTGTACCTTTAGCTTATGATTCTGGCGGCGTTACGACCTCAACGGTAACGGTCCCCCTAGTTGCAGCTTTAGGTTTAGGACTTGCCAGTACCATACCTGGGAGAAGTCCGTTAATAGATGGTTTTGGGCTTATTGCATTTGCCAGTCTTTTTCCAATAATTGCGGTAATGGCTTATGCACAATTAACACAAATTCGAACAAGAAACTAACTAATAGTGAGAAGCAAAAATGCATTTTAAATTGATCATTGCATTTGTTGAAGATGCAGTTACCGAGAAGGTAATGAAAGAAGCTCGTATGGCGGGTGCAACAGGAGCAACCATTATTAATAATGCTCGCGGCGAAGGTATTAAGCGCCAGCGTACTTTTTTTGGTATGCAACTTGAAACACAGCGCGACGTATTAATGTTTGTGGTTGAAGAGCACTTATGCCGAAAAATATTAGAACGCATTGCAACTGTGGCTGGATTTGATGAAGAGCCAGGTAAAGGTATAGCAATACAAATAGACATACAAGATGCTGTTGGCGTTGCCCATCAAGTTGAACGTTTAAAAGGTAAAATTGAGGAAGAAATATGAGTCATAAATTAGTGCAAGTAAAAGATGCTATGACCACCGACAGTTACCAATTTACTGACGGTATGGTAACCGTTGCCGAAGGCATAAAGTTAGCTAAGCAGCACAATGTAAGCGCGTTAATTATTAACAAGCGTCATGAAAATGACGAGTTTGGTTTAGTATTATTGTCTGACATTGCCAAGCAGGTTATTGCTAAAGACCGCTCCCCTGAGCGGGTAAATTTATACGAAATCATGGCAAAACCGTTATTGTCAGTGTCGCCAGAAATGGATGTTCGATATTGCGCGAGATTATTTGAGAACTTTGGTATTAACACCGCACCTGTCATTGAGAACCAACAAGTAATAGGTTTAGTGAATTACACCAATATGGTACTAACCTTATTAGGCGATGAATAATCTAGCGTAAGTTGTAAATTGCTGAAATGGTAAACTAAGGTATGATCTTTAAGTCAGGCGTACCTTTTTTTACCGGCCTAACCTCTTCATCTACTAGCAAAGGTACTTTAACCACAAAGCAACAGCCATGTTCGCTATCTGCAATTGTAATTGACCCTCCAAGCTTTGTATTTACTAAGTTATAAACAATATTCATACCTAAACCAGAGCCACCTAAACCACGTTTAGTCGTAACAAAGGGATCGAATATTTTGTCTTTTACATCACTTTTTATGCCTTTACCGTTATCTTTATAGATAAGAATAAGGTTTTCCTCATTAGCCTGAAAATCAATACTGATTTCGCCATCAATCCTGTCTTCAAAACCATGAATGTGGGAGTTAGTCAAAAAATTAGTTAAAATTTGGTTCCATGCACTAGGGTAAGTTACTAAGGTAAAGTCAGGGTCAACATGGGTCGTAATCGTGTAGTTTTTTTGTTTAAATAATGTTTTAACCGTATTCACAATATCATCAACATGTTGTGCCAAATTAATATTAATTTTCGGATCAGTATGTTGCTCTACCGCCACAGACTTAAAACCACGAATTAATTCTACCGCTTTATTCAAACTGCGTTCTATTATCTGCTCGTATTCTACAAACATATTTAATATCGAGGTTAATTGCTTTTTAGTAAGTTTTTCTTCAATTAATGCATGGTTTAATTCGGCAATTTTCTCTTTTAATGCACTAACTGAGGTAACACAAATCCCTAACGGGGTATTTACTTCATGCGCAACACCAGCAACTAATTGCCCTAGGGAAGCCATTTTTTCAGATTGCACTAATTGGTCTTTTGCTAAAGTTAATTCATTTAAAGATTGCTGCAATTGTTGATTACTTTCAGCTAGCTTTGCGGTGCGCTCATAAACTTTGATCTCTAAATCACCATTTAAGTTAATCAAGGCGTTTTCCGCATCTTCTAATTGAATAATGTCATTTTTCAACGTTAGGCGCATGTCATTGATGGCACTCACCAATTCATCAAGTTCATCGGTTTCTTGATTTCTATTATGCAGCTCTAATGGTTCATCTAGGTTTTGGCCACTTAACGCCTTTGAATAGGCAGTGATACGGTATAAGTGTTTTGTGATCAACCAATGAACAATAAACAAAGTGCAAAATGCCACCATGAATATTTTAATAAACTCTGAAGTAACGATAAAGCCGGCTCGCTGCCAAAGGTGTTGATAAATATCTTGGTAGTCGGCGGTTATCACCATAGTACCAATTGTATTATTTTCAAAAGTTATTGGGTACGTTTCAACTTTGGGTGGGTTTTCAATAATGTCACCAACTTCATAAACTTTACCAAAACTGGTGGTAATTTTAACATGGCGTATATCAGGCAGACGTTGAATGCCACCAATTTGTTGTTCAACAAGTGGCTCATTAAAGTCCCACAAACTAGTAGAAATAGACTGATTGAAACTTAATTCTATACTATGAAATCGCTTATCTAAGGTTGTTACACCACTTTGGAAATCAACATATAGTTGGATCATGGTTGAGCACACGGAGAGAAATGCACTACATAAGAAAATGTAAACAAACACACGTCGGCTTAACTTATTGTTAAATGCGCCTTTATTCGACATTATCTTATCCATGAAACCCGCTTACAAATTGCGAAATAACCAATATTTAGCTACTACATTAATCCTAGCACTATTTACATCGAAGTGAGTAAGAAAGTCAAATATCAGTTAGCTTTATTTACAAAATAACTATTTTGCACTCAAAGTGACTGCATATAGGATTCTATCTCAGTCACTGTGCGCGGTATGGCAGCGGACAAATTTTCATACCCGGTAGCAGTAACCAGAATATCGTCTTCAATTCTTACTGCAATGCCACGCCATTTTTCATCCACATCCATACAGTCAAGCGGAAAGTAAAGGCCAGGTTCAATCGTGAACACCATATTTTCTTCTAGAAAACGCCATTTATTGTTTTCATCGTGATAGCTACCAACATCATGAACATCCATACCCAACCAATGGCCAGTTTTATGCACGGTAAATTGTCGATAACATTCGTTTTTCATTACCTCTTCAAAGCTGCCACTAAGAATACCAAGTTCAATAAGCCCTTTTGCCAGCACCTGCATACAAGTTTGATAAATTTCATTCCAAGCCAAACCCGGTTTAATCTTCATAATAGCGGCATCAATTGCCGCTAACACCAATTGATAAATTTGTTGCTGGGCTTGAGTAAATTTGCCATTTATAGGCCAGGTTCTCGTAATATCACTGCAATACTGTTGGTACTCAGCCCCGGCATCAATTAGCACTAAGTCACCATTATTTAAGAGACTATTATTTTCTTCATAATGTAGACAGCAGCCATTGTTACCACTGGCAACAATGCTTGGATATGCTACCGCTCGACAACCAAAATTGGCAATTTCTCGATCAAAAATTGCCTGCAATTGCAATTCATTCATCATAGGTTTACAAAGTCGCATCATAGCTTTATGACCATGAATGGAAGCCTGAACAGCATGTCGAATTAAAGCAATTTCATCATTCGATTTAATAACACGTGCATTATGTATAATAGGTTGAAGCGGTAATAACTGTCGATAAACTTTAGGGATATCAAACCCTGTATTTCGGCGCTGATGATGCAGCCAAGCATTTGTATAGTCACTATAAAACTCTTGCTCATCAAGCAGGTAAACTTTACTCCGTTGTTCCAATAAGTTTGGCAGCTCAGTGTGAATATCTTTAATGCAAAATGCTTCATTGGCTTGATAATACTCTTTGGCGCCACTTAGGCCAGCTCTTGCGCCAAAACTCGTTTCCGCTGCGGCATCGTTTTCACGAACGAATAGCACAAACTCATTTTCATGTTTTGGTCGAAGTAGTGCTACGGCATTAGGCTCATTAAAGCCCGTTAAATAATATAAATCATTATCAGGGCGAAAATGGTAATTAATATTCTTGCTGCGCGTTTTGGCACAATTCCCAACAACAATAACTACGCTGTCGCCATCGAGTTGCTGCATTAACTTTTCTCTACGAGCATAAAACTCCGTCATAATTCTCTTCCCCTGATATATTTAGACAACTTAAGAAGATTTAACAAAATCGGTAACCAATTTAGCTGCTGTTAAGTCTTCTAAGGCGTGACCTACAGACTTAAATACCGTGATATCGTCATTGGCTCGTTGCATTAAAAACTCTTGTTTGCATAGCGCAAACAAATCCGCTTCCACTTGTGATTTATTGATCACCCCTTCTTTTAAGGGAATTGCCATATCGCCCGTTTCACGCAGTGCTCCTTCAAAGTTGTCAACAAACAGTCGTGATTTAGTCAAACATTCATCATCCATTTCTCGCATGTCTGGTCGATATGAACCCACCATATCTAAGTGCTGCCCTGGTACTAAGTACTTGCCAAAAATTAATGGCTCCTTGCTTAAGGTTGCACAAGAAACTATATCTGCATTTGCAATGTAGGTTTCTATATCATCTATTGCTTGGCAATTTAGCTTTAAATGTGAAACTTGCTGGCAAATTGCCCGTGCTTTATCCATATTACGCCCCCAAACATAAACCGTTTTAATCGGTCTAACACTCGCATGGGCTTCAATAAGCTTGCTTGATAAAGCTCCTGTTCCAACCATTAGCAAAGTTTCACTATTCTCTCTTGATAAAAACCGAGAGGCGAGTGCAGATGCAGCAGCTGTTCTTCGCGCAGTTAATGCTGGTGCATCCATCATTGCCATCATAGCGCCAGTATCAACATCCATAAGTAAATAACAGCCTTGTATTGATGGTAAACCTTTATCGCCATTTTCCGGTGCAACCGTAACAATTTTTACACCCGCAACCTCACCTGCTTGCCACGCAGGCATCATAAGCAAGGTTGTTTCCCGACTAGCCTTTGGGTTTGCCATATCGAAATGCAAACGAGGCGGGACATAAATATCACTAGCAAAAGAAGATTTAAGCGCGTCAACAAGTGTTGGAAAAACAAGAGCTTGGTTAACAGTTTCAGCATTTATCGTTAGCATGGTGTTCTCATAATATATAGGAATCAATTATCACCGACATTATTGCATACTGTATACATATGTAAATGTAGTTCTCAAACTTAAACACACAGAAATTATATTTTTGGCCTTGTCCGATTGTCGCCAGTCATTTACATTGCCTAACGTATGATCGACTAAAATTAAGTTATCAAGGTGATAAACAAATATGCTCAGTGTTGAAATTTGTGAGAATGCACGACTAAGCCGTGATATTCGCTTTGATGGAAAATTTTTTACTGCGGTAATAACCACTGGAATTTTCTGCCGCCCTATTTGCCCAGCACGGCCACCAAAGCCCGAAAATGTAACTTACTATGAAAGTGCAGAATTAGCGCAACAATCGGGCTTTCGCCCTTGCAAACGTTGCTTTCCGCAATTAGCACCCAATATGCCATTGCCGAGAAAAATTAAACAGATAACGCACGCATATTATGAAAATAACTATAGTTTACAAAAATGTGCGGAGCAGCTTGGCATCAGCGAGCGCCAAATTCGCCGGCTATTTGTACAATATTACGGATTACCCCCGAGCGAATTCTTTCATCAACAACGGCTCTTGCTCGCGCATAAATTATTAATTTCAACTCCATTGACGGTCACGAATGTCGCCTTTGCAGCAGGCTTTAACAGCATCCGGCGTTTTAATGAAGTTATACAGAAAGCATACCAAAGCACACCCAGTGAAATTAGAGGAAATAAAACTATCGCATCCGACAGCCAAGTAACAATCTTACTGCCATATAAAGCACCATTTGACTGGCCATTAATGCTAAGTTTTTTCCGCTCAAGAAAAATGACTAACATTGAAGATATTGGCGAGGGGCATTACTTTCGTACAATTGAACTTGATGATTGCCGTGGCTGGGTAAAAGTCACGCACCATAACAGCAAAGATGCATTAAATTTAACGGTAAAACTTACCGACTATAGTTATTTACACCAAATTATTGCCCGTGTTCGTCGCATGTTTGATTTAGACGCCGATATGCAACTTATACATCAACATTTGAAAAGTCATGCAAAATTAGCACAGGTAATAAAACATTTCCCTGGCTTACGCTTGCCAGGGTGCTGGGATATTTTTGAGTTTTCCATCAGAGCAATTTTAGGGCAACAAATTTCAGTAAAAGGTGCAACAACGCTTGCCCAACGAATTGCAGAAAAATATGGTGAAGAGGTTAGTGAAATAGAATTACCACAAAATATAAACACGAGAAAATACTTTCCCAAAATAACCGCCTTAAAAGATGTCGACTACCAAGACATAGGCCTAACCCGCTCCCGTATTGCCACTTTGCATACTTGGGTAAACTTTTTTCAAGCTCATGAAGATATATTTGCCAAAGGATTAACCATTGAAGAGTTAGAACAAGCGTTAACTCAACTAAAAGGTATTGGCCCATGGACCGTTAACTACATAGGTATGCGCGGTTTAAGCGATCCGGACGCATTTCCAAGTGCTGACTTGGGGATCATCAAGGCCTTAACTGTTAATAACATAAAACCAAAAAATAAAGACATACTCACATTGGCTCAAAGTTGGCGACCTTGGCGCGCCTACGCCGCTATTTATTTATGGCACTCGTTACAACTAACAAATGAAAGTAGCAAGCCAGCATAAAGGAGAAATCGTTAATGTATTACTGTATTTACCCATCACCATTAGGTGATATTGCTTTAACAGCAAATGAGCAAGGATTAACTGCTTTAGCATTTCAAGCTGGCAAGTCGCCAATTAATATTGATGGCTTAGTTGAAAATCGCAAAAAATTTAATAACGTTATCCAACAATTGTCTGAGTACTTTAACGGTGAACGAAAAACCTTTGACTTACCACTAGCGCCAAATGGCACTAAGTTTCAAAAACAAGTTTGGCAAGCCCTCACTGAAATTCCCTGCGGTGAAACTAAAAGTTACGGCTGGATAGCAAAAAGCATCCACAATGAAAAAGCCGTTCGCGCAGTTGGCACGGCCAATGGCGCAAACCCAATCGCCTTAATTGTGCCTTGTCATCGCGTTATTGGCAGCAATGGGAAACTCACCGGTTATGCTGGCGGCTTAGCATTAAAAGCAAAATTACTTATGCACGAAGGTGCTCAGTTTAATGTTTAATTGAGCAGATAACTGAGTAAAAGCTTGTTAATACGACTTATTCAGACGTGAAATAAAAAAAGTGACAATGTTGCGTATCAAGGCAACATTGTCACTCGTAAAATGCGACAACAATAAATAATAGTCAGTACTTACTTTGACTTAACGAACATCACTCATTTCCTTGATACTAGCAACAACAAATGACGAATTTCAGGGATTGAAGCTGTAAAAAATAACAACTTACCAAGACGAAAAATAATTTGGTCAAAATATAATTGCTGCTATGATGACGCGCAATATTACGTAGCACTTGTTAGAGTATTATTTTGGAATTTATTGTAATTATCGCAGCTCTCTTTTTGATTTGGCTAATTTGGCAACTAATGCGAGCCAAACATTTTACCAAATTTAGACAACAAATAATGCAAGAGCTAAAGCCTAAGGTTATTAACAGCATTGTTGAAGAGATGGCCGAAACTCGCTCAGAACAACTGCCCAATAATTCAGCTCACGAAGCAGCGACTATTGTCTACTGGACAGCTTCCACAGGCCGTATTTTACAAGCAGCATTAATGCGAGAAATAATCACAGAACAATGGTTAAAAGAAACGGGAAATTTGCGTAACAGCCAGCATTTGTTTCACATTGAGCGTGATAAGTTACATAGATAAGCTTTGTAACTATATGGCTGAAGCTATGAGTATAATTCACTTAGCTCAAATGCAAGCCACAGAATAACAGCCGGTGAAAAAAAGAGAGCTTAAAGCTCTCTTTTTTACAAATTTACGAGCTACAGTTTAAGCTAATTTTTCAAACTGCAAGTCCCAAACACCATGGCCTAAGTTTTGGCCACGATTTTCAAACTTAGTTAATGGACGTGATTCTGGGCGTGGTACGTAATCGTTATTTTCTGATAAATTTTTATAACCAGGTGCCGAGGTCATATCTTCAAGCATACATTCTGCGTAATTTTCCCAGTCGGTCGCCATATGGAAAACACCGCCAACTTTAAGCTTTTGACGAATAGCTTCAACAAAACTTGCTTGAACAATTCTACGCTTATGATGTTTCTTTTTATGCCACGGATCAGGAAAGAATAACTGAACCCTTGTTAAACATTCCGCAGGAATACAGTCTGCTAATATTTCAATCGCATCGTGTTCATAAACTTTTAAATTAGTAACACCTTGCTCTTGCGCTAACGCAATACAAGCACCAACACCTGGTCGATGCACTTCAACACCAATAAAGTTTAGCTCAGGTGCATTCTTCGCCATTTCAACTAATGACTTCCCCATACCAAAACCAATCTCTAGTACTAGCGGGTTGCTATTACCAAACAAAGTAGCAGGGTTAATCATACCATCTTCATGGTTCAAACCCATGGTATCCCAAAACTGTTCAAGCGCTTTCGCTTGTCCATTAGTTAGACGGCCTTCACGTTTAACAAAGCTACGTACTTTTCTAATGTACTTGCCTTCTTGCTCTGCTTGTTCAATGGTTTTGTGGGGTCTTTCAGTCATAGTCGTTCTTCAAGAAAAATCAAGGCGCATATTATCCATGTTTCAATGAATAAACTCAAATACAAAGAAGTTAGTGATGATAATTGTCTATTTCTCGATTGTAGTCTAAAACTATAAGAAATATATATGTTTAAATAGAGGTGCTTGTGAACAACTGGCTAAGTAATATTTCTATTAGAAAAGCACTTATTATGGTAATAACCGCTTCACTAATCACCTTGTCTATTGTCAGTATTGTCTTAAACAACCATATATTCAGTCGTGTATTTGAAAGAAATATTGAACAAGATTTATTGCCAAACCAGCTTTCCAAAATAGCAGCACGTATTAGATCGCAGCTAAGTACTCCTCTAGAATTATCAAAGTCGATAACACAAAACAAATACTTAATTGATTGGGCACTAACTGGAGAGCCAGCAAGTGGCCAGCAGCAAACAATTAACTTTCTAAAGCATATGCAAGAACAAAATAATGCCTTAACAGTTTTTTGGGTTTCTAATGTTTCAAATAATTACTTAAATCAATCAGGCTTATTAAAAACCATTAATCAACAAGACGACGTGTGGTTTTTCCAGTTTCTTCTACAAGAAAAACCATTTGAAATTGCATTTGATTTTGAAGAAGGCACGAACAAATTAACCGCATTTATAAATTACAAAGTACAATATCAAGGGCAAAACTTAGCCATCGCGGGTTTAGGTTATAGCGTTGATGACATTAGCACCGATATTTTAGCTAATAAAGTTGGCGAAAATGGCTATGTGTTTGTCACCGACTATCATGGCAAGGTCATCATACATCCACAATTAAAAAGCCTTGGTGCTAAACAATTACAGCAATTTGATGGTTTTAGCCAAGCGGCAAATAAATTGCTCACTAACAGTGCCAACTACATTTTTGACGTCGTTAATTACCATAATGATGATTATTATGTTGCCAGTGTTGGCCTACCTGAACTAAATTGGAAAGTTATTGCCATGCTACCTAAAGCAGAGCCTTTATCTAAGATTCACGAGGCCTTAAGCCAAACAGCATTGCTAAATTTAGTCATCGTAGTCGGCTTCATATTTTTAATGGTATTAATAGCAAATCGTATTACCAAACCTATCGTGCTTATTGGTGACAGACTACTTGATATGGCAGGGCAAGGCGGAGACCTCACACAACGACTAGATGACACTAGAACCAATGAACTTGGACTATTAGCAAAAGGCTTTAACGCAATTATCGGCAAAGTCCGAGACATAATGGTGGAAATAAAATACGCCGAAAAAATCATGACAACCTCTTTTGAGCAATTAAGAGAAATGGCCTTAACCGTTAACCATTTAGTCGACAGCCAACAAATTGAATCAGACTCAGTGGCAACTGCGACTAACGAAATGAGCCATAGCATTCAAGAAGTAAGTGAATTAGCGGGCAACACGGCAACAAAAACTGAGTTTTCTGAAGAGCAGGTTAGTATTTCAAATCAAAGAGTTGATGACTCAAGTACAGTGATGTCAAAACTACAAGAAAGTAACCGCATCACGCAGGATAAAATTACTAAGTTAGCGGAGCAAACTCAAACCATTAGCTCTGTTGTCGACACAATCAGTAGCATTTCGGAGCAAACAAACTTATTAGCATTAAATGCTGCTATTGAAGCGGCTCGCGCAGGTGAACAAGGCCGCGGTTTTGCAGTTGTTGCCGATGAAGTTCGTACGTTAGCTGGGCGTACACAAAGTTCAACACAAGAAATTAATGACGTGATACAACGCCTGCAAGAGCAAGCAAATGAAACAGTAACGGCAATGAAAGCAAACACCGAGTTGGCAACAGAAGGCTTAAGTAAAACCAATGAAGCAAAAACGGTACTTGGACAAGTAGTGTCGGAAATAAAAGAAATCACCTCTATGAACGTACAAGTAGCCAGTGCAACTCAAGAGCAATCAAGCGTTATCAATGAGCTAAATCAAAATGTCACGAAAATTGCTGATATGGCGAGCGAAATATCAACTTTGTCTGAAAATACTTCATTGGTAATGAATGATCTTGATTTACAAAAGCAGCAATTAAGAAGCCTCGTCTCACAATTTAAAACAGAATAAGGAAAATGTATGAAGCTATCAGCAATAGCTATATTATCATTGGCCACTATTGCAAACTTTACAAGCCGTGCAGAAACACTGTGGTCCGATGCAAGTGTCACGTTATTGCGCGGTAACAATTATCAAGTAGGCGATAGTAATCGCACAGTTTTTACCTTTGAATATGCGGCTGCTTATAATTGGGGAGATAGTTTTTTATTTATTGACCGCTTACAATCAGACAATGGCGACAAAGAAACCTATGCAGAAATATCACCAAGATTTCAGATCTCTTCATATAAAAACGCTGCTTTTGAAAACATTTACATAGCGACTACCGCAGAGGTCGGTGAAAATTTCACCCATTATTTAATTGGTTTAGGTACTAAATTAAACATCCCGCATTTTACTTTTTTTAATGTCAATATTTACTATCGCAATAATGACTCTGTAAAAAATAGTCAGCAAGTTACCCTTAACTGGGCTGTGCCAATTGGCGCACTCAGCTACGATGGTTTTATTGATTATGTGCCGTCAAGCGGTAGCACTAACTCCAGTATGAATTTTACCTCACAACTAAAATATGATGTAGCAAAACATCTTAATTTAAAAACTTCATTATATCTTGGTTTTGAATATGCTTATTGGCTGAATAAGTTCGGTATTGAGGGCGTGGACGAGAAAAATTTGAATTTACTGATAAAATATCATTTCTAAAACAAAAAACGATACTCAAGCTAGTTCATTTCTCTCTAGCTTGAGCCTGTTGGTAAGACTACTCAGCCCACCAAACATCGTACAATGCGCTTACAGTTACCGATTTAGCACCGTTATCAGTTAACCATTTTTCAACTAACTGGCGATGTTCTTCAGTACACTTGCCAATTTTTTGTGTGCATACTAAACCATGCCATAAAGTGTCACCTTCACCACCAAAACCTAAGCCATTTGGCTCAATAGCTTCGTCAAAAAACTTAGTTAAAAAAGCGTCAATTGCATCGCTATCGGTACCGTCTGCTAGTTGCCATGCAATATCAAAACCTAATTCTTGGTATTCATCAACGCGTAACTTCTTACGTAAACGGTTACTACGATTCTTTGCATTTACTTTCATGTTTAATTCCTTAAGGCTAGTTTAAGTTTAGCGCTTTATTAATAACGAATATTTACTCTGGGCGAGAGCATAGTGGCAATAGAAATTTTTGCAATGAAAAAATATGTTTTATTCGCTACACTGTCGCCGCTATGACAAATAAAACAACAATATCAGCCAAATCGGCCCAAGTATTTTCTCGCCAAGTTTTAAACTGGTTTGAATTACAAGGTAGAAAACACTTGCCTTGGCAGCAAGACAAAACCCCATACCGTGTTTGGATATCAGAAATAATGTTGCAACAAACCCAAGTTGCCACGGTTATTCCTTATTATCAAAGGTTCATGGAAAGCTTCCCAACGGTTACTGACCTCGCCAACGCAGACGAAGATACTGTGCTGCACCATTGGACTGGCCTAGGGTATTACGCCCGTGCGAGGAACTTACATAAATCGGCAAAAATAATACGCGACCAATACCAAGGCCGTTTCCCAGGTGACATTGAACAAGTTATCGCCTTACCTGGTATTGGCCGCTCAACAGCCGGCGCAGTGTTAAGCTTGTCATTGAATAAACATCATGCAATTCTTGATGGTAATGTTAAACGCGTACTCGCCCGCTGCTACATGGTGCAAGGACACGCTGGCCAAGCGATTTATGAAAAAACCTTATGGCCAATTACAGAAGCCTTAACCCCTAAAAAAGGCGTTGCTAGCTTCAACCAAGCTATGATGGACTTAGGCGCTATGGTTTGTACGCGATCGAAGCCTAATTGTGAAATTTGCCCAGTTAATGCCGGCTGTTTAGCTTATCTAGGTGAGGAACAAGCAAACTACCCACAAAAAAAGCCGAAAAAAGTGATCCCTGAAAAGCACACTATTATGGTGATCCCCAGAGTTAACCAGCAAGTGCTAATGGAAAAACGCCCACCTTCAGGTATTTGGGGCGGTCTTTGGTGTTTTCTCGAAATATCTGAAACGAGTCAGCTCACCAATCTATTAACAAAACTTAATCTCAAAAAAATTAACTCAACTAATTTAGACAAGTTTCGCCATACTTTTAGTCACTTTCACCTAGATATTGAACCTATAGTGGTTGATTGTGAAATTTTGCCAGCAAAAGAAATCAGCGAAAATAATACATTGCAGTGGTATAATTTAACCACGAAAGCGTCAGTTGGGCTTGCTGCCTCAACGCAAAAACTAATCAAACAATTACAACAATTACCCGTTTAGAAAAGCTAAACGTTTAATTTTTAACAGCATAAAGAGAATTAATTATGAGTCGTACTGTTTTTTGTCAATACTTACAAAAAGAAGCCGAAGGCTTAGGCTTCCCACTTTACCCTGGTGAAGTGGGTAAACGAATATTTGATAACATATCAAAAGAAGCATTTGGTAATTGGCAGAAAAAGCAAACCATGCTTATTAATGAAAACAAAATGAATATGATGAACCCAGATGACCGCGCCTTTTTAGAAGCAGCCATGGTTGCATACCTTTTTGAAGGTAAAGAACCTGAAATTGAAGGATATACGCCGGAGAATAAGTAGGTGGAATTGGCCATTAATTGGAAAATATTCGCTACTATTTTTGTTTCGGTGTTTATTGCTGAGCTTGGTGACAAAACTCAGTTAGCGACCATGCTATTTGCTGCTGATAAAGACGTTAGTAAATGGCTGGTATTTACCGCCGCATCAGCTGCTTTAATTGTTGCAACGGCGGTTGGTGTGCTTGTTGGTAGCTTTTTATCTGCTTATATTGATGAAAAAATACTTTCTTATATCGCCGGCACAGGTTTTATTATCATAGGCGCTTACACACTTTATACTGCTTAATGCATATTAGATCGCAATTAAAAAATGAAAAAAACACGATAATTGGTCCATAAAAGAACAATACGTAGAAAAAAACGGCAAACAAACATTTATTTAAAAAAAAGGGTTGACGGGGTAAACGAAAAACAGTTTAATACGCCCCGTCTTCAGGGCACAGCCAAGAAGACAATGTACAGGACAATCAATTAGATTGTTATTGTGCCTCGATAGCTCAGTCGGTAGAGCAGAGGATTGAAAATCCTCGTGTCCCTGGTTCGATTCCGGGTCGAGGCACCATTTTAGAGTTACAATTACCGTTTGTAATTCGGTGCCAAGATAAACTTACTTTATATAGTAAAATTTATCGCACACAGTTTTGTGTGCCGACTTAGCTCAGTTGGTAGAGCAACTGACTTGTAATCAGTAGGTCGCCAGTTCGACTCCGGCAGTCGGCACCATTTATCAGATAGGCCCAGCATTAGCTGGGCTTTTTTGTATTTGTCGTTTGGTCGAATTCTGTAGTAGATTTCACTAGCACCAATAAAACCCTCTACCCCACCTATTCTGCCCCCTATACGTGATTTAATCCTGTGATACCAAGAAGTTAATAGGCACGAAATACACACCATTTTAAATAACCCTAACTAGGGCACTAATTTCACCTAGGGTAAGTTAGTTTTAATTGATTCATTTACTTCTTAATCTACATTTCATTCGTTTTTTTTAACAAATTAGGTGAGTAAAAAAGGATTTGATCCGTTGCTTAGAGTATTTAGGTTACTGTATAGCACACAAAATAGGTTGGAGGTTAGCAGGTTCAATAAGAAGTTAAACAGCTATGGCAATCCGCCTCAGCATTAAATGACTTTTCATTTAGATTCTGATTGATAACCCTAACCGGTGCATTTTTATTTTAAATAAAATGCACCGCATTAGCACATATAGAAGAGTCATCCTAACAGCGTAATCGCACATAATTACTGTTTTATATCATCGATAAACGACAACCAATCTTTCTGCCATCTATCCTTTGAACAGGCATCTGAAACTGTTGCTAGACCATTAGCAGCCAATTTTTTCGCTAAGTCTACGTCAGTTAGTACTTTAGCTATTGCCCTTTGCATCGCTTCAACGCCTGGCATAAAAATAAGTCCATTATGGTTGTCAATGACCACATTGGATAAGCCTCCGACATTGGTAGTTATAATGCAACACCCTGCAGCCATTGCTTCTATCATGGCAAGAGAAGTTCCTTCTGATCCTAAAGTTGGCACAATCGCAATATGATGACTTTTATGGACTTTATAGCTATCAACAGGTAGGTATTGGATTATATTTACTCTACAGTCACATTTAAAGGCTTCATCAATTAATCCTTTATCAGCGCCATCCCCTGCAAATGTAACTCTTAAATTAGGAAATTCTATAAGCAAGTTTTTAATCACAGGTACTACAGAAGCAACCCCTCTATACGATACAAACCGTCGTGCAATTATAATCTTAATTTCATTCGTTTCTTGCCATTTATCATGAAAATCAGTGGCATTTATTTTTGTATCGTAATAATTATAAATTACACGAATATTGCGTTGCTTTAAATCAAACCAGGTTCGATACCAATTTACAAAATTGTGATCTACACATATCAATGATTTAGAGTTATCTGCTGAAGAAATGTACTTCATGCTACGAAAAACAGAATCAAAAAACTGAATAAATCTTGACTTACTTTTGCGTGGCTTATCCCACGATACACCATGCTGAATACTTATTGTTCTGATATTAGTTGAAGGGACTGAATATGAATCTGATGCAAAGATCACAATATCTTCCGGATTACTAATTTTTTTTACTTTATTAAAAAGTGCATATTTCTTTAAATTACCCCGAAGTAGCCTATTTTTAACACCTAATACGCTGTAATTTTGCAAACTTATCCGATAGTCACATTTATCGGGTTGAACAATAACTACCTGATAACCAACATTTGATAAACACGCAGCTAAATCTACAATATATTTTTCTATACCACCAAAACCAAGCATAACACCTTCTTCATTAAACATTTTTCGGTGTGTTATATAAATATTGGGCATCAAAATCATCTCAATTAATCAAGTGTACTTTTCGAATCTGCTAATTAAAAAAGTACTAAATCGCCATTATAACAAAACTCAATAATTTCAACTTCTGTTTTTGTAAGGACAGGTAAAAAAATCAGTAAGAAATGAACACCACCATTACTGTCTATACCCATCTCATTCTCGCTGAAGGCCCAGTAATTAAACTTCAATACTTTCTCAAGAGTTTCCTTTTCTCTTGCCTTATCTATTTTTATTAGCCAACGCTAGACCGCCCCTTTCAATTTTTTAGAATGCTGGTCCATGATCAAAATCAGGTTCATACCCACCTGATGATTTATTACTACAATGGCAATGATATTATTTTTCAAATGTTAAGTACTTCAAAATAATAGAACTCATCAGTATGAATGTAATTTTCAACCACTCTTCATATCACAAGCTTTACTTTAACTGAATAAAAGAAACTAACATCTACAAATTAACCTTAATAATAAAAAAACTCCGCTTATATTCACGATTAAATTTGCCACAATTAAAGTTCTTGATGATCACTGCTTACAAGTTAACTGCCATGGTCACCAAGGGTAGTGATTTACTTTATAAAATGTGAGTGCCAAATAATTATCACCAGCGCTTCAATAACCCAAAATAACTATCACCACTACAATTATCAGATACTTGAATATTATTTTTCTTTTGCTCGCAGTTTACATCGAATACGTTTCTGACTAGCAATGAGGTAACTATTATGCATAATGTACGCCTGTTCAGCGCAAGCTTAATCGGTACTAGTTGCGAAAACTCATGATTAGAAATATAGCTAACTTAGAAACTAAATTAGAAGAGATTATCAAAATACACCAAGGTTTGAATAATCAAGGCGAAGTAGCAGATTATATTCCTGCCCTAGCAGACGTTTGCCCCAACCAGATGGGCGTTTGTGTTGCAACCATTGAAGGTTGCACTGCTGGTGCTGGCGATTACCAGCAACCATTTTCTATTCAAAGCATTTCTAAAATATTTGGTTTAGTCATGGCTATGAATCGTATGGGTGATGATTTATGGCAACGGGTTAATATGGAGCCTTCTGGCCAGCCTTTTAATTCAATTATTCAGCTAGAATGGGAAAAAGGTATTCCACGTAATCCGGTGATTAACGCTGGCGCTCTTTTGATTGCAGACGTGTTAGCAAGCCACTATTCGGCGAGTAAATTGGCATTTCTGAGCTTTATGCGCACTTTAGCTAACGATGAGAGTGTATACATTGACAAGCATGTTTATGAGTCAGAACTTAACCATGGCAATCGCAATGCTGCTCTCGCCTACTTAATGAAAAGCTTTGGCAACATTGAAGCGGAAATATCGGATGTATTGAGTCATTATTTTACTCAGTGCTCTGTTGCCATGAGCTGTGAACAATTAGCAAATAGCCTATTATTTTTGGCAAACAAGGGAATTGATCCTAAAACAAACAAAGCGATTTGTTCACCTCGCGATGCTCACAGAGTTAACGCTATATTATCAACAAGCGGTATGTATGATCAGTCAGGTGAGTTTGCCTTTTCTGTTGGTTTACCTGCAAAAAGTGGCGTTGGTGGCGGTGTTATAGCGGTTGTACCAAACTATGGTGTTATTTGTAGCTGGAGCCCACCATTAAACAAATTCGGTAATTCAGTTGTTGGCACCAATCTAGTAGCTAACCTTGCCCAAGAGCTAGGTTTATCTATTTACCACTAATTATATTGCTAATCTGAATTCGGCTTAATAAATACTTCTCTAGCTGCTATTTTCATTTAATTCAGCGTTGATTTTACTTGCAACACGACCCTATGGATGGAGAAGGTAGGGCGAAGTTGGAATCAGAGTCAAGACCTGCTATTGACGCGAAATTTGCCATGATTTGAGAAATACTCTCAAGCTATAGGAGCCTCTTCGATACTTCATGTTGTTAGCTATCTCTTAAACCGAGTTCAGCTTAGGCACAACTAAACCTCTTCATTTTTTAATAAATTGTTTTAATGGTATTGCTGTTTACTTAGCAACTGAGCTATACCTTTTGCCGCTACAGGCTTGCTAAATAAATATCCTTGCGCGCCATCACAGCCTAACGCTTTTACAATACTAAATTGCTCTGAGGTTTCTATACCTTCGGCTATAACTTCAAATCCTAAGCTGTGGCCCATTTCAACCATAGAACGAATTAAAAGATAGGTTTTATCATTAGATGAAATATCGTCAACAAAATACTTATCTATTTTCATACAATCAATTTTAATGTGTTTTAAAGATGAAAAAGACGAATAGCCTTTACCAAAGTCATCAATTGCTAGTTTTATGCCTAGTGCATTTAAGTTGTTAAATACCGATACATTATCGCTATGAGTTTGCACTACCCCCTCTGTTACTTCTAATTTCAAAGAATTAGGAGCGATTGACGTTTCAGCAATAGTTTTTTCAACGAGCGGCACTAAATCACCATCTAAAAAATGTGTTGGTGAAACGTTGATAGCCATTCGAATAGCGGGATAACCGAGTGTCATCCAATTTACAGCTTGTCGACAAGCCGTTTTCAAAACCCACTCTGTTAAAGGTTTTATCATTCCAATACGTTCAGCTGTGGCGATAAACTCTGCAGGCGATACCTGCCCTAACTCATGATGATACCAACGACATAATGCCTCTACGCCAGTCACTTTTCCTGAAACGATATCAACTTGTGGTTGGTAAACTAGCGACAACTCTTCATTTTCAATGGCTTCTCTTAAATACTGTTCAACTTTCAATCGGTACTCGGCAAGCTCGGTTAAGCGCTGACTATAGAAAGCATAGCGATTTCTTCCTAACTCCTTCGCAGCATAAAGCGCGGTATCAGCTGCTTTCACCAGCTCCTGATGATTTTCACCATTTTCAGGATAATGGGCGATACCAATACTGCATGACGGGGTATATTTTCGTCCAAATAAATGTAGCGGTGCCGAAACTGCAGCTAAGCAACGCTGGGCAACATTGGCGCCATCACAATCATCTCCTAAATTATTAACAATAATACAAAACTCATCACCACTAAGGCGAGCTATAAAGCCAACATCTCTGCGAGTACTGTTTAACCTTGCTGCCACTTCTTTTAGTAGTGCATCGCCGGCAGCATGACCAAATGAGTCATTAATCGTTTTAAAGTTATCGAGATCTAAATAAAGTAAACTAAATCTACGCTGATAACGGCGCGACGTTTTAATCAACTCCTGTAAACTTAAAAAGAAATACATACGGCTTGATAACCCTGTTAATTCATCAACATAGGCTAAGTCTAAAATGCGTTTTTGATTTTGCTCTCGTTCCATAATAATGCCAGCAAGTTGTGCCGCCGACAGTAAATCTCTTGATTGTTGAGCATTTGGTCGGGCAGGAAAATCATAATACATACCTAAAGCGCCTAATACTTTACCTTGCGAGTTTTTAATTGGCTCAGACCAACAACTTCGCATTCCATGTGGTAAGGCAAATTGTTTGATGTCTTTCCATTTACTATCGGTTGCTATATCTTCAACGATAACTCTTTTGCCTGTGTACGTTGATGTACCGCAAGAGCCAACATTAGGGCCATTAACAAGACCGTTAACAGCATCGCAATACGCTTGAGGTAAACTAGGGGCACCGCCATGTAATAGTATATTGTTATCAAGTTCTAACAGTGAACAACGCATACCTGGGTATTTTTCTTCGTACATTAACGCAATTTCATTGTAAATATTCTCAGCTAGCTCACCTTTAGCTATCATCTTTAAAATTGCTGTATGCCTTTTTTCAAATAATTCATTTTTCTTCTGCTCAGAAATATCTACGTGAGTACCTATCAAGCGTATTGGCTTGTTGTCGATATCACTTTTTACATAAAGCCCTCGTGATCTTACATAAATATATTCACCATTTTTATGCTGCATTCGTAAGTCTATTTCGAAATACTCACTATCTCCTGCTAAAAAGTGTTTTACTGCGGCTAAGGTCACATCTTTATCTTCAGGATGAACTAGGGCTTTCCAAGTATCTAAAGTACCAGCCAACTCATTATCACTATAGCCAAGCATGCTTTGCCAACGGGGCGAATAGTAAACTTCATTTGTTGTTAAGTCCCAATCCCAAAGCCCACCAATGCCTTCGGCACTTGAAAACGCAAACCTCTCATCATTTTTTACTAATTCAGCAAGTTTACTGCTATGAGACCTCTCATTTGCTAACTCACTTTGTAATCGGATTATTTCTGCTCGCAGTTCAGAATTACTTTGCCTGACTTCACTCATAACACACCTAACTTCATCATAAGTAGACCCTATTCTTAACGCATATTGATTAACTTTTCATTGAAGAAATATTGCTGTATTCAACCTATACTCAGATGCGAATATGCTGCAATTACAACCAATTTTTATTCGCTTAATTATAGTCGAATATGTCGATAATTTATGAATAGAGGAAGGAAAGAATGAAAGTTTAAGCTTAATTTAGTGTTTAATATAAGCTGCCATTTCCAATAAAAGCTTACATTTCATACTATTGAAAGGTTATTGTTGTAATTGTAATGCAAACCAATCAACAATATTTTCTGCTAAACTTGGATCTTTATCTAATAAAGGATAACCATGTTCATCGCCTGTATAGGCCAACAACTTGCTATGTGGATGTTATACTTTATCGAATAACGCTTTGCCACTTATACAAATCCTAATATCTTGTTCAACAATAATAATCATAGTGAGTTCGCTCGCTAGAAACTGCTGATATTTTTCAATACTTTTCTCTCTTTGTACCGGAGAGAAAAAGGCCCTCCGCTGTAATTTCAGAACTTTCAGCTAATGTTATTACCTTTGTACCGCCACTTTTATTTTTATTACGTTTTGCATAGAGCATCCTGTTATTTTACTAGTTCACTTTCACTGTAAATCATACACATCGTGCTGAATTAAATATATCAACTAACAATAAATGGCACCAACTCGCAAAAAATATGTCGACATGTTTCCTACATTTTAGTCAATTTGAATCACACTAAGCCTTAATAGCTGTTCAATAAATATTCACTGAATTATTAGCCTGTAAATTTCTCGATTACAATCAATGACATTTACTAGCTTTTATACCTGCTATAATGATATATAATTATTTTTTAAGATATTTATTTTACCGCCATTCATGGATGAGGCTCTATGACTTCTCCCGTAATATCGAAGCAATTATTACTGTTAAACACTGACTTAGAACAATTGCAGGTTTTAAAGCAGCTGTTAACCGATGGTACACCATATAAAATCGTAGCCGCTTCAAAAGTCAAAGACGCCATTAAAGTGCTAAAGCATGAACCCATAGATTTTGTCATTAGTAACATTCATTTAGACGACTTCGACGGCTGGCGATTGGCACGTATGATCCGTTCAGGCGTTCTAAAATGCTCTGCAGAAACACCTTTTGTCATTGTCGCTAATACTTGGTGTGAGCATATAGCCAGCACCACTGCCAGAGAATTTGGCATTAATAAACTAGTGCAATATAAAGAGCACGAAAAACTCCTTAATATCGTTAATGAAAACAAAATGAGCTCATTAGAAGATATGGCTAAAAGCTCCATTTTAGTCGTGGAAGACAACCCCGACACCCGACATTTAGTAAACCGAATTCTGTCAAGCCGTTTCACTATTGATAGTGCCGCTGATGGCGAAGCAGGGTTGAGGCTATGGCGAGAAAATAATTATTCCTTAGTATTGTTAGACGTTATGTTACCTGGGCTGTCAGGCAACCAAGTGCTAGAACAAATTATGCAGGAGAAACCCGACCAGTCAGTGGTTATTATGACCGCTAACCATACCATGGAGTTAGCAGAAGAACTTATGCTAAACGGCGCTGCAGATTTTGTAACAAAACCATTTCGCGCAGAGCAATTACGCCGAGTTTGTGAAACCGCAACTCGCCGTGAAGACTTTATGATCAGTAATCAACAGTTTGCTAATAAAGTTGAGTCTTTACGTCAAAGTCAATCGGAATATAAACAAATTCTTGATGCTCACCAATTGTTGCTTGATCAATTAGGTAGCGTCGTAATCGAGCTCGACACTTTAGGTAAAATAACTTTTTTAAACAAGGCTTGGGAAAAATTAACAGGGTTTGCTATCGATGAGTCAATTCAAATGGCTTTAACTGATTACATCGAACCTTCGGAGTTTTCGAATTTTAATAGCGCAGAACAGTTACAACCTATTTTAACCGGACAAGTCAATTCTCTACATTGTGAATTTAAATTGAAAAATAGTGTTAATGAAGATTTGTGGGTAGAAGCTCGCTTAGAGTTAACTTTATGTAACGACCAAAAAAGCTATAGCATATCTGGCACTATTGACGATATAACCTCACGTAAAAAAGCACAGAGCGATTTAGAGTATTTGGCGATGCACGATGGCTTAACAGGTTTATATAATCGTCATTACTTTGAAGTAGAATTGGGGCAATATTCAGCCACAGCAATGCGAGGCACTGGCCCGCACGCACTACTTTATTTAGACTTAGATCATTTTAAGGTTATTAACGATACTGCTGGCCACCACCATGGCGATAGCGTATTAAGAAACATTGCTAAACTTATTAGTAATAGGCTGCGCAAAGCAGACTTTTTTGCTCGTATTGGCGGCGACGAATTTGCCATTCTCCTGCCAAACACCAATCAAACAATTGCGCTAAAACTTGCCGACAATATTTGTAAACTACTAGATGAGTATTATTGTAAAATTGAAGGTGAAACCTTCAAAGTCAATTGCTCTATAGGTATATCAGAAATTAACGGTGTTGAAGAAAATGCCGAAGAATACATGAAGCAAGCAGATATAGCCTTATATGCCGCTAAGAAACAAGGCCGAAATATGGCCCATATTTACGACCAAGACGATATTCATAGCAAAGAACTACAAATGAGTTTGGAGTGGGTTAGAAAATTACATCAGGCAGTTGCTGATGATAACCTTGTTTTGTATTTTCAACCTGTTGTTGAAATATCATCTCGAGAAACAGCCTACTACGAGGCACTGGTTAGGTTAGAGTTAGATGGAAAAATAGTACCGCCAGGTGAATTTATTCCAGCTTTAGAACGTGAAGGAGGTATGAAACTGCTTGATAGGCAAGTTATTGCAAAGGCTATTAAGTACCTAGCCGCACATCCAGAGCTTCATAAAATTGCGATTAACTTATCTGCTCAAGGTTTCAGTGATGAACGCCTTGTACCTATTATTCAAGAGGCGCTATCTAGCAATAATGTTGCTGCTGACCGTATTATTTTTGAATTAACTGAAAGTGCCAGTTTAAGTAACATAGGTGAAACTAAAAAAATAATCTCGCAAATCGGTGAATTGGGTTGCGAATTCTCAATTGACGACTTCGGTACTGGTTTTAGTACCTTTGACTATTTAAAACAAATCCCCGCCCAATCGGTAAAAATTGATGGTTCTTTTGTTGTTGATTTAGCATCAAATACTGTAGATCTCGCGCTTGTTAAAGCAATTTACGAAGTAGCCTCAGCTTTAGGTAAAAAGACAGTCGCAGAATTTGTAGAAAACGAGGAAACCTTATTAATTTTACAAGAAATAGGCGTAAATTATGCCCAAGGTTATCACTTAGGCAAGCCAACTCCTATTGAGCACTGTGCAATTGTAAATGAATCAAAAACACCATTCAAAGAGTTAATTTAAATCATACAATTTGACTGACTTTCTCCCTAAACTCTAGCTCCCGTTGGATTATCCAACTTAGTGAAAAGAGAGGAAAAACTATGACTCAGTCATTTTCGCTTGACAGCAATTTGCTTGATAGCACACCCACCCATGTCAGCTGGGACAACGCTGATGTAATCATCGCCTATCTAAAAATACTTAAGGTTGACTATATTTTTGGAGTACCGGGCGGCGCAATAGAACCACTATATAACGCCATTGCTAGAAACCAATCCAGTGGTGGCCCCAAAATTGTTGTAGCAAGGCATGAATCCGGTGCCGCATTTATGGCAGAAGGGTATGCCAGAGAAACAGGAAAGCTTGGAGTATGTTGTGCAACAACAGGGCCAGGTAGCACAAACTTGTTAACTGGTGTTGCTTCTGCCTACTCTGATAATATTCCAATATTGGTAATTACCGCGCAAACCCCCTTACCTAAATTTGGTAAAAATGCCTTACAAGAATCATCTTGTACAGCAATAGATACTGTAGGTATTTTTCGCTATTGCTGCAGCTATAACACCTTAATTTCCCATGGCGAGCAAATTAACACTAAACTTGTCGCTGCCATTATGGCCGCGTTTAGAGTACCTAGTGGTCCGGCACACATTAGCATCCCATCAGACATCCTCAGGGAACAAGCGGCTAAATTACCAACTTTAAACCCCAATAAGTTAGTCAACGAAGTTAGCCTTATTGACGATATTGCCATTGAAAAACTAGTTAACATCCTCAGTAACGCCAAGCGTATTAGCTTATTTTTAGGACGTGATTGCGGTAAAGCTATTGATGCCATAGTAGAATTTGCCGAGCTAACCAATGCAGCTATTACGACAGGGCCAGCAGCAAAGCGTTGGATTGATTGTTTTCATCCTCAATATTATGGTGTGTTCGGTTTTGCTGGCCACGAAAGTGCAGAAAAAGCGTTACAAGATAGCTCTGTCGATACTATTATCGCAATAGGTGCACAAATTTCAGAATTAGGAACGAATGGCTGGAATGAAACACTATTGAGCGAGAAACTAGTACATATCGATGAGAACCATGAACATTTTTCCAGAACCTCGATGGCGAGACATCATGTTTGCGGTGATCTAAATGGCATCTTTAAACAGTTAAATGATAATATAAAACAAGGAGTTAAGTGGGGAAAAACCTGGGGTTCACCACTAACATCAAAGCAACACTTTTTAGATAAAAGAGCTATTTGTGGCCCGCAAGTTACCTTGAACTCACCACAAAGCTGTTATTCCGATGCGGAGCCACTAAAACCTCAACGGATTGTTGCTGAGTTCACTAAGCATATTCCACAAGACTACCGCTTACATTTTGATGCCGGTAATGTTTGGGCTTGGTTCACTCACTACCATCAAAGTAGTAATACATTAGGTCATTACCATATTGCAATGGGGTTTGGCTCAATGGGCTGGGCAATAGGTGCAGCGGTTGGTAACTGTATTGGTAGCCGTAAACCGAGTGTGTGCATTACAGGTGACGGTAGTTACTTAATGGCAGGACAAGAAATTACCGTTGCTTTACAGCATCAACTACCCGTAATTTACGTAATATTCAATGACAGTGCACTTGGCATGGTCAAACATGGCCAAAAGCTAGGAGGCGCGGAACAAGTCGGTTTTGCCTTACCAACCATTAATTACGCAAAAATGGCAGAAGCTATGGGAATTGAAGGAATTCAAATAAAAACCATTGATGAGCTTATGAATATTAATTGGCAGCGCCTTGGCAATAAACAGGCCCCTACCATGATCGATTTACACATTGATGCAAGTGAAATCCCACCAATGGGGCAACGTGTAAAAGGTTTAGCAAATCAATCAGCAACTCCAGGAGGATAAGCCATGTCTTCAGCAAACAAAGTCAATAAGCCTAATTATCAATCCAGTATTTGGTTTGAAGAACCTGAGCAAAACAACCCATTCGCAGCAAAAAATAGCTATTGCTATGGCTATAATATCTATAACGAAGTTTTACCCAGAGCAAGCCTAAGTGAATACTGGTTTTTACTCTTTACTGGCGAGCGCCCAACCAGTTCTCAAGCAAGGTTATTAGAAAAAATTGCCATCACTATTGCTAACCCAGGCATGCGTGATGAAAGTATTCGTGCTGCCATGAACGCTGGTGTCGGAGGGTCAACAGCAGCGGCGTCACTTATTGCCGCATTAGGAGTCGGTGCGGGCCAATATGGCGGTGCAAGAGAGGTTTTTACACTCGTTGATCAGTGGCACAAATTAGGCTTAGATCTGAACGCTTGGAAAGCTTTTCTAAGCGCTCCAAATCAAGCAGATAAGCGCATCGATATCTGGCCTGAATATGAACATGCCCCTGGTTTTGATCCCAATGGCAACACCTGCCCTACCACCATAGTGCAGTCGCTAAACTATCTCGCGGAACTTCACCCCAATGGTGCCATACATTGGTTACAGAAAAATAGGACCGAATTTGAAGCAATGTTTAATTACCCACTGGCTATGACTGGAGTAATTGCAAGTGCCATCTTTGATCTAGGTTTATCAGCCAAAAAAGCTGAAATGCTGTACCTCATTTTACGTTTACCTGGAGCAGCGATTCACGCTTTAGAGCAAGAAAGCTTAGGTTGGAAGAAGTTTCCATTTTTTGGCCAAAACACTACTTTAACGGACGATCCGGGTCCTTTAGGCACGCCAACAATTGAGGGAGTTGATTTATGAGCATTAATAACAAGTTAAAACACGAAGACACTATAGTCACCCGAATGGGCAAAGGCTTTTTAGGAGAGCGGGTTGTCTATCGAGGCAAAGACCTACATCACCAACTTAAAGATAGCCAGTGGCTAGAACTTTTTGCTTTTGGTATTACTGGCCGAGAATTTACTGAAAATGAATTAAAGTTATTAAACTTTATTTGGGTAAGCACCAGCTATCCCGACAAAGCTATTTGGCCCAACCATATCACGGCGTTAGCAGCCTCATCTAGAAGTACCGCTTCACTTGCCTTGAGTATTGGCATGACAGTATGCGAGGCAAAAATCTATGGTGGTAGGCCATTTAAAGTTGGTATCGATTTTTTTCAACGAGCTAAAAAGGCTTTAGAGCAGAAAATCCCCTTTACTAGCTTTGTTGAACATGAGCTCAAAGAGCATAAGGTTATTTATGGTTATGGTAGACCTTTAGCTAGCTCGGATGAGCGTATTCCTCATGTATTAAATTTTGCTCAAGAACTAGGGCTTGCTGAAGGTAAGCATTTAATGATAGCACTAAAGCTTGCTAAATATATGGAAAAATCAAAAGGGTTAAGCATGAATGTTGCTGCCGTTTACTGCGCACTTTGTGCTGATTTAGGTTTTACATCTGAAGAATTCCATCTCTTAATGACTCCTGCATTTATTGCTGGCATGCCTCCTTGCTTTATTGAGGCTAAAGAAAACCCTGAAGGAAGTTTCTTGCCCATTCGCTGCAATAGAATTTCATATCATGGTGTTAAAAAAAGGAAGTGGGAATAAACTTGAGCGTAAATTTAGTTATCCAAGATAAACGAATTTAAGCGCAATCATAAATCATAGCTTCAAGTCACTTTATATTATTTGTCTTGAAGCTATATTTTTAATTATTCGAAGTTTTTAATTTATACTAGAATGATTTGCTAATCGATAAGTAAGCACTACGCTCAGCTTGGGGTAAATCATAAGGTATGTTTATTTGACCGGCAGTTACATTAGCCGAGCTAGGTTCTCGAATATCTTCATTAAATAAATTGGTAATAGTAAGCGCTAATGCCACACCATTAACTGGAAATTGATATTTACCCATAACATTAAACAATAAATAGTCATCCAACTCTGCGCGCAGGTCGCCAGGTACGCGTGACCGATTTGCAATATAACTGAGTTGACTCGTTATTTGAAAGCGCTCCGTAACATTCCATTCACTGCGAACGTACGCTTGCAAACTAGGGTGTTCACCAACATTGCTATTCACAATATCATCCTCGGCTTTCACGTATGCAATATTACCGTGTAATGTTAAATCCTCACTGTAATGATACACAGTGCTTGCCTCAAAACCTTGTCCAGTTCTTTGCCCTTGGTTTTGCGCGGTTGCCGTACCTGTATTGCCATTTTGCACAAAAGTGATTAAGTCTTCTATTTCATATTTATAAATATTGAAATCAAATGATAATTCAGGTGAATAACGGTAGTTAAATGCCAACTCGACGGTATCAATAATCTCTGGCGATAAATCAGCGTTTCCTAACGCAACAGGATTGTTTAAGGTTAATAGCTCGGCAAACGATGGTGCGCGAAATGCTCGCCCATAAAGAAACTTAGTCGTTAAATTCAAGCTTGTAGACCAAACTAGAGCAAACCTTGGATTCGTTGTCGAGCCAATATCGGTGTAATCATCAAAGCGCGCCCCCGCAGTTAATTCCCAATCGGGTGCTAATTGCATTACTCCTTGCATATACACGAAGTAACTTTCTCTATCCGCTTCCGGCATAAACACTTCATCTGTATCAGAAACATCTACAACGCCGTTTGGTCTAGGGCTAAAGTCAGCAAAAAAATTCTTGCTCTCTGTAACTTGATATAGATTTTGCCGCTCATAACCTGTTCCCACGCTAAGTTCTGTATTATCAAAGCCAACATATTTAGCATTAAGTTCAACATGAGTGGTTTCCTCTTCCCAACCGGGATTGCCAATTAAGCCATCCGGAAAAGCGCCATTAAACGCACCTTTTGGAAAGAGAATTAGATCATTCTCAATTTTTTGATTCGAACCATAGTAACTTAAATTCCCCCCCAAAAAGAGCCCTTTACCTATTGAAAATTCTTTGACAATAAAGTTAACAATTTTCTTATAACCACCAAACTTTCCATTGGAATCTAAGACTTCCGTGGGCCCCTGACCAGAGCCAACATCCCCTCGTTCTTGAAAACCTAAATCAATGTTAAATAATTCATTTTCTGCCGTTAGCCAAATATCTAGAGCATCAAATCCAACACTTAGATATCCAGGGGCTTGAGAGATTGCTTCTTCAGTAAATTGATCAATCGCACTTTGTGCGTCAGCGGTTATTTTTCCACGATAACCGTCGCTGCTTAAAAACTCAAAATTAGCGGCAATTTTCCAATCGGCTATTTCTACTTGACCATTAAACCAAGCGTTCATGGTATCAAAGCTACCACTTTTCGCGCCGAATTCATTTTTGCGGTTTTTATCAAACTTTTTAGTAATTATGTTAATAACGCCAGAAAAAGCATCGGCGCCATACAAGGCAGAGCCTGGGCCGCGAATGACTTCAATACGTTCAATAGCATGGATTGGATATTCCCCCCACACGGTATGATTGTCACCTCGAACCACACTTTTTGTTGAAGTACCATTTACCATAAATAAAGTTTGGGGAGTAAATGTGGTTGAAATACCTCGAAACCAAAACTCAGGCGCCATATTTTGACCACTTTTTGATACGTGCAAACCTGGTACTGTATCAAGAACTTCGGAAAGGTTTCTTGCCCCCATGTTGCTAATATCTTCAGCAGTAATAACGGTTGCAACAGAAGGCGCTGTTTTGATGAGTTTTTTACTACCTGTGGCTAATGAAATAAATTCTTCGTCACCGTAAAAGTCGGCTAATGACTCTTCAAGTTCATCATATTCATAATTAAAAGCGAAAGTTTGATAGGTGGTGCTCGACAAAGCTAACACAATTAAAGAATTGAGAACCTTTCGGGCAAATTGCATGTAAACCACCTTTGTTTATTATTAACTGCGAAAAAATTGAAATAATTTTTGTTAAGTGTAGTGAATCATTAGTTTTTTTCAATAAAAATATCGAGCTAATATTAGCCGCTACAGGGTAATTGGAATTATCACCTTAACGGTCGTACCAACATTTAACTCACTGTCAATTGTCATCTCCCCCTGCATAAGTTGGCAAAACTTTTGAGTTATCGCCATTCCCAACCCGGTACCTTCAAACTTACGTGTTTGGCTACCGTCAATTTGAGTAAACTTATCAAAAATAAACTGCAATTTGTCTTTTGGAATTCCTACACCGGAGTCAGCAATGCATAAATAAAGGTTACTATCATCATTATAAATACTAAATGTTATGAGCCCTTTTGCTGTAAATTTACAAGCATTACTCAAGAGATTCAGCATGATTTGCATGACTTTTTGTCTATCTAAATTAATAGTAGCTTGAGTAACACGGTTTCGAATTTGCAATTTATTTTCATTGGCATCTGCCATAGGTTGAATAGTTTCAATAGCCTCATCGACTAAATGTTTGACATCAACAGATTTTAAATTTAAATCCATTTTGCCAGACTCAATTTTCGCCAAATCTAAAATATTGTTTATCAATTCCAATAAAGCATGCGCACTTCGAATGCTTTTACTTAAGTCTTCAGCTTGAGCATCCATGCATTCAAGCTCTAAATCCTCTCGAACTAAATCGGTGTAGCCAATAATAGCTTGCAGTGGTGTGCGCAGCTCGTGACTTATATTGGCTAAAAATTCTGACTTTAGGCGGCTGGCAGTTAAGGCAGCATCACGCGCTACAACTAACTCTTGAGTACGAAATGAAACTTCAGTTTCTAAATTATCACGGTTTTTTTCCAATGCTAAATTTTGCTCACCTAACTTTGTCATCATTTCGTTGTACACACTCGCCATTTGCCTAACTTCTATCGGCCCAAAAACACTAGCATTAGTATAATGCCCGGAATCCCTAGCTTGTGCCATGGTTTGCGACAACCTTAACAAAGGAGTTGTTAAACGGTTCACAATCCACAAAATGAGTAATGAAAGTAGTAATACAAAAACAAAAGCAATGAGCAAGTTATTAACAATAATATTGCGTTGAATAGTGTGAAGCGCCTTTTTATTGTATTCTACTAGCACATAACCAACGGTTAACGCTTCATTTTCCATCGGTTCGGGTTCTATTATTACAGCATCATCAACTTCCTCAAGATAAGTTACGGGAGCAAAAAATGTCCAGCTTGATTCAGATTCTTGATAGAGTTGCAATGACGTTAGCTCTGGTGTCAAATTTAGTTGCGGCACATTTTGTTGAACTTTTGAGTTGTGTATCAAAATAGTACCGTCTTCTTTAAATACAGAAATACTATCGACAGACTCAAAACCAAGAGCATTTTCTACGGCGTCTCGGGCATTTTCTTCACTGGCAGTTAGCAAAGCTAAAACGGCCCTGTCAGCCAAATTTTCCGAAATTTGTAAGCCTGCTTTTAACGTTGATTCCCTCAGTTCAATACTGGTTTGCCAAGCCGTTATGGCAGATGTCACCATAGTTAACCCGGCAACACTGGCAAAAAATAATAATAATAGCTGTTGTTTAAAACTGGTATTAGAATTAAGCATGCGGCGAAAAAATTTCATCAATTATTACTCAGGAAACGTTAACTGAAAATTTTCTTGTTGCTCTTGAGAGTATTTAAACCCTAAATGAGCCGCAGTCCGTAAATTAACCGCTAGCAGCATGGATATTAGCGTAGAAAATGACCTAGCACTTGATTTACCGTCGGCACTTTTAATCATCTCATATAACTGTCCGCCAAGACCGAAATTATCAGGATAAATAGAAAATAACGCGCCACGCTTTGCATGCGAAGGCTTGCTAGAAAATACCACTATGTCGTGTGCCCAAGCTTTTTCCAGTATGAAAGGTAAAGTTACTTTATCTTGAGATGTCACTCGATCAAGCGGCAGCCAAATTGCGTCTTTATGCGTTAATGCTTTTTCAAACAGCATTTGATAATACGCAAGTGCTTGCTTAGTCGAAGAAACTTTTTCAGCGTCCAATATATAACCTTGATTTTTGGCAGCAATTTCTGCTAATTCAATAAGCCAGCTATTAGGCTCGCTATAAGCGACATGAATTGTCGTCACTTTAGTTGCAACTTGCGCTAAATATTTAAATAAGTAGTGAGGATCAGCAATAAGGCTAACACCAGGAATGGTTTTGGGCGTTATAGGCAAAGCGCCAGAAATGACGATAAATTCATCTGACAGTAACCTAGCTAATTTAAGCCCTGAGCGGCCTAAAACAATAACTTTTTTAATCTTCTTGTTTTTTAGCTGCTGCTTAATTCGCTCACTATCAAAATCTTTTTCCAAAGTGAAAACAACAAGTTGACGAACTTGCTCATCATTTAATTTTGCACTTTCAACACCTGACAAAATTTCTTGGTAAATCGTCTTATAAGGCTCTGCAACATTCGGATAAAAAATAGCAATATCGTCCGAGCCTGCAGCGAGAGCACTGCCACTATGTAGACAAGAAATAACTAAAAAAATGAAAAGCCTAAAACGACGCAACAATAACTCCCTGTATATTGAAAAAAGCGACCTAAGAATACAATAGTCGGCAAGAAATAATTGTTATAACTGCCAAAACCCGAAAAACAAACCACAATGTAACAACGAGTTTATTGTACATAAAATTAGAGTAAGTTACCTGTTTAATAAGCAGCTTACCGACAAAAAACTATGAAAACATTAATATTTATCAAACTTAGGGTAGATGCCTCAAAAATTGCACCATAGTTTAATAAAAACAAAACAAGCAAACAATGAATTATCTTAATTATCGCCTCGGTAACTAGGACAATACCGCGTCCTTTGCAAGCTTGATAATATCTTTCATTCGTTGCACGTATTCATCGCTACCGCACGCATTATAATTTGGAGATAGCTTGTTTAAAAAGCCATGCTGATATAAGCATTTTTCAATGCTAACATTGCCCTTATTTTGCAATTTAGCAATTAAGTCATCAACAGAAAAAGATGGCTCAGATTTTGGAAAAATTAAATCCGTAGCCACCGTGACTACTTGCTCGCTCGTATGTCGAATTTGACTACTATAAAAACAAATAACGTGACAAATATCATGGTGAATTAAATTGGGCATTGCTTGCCAAATTGCACTCCCTCCCACGCTAAACCCCATTAATAGTTTAGGACCGTGAATATCGTTTAACAAGGTCAACAATTTATTACTATAGTGCTTAATACCAATATGTTCCATAAAGTATGTATAGGCCTGCTGCTCAGATTCAAAGCTAACAGGCTGCGGTTGATAAGGTCCAACAACATGAAACTTTACGCGGCTTGAGTCACCATCCAGTACTTTTATTTTTTCACATAACACCTCTAATTCTTGGCTTTTGCCAAAAATATCAGCGGCAATAATAACATTCAGTTCTTTCATAACCGTCAATTTAGTCATAATTTAGATCAAATAATCACATGCTTTCTATATTTTTAAAACCTTAGTCATGGCAAATACTAGAAATAGCAGACTCGACCCGTTAGAATCAAGCCATCGAAATTTTAATCATGAACAACGAGACGTATTCAGATGGGCAGAGCATATCAAAACCGTAAATTATCAATGGCTAAAACAGCGGGCCAAAAAACTAAAGTTTATTCGAAATATGGTAAAGAAATTTACGTGGTGGCAAAAAATGGTAGCCCAGATCCTGATACTAACTTATCTTTACGTCGCTTGATTGAAAAAGCGAAGAAAGATCAAGTACCTACCCATGTAATTGAAAAAGCGATTGAAAAAGCCAAAGGTACAGGTGGTGAAGACTACGTAGAAGCACGCTATGAAGGCTTTGGCCCAGGCAACTGTATGGTCATTATTGATTGTTTAACCGATAACGGTAACCGTACAATTAAAGATGTGCGCCAGTGTTTTACGAAAACACATTCAAAAATTGGCTCATCGGGTACGGTTTCACATATGTTTGATCATCAAGCTGTTTTCGCTTTTAAGGGTGATGACGAAGAAACTGTACTAGAAACTTTAATGATGGCTGATATCGACGTTACAGATGTTGATTTAGAAGATGGGATTATTACGGTTCATGCACCTCATACTGAGTTTTTCAAAATTAAAACTGAATTTGCCAACTCTATGCCTGAGTACGTACTAGAAGTGGAAGAAATCACTTGGGTACCACAAACATATACGCAAGTATCTGGTGAAGAAGATTTGGCAAACTTTGAGAAATTCATCAATATGCTGGAAGACTGTGACGACGTACAAAACGTTTATCACAATGCCGATTTAGCTGAATAGCGGTTAAAATTAAACATAAAAAAGGCATCAATATTGACGGGCTACTGAATGAACTTGGAGGTCACTGTATTCAACAGTGGCCTTTTTGTAATCTCACTCTATATAAAACAACTACTTATAGTACCTAAACCTACCAAATCATCTTAATTACAAGTAATTTCCCTACAATTAGTGCTTAAATTTCATAAGCATATTATAAAAATCAGTCAGATTACCTATAATTCCTCAATAATGGGGGGAATTATGACGAGATATGTCTTCTTAGACACAGAGACAACAGGATTAAATCCGCATAAAGGTGGTCATAGGATTATCGACCTAGCCTGCATAGAATATAGAGATGGCAAACAAACAGGACATGTGTTTCATACGCAAATTAATCCTGAAGGCAAAAAATCTACAAAAGGCGCTTTTAAAGTTCACAAAATCTCTGGTGAAGAATTAGTTGGAAAACCGACCTTTAAAGAGGTGTCAGAAGACTTCATAAATTTCATAAAAGGTGCTCATCTTGTTATTTATAATGCTTCTTTTGATATCCAGTTTATAAATAGTGAACTAAATCGAATTAACTACCCGTCTTCAATTAATGACATATGTTCAGAAATTACTTGTGCGATGGAGTTAACCAAACTCAAATTCAATTCAGAAAAAAATATTAGCCAAGATAATGCATGTAAAAGATACGGTATTGATATAAGCCATCGTACAATTCACGGTGCCCTCATAGACGCTAGTTTATGTGCAGAGCTATTTTTCAAGTTGATAGATGAAACAATCGTCCCTTTAGAACGAACTCCTCAATCAAAACCTCACCGAGACCCCAAGCTATTAACTATTCCTAGGGCATATAAAAGTAAATCGGATGGAGTATTTATCCAACAAAATTTTTGTAAGAACAGTGAGTGTGCAAACTTTGGTGTTGTAGCCTTAAACCCAGAAAAATATCAAAATGGAAAGCCTAAAAAGGGACTTAGAAATGGATATAAGCTGACCACGAATAAAAATGAGTACCTGTTGACTTGTAAGCTATGTGGTCAAAGCTCTGCAATTATCAATAATCAAAGCTTTGGTAAAGAATTAGAGCGATTGGCTGCAATTAATAGATATGAGGAGCCATCTTGCCAAAATACTGGTGATAGCGGCACTCCTTATGGTCAGCGGCATTACTATATACCAGAGTCATACGAAGTAAGAAAAGGAACGGCAGTATTAAAGCCACGATGTACAAATGTTGGTAAAGGTATTTTCAGTAACCCTGAACTATATACGTTATCAGGAAAAACTAGGCCAACAGAAGTTATCAAAAAGCAAGTGAGCAAGTCAGTTGCTAAAGGCCGAAAGCCGACAGTTCGAGAACTTGAAGAACAGCGCTTGGGATCTCAAAGAATTAAGTGTGAGTCATGTAATACAAGGTTTTCAGTTAAGCTTGACCCCCAGCAGCGTCACTATATGAGGGATAGAAACTTACCTCTCTTTCTTAACCTCATGAACAAAGGGATAATCAATCGTGAGGAAGAAAAGTTAGATATGTCAGCCAAAGTAATATATGGAAAAATTGATTTTTTCTATGAACAAGCTTTGGCTTTCGATGCTTATCATTCACAACTTATTGATCACGCTGTAGCGACTAAAACTTTAAATCTAAGTACAGATCGATTGCACCATACAACAAATTGGGGAGACCATGATATACCTCGTCCAACGCCCCTAGTTGTAACCTCTACAGTTGATAACCATTCAGGGTATGTGTTTGCTTCAACATTAAATTTCGATTTTACCAGCGACTCTGATTACATTAAAAAAGAATATAAAGAGAAAAAAGATAATGACAAAGAAAGTTATTATCGTAGGTATGCACAGTATGTTTTAAATGAAGCTGAAGTAGAGGAAATGGCTCGTCAAACAAATGCAGATGTTGCAATGCAAATGCCAACGCAAGGACTCTTGGTAAATCAAACGTATAGTATGTTGACACATTTTGCTGTTGTAAAAGAAATGCTTCGCACAGCTTGGCATATTAACTTGTATGCTGATAACGACTCTGGGTTCAAAACTGCGATTTCCGGTGTTTTTCAGGACTGGCTTGCTGATGGAACTATGAGAGCTTTTCAAGTCTTTACGGAGCGTTCAGGTAATAATCAGTTATTAGATAAGTCCACTGCTGAGCTGATAAAAAAGAGAGACTTAGAGTTACAACAAGATTTTCCTAGTTTGTCTAAAGAAGAACGCCTTAATCTACTTTGGAGCCAGCAGTTAAGTAACCGAGTTACGCTTAAAGGCAGTAAATCTGAATGGATTGTGAGTCCAAATATGTTATCTAGGTTCGCTGGGTTTCTGCCGTTAACAGACATTAAATGTTATGAGCCGGAAAAAATTGCTTCACTACTAAACTCTGTATCGCTAAATGGTGTTGATAATTGGTTTCAGATTTTAAGAAGACACATTAATTACTATGAACGGCCCGTTACAAGTGGGACCAATTCAAAGCGATGGAATGCATATTCGGGATACAATCCAAAATGGATGGCAAAGCTAATGGAAGTTAAAAGGATATACCACAATTATTGTTCAACCAATGAACGCAGCTTAAAAAAAGAGTACAAGGGTAAACGCAAGTTAATGCCAAAACCTACTAGTCCTGCAATGAGATTAAACCTATCTAATCGCATTTATAAAGCGGAAGATATATTATCATTTAGTTATAACAATGAGATGTTTAAGAAAAATAAGGGAATATTATGAGTGCTACGGATATTAGAGACGAAGCTGCTATTTTTACTGAACTGAGTGACTTGTGCTCTTCATCTGGCTTTGTTCATGCCATTGCTTATCTGTGTTTTAGAGATAACACCTTTTCATACAATGTAGATAAAGGCGTTGAGAGTGAAGACGTTTTGCAGCAGTTTTCTATGGAGCGGCTTGTTCGAACAGAAATATCAGCCCTTATCGGATTAGCATTTAAGCATGGAATAGACTTCAAAATTCCAGAACAGCAAGATTTGCAAAAATACGCGGACGAGGCAGAAAAACTTTTGCATGAGTATCATGTCTCTATGATGCCATCTCATGAAAACCTGTTTGAAAATGGTCAATTTCAGCCAGAAAAAATGGGAGAAATGATTAGTAGTGGAGAAATGTTACGCGAAGCTATTTTTTATGGCGGTGAGTCAGCATTCCACTTTCAGTACAGAGATCTTTGTTTAAAGAAATATGAGAAGGATAGCGATTTCTTTCAAAAGAAGAAGGGCTACACGCTCCAGCAGGCTTATGACGTTATTTATTGCTTAGAGGAACTTCAAAATCAACATTTAAACTGTAATATGGAAGAAATGGTAACTAAAGATCCGTCAGAATGGACTTTTTTGCCTGCCTTCACTTTTACCTATAAAGAAGTAGCTAACGCCTGCAAACATGACCTCAACACCGTTAAGAATGTATTGAATAGCTTTACGGCATCGGGTTCAAATGAGACCTATAACTCTATCGACAGTTTCAATATAACTAACGCTTATCCGATTATTAAGTTAAATGAAGAGGAGTTCTTATTACTTCAATATTACTCCTTAGTTGAGGCATTTTATGAGACACCATTTTTTTGGTTTTTAGAAGACTCGGAGTATAAGTCTACAGCATTAAAAAATAGAGGAGACTTCACTGAAGACTTTGCTTATGAGCGACTAACTCAGGTTTTTGGTGAGAAGAATGTTTTTAAGAACATCAATATTTATGGTTCTGATGGCAACATTGCCGGAGAGGTTGATGTTTTAGTTATATACGCAGACAGAGCTATTGTGTTGCAAGCAAAGTCTAAGAAGCTCACTTTACAAGCAAGACAAGGTAATAAAAGTAACCTAGAAAATGATTTTGAAAAGGCTGTACAAGCGGCTTATGACCAAGGTTACTCCTGTGCTGAATTCATGCTGGAGCCAGATAAATACACTCTAAAGCATGAAGATGGAACACTGGTAGAAAGGAGGATAAAATTAAAAGAGGTTTATATTACTTGTCTGGTATCAGACCATTATCCTGCGTTATTTACTCAATCAAACCAGTTTCTCAAAACACAAGTCTCTGAAAAAATTCTACCACCATATGTAATGGATGTGTTTTTCTTAGATACACTAACTGAAATGCTCGATAGACCCCTTCACTTTCTGAGCTATATAAATCGTAGGGCAACATATAACAAACAAGTACATGCCTCTTTTGAGCTAACCGTATTGTCTTACCACCTCAGAAGGAACCTCTGGATTGAAGATGACCTATCTTATATGCAGCTAGGAGATGATATTTGTGCTGACTTAGATTTAGCTATGATGGTGCGTAGAAGAGGCATTCCCGGCAATGATACTCCTGAGGGCATTTTAACCGAGTACGAAGGCACACCTATAGATCGCGTTATTAAACAGATCGAACAGAAAGAAAACACCAATATAATAGACTTCGCATTTTTACTCCTTTCACTTAGTGGCGACACCATCCATGATATCAATAAAGCTATTGATAGAATTACATTACTTTCCAGAAAGGACGGTAAAACACATGATTTGACATTGTTTTTTGATAAGCCGGATTGTGGGTTTACCATTCATTCAAATGCTCACCCTAAAGAGCTAGCACTAAAATCACTGGGTGATCATTGTGAGAAAAGAAAATATACCTCTAAAGCTAGTAAATGGCATGGCTTATGTCTCCAACCTGATGACGGCTCTTTTAGATTTGGAGTTACATTAGATTTTGAGTGGAAATACTCTGCAAAGATGGGAGAAATTGTGAGGCATTTGCCTAAACCACAAAAGCATGTAGATTTTAACGCAAAAAACAAAAGAAGAAACAAGATCGGTCGAAATGAACCTTGTCCATGTAATAGCGGTAAAAAGTATAAAAAGTGCTGCCTGAATAGTAAAGTTAGTTAAAATTAATAGTAACCAACTGAATTATAAACACTAACTATAAATATAATTTCAAATGTGCTAGCTAAGGCTCTAATAAATTCAATTAGTTATAGAACTGGAGTTACCAAATAACAATCTAGTAACTCCAAGTTCATTCAGTAGCCCGCAATATTGATGCCTTTTTTTTCCTTTCAATTCATATTTTGTTAGTAGGTAAATGCACATGATTGATTTTCGCTCTGATACCGTTACTCGTCCATGCCAAAAGATGCGTGACGCCATGGCCACAGCCGAGGTTGGTGATGATGTTTATGGTGACGACCCAACCGTGAATGCCTTAGAAACTTGGGCAGCAAAACGACACGGTTTTTCTCATGCTATGTTTTGTAGTTCGGTACCCAAGCAAATTTACTTGCTTTAATGGCGCACTGCCAACGTGGCGACGAATACTTATGTGGACAACAAGCGCATAACTACAAATTTGAAGGCGGTGGTGCCGCCATACTAGGTTCAATTCAACCTCAACCTATCGAAAATGAAAAAGATGGTAGTTTATGTTTTAAAAAGCTCGCTAGTGCAATTAAGCCCGACGACAGCCACTTTGCACGCACAACCTTACTAAGTATCGAAAATACTATTAATGGCAAAGTACTACCAATAACCTACATGGCACAAGCCCGAGAATTTACTCAAAAGCATAATTTAAAATTACATTTAGATGGTGCCAGAGTATATAACGCAGCTGTTGCGCTCAATGTTGATATAAGTAAAATCTGTCAATATGTAGACTCAATGTCTATATGTTTATCTAAGGGCTTAGGTGCCCCTATAGGCTCTATACTACTAGGGTCAGAATCATTAATTAAAGATGCAAAAAGGTGGCGTAAAGTTGTTGGTGTCGGTATGAGACAAGCTGGCGTAATCGCAGCTGCAGCCAGAATAGCACTTGAACAAAACCCAAAGAAGCTACTAGCAGATCATATCAATGCAAAATACCTTGCCCAGCAATTAAACACACTTGCGCAAGTAGAAGTAAATGAAGCGCATGTTGAAACTAATATGGTGTTTGCAAAATTTTCAAAGCATTGCAATGTCAATAGTATTGCTGAGCAACTAAAAGCCAAAGGAATTTTAATGACGGCTGGAAAGCCAGTACGCTTGGTAACTCATCTTGATATTAGCCAAACAGATATTGATAACTTTATACAAGAGTTAAAAAATATTTTAGGTAATTAACTGCTAACTTTTACTTGCAGGTAATTGATAGACAATCCGTTATTGGTATCAAGCTTGATACCAATAACAATTTAACTTTGCTTAAAGTTATTTCGCTAACTTTTCCAACATTTGATTAACTGCCGTCAAGTGCTCAGGATTGTTATGGCACATACCTTGAAATACCGCGCAAATATCTAAAAAGTCGGGGAGTTCAGTTCTCTGGGCCAACTTCATCAAACGTTTTGTTAACCGCAAAGATGCCACAGGTTTGGCTGCTATTTCACTCGCGAGGTCATTCACTCTACTAGCTAAATCTTCTGGCGCAACAACATCCAGCACAACACCAATTTCCTGTGCCTCTTGTGCACCAATTACACGACCAGTAAAGGTTAACTCAGCTGCTTTTTGATAGCCAATTAAGCGCTGCATAAACCACGCACCACCATCACCTGGAATAATCCCTAAATTAACAAAAGTTTCACCAAATTTCGCTTTAGTTGACGCTATACGAATATCACACATATTGGCAATATCAAAGCCGGCACCAATTGCAGGGCCATTGACAGCGGCAATAACAGGTACTTCTAATTTGTGCAAGGCTAGCGGAATACGCTGTATACCTTCACGGTAGCGTCGCTCTAATTCTTGTACATCGCCAGCAAAATCGCCTGAGCGCTCAGCCATATCTTTTATATTGCCACCTGAAGAAAATGCAGAGCCAGCACCTGTGATAATCAAAACAGCAATATCAGGTGTGCAATTAACCCAATCAACCGTTTTTACAATATCATCAGCAATTGCGGTACTTGTTAATGCGTTGCGCACATCGTGACGATTAAAAGTTAAAGTTGCGATTTTATTTTCTAATGATAGGGAGCAGTCTACTAAGCTCTGTAATACAGACATTTCTACCTCTTTTTGTTAATTTCTCGCACTAGGCGCGAAGCTAAAATCAAATCAATTTATTGTGTTTTTTCACTTCTTTTAACTTGTTGCCAATAGGCCTCTAGTTCATCTAGAGTATGCTCTTCAATACTTTTTTTCGAGCTACTAATTTGTGCTTCCACAGCCTGAAAACGCTTAGTAAACTTACTATTCGCTTGGCGCAAAAGCACTTCCGGGTCTTGTTTAGCATGTCGACATAAATTAACTACTGCAAACATTAAATCACCTAGTTCTTCACCTAATGCTTGTTCATTAACATGTAACTCAGCTTTAACTTCTTGTACTTCTTCTTCTACTTTTGAAAATACATCATCAATATTATGCCAATCAAAGCCAACATGGGCGCACCGTTTCTGAATTTTTGCCGCTTGTGATAATGCTGGAAGATTTTTCGGTATATCGGCTAATACACTCAATGGGCGGTCGTTATTTTTATGCTGACGTTCTTTCGCTTTCTCATTTTCCCAATTCGCTTTAATTTCTAGCTCTGAACTAAATTCATTGTTGGAAAAAACATGAGGATGCCGACGAATTAGCTTTTCACAAACGCCGGCAACAACACTATCGAAATCAAATCGCTTTTCTTCAACGCCAAGTTGACTATAAAAAACCACTTGAAACAGCAAGTCTCCTAGCTCTTTTTCAAGCTCAGAAAAGTCTTCTCGTTCAATGGCATCGGCAACTTCATAGGCTTCCTCAATGGTATGAGGAATAATAGAGGCAAAAGTTTGCTTTATATCCCATGGACAACCCGTTACAGGGTCACGCAATTGCTGCATGATCCAACGAAGCTTTGCCATTGAAGGCTTAGCTGTTAGCATCAATTCATCTTTACTAGTCATTTACTTACAATCTTTTCACTTCAATTACATCATCAAGCTGATTCAACTTAGCCATAAGGCGAGCCAAAGCTTCATTGTTACTAATTTCAACTTTTATCGTCATGCTCATACTTTGTTTTGCATGATCTGTATTGCTTTCTATACCGACAATGCTAACGCGTTCATTGGAAATAATTGTAGAGATATCGCGGAGCAATCCTTGGCGATCGCTACCAACAATTTTAATATCAACCTGATAATTTTGTTTATTATCAATCCCCCATTGCACATCAACTTCGCGTTCGGGCTGTTGGCTAAGGGCATTGGCAAGTTGCTCACAATCTAAGCGATGTACAGATATGCCCCTGCCTTGAGTGATAAAGCCCGATATTTCATCCCCCGGTACAGGTTGGCAGCATTTAGCCATATGAGTAAGTAAATTACCAACTCCTGAAACCGTTATACCATTGCTATCAGCTGCCAAGGTAGCATTTTGCTGAGGCTGACGTACTAAACTTTGCGGGTCAATCTCTGCTTCTGGCTTTGACTTAACATCAAGTTGCTGCAAAAAATTAACCACTTGCAATAGCCTGACATTGCCAGAGCCAACTGCAGCTAATAAATCATCGTTTGTAGTTAAGTTAAACTTTTCTGTTGCTACGTTTAAATCTACTTTGGCCAATGAAAGCTGCACTTTATTAAGACCAGTTTCAAGTAACTCTTTGCCGGCAAGAATATTTTTATCTCGGTCGAGTAAACGGAAAAAGTGCTGAACTTTCGCTCTTGCTCTTGGCGTATGGATGTAATTTAAACTCGGATTAAGCCAATCTCTACTCGGATTTGGTGTTTTACTGCGCAGTACTTCTACCTGATCACCGGTTTGTAGTTTATGAGTAAACGGGACTATACGACCAAAAACTTTGGCACCAATACAACTGTGACCGACATTGGAATGAATATAGTAAGCAAAGTCTAATGGTGTCGCACCGCTAGGCAAGTCAATAACATCCCCGCTTGGTGTAAACACATAAATTCTGTCTTCAAATACCTGGCTGCGCAGTTCATCAATTAATTCACCACTTTCCGAAACATCTTCTTGCCACTGCAAAATTTTTCTCAGCCAGCTAATTTTTTCATCAAAACCACTGGTTTTTCCGCTAGCACTTCCTTCTTTATAACGCCAATGAGCTGCAACACCTAGCTCGGCGTCATCATGCATTTGCTGAGTTCTTATTTGTACTTCTATTGCTTTCCCTTCAGGGCCAACAACGACAGTATGAATCGACTGATAACCATTACTCTTCGGCGTTGCAACATAATCATCAAACTCTTTAGGTAAATGCTTCCAACTGGTATGAACCAAACCTAAGGCGCCGTAACAACCTTGTAATTCTTCAACAATAATTCGCACAGCGCGTACATCAAAGAGTTGCTCAAAGTCGAGTGACTTTTGCTGCATTTTCTTCCAAATGCTATAAATGTGCTTTGGACGTCCATAGACATGTCCTTTGATGCCTGCACTACTCAGTTGTTTAGAGATATTATCAACAAAGTCGAGCATATAACGCTCTCTATCTAAGCGCTTTTCATCTAATTGTTTGGCGATATTTTTATAAACTTTCGGATGAAGGTAACGAAAAGAAACATCTTCAAGTTCCCACTTAAGCTGTCCAATACCCAGTCTATTGGCCAGTGGCGCATAAATATTAGTGGTTTCTTTTGCCGCCAAAACTCGTGTTTCTTCATCGCTATTTTTAACTAAACGTAAATGGCACAAACGTTCGGCGAGTTTGATCACCACAGCGCGCACATCTTCAACCATTGCCAGCAGCATACGGCGAACATTATCAATCTGATTTGCACTTACTTGGTTTGACTGAGAATGCTGTAAGGCTTTAATTGCCTCCATTTGGCTCACGCCCTTACACAATAAAAAAACTTGTCGAGAAAAGTGCTCTTCAATATAGTCTAAGGTCAAATAATTGTATTCATAAAGAGGACAAATAAAAGCCGCACATAAAGAGTCAATATCAAGATTCAATCCTGAAAGGATCTCTACCATTTCCAACGACTTTGTTTGGCATTCACTGTTATCACCAAAAAAACTATGCACCTGTTGCCATAGTGTTTCCAAAGCATTTTTTTTCGCTGTATTGATATCTAATGTATCAAGCCACTGCTCAAAGCTTGCAGCTGACATATGATGCGATTTACGCACTGAAACCATCGACTTCCCTACCTTTGTTCTAATACAACTACGGTATTAATTTTTTATTTAGCGATTAATAGCAGTCTATAGCGTAAACATTACCATAGTTTCAACATGCTTTGTTTGTGAAAACATATCTATAATGGCAATTTTTTCAATTTTATAGCCTTGCGAAATTAACAGTTTTGCATCTCGGGCAAGAGATGAAGGATCGCAACTAACATACAATAAACTTTTTACTTTTAGCTTTGCCAATTGTTCAAGGGCTTGATAAGCGCCAGCCCTTGCAGGGTCAAGTAACACTTTGCTAAAAGACTTATTAGCCCATGGCTGATTTTGCCAATCACTATTTAAATCTGCCTGGTAAAATTGACAGTTACTTAAGCCATTGCTTTTAGCATTATCACTTGCTCGTTCAACCATAGTTTGCACACCTTCAACGCCAACAACTGACTTAACGTGCTGTGCTATAGGTAAACTAAAATTGCCTAATCCACAGAACAAATCCAAAACAATATCTTCTGACTGCAAATTAAGCCAAGTTAATGCTTGATGTACCATTTTTTGGTTAACATCGTGATTAACCTGAATAAAATCAGCAGTAGAAAAAGTAATGTTTACATCATTATTCAATGAGTAAAACAAAGGCGCGGCACTCAATAAAGATAGCTGTTGTTTACCATCGTCAATATAAACTTGCCATTGGTTGTTTTCTGAGAATGTTTGCCATTCTTGTTTATCAGAGGCCGTCATTTTAGTTAATTGTCGCACGACTATTACTTTCTGATTTGCAGCAATCACTTCAATATGACCAACTGCGTTATTACCTGATAACTTAGCTAGTATCTCACGTAATTGCATGAAAACATCTGAAAACTCATCAGTTAAAACCGGACAATTTTTTATCGCCGTTAAATTGTTACTTTCTCGTTGGCGAAAACCAATAATAGGCTCGCCTCGCTTATTATATTGCACACCTATTCTAGCTTTTCGACGGTAATGCCATTCGTTACTCGTAATTGCCGCTTGCCAAGGTAATCCTTGTTGTATGCCTTGTCGTGAAAACAGTTGCGATACTCTCTCTTGCTTGAAAGTTAATTGTGGTTCGTAATGTAAGTGTTGTAAATTACAACCACCACATTGATGGTAATGCCGACACTTAACTTCTGCACGCTCAACACTCGTTTTCACAAGTTTAATCAGCTTTGCCTTGGCAAATTTACTATTTTGCTGATAAATTTTCACTTCGGCCACTTCACCTGGCAAAACGCCATCAATAAATAGCGGTTTTTTACCTAACATAGCAACGCCGCAACCTTGCTGGTCAAGGCGGTTTACGGTTACTGTAGCATGCTGCTGTGTAGCTGATTTCTTCGAACTTACTTTGTAAAAGTTTGCCATAGTGATTTATCTTTACCATCAACAAACAACAAATTTTAAATATTTGCTGTTAAAGTATATTATTTTCTATTTGGTATTGGCCTGAACTGTGCCATTATACGATTATTAACCCTTTTATTTTACACTATAAATTGGCAAAAAATGCATAAAATAAGCCTGAAAGATTGGGGGATTTTACTTACGATCGTGCCGACTGCCATTATTAGTATAATTGTTGCAGGTTACTTATCGTATAGTCGCTATCACGAGCTCGACCAATTTATCTACCAACGAGCAACTAGCATTATAGACCCGCTAGCAATAAGTACGGCTGTTCCCCTGTTAACAAAAAATAGAGATAATTTAAGAACACTTATCGGCTTTAGCCATCGCAGCCAATCTGACATTGTCAAAAGCATTGCTATTTTTACAAAAGACAACCAAGTATTTGTCACTAGTGTCTATCATGGCGACACGCATATTATGCGGATTAAAGCGGGACAAAGCTTACCAACTCGCACTCAGTATGATGATCATGGTGATTTTCTTGTTTACCGTTCGCCCATTATCGATGAATTCACCCGCAACGAAGATTCCACATTACAAAACACCAGTGATGTAATTGGCTATATCGCCATTCAAATTGATAAAAGTACAATTAAGTATGAGCAACAGCGTTTATTAATTACGACATTTTTTATTTTGCTGATTGGTATTATCATCAGCGCTGTTTTTTCAATCAAGTTATTGAATAGTGTAACTCGGCCAATAGCCTCTATGGTATTAGCTGTTGACCGTATTCGAGAAGGAAAAATAGAAAGTCGGATCAGCGGTCAGCTTATTGGGGAATTAAACTTTTTGAAAAATGGCGTCAATGCCATGGCACAATCATTAGGCGACTACCAAGATGAAATGCAGCGCAGTGTAGATCAAGCTACCTTAGATTTACGGGAAAGTTTAGAACAATTTGAAATTCAAAATGTTGAATTGGATATAGCCAAGCGTAAAGCTCAAGATGCTAACAAGGTTAAATCAGAATTTTTAGCCAATATGAGTCATGAACTGCGCACGCCTCTTAATGGTGTCATAGGTTTTACCCGGCAAGTATTAAAAACGCCATTAAGCGATACACAACGAGATCACCTGCAAACTATCGAGCGTTCTGCAGGAAATTTGCTTTCTATAATTAATGACATCTTAGACTTTTCTAAACTTGATGCTGGTAAAATGGTTATCGAAAATATTCCATTTTCAATTCGAGAGTCGGTTGAGGAAACCTTAACATTGTTGGCACCTAGTGCCCATATGAAAAATATTGAACTTTCACTTCGTATCAGCCCGCAACTGCCAGACTCATTAATTGGCGATGCCATGCGCATCAAACAGGTTTTGGTCAACCTTGCTAGCAATGCTATAAAATTTACCGACAAAGGCTCTGTTGACATCAATATTGATGGCAATGTTATCGCTAAAAATTTATACAAGATGAAAGTGACGGTAAAAGATACCGGCATCGGCATTTCAGGCCAACAAAAAAATTCCATTTTTGAAGCATTTGGTCAAGCAGATAAAAGTGTCACTCGCATTTATGGTGGTACCGGATTAGGTTTAGTTATTTCTCAACGACTAGTGTCTGAAATGCGCGGTAGTATTGGCTTTGAAAGTATCGAAAATGAGGGGTCTACGTTCTGGTTTACCATTCAATGTGAATTAAACCCGATACCCAGTATCGAACAACCAATCCCCGAAAGTTTAATAAATAAAAATATCTTATATTTTGAACCACATGCTGCAAGCCAGTTAGCGACAACAGAAATACTATCTAGTTGGCAAATGAACATTACCTGTTTAACTCAACATAGTGAATTTGAAACACTGCTCGCTAATAAAGATAAAATTTCAACATTTGATTATGCTTTAATTGGACACGATGTTACGCCAGCAGCGCTTAATGAACTTAAAGCACTGGTTTTTCAATTACAAGACGTTATTCCGTCGGTTCACCTAGCTATCAACAGCAACTCTCCTAGCCTGCATGAAGCGCTTATTTCAAGTGGTGCCAAAACCTGTATTAGTAAACCAGTGACTCTGCAAAGGTTAAGCAAAACTTTAGTGCCACTTTCAACGCCAGCATTAGCTCAATCCTTTGATTTACCTGAACAAAAAGTTCCTATTAAAGTATTAGCAGTTGATGACAACGACGCTAATTTAAAATTAATAAACGAATTACTACTCGAGCAAGTTCATGAAGTGACAACAGCAACCGATGGCGCCCAAGCTGTTGAGTTGTGCCGACACGAAAAGTTCGCTCTAATATTTATGGATATACAAATGCCGGTACTTGACGGTATTTCGGCGCTATCTATCATTCGTCAACAAACCTTGAATGAACAAACCCCAGTAATTGCCGTAACAGCGCACGTTTTGGGCGAAGAAAAAGAACGGCTTATCGAAAAAGGCTTTAATTCCTTTATGACTAAGCCTATTGATGACGCTATGTTGCATCACACTATTTATGAGTACTGTGACGCAAACTTATTCACCAATAACAAAAAACAAACCAGTGCGCCAACACAAGAAGTTGTTCAAAATAAACGACCAACAATTATCGATTGGCCGTTGGCATTAAAACGCGCAGGGCAAAAAGAATCATTAGCTAAAGATATGTTTATTGGGCTAGTCAATAGTTTACCTGAAAGCAAAACCAACATTTCAGAAGCATTAATTTCGCAGGACATTGAGCAACTTAAAATACTAATTCACAAACTTAATGGCGCTTGCTGTTACTCAGGTGTACCAAGTTTAGGCAAAGTCACCCATGAGCTTGAAACAGAGTTAAAGCGTGGTATTGCATTAGATGATTTAGAACCGGAATTTTTTGAATTTTTTGAACAAATAGATTTAGTGTTAGAAGACGCTATTGAGTTTATTAAAAAGTTATAGCTAGTTAACTTCAAAAATTAAGGAAGGATTAATCATTGTGGGTTTTGTCACAATTACCGAATGTTAATATTTGGCGACGTATTAATATCTCCATCTTCAGTGATAACAGCAATACCAGTATTACACATTAAAACAGCCAAGCTTTGCCCTTGTTCATTGCGAACAAAACGCAGTTCATAGCCAAATTTTCCTAAACTACTCGCTGAAAATTTTTGCGCTAATGATAATTTTGACCACCACACCGATTGCTCTGGCGGCTCTTGCCTTCTATCAACAATAGGCTGCTTTTGCGACTGCATAATAACTCCTAAAATAGCTACAACTATTTGTAGTTCCACTAAGCTTCATTTAAGTATAGAACATAAATAATAACTAGGAAGTTAATCTTACTATTTGTTGAAAAACATAAGTTATTCTATGTCCGCGGCTAGGCTATAGTGACAATACAACAAATGCAGTCGCATATTTCACTTCATCAGAAAGTGAAATATGCCAGGAAGTGGCCCCTAAATTTTTAGCTACAGTTAATGCTTTATCACTAATAACTAGAGTTGGTTGACCAGAAGCTTGAGAAATAATTTCAAAATGCTGGAATGAAACGCCAGCAGCAATACCTGTACCTAGCGCTTTTGCTGCCGCTTCCTTTCCAGCCCAGCGTTTAGCAAGAAAGCGTTCGGGCTGCTTAATCGACAAATATCGTTGCAGCTCATTTTCAGTTAGTACACGCTTTGCAAGACGAAGCTGAGCATTTTCAGCCATATTAGCAATACGCCGAATATCAACAATATCAGTACCTATGCCAATAACAGACAAACCTTACTCCTAAAAATAACCGGTATGATTATGCCAAACCACGGGCTTCAAGCATCAAGCGTTTCATATCTCGAATCGCTTTGTCTAAACCATCGATTACTGCGCGAGCAATAATCGCGTGACCAATATTAAGCTCAATAATTTCAGGAATAGCAGCAATGGGCTTAACATTAAAGTAATTAAGGCCATGACCAGCATTTACCTTTAAGCCAATTTTATGAGCATACTGAATGCCATCAATTAGGCGTTCAAGCTCTTTATTTTGTGCCGCTTGTGTTTCTGCATCAGCGTAATGACCAGTATGAATTTCAATGTACGCTGCCTTACTTGCCAAAGCCGCGTCAATTTGCTTTTTATCCGCATCGATAAACAAGCTGGTTTCAATGCCAGCTGCGGTTAATCGCGCAACGGCGGCATTTATTTTTTCTTGCTGACCAGCAACGTCTAACCCGCCTTCGGTTGTTAATTCTTCGCGCTTTTCCGGCACTAAGCAGCAAAAAACAGGTTTAACATCGCAAGCTATATCTAACATTTCATCGGTTACTGCCATTTCCAAGTTCATGCGCGTGTGCAATGTTTGTTTTAATACATGAATATCTCGGTCCTGAATGTGACGGCGATCTTCACGTAAGTGTACTGTAATACCATCAGCGCCTGCATGTTCCGCAACAGAGGCTGCATATACAGGATCAGGGTAATTGGTACCGCGCGCTTGTCGCAATGTTGCAATATGATCTACGTTTACACCTAATAAAATATCTTTCATATTAACTCTCTGACTTTATCCATAAGGTTATTATTTTGTATCGAAATTGAGACTAAGTTTTAGCTTTACTAAAAAGCTTTCGACTATTTAGTGGTACTCCACCAAGTAAGTGATTAATGACTTGTCGCATTAACATTTTCAAGGTAGTTAAGACTAACGAACTCGTTAAGTCATCATTTGCTATGGCTTGCAAATGTGTTCGGTCATAACAAGGTTGCTTAAGTTTTGTATAGGCAGGTATAAAACCGTCCTCTGGTGAATAATAAAAGCCTGGCGCAGTGTGTTCAAAAATAAGCGTAAAGTCAAAAGAAACACCAAGCTCTGCTAACAACATTAATTCAAAACGACGCAATATTATTTCAATATCATCTGATATTAATAGCGTATTTAGGCTGGTTTGGTAATGCAAGAAAAGTTCATCGCAGGGAATATTTTCAGGCAGTAACTTTACCAGTAACTCATTCAGGTAAAAGGCACTAAACAGTGCCTTTTGTTTCAATAATACTGATTTACCCGCTGATTCTACCCTAGCAAGGTTTCTTAGGGCATGTTGACCTTTCAAGCTGATATTTATAGGTAAGAAAGGCTGTAAGAGTGCTTTGCGAGATGATTTTCCTGAATGACCAATATAGCTTATCGCAGCTATTTTGCCATCGTTCTCAGTAAGCAAATCTATCAGTATTTGATTTTCACGATAAGGACGGCTATGTAACACATATGCTAATTGAGTCGATTCTTGCATGGTATTTTCGCGCCTAACTTATCACTGGCTTTTTACCCAATAACTTTAATGACACTAGCCAGAATAGTCATCACCATAACCTAAACTTCTTAAAGCACGCTCATCATCAGCCCAGCCAGTTTTCACTTTAACCCAAGTTTCTAAAAATACTTGGCGTTCGAATAGCGTTTGCATATCGCGTCTTGCTTCTTGACCAATAACTTTAAGTTTTTCACCTTTGTTGCCAATAACCATACGCTTTTGGCTATTGCGCTCAACTAAAACTAAGGCATTAATATGCAAAATGCCCTTTTCATCGACTTTAAACTGTTCAATCTCAACGGTTGTAGAGTAAGGTAGCTCATCGCCGGTAAAACGAATAAGCTTTTCACGAATAATTTCTGATGCCATAAAGCGACTTGAGCGATCAGTAATATAATCTTCAGGAAACCAAAAATCGCCTTCAGGTAATGCCTTTAAGCAGATATCTTTAATAGCATCTACGTTGTCACCTTTACTGGCAGAAATTGGCACAATATCAGCAAAATCGTGTAAAGCACCTAGCTTTTGTAAATGTGGTAATAAACTTTCTTTATCTTGAACATTATCAATTTTATTGACCGCAAGTACACATGGCGCGCCACTATTTTTAATTTTTGTCAAAACCATTTCGTCGTCTGCAGTCCAATGAGTGCCTTCAACTAAAAATACAATGGTTTCAACTTCTGCTAGCGTACTACTGGCTGCACGATTCATTAAACGGTTAATTGCGCGTTTTTCTTCTGAGTGTAAGCCTGGAGTATCCACTAAAATAGCTTGATGATGTTCTTCGGTTAGAATTCCCAAAATTCGATGACGAGTCGTTTGCGGCTTACGCGAAGTAATGCTGACCTTTTGACCAAGTAAACTATTCAATAAGGTAGATTTACCTACATTTGGACGACCAACAATGGCGATAAGGCCACAATAATTTTGTTCTGATGTCATGTGTTTGTTATCAACTTTCGATGTCAAGCAGCTTACTTAGCTTGCTCAATTAATGTTAAAACTTGCAATGCAGCTGATTGCTCAGCCTTACGACGACTGCTGCCTTTAGTGATGACTTCTTTTTCTAATACGCTGGTTGTACATCGCACTGTAAATTGCTGATTGTGAGACTGCCCAGTAGTATTAATAACTTCATACTGAGGCAAAGGAATTTTTCTGCCTTGTAAATATTCTTGCAGTCGTGTTTTTGGATCTTTTTGTTCATTGCCTGGCTTAATATCAACTAAACGTTTTTCAAACCAATTTAAAATAAGCGCTTTACATGTAGGTAGGTCTGAATCTAAATAAACCGCACCAATAATCGCTTCAATAGCATCTTCAAGAATAGAGTCTCGGCGATGGCCACCACTTTTTAATTCACCGGGCCCCAAAATAAGGTGCTGCCCTAAATCAAAACCACGCCCAACTTCTGCCAAGGTTACTCCTTTCACTAGGCTTGAGCGCATTCGTGTTAAGTCACCTTCAGCATGTTTTGGAAACTTTTTAAATAACGTTTCCGCAATAACAAAACCTAGTATAGAGTCACCTAAAAATTCTAAGCGTTCATTATGTGCGCCTTTAGCGCTACGATGAGTTAGCGCTTGTATTAACAGCGTTGGTTCTTTAAAAGTATAGCCAATTTTTTTTGAAAGGCGTGCAATTGCGGCTGGTGTATTTAATACCACTATTCTATTCCGCCAATACGAGAGAAGCGTATTCCTGTTGGTATCCAGCTAGGTAAAAAGCTATCAGGAGTGCGTTCAAAATCAAAGCTCATCCATATTGCGACAGCTTCGCCAACTAAGTTTTCTTCGGGTACAAAGCCCCAAAAACGACCATCTAAACTGTTATCTCGGTTGTCGCCCATAACAAAATATTGTCCTTGTGGTACAACAAACTCATCGCGAGCAGTTCCAGATTGGCGACATAAGTTATGCTCTGCACTGCCACAAAAAGCTGCAGTTTGCCTTTTGGCAGAAATACCATTATCAATTAATAAGTCATGCTTTTTATCACCCATAGTAGCACTATAACGATAAAGCTCTCTGCCACTTGAAATGTAATCACCTTTACTGACAAATTCAGTGATAACTTTTTCAAGTTTAGGGCAATTTTCTTGCGATACAGCACATGCAGGCTGAATATAAATAGACTTATCTCGATAAATAACCCTATCACCAGGTAGCCCAACAACGCGTTTAATATAATCAATTTGTGGGTTTATTGGATATTTAAATACAACAACATCACCACGTTCTGGTAAGCCATTCTCAAAAAATTTATTACGAGCAACAGGATCACGCAAACCGTAATTAAATTTGTTTACCAGAATAAAATCACCATCCAACAAAGTCGGCATCATAGAGCCTGACGGTATTTGAAAGGGCTCATAAATAAACGAACGCAAAATTAAAACAAAGGCAATAACGGGGAAAATTTGTACCGACGTATCAACCAGAGCTGACGGCTCTATCATTTTAGCAGCAACTTCATCGCTTATTGGCGATTCACATTGCGCTTGAGCATCCGCTAGCTTTAACTGACGTTGCGGTGCCAAATAAAATTTATCTGCTAACCAAACAATACCAGTAACTACGGTTACAATGACTAAAAATATCGAAAAGTAAACTGCCATATTATTCCTACTATTACCTTAGTTCTACTGCCAATTATTTATCTAATTTAAGCACAGCTAAAAACGCTTCTTGAGGCACTTCAACATTACCTACTTGTTTCATGCGTTTTTTACCCTCTTTTTGTTTTTGAAGCAGTTTTTTCTTACGTGAAACATCACCACCGTAACATTTTGCCGTTACATTTTTACGTAATTGCTTAACGGTTGTGCGAGCAATTACGTTATTACCAATAGCCGCTTGAATAGCAATATCAAACATTTGGCGATGAATTAACTCTTTCAGTTTTTCTACCAACATACGACCACGGGCTACAGAGTTACTACGGTGGGTGATCATCGCTAAGGCGTCAACGCGATCGCCATTAATCATCACATCTGCTCGTACCATGTCTGCTGCTTGAAAGCGCACAAAGTGGTAGTCAAGTGACGCATAACCCCGACTGGTTGATTTTAATTTATCAAAAAAGTCCATAACCACTTCAGCCATTGGTAGCTCATAGGTTACTGCAACTTGATTACCATGATAAATAATGTCTTTTTGCACACCTCGCTTTTCGATACATAAGGTAATCACATTACCTAAATGTTCTTGTGGTACAAGAATATTAGCTTGCACTATAGGTTCGCGAATTTCATCAATGTTATTAATTGCTGGCAAGTCGCTTGGGTTGTCAATAGACAACACTTCACCATTAGTGCAAGCAATTTCATAATTTACTGTCGGTGCTGTGGTGATTAGATCAAGATCATACTCGCGGGCAAGACGTTCTTGAATAATCTCCATATGCAACATACCCAAAAAGCCGATGCGAAAGCCAAAGCCTAATGCTGATGAGTTTTCTGGCTCAAAGAACAAAGATGCATCATTTAAGCTTAATTTATTTAAGGCATCACGAAAGCTTTCATAGTCATCAGAGCTAATTGGGAATATACCTGCGTATACTTGTGGCTGTACTTTTTTAAACCCAGGTAAAGCGCTTTCCGCTTCTTTCTTTGAAATTGTGATGGTATCACCAACGGGGGCACCGTGAATTTCTTTTATACCCGCAATAATAAAACCAACTTCACCAGTTTTTAATACGCCGGTATCGGTTTGTTTCGGAGTAAAAATGCCCACTTTGTCGATAATATGGGTTTGCCCTGTCGACATCACCACCATTTTATCGCCTTTTTTCACTTCACCATTCATAATACGAACCAGTGAAACAACTCCTTGGTAGTTATCAAACCAAGAATCAATAATTAGAGCTTGTAAAGGCGCATCTTTTTCTCCAACAGGTGCTGGAATATTTTCAACAATATCTTCTAATACATCTTCGATGCCGATACCTGTTTTCGCAGAACATTGCACTGCATCTGTGGCATCAATACCAATAATATCTTCAATTTCTTCGCTTACGCGAACAGGATCTGCTTGTGGTAAATCAATTTTATTTAAAATGGCACGAACTTCTAAGTCCATTTCAATGGCGGTATAACAGTTAGCAACCGTTTGTGCTTCAACACCTTGTCCGGCATCAACCACTAACAAGGCACCTTCACATGAGGCGAGCGAACGTGATACTTCATACGAGAAATCAACGTGTCCAGGCGTGTCGATGAAGTTAAGCTGATACACTTCCCCGTCTTTAGCTTTATAATCTAACGTCACACTTTGCGCTTTAATGGTAATTCCGCGCTCACGTTCAATATCCATTGAGTCAAGTACTTGGGCTTCCATTTCACGTTCTTGTAAGCCACCACAATGTTGTATCAGTCGATCTGAAAGCGTTGATTTACCGTGATCAATATGGGCAATGATGGAAAAATTTCGAATATGTTTCATAAATGGAAAGTCAAATAAGCTTTTAGTTAATTCAATAATGGCGAGATTTTAGCTAATTTAGCGCGCTGGGGCTATCTTTTGTTGCGATTCAGTCAGTGATTTCTGTAATTGTGATGTTTTGAGGTTGAATACGTAAAATTTTTGGAGCCAAATTAGCACAGTTTTCACGTTTGTCTTGCTGTATTTTTGCCAATAAAAAGCCGACAAAACCACCAATAAATGCTAATAATATAACAATGACTTCATGAATTATGATTGCTTGGTTTAACAGCGATTGCCCTATCCATGAAGCGAAAATTAAACCGAGCAATGGCCAAAGGTAGACTTGCCATGCAGATGAAAGTAACGCAGATTCATTAAGTCCAAGAACAATTTTATCACCAAGTTTTACCGGTAAGTTTGACTTTACCGTTAACGTAAGTTGCTTTTGTGGAAAGGCTTTAGCCACTTGACCACTACCACAGTTATCGACTTGCTGGCAACCGCTACAAGCAGACTTTAGCTCACTTGTCACGGTTACATTATCTGCTGCTATCGCAACAACAGTCGCAGTTTCCTCTATCATGGCGCGGCTTTAGGCAATAAAACAACTGAATCAGCGATAGCTTTCGCTGTTTTTGCTGGAATTTTTCCAACAACACTAACTTCAAAACCGTTGACGACTTGGTTAAGTACAACAGTCGCCCCGTCCATCACATAATCAGTCGCTCGTTGCTTATCTTCGCTAGCATTAACATACACAGACACATCAACAATGCCGTCATTAAACAACATGAATTCCACTGGCTTTTTTGTAGCTGAAATACGATGGCGATTAGCATTTCGTTGTATAAAACCATCAGGTAACCATTTTACTTGCCACTGTAATTCTTGCTGTTGATAACCTTCTGGAATTTCAATCACTTTAGGTAGTGTTGACTGCTGTAACTGTTGTAAAGTTTCCGCTAAATCAGAGGTAATGTCTAAATGAGTAAATTGAATTTGCTCTAAAAGCTGACCATTTCGAGATGCCAGCGCTAATTTGAGTAGCATGCCAGTTTTTTGATCTAGCCATAGCCAATGTCCATAACGATGAACATCTTTAGAAACGATACGAATTAACTGTGCTGGTCGCCCTAAAACCCGACTACGTCCAACGGATATAAAATCGTATGTTTTTGATAATTTAGTTGCATCACTTCGCAAAATGGCGGGAATAGGCCCGGCAATTTGTTGGGAAATAACCGAATATGGCGGTAATTCAGGTTCAATATAACTGACAATATTTTTCTTACGTAAAATATCGCGTCTGGGACCATTTAATAATGAGAGGATTTCCAACTCGTCACCAGCTTCATTAACACCATGAAACCAATGGTAAGGCTCAGCTTGATTGTTTTTTACTACGACAAATGAGGTACTAAAGTTAAGAGTTTGAAGCGATTGCGCAAGGCGCTCAAGCCACGGTTCGGCTTGTTCATTTTCATTGGCTGTTACTGATGTGCTTATGGTTACCAATAACAGCAGACTACGAATTAATTTCATTTAGCCGATTCTTCAGCCTTATCTTGTTCAGGTTGTTTAGTTGCATCAACGGAGCTTAATTTAATTTGCTGTTGATGATCAGATAGTAATGCCTGAAAGCGACGTTGTTGCTCAACAAACGCTTGCTTTTCGCTGGTACGGCTAGTTTGTTGGAAGTTTAAACTGACCGGCTCAGCAATACCACCTAATGGCATTGTTTTAACAACTTGGCTTTCAGGTAAAATAATATCGGTATCAGCCGTATTTTGCTGAACCCCCATAACCATTAAACCAGCCGCAGATGCCGCGATTGCCATTTGACCAAAAGGCTTGGCAAGTTGCACAACTTTAGCTTTAAATTTCTCCGTAAAACCATTCGATGGTCGAGGTGCTAGTACGGTCGGCTCTTCTGCAATTGCAGCAGCGATTTGTGAAGATAAATCGAGATCAATAACTTCAGAAGTTTCTCCACGCATTACATCGCCCATTAAATGGTAACGATCCCAAGTTGCAGACGAGTGCTTATCATTGAGTAGATCCTCAATAACGTCATCATTTGGCTGATAATTATCAACGATTGATGATACTGTCTCAAACTTATTTTCACTCATAATGACACCTTAAAAACTAACACTTCATTCATTACGCAACAAAATAAAATTTTGTTTTATAATACTATGTTTATAACTTGCGTTGCACTACTGTTGCAATAACGGCCTAATTTTTTTATCTACAGCATCACGTGCTCTAAATATTCTTGACCGTACTGTCCCAACAGGACAATCCATTACTGTTGCAATTTCTTCGTAACTTAACCCTTCTAACTCTCTTAGGTTGATTGCAGTTCGCAAATCTTCCGGCAATTGTTCAATAGTTTTAAATACGACACTTTTAATTTCATTTGTCAGTAATAATTTCTCTGGTGAAGCATTTTCACGTAGTGCTTCACCCGAATCATACATTTCCGCATCTTCTACTTCGATGTCGGAACCCGGTGGCTTCCGCCCTCCTGCAACTAAATGATTCTTCGCACAATTAACCGCTATACGATATAACCATGTATAAAAAGCACTATCTCCACGAAAATTCGGTAAAGCCCTATAAGCCTTAATAAATGCTTCTTGTACTATGTCTGGTACATCGCTATGGTTTTTAACATAGCGCGAAACCAAATTTGCTACTTTATGTTGGTATTTAGTTACCAGCAGGTTAAATGCGTTTTTATCGCCACGTTGTACCCGCTCAACCAACTTTTGGTCAACGTTCTGTTCGCTCATCTGAGCCATATCTCCTACTAACCATTTAACTTTTCTACATCTGGCTCATGGCAAACGCATCAAGTAGGACTAGCCTTGCGCTAAAAAGTTCGATAAATATTGAAAAAAATTAAATTTTATTTATAAAAATTGTTTTGTGCTGTTCTGTCACTGCAATAAAAGTTAATATTGAGCTATCAACTATTGTACCTTAATTCCAAGAATATATGAATCAGCAACACAATTGCGACGTTTTAATTATCGGCAGTGGCGCAGCGGGACTATCATTAGCACTTCACCTAGCTAAAAATGCCGATGTGGTTATCTTAAGCAAAGGCCAAGTTAACGACGGCTCAACATTTTATGCCCAAGGTGGTGTTGCGGCGGTATTTGATGAGAATGATAGTATTGCTGCTCATGTTAACGATACATTAATTGCCGGTGCAGGGCTTTGTAACGAAGGTGCTGTGCAATACACCGCAGAAAACGCTAAAGCCTGTTTAGAATGGCTTATTGATAAAGGTGTTGACTTTGATCGCGATGTTCCGGCTGATAATGGTGATATTCGTTATCATTTAACGCGAGAAGGCGGGCATAGTCATCGTCGTATCCTTCATGCTGCTGATGCCACAGGCCAAGCCATTCAAACAACCCTAGTTTCACAAGTTAAAAATCACAGTCGAATTCGAATTTTTGAGCGCTACAATGCCATTGATTTAGTGTGTAATGAAAATAGCCAAAACAATAAAAAAGAATGTATTGGCGCTTATGTTTGGAATCGTAATAGCGAAAAAGTAGAAAGTATTTTTGCTCGAAAAACCATTTTAGCCACTGGCGGTGCAAGTAAAGTATATCAATATACGTCAAACCCTGATGTTGCCAGCGGCGATGGTGTCGCTATGGCATGGCGTGCAGGCTGTCGAGTTGCCAATATGGAGTTTAATCAATTTCACCCTACTTGTTTATTTCACCCTGAAGCAGGAACATTTCTATTAACAGAAGCACTGCGTGGTGAAGGTGCTATTTTACGTCGACCTGACGGAAGTCGTTTTATGCCAAGCTTTGACGAGCGCGCAGAACTAGCACCTCGTGATATTGTTGCTCGCGCCATCGATTTTGAAATGAAACGTCTTGGTGCCGACTGTATGTATTTAGATATCAGCCATAAATCAGCTGACTTTATCAAACAGCATTTCCCAACCATATACGAAAAAACACGCTCTTTAGGTATAGATATTACCAAGCAACCTATGCCTGTTGTGCCTGCCGCTCATTACACTTGTGGTGGCGTTATGATAAATAAACAAGGTAAAACTGACACTGAAAATTTATATGCCATAGGTGAGGTTTCCTATACAGGGTTGCACGGCGCAAATCGCATGGCCAGTAATTCTTTACTTGAATGCTTAGTGTTTGCTAGAGCCGCAGCTTTAGATATAGAAAAAAACCTTAGCCATAATAAACCTTTTATTAAGCTTCCTGCGTGGGATGAAAGCCGGGTTACAGACTCAGATGAAGAGGTTGTTATTCAACATAATTGGCATGAACTAAGGTTGTTTATGTGGGATTATGTTGGCATTGTTCGTACAACAAAACGTTTAGAGCGCGCTCTACATCGCGTGGAGTTATTGCAAAGTGAAATTGAAGAGTACTACCGACATTTCAGAGTCAGCAACAATTTACTTGAACTGCGTAATTTAGTGCAAGTTGCCGAACTTATTATTAAATCAGCGCTTAATAGAAAGGAAAGTCGTGGCCTGCACTACACTTTAGATTTTCCACATACACTCGATGAAGCAAAAATCACCATACTTACCCCTTAGTGATAAATAGTAACTTCTGGCAATTAATTTTTGATTGCCTTTGGATTGAATCGTAGTCGCATGATAGTACGTGCAACTCTTGCATTATCTTGCTTTGACAGACTGTCTTTAAAAATAAATCTACTTGGTACTTTCTTATCTAGAAAAACAAACCAATAGCCCCATAAGTTAATATGAGAAGCTGTTGATAATTGATACTGAAGTTGGTCAGCTTGATACTGACCAACTTCAGTTAATATAAAGACATCATTTTTTTGCCGTAGGTATTTAGCAATTAAAAGGCATGAACTATGCTGAAAATAGAGAAGAATATGGGCTTGATAACCAATAACAATATAAGCTAGTAACAACAAAACTAACGTAAACCATAGCTTAAAGCCTATAGTAACTAGCAAAAAAAGATAGCAAGTACCTAATATAATAACCAATATTGATATCGCCTTATGTGGTGAAGGCGATACCTTAATATTAAACTTTAATGCGCTGTAATATAAATTGCACCATGGAGTTAAGCTCTTCGTCTTCACAAGTTTCATGTCCCATAAACCAAGCAAATAACTCAGGGTCTTGACACTCTAATAATCGCTCGAAAATTGCTTTATTTTCAATTGTAAGCCCATCATATGCTTCTTCAACAAATGGCATGAATAGCACATCTAGCTCTAACATTCCGCGTCGACAAGCCCAGCGCAATCGAGGTTTATTATCCGTTAATGACATACATCACCCTAATTAATTAAATCTTATACTATTCTAACAAATTCATACTAAAAATAGCCATGCAATGATCATAAAATTACCTATGATTTACCACTTTAAATTAGCAGAAAATACTGACAAGTGGTTGTAATTGGAATAATAGTCCTCATTTACTGTTTTAGTAGCCTTTTCTGCACCAATGCCGGATGATGAATATCATGAATGATAACTTACCAAGTTATAACCAATTACCTGATCTCTTTGCAATTAGCCTAAACAGCGTATCGGCAATTTCGTTATCAGGTGAAGAGCAAGCCAAATATCTACAAGGGCAAGTCACTTGTGACGTTAATAATTTAGCTCAAGAAAAGTTATTAACTGGCGCACATTGTAACGCCAAAGGTAAAGTATTTTCAGCCTTTCGTTTAATTGAACGTAACAAAGAATATTTACTGATCCAACCTAGTAGCTCTATTGCACAGTCGTTAAGCGAATTACAAAAATTTGGTGTTTTTGCAAAGGTCGAAATAAGCCAAGCATCAGACCTTAACTTCTTAGCAATTGCAGGTAATAATGCCAGCGCTAAAATGGCAGAATTGTTTGAGCAAGTACCAGACACCTTAACTCCTGTTGTTGAAAGTGACAGCACAACCTTAATTTATATCGCTGGTAAAATTAATCGGTATTTAATTATTGCTGACGACGAACGCCTAGCGAACATTTCCGCAACATTCGACTTTCCAGTATTTCATGACAAAGTTTGGCAATTATTAGAGATCACTGAAGGCTTCCCTATGCTTTCAGAGCAAAATATTGCTGAATATGTTCCGCAAATGCTTAACCTACAAGCTATAAACGGTATTAGTTTTACTAAGGGTTGTTATTTAGGGCAAGAAACCGTCGCCAGAATGCAGTATCTAGGCAAAAATAAGCGTGCTTTATATTCACTTATCGGAAAGACTAGTAATGTTACAGCAGGTGACATTATTGAGAAAAAAATAGGCGACAACTGGCGTAAGGCTGGTGACGTATTATCTGCATATCAAGCAAGTAATGAACAAACCTATATTCAAGCGATTTTAGCCAACGATGTAGAGCCATCGACTGAACTTCGCATTAAGGAACAAGTTTCCAAGTTAACAATTACTCCACTTCCATACACTATTAGCACAAACGCCGATTAGGACCAATTATGAAAATTTCTGACAACAAAGTTGTTGTATTACATTACGCCGTATCAGACAGCGAAGACACACTTATTGATAGTTCATATGATCATAGCCCACTAGCGGTTATTCAGGGCTCACACTACCTTATTCCTGGATTAGAAGAAGCATTGGTTGGCCATGAAGCTGGCGATAAATTTGAAGTTGAAGTCAATGCAGAAAATGCTTATGGACAACGCGAAGACGGCTTTGTACAAACGGTGCCAAAAGAAATGTTCGCCGGCATTGAAGATTTAGATGTTGGGAGCCAGCTTCGCGCAACCACTGACGAAGGCGAGCAGACGGTTATTGTAATTGATGTACAAGAAGATGAAATTACTGTTGATGGTAATCACCCACTTGCTGGAATTGATTTAAAATTTGACGTTGAAATATTAGAAGTACGTGATGCTACAGATGAAGAATTAGCACATGGTCATGTACATGGTGAAGGAGGTTGTGGGCATAGCCACTAAGACACGTTAACTAATTACGAAAGGCAGGTTGCCTAAGAGCGGCCATGCCCCCGCGCTATACCGTTCATCCTGAACATAAAGGCACTGATAAAGTGCCTTTTTTGATCTTATCTTAAAATACTTACCACCTGCGCTTTAATATCAGCGTAACGCATGTGCTGACACACGGCAAAGTAACTTAATTGACGTACTTTAGTGCGAGTAAATAGCGGCACACTCATGCCGGATAAAAACCGACAAATAGTGTCGATAGATAAACCTTTGGGCAATGTGGTTGCGGTAGCTTTTAAGCTCGAAAAGTGCTGCTGTATTTGTCCAATCGCCAGTGCAATGGTTTCTGCACTAACCGCCTGTTGCTCATTTGAATACGGTAATATTGCCACTTGCCCTCGGCATACAGAGCAATGCCCACATTGCAGCGGCGCATGTTGATCGTCAAAATAGTATGACAATTGCCTAGTCAAACATTGTTCGCTTTGAAAAAACTGTACTAGCCTATTTATACGTCCTATTTCAGCTTGCTCTTTTTCCGCAAAATATTGAAATAGTTGCTCTACTAAATTGGCATTGTCTAACATCAGCATATTGACACTAAATACCTCAGTGGCCTTTTTCGTTTCCAAAACAATATGCTGTTGCTCGGCTAAATACTCTAATGCCGAAACAATGCGTTTTCTTGGCGCTTGGAAACGCGTGTGCATCACATCAAAGTCAGGCTCGCCCCACACTTTTTTCATTTTAGCGCTTTGAAATATATGTTGTAAAAATTCAGCACGCTCACCATCAAAGCTATTAATAATTTGCTCTTTGGATGTCAAAAATTTAAATTTAAAGTCAGCAAAATAACTAAATTTAGCGGTAATAATTCCCATCAACTCTAGTTGAACCAGTAAAGTTTTTAAAGGTAATTGCTTAATATTACTGGCGTTAGACAAAGCCAGTACTTGCAGCTCCCATTGGCCATCTTGCACTTCATTGCGAATATTTTGCAATACATAATCAATGCTAGTGCACTCTGGCGTGTCGGCATAAACAAAGTTCTCTACGGTGTGAATTCCATCAAGGTTTGCTAACGTAAAACAAGCAGAGTGTTGCTTATCTCTGCCCGCACGACCTATTTCTTGACTATAGTTCTCGATTGATTTGGGTAAGTCATAATGAATAACAAAACGAATATCTGATTTATCTATGCCCATACCAAACGCAATAGTCGCAACAACAATACGGGTATTTCCTTGCATAAAGTCTTGTTGGATTTTTTTTCTGACCTCATCTTTAAAACCCGCATGATAAGCCTGAGCTTGTAGCCCTTGTAGCTGCAAAAACTCTGCAACTTTTTCTGCACTTTGTTGCAAAGTAACGTAAACAATACCGCTACCATTATTTTGCTTAATAATATTTAGCAGGACACTATTTTTTTGTTCATCGGTAACAGGTAATACAGACAGGTCCAAGTTACTGCGATAAAACCCCGTTTGCACTATATGTTTAGGCGCAATGGCAAATTTATTCGCCATATCTTGCTTAACTTGCTTGGTAGCCGTTGCCGTTAAAAGCAGCACCAAAGGAATATTTAACTCTTGTCGATATCGAGGCAATTTTAAATAGTCAGGCCGGAAATTATGACCCCATTCAGAAATACAATGCGCTTCGTCTACGACCAACATTGAGATGGCTATCGACTCTATAAATTGCCGGAAGCGTTCATTCTTAAAACGCTCCACCGACACCATTAATATTTTTATTTTTCCAGAACGAACATCTCGAATAATTTGCTGGCTTTGCTCAAACGATAAGGTAGAGTCGATACTAGCAGCTGGTATGCCTTTGGCGTGCAAAAACGCTAACTGATCCTTCATTAAAGCCAACAATGGTGATACCACAAGCGTTAAATGCGGTAAATTAATTGCCGCTAATTGATAGCAAAGAGACTTACCGGCTCCGGTTGGAAATATTGCAAGGGAAGAATCACCATTAAGCAACTGAGTAACAGTTTGCTCTTGCCCGGCTCTAAAGGTGTCAAAACCAAAATGAGATTTTAAGGAGTGTTGTAACATCGACATGCTGTACTCAAATATTCAATATCTGAGCCTAGTTTACTTTATTAGCATAGATACAACACTAACTTCGGCAACAAGCCCTGGCTCGAACGCATTACCAATGACGAAAATAGAAGCCTTGCTCAATGGCAAGGCTTCTATGTATTCACAATATTACTACTTTTTTGTTTTACGGCGAACTGCTAACCCAAATATTACCGCACCAAACAATGCTATTGACGCTGGCTCAGGAACACTAACATCAGGAGTAACATTTAATCCTAAGCCAGTTACGTTAACTAAATCATTACCTGAAATATCAAAAGCGTATTGAGAGCTTCTGCCATTATAATTAGACTGCCCAGAATTACTCCAATTTCCGGTAAATAAGTCTCCAGAAACAAAGTCGCTATTATACTGAGTTAAAACCGCAGTATATGAGCCAATATTCAACGCCTGAGAAATTAATGAGTCGTATGAATTCCCACTTGTTGCTGAAACAGTACTTGAGCCATCATCATCACTGGTAATTAGGGCACCTAGTGAGTCAAATAAGAATAACTGAGTGTCAAAGCCACCATCGGCAATAACCGTTCCCGCTAAATTAACACCACCGGCGTAACTCCAGGTAACTAAATTTACATTGGTGTTATCAGCTGTTACATCAAATGAGATATAATAACGTGCGTCATTATCATCAAAATCACCGGTAAAGGATGATGTAATTAAGCCTGCATTGGCAGTTGTAGAAAGTGCAAATGCTAAAGCGACAGCAAATATTTTTTTCATTATTATTCCTTTAAAAATTATTAGTTTGGCACGTGCCGATGCCATGCAAAGCAAAAATCCAGCCAAAACAAAATATCAATATAAATCAAAAAGTTAACTTACCGCAAAAATTCTACATATGTACAATGTAAAACAAACTGACAATTTACCTTTAAAATACAAAATGTTATAAAGAAATTATTCTAAGCTTTGAACAAAAAAACCTCATTACTTTCCAGTAATGAGGTTTTTAATAAATATTGATAGATTGCCATAACTTGAATATAGACAGCTATAAAATGTATTTTTAATTGGTAGCTAGTTTAGCAATAACTCATAATATAAGAGCTGTAGGCTAAATCTATCTGTGTAGAATTATTCCCATTCAATCGTTGCTGGCGGTTTACCAGAAATATCGTAAACTACACGAGAAATACCATCAATTTCATTGATAATACGGTTAGACACTAACCCTAAGAAATCATACGGTAAATGTGCCCAATGCGCCGTCATAAAATCAATTGTTTCAACAGCCCGCAAACTCACTACCCAGTCATATTTACGTCCATCACCCATAACACCAACCGAGCGTACAGGTAAGAAAACGGTAAATGCTTGGCTAACTTTATTGTATAAATCATGCTTATGTAGTTCTTCAATAAAAATGTGATCTGCACGGCGTAATAAGTCAGCATACTCTTTCTTCACTTCACCAAGAATACGCACACCTAAGCCAGGACCTGGAAACGGGTGGCGATAAAGCATGTCGTACGGTAAGCCAAGCTCTAAACCAATTTTACGTACTTCATCTTTAAATAATTCACGTAAAGGTTCAACTAAACCAAGCTCCATATCCTCCGGTAGGCCACCAACATTGTGGTGTGACTTAATAACATGAGCTTTACCCGTAGCAGATGCAGCTGACTCAATTACATCTGGGTAGATCGTACCTTGTGCTAACCATTTAGCATTAGTTAATTTACCGGCTTCTTCATCAAAAATTTCAACAAAAACATTGCCAATAATTTTACGTTTTTTCTCTGGATCATTTTCATCAGCAAGGCGATCTAAGAAGCGATTCTCAGCATCTACATGAATAATATTTAAGCCAAAATGATCACCAAACATATCCATTACTTGCTTACCTTCATTAAGTCGAAGTAAGCCGTTATCAACAAATACACAGGTTAGCTTGTCACCAATAGCACGATGTAAAAGCATTGCCACAACTGATGAATCAACACCACCTGAAAGACCAAGCACAACTTCGTCGTCGCCCACTTGTGCTTTCATTTTCGCAATAGCGTCTTCGATAATAGATGCTGATGTCCAAAGTTTTTCACATTGGCAAATATCAACAATAAAGTGCTCAAGAATACGCATACCTTGCTTAGTGTGAGTCACTTCAGGGTGAAATTGTACGCCGTAAAAATTCTTCTCTTCATTTGCCATTGCCGCATATTTGCAGCTAGGTGTTTGCGCAACAGCGGTAAAGCCTTCAGGAATAGCCGACACTTTATCGCCATGACTCATCCAAACATCTAGTAAAGCATTACCATTTTCGCCAACGCTATCTTCAATGGCATTAAATAGTGCCGATTTAGCAATAACTTCAACTGCAGCGTAACCAAATTCTTTATGTTCTGAGCTCTCAACGGCGCCACCTAACTGCTCGGCCATGGTTTGCATGCCGTAACAAATACCTAATACTGGCACGCCCGCATTAAATACAAACTCAGGTGCTCTTGGTGAGTCGTTTTCAGTCACTGACTCAGGGCCACCCGCTAAAATAATACCGGTTGGGTTAAAGCCTTTAATTTGCTCTTCTGTAACATCCCATGCCCAAAGTTCACAGTAAACGCCTATTTCACGCACGCGACGAGCGATTAGCTGCGTATATTGTGAACCAAAATCTAAAATTAGTATGCGGTGATCATGAATGTCTTTACTCATGTGTTTTGTTCCTAATAATATGTCTATTTAATAATGAACAGGCTGAGCCACCATATTTATAGCTCAGCCTGTTGTAAAATTTCTAATTTTTTAAAAAATAAATGGAATAATTTAAAGTTATTTCAGATTAGCCCATTCGATAATTAGGCGCTTCTTTAGTGATGGTAACGTCATGTACATGAGATTCTCCCATCCCCGCAGAAGTTATTTTCATAAACTCTGGTTTAGTGCGCATTTCTTCAATAGTCGCTGAACCGGTTAACCCCATCGAAGAGCGTAAACCGCCCATTTGCTGATGAATAATTGCTGCTACTGGCCCTTTATAAGCAACACGACCTTCAATACCTTCAGGTACCAACTTGTCAGCTTCACCATCTGATTTTTGGAAATAGCGATCACTAGAGCCTTCTTTTTGACTCATAGCACCTAACGAGCCCATACCACGGTATGACTTGTAGTATCGGCCTTGATAAAGTTCAACTTCACCCGGTGACTCTTCGGTCCCTGCAAACATGCTGCCTACCATGACACAATGCGCACCTGCCACAAGTGCTTTAGCAATATCTCCTGAAAAACGAATGCCGCCATCAGCAATAACTGGAATATCAGTATCTTTAAGCGCTTCTACAGCATTTGAGATAGCCGTTAGTTGCGGTACCCCAACACCTGTGACGATTCGCGTAGTACAAATAGAGCCTGGACCAATACCCACTTTAACCGCGTCAACACCAACATCAGCTAGTGCTTTAGCGCCTGCACCGGTTGCAACATTACCGGCAATAATTTGTAATTCTGGATACTTAGCACGGGTTTCCGCAACACGGTCAATAACCCCCTGCGAATGACCATGTGAGGTGTCAATAAGTAACACATCCACACCCGCGGCTACTAACGCATCAATACGTTCATCAGTTCCTGCACCAACACCAACAGCAGCACCAACCCGTAAGCGGCCTAGCTCATCTTTACAAGCATTAGGCTTACTTTCTGCCTTTTGATAATCCTTTACTGTGATCAACCCTTTTAGGGTAAAGGCATCGTCAACCATTAAGATTTTTTCAATGCGATGCTCATGCATTAAACTAAGAATTTCTTCGCGAGAGGCCCCTTCTTTAACCGTCACTAACTTTTCTTTTTTGGTCATTAATGCCGATACTGGCTTCGTTAAGTCCGTCTCAAAGCGTAAGTCACGACCAGTAATAATACCAACAAGCTTATTGCCTTTATCTACAACTGGAAAGCCAGAAAAACCTACATCGTCAGCTAAACGCATAGTATTTTCAATGCTAGCATCAGGGTTAACAGTTACTGGATCGGAAACAATACCGCTTTCATATTTTTTAACTTGAGAAACATTTTTTGCTTGTTCAGCAATTGTCATATTTTTGTGAATAAAACCAACACCACCTTCTTGTGCTAAGGTAATAGCTAAACGTGCTTCTGTTACTGTGTCCATAGACGCAGAAATCATAGGTACGTTTAAATTAATCTTTCGAGTTAATTTTGTTTTTAAATCGGCAGTATGAGGAAGTACCTTAGAATGAGCAGGTACCAGTAAAACATCGTCAAACGTTAACGCTTCTTGGGCAATTCTTAGCATCGCAACATCTCTCTAAAATGAGTGGTTAGGGAGGAAATATTGCGGCAGAATTTTAACCGTTTTCATCGCCAAGGTAAACTTAAAATTGTAATAAAGTGAAAATAAACTGTCGAAGATTGCCGAAACAAATATATAATACTTAGCAATTACTCCGTTATTACGCCTAAACAAGTAAAAAGTAAAACATTTATGGCTCAACAGCATATTCTACAAGTAAGTGAACTAACAAAAAAAGTACGTTTTATTCTAGAAAGTGAGATAAATACGGTCTGGTTATGTGGCGAAATATCTAATTTTGTTGCTGCTAGCTCTGGACATTGGTATTTATCCTTGAAAGATCAAAAGTCACAAGTTCGCTGTGCAATGTTTAAAGGCAATAATCGCCGAGTTAGACATAAACCTGCCAATGGTCAGCAAGTACTCGTGCGGGCAAAAGTATCTTTATACGAGCCAAGAGGTGATTTCCAACTGATAATTGAGCAAATGGAACCAGCCGGTGAAGGCTTATTACGCCAGCAATACCAACAATTAAAAAATAAATTACACAGCGAAGGTTTATTTGACCCACAATACAAACAACAAATACCTAGCATCATAAAACGTATTGGTATTATTACTTCACCAACCGGGGCCGCTGTTAAAGATATTCTGTCGGTATTAAAACGAAGAAATCCGTTATTACAGGTGGTTATTTACCCCGCCATAGTACAAGGTGAGCAAGCCAAGTTCGATATCTCACAAGCAATTCAGCTAGCCAATGAGCGTAATGAAGTTGATGTGCTAATAATAGGCCGTGGCGGCGGCTCTTTAGAAGATTTATGGGCGTTTAATGAAGAGCTTGTGGCGCGCAGTATTTTTAAATCACATATTCCAACCATTAGTGCTGTTGGTCACGAAATAGATACGGCTTTATCAGATTATGTTGCTGATATTAGAGCAGCAACCCCTTCGGCGGCTGCAGAATTAGTGTCAACAGATTTTGAAGAGATTACAAATACGCTTAAAACACTAAATCAGCGCTTAAACCATGCGATTAAACAAAAGTTAAAACTTGCAAAGCAGCAATTGTCGGTTACTCAACATAGATTAAAACAAGTAAACCCTGAGCAGCAATTACAGAGCAAGCAACAAAAATGTGATCAATTAGAGCTGCGTTTACAGCAAACCATTAATAGAGAAATGCTTCGCTTTAAACAACAACCGCAATATTTACAGCAACGCTTACTGCAAACTTCGCAAGCAATACAGATAGCACAAAAACATACTTATTCAGCACAACTTGAACAACGGCTGACAGCCGCTCAACAAAGGTTAATCAAAGGCAAAACCGAGCGCTTTGCGTCAGTATGTGAACAGCTAAACTTAGTTAGCCCACTTGCCACTATTGCTCGTGGTTATAGTGTTGTTCGTAGTAACCAAGGAAGCATAATTAAACAAATAGCTAGCGTAAAAACTAATGAGTTATTAAATATCGAAGTTAGCGACGGTATTATCAGCGCTAAAGTTACGGCAACTATAGCTAATGAGGAGATATAACCGCTTGCTGTAATAGTTTTGTCACTTCAACTTTACTTGACTCACTAAACTTTACACCAAGAGAAATGCCATCAGTCTGCATTTTACTGTTACATATTTCCGCATCAAGTTTTAGGTTTTTCAATTCTTGAAAATCTTCAATAGTCACTTCTAAAGGTTGGTCGGCAGTTAATGTTAATTGCTCACCATTATTTACTAACAGCTGGCATCCAGTTACTGAAATGTCAGAAATAACAGCACTCCAATACTCATCTTTAACTTTCACCTTGGCTTTAATATATGTCTCAATTCGCATTGATGAACGCAAATTTTGCAAACTAACTTCCCGAGGAAACTCTAAAACAATCAGACGTGAAGGAATTTGAATGGTTTGTTTTACATTCGACACAAACGCCACAACGGCACCTTCATGTCCTTCAATTAAACCACGTACGGTAACTCCTAAGCCTTGAGTAATATATTGCGAAAAATTACCTAACTTTGAGCTATCAGGAAACTGTACTAAAACATAGTTTTTCGGTGAATAACCAATAAAAGTAGAGCGAAACTTGCCGCGCTGACCCGCGGGTGTTGCCATATCTAGCGTTACAACCGCGCCAGGATTTAGTAATGCCAAATTTCGATTAAGTCGACTCACGGTATCAAATTGCATTGTCTGACAAAACATCCTTGAAAAATTACAGAAAACTATCTAGGTAGATATTTATAATAGCATTTTCACATTAACGAAAACATGAATTTAAATCAATATTCTACGCCCATTTTTCCATAAACAGAGAGCTATCATACATTAAAAAACACATTTCATAATTCAAAGCACTAATATCACGATACCATGGTACCTTGACCTACCTTAAATTTTGGCCATAAAAAAGGCCGATACTGGCATCGACCTTTACTATTAAAAAAATTTAGTTTTAATCTTTTTTATAGCCCTGTGTTGCTCGCGCTAATTTTTTCTGTTCGGTATAGGTAAGTTTTTTCTTACCCGCAAATGGATTAGAGGTTTCTCTAAACTCAATTCTTATCGGCGTGCCCATTATTTTTAATGACTTACGGTAGTAATTCATTAAATAGCGCTTATATGAAAGCGGTAAGTTTTTCGCCAAATTACCATGGATAACGATAATAGGCGGATTATACCCCCCTGCATGAGCATATTTTAACTTAATGCGACGACCTTGGTGCATAGGCGGCTGATGATCAAATACCGCCATATCTAAGATTTTAGTTACCATAGACGTTGATATTCGCTTAGTAGCAGACATAAAAGCTTCTTCTACTGATTCATATAAGTGACCAACACCTGTACCATGCAGCGCCGAAATAAAATGTATACGAGCAAAATCGATAAAACCTAAACGACGATCAAGCTCTGATTTAATACGTTCTTTAACATGTTCATCTAGTCCGTCCCACTTGTTTACCGCCAACACTAACGAACGACCAGCTTCTAAAATAAAGCCAAGTAAACTTAAATCTTGATCGCTAATCCCCTCTTGTGCGTCAATAACCAATAGACAAACGTTAGCATCTTCTATTGCCCGTAATGTTTTAATTACTGAAAACTTTTCAACAACATCTGTAACATTTTTACGACGACGAATACCGGCCGTATCAATTAACGTATAAGGTCGGCCGTTATGCTCCATTGGAATATAAACACTATCACGTGTTGTACCTGGCATATCGTAAACAACCACTCTATCTTCACCAAGAATTCGATTAGTTAAAGTTGACTTACCAACATTAGGCTTACCGATAATCGCTAACTTAATAGTGTCAGTTTCTTCTGGCGCTTGTGCAATATTAGCTTCATCTAACGCTTCATTATCAAGCTCTTTTTCATAGTCACCGTCAAACTCATCATTTTCAGCAGCTTTAGGTTGACCAAGTGCCTCAATATGCGGTGTTAATGCCAAGGTTAATAATTGCGTAACGCCGCGGCCATGAGCAGCTGCGATTTGGTGTACAGCATCCCCTAAGCCCAGAGAGTAGAAATCGGCAGCCGCTGAATCGGCATCAATCCCATCGACTTTGTTAGCAACTAAAAATACTTTTTTGTCTTGCTTACGTAAATGAGCGGCAATACCTTGATCTGCTGCGGTTAAACCAGCTCGCGCATCCACCATAAATAACACAGCATCAGCTTCATCAATCGCAATTAATGACTGCTCAGCCATTAGGGCGTCAATACCTTTCTCATCGCCTTCAATACCGCCAGTATCAATAACAATAAACGGATGCTCTTCGACTTCTGCTTTACCATATTGGCGATCACGGGTTAAGCCTGGGTAATCAGCTACTAATGCATCTCTACTGCGGGTTAATCGATTAAATAATGTTGATTTTCCGACATTCGGACGACCAACAAGTGCTACTACAGGAAGCATGTTCACCTCAAATTTCATCTCACCAAGAATATATTCTCTTGGATTTATTAATAAACAACGGCTCCAGTGCGCTTTGCACTGGAGCCGTTTATAATTCTAGTCTATCCCTTTAGTTATACAATGAACTAAGCGATAGGCTATTTTATTCTGGAATGGTGATCGCTTCTAAGTCACCGTCTCGCGACTGACTATATAGAACACCATTTACAACGGTTGGTGTCGCAAAAATGCCGCTACTATCAACATTATGACGAGCAACAATTTCACCTGTTTCTTGGTCTAACCAATGTAAATAGCCTTCAAAATCACCAACTACAACATAATCACCAATAACAGCAGGTCCAGTAACGCCACGATTAGTCAACGCAAGTTGGCTCCACAATTCTAAACCATCGTTACGATCAACCGCGTACACATGGCCTTTCACATCAGTAACAAAAATACTATTTCCACTGATGGCTATTTGACGAAATGATGAATACTGACGTTGCCATAACACTCGTCCTGAACGAAGTTCAATTGCACTTAAATTGCCGCGAGAAGATACGGTGTAAATATTTTCACCGTAAACTAATGGCGTAGAATCGACATCAATTACCCGCTCTAATTCTGTAGAGCCTGTAGCTTCACCAATATCTACCGTCCAACCTTGACGCCCCTGCTCAAGTAGATACACGGATAAAGAGCCATCAGCCGCACCAACTATAACTCCGCCTGCAGCGATGACTGGAGCACTAATACCACGCAAAGTTAAAGGCGGAACATCTTGCTCAATTTGCCATTCATCTTGACCATTTGAGGCGTTGAATGCTTTCATCACCCCAGAAGCGGAATTTACAACCAACTTACCAGAATCTAGTGCTGGTGCAGCTATCACTTCACCTTTGACTTTCCCCCGCCAAGATAATTGGCCAGTTTCAGCTTCTAGTGCAATAACTTCGCCATTTTCACTACCAAAAAAGACTTTATTGATACCAGCAACTGGGCCACCACTTAATAATGCAGATTGTTTGTCATCAAAAAAGCCACGTTGATTTTCAATATCACTTAAATCAGCATGCCAAACACGTTCGCCCGTGTTTTCATCAAAAGCATACGCATCGCCTTCGCGACTAGCACTGAAGACTTTATTATACGCAACAATAGGCTTAATGCGTGAAAAGTAATCACCGACACCATCACCAACACTAACATCCCACTTTACCACGGGTTGGAATCGTTCAGTAATTTCCGTTAGCTCTGCTACTTTTAATTCTTCATTTTCATCATCGGTTGATGAACAGGCAGAAATCCCTACAGATAACACTACAATAGCAAGGAGATGTTTGATAAAGCGCTTACGATTAAACATGCTTATACTCTCTATTTGCTAAGATTAATAACTTGCGCTAAATCATCTAACTTCATTTGTAGTGAAGGGTTACTACCGTCATCAGCACCATCAATTGCTGCTTGGTAGGCATTTCTTGCTAACTCAGTTTTGCCTTGTTTGAAATAAATATCACCTTTAATTTCATCTACACCGGCATTAAACGATGTTGGTAATTTAGCTGATAATGTTGTCAAAGCCTGTTCATATTTTTCTAACTGAAGCTGTACACGCGCCAAACGTAAAGTAGCTACAGCCTTGATGCTATCATCAACCGACTTAGCAATTGCTGTAGACAAATAATTTTCAGCCGCTGCCCAGTCTTGTTTCTCAGCTGCCTCTTTCGCTAATGCAATTGCTGTTAGCATGGTGTAACTAGAACTTTCATGCTCAGCGATAAAGGCTTTACCTGCCGCTTCAAATGACGCACTGTCTTTTTCCGCAGCTTCCAGCATTACTTGATACGCTTCAGAGGTATTCAATTCTTGTTGTAGCTTGTGCTCTTGATAATAATTAAGACCAATAAAGCCTGCAAAACCAATAGCTAAACCGGCAATGATTGCATTACCGTTATCTTTCCAAAAATTTTTGATGGCTTCTACTTGTTGTTCTTCTGTTTGATGTATATCCAAAACTAACCCTTAAAGTAAATTTGTTAATAAGCTTGGCACTTGCTCAAGTGGCAAACTTTGTTGTTCTTGTTGTCCGCGTAAATATTTTACGGTTACCGTGTTATTAGCAATTTCATCTTCCCCAAGAATCAATGCTATTTGGGCACCTGATTTATCCGCGCGCTTCATTTGTTTTTTCATATTGCCGCCACCGCAGTGGCATTGAATGCGAATATCAGTAACCTGATCTCGCCATTGCTCCGCTAAGCGATTCGCTTTTAGTTCAACATCTTCGCCAAGCATAATAACGTAAGCGTCAACCTGTGCTCTAACATTGTTTGCTTTTTCTAGGCTAGTTAACATTAGCACTAAACGTTCAATACCTAGCGCAAAACCAAAGCCAGGAGTAGACTTACCACCTAGTTGCTCCACTAAACCATCATAACGTCCACCAGCGCAAACCGTACCTTGTGCACCTAGACTCTCTGTCACCCATTCAAATACAGTGCGATTATAGTAATCTAAGCCGCGTACCAAGCGGTCATTAATTACATACTTAACACCTGCGGCATCTAAACGCTTACAAACAGAAGCAAAGTGCGCACTCGATTCTTCACCAAAATAATCGGCTAATTTGGGTGCGTCAACTAATGCAGCCTGTACATCAGGGTTTTTACTATCCAACACTCGCAATGGATTAGTCAACATTCGACGCTTGCTATCTTCATCTAAGAATTCTTCTTTCTCAGTCAAAAATGCCACTAATGCATCACGATATTGTGCACGTTCTTCATTTGAACCTAACGAGTTCAACTCTAGTGTGACAAATTCATTGATGCCAAGTTCCCGCCATAATCGAGAAGTTAGCAAAATCACTTCGGCATCTATATCAGGAGTCGCTATACCAAAAGCTTCTAAGCCAAATTGGTGAAATTGACGATAGCGACCTTTTTGCGGGCGTTCATGACGAAACATCGGCCCCATATACCATAAACGCTGCTCTTGATTGTATAACAAACCATGTTGGTTACCTGCACGAACACAGCTTGCAGTGCCTTCGGGGCGTAAGGTTAAGCTATCACCATTACGGTCGTCAAAGGTGTACATTTCTTTTTCGACAATATCAGTAACTTCACCAATAGAGCGTTTAAACAAAGCAGTAGATTCGACAATGGGCATACGTATTTCAGCAAAACCATAATTACTTGCTACTCGGCGCAACACGGCTTCAACCATTTGCCAAATACCCGTATCAGAGGGTAAACAATCGTTCATGCCTCTAATTGCTTGAATTGCTTTACTCACGTATTCCTTCCTGCTTGTATATATTCGTTTACTGTTTTATTTGCCTGCGCAAAGAACAGTTAATCTAAATTAAAAAATCATCGCGCGCATTATAGGCAGTTTGCCGGCAAACGTAAATAACAGTACTACGCGCAAATAAATTAAGACGACTTAATCAACTTCTTTGACATCAATTTTGTTACTCGCGTCTAACAACTTAGCTTTAGCACGAATACGCTCTTCTAGCTGATCAACCAAATTATTATTGTCAAAACGCTCTTTTTGACGAATGCCGTCGAGATAATAGCCACTCTTTTTACTGCTACCGGTTAAGCCTAAATCAGACACAGTGGCTTCACCTGGGCCATTGACAATACAACCGATTATGGAAACATCCATCGGAGTCATAATGTCTTCAACACGTTGCTCAAGCGCATTCACAGTTGAAATCACATCAAATTCTTGACGTGAACAACTTGGGCAAGCAATAAAGTTAATACCGCGACTACGAAGCTTCAACGATTTTAATATATCAAAACCAACTTTAATTTCTTCCACAGGGTCGGCCGCAAGTGAAACACGCAGCGTATCACCAATACCTTCTGACAATAATAAACCTAAGCCAACAGACGACTTAACTGACCCAGAGCGTAAACCACCTGCTTCAGTAATACCTAAATGCAGCGGATTATCAATTTGTTTTGCTAATAAACGGTATGCTCCAACAGCTAAAAATACATCAGAGGCCTTTACACTCACTTTAAATTCGTGGAAGTTCAGACGGTCGAGAATGTCAACGTGGCGCATTGCCGACTCTAAAAGGGCTTCCGGCGTCGGCTCCGTGTACTTTTCTTGAATATCTTTTTCTAATGAACCGCCATTGACACCAATTCTGATTGGGATATTTTTATCACGAGCACATTCAACGACTGAACGAACACGGTCTTCACGACCAATATTACCCGGGTTAATACGTAAACAGTCAACACCGTATTCTGCAACTTTAAGGGCAATGCGGTAATCAAAATGAATATCGGCGACTAACGGCACTTTGGTTTGGCGTTTAATTTCACGAAATGCTTCTGCAGCATCCATTGTCGGTACACTCACCCGAACAATATCCGCCCCAACACCTTCAAGCGCTTTGATCTGCGCAACAGTTGCCGCAACATCAGTCGTTAGCGTATTAGTCATAGACTGCACAGATATAGGTGCATCACCACCTACGGGTACATTGCCAACCATAATTTGACGGGATTTTCGACGAATAATAGGAGATTCTTTAAACATAATATTTTATTAATCTTACTGTGGTAAAGTGCTATTAAAAACGCTTTAAGGTGTTAACGGTAGTGAAAATTTTGCTATATTTCCGGCATTAAAGTCGCTCATATCAACGGCAACATCATTGTATTCAATATTAACTAACTCAGGCTTACCTAACGTTACTTTAAAGGGGGCCTGCCCTGAAATACGCATAACATAACCCGATTTTTTAACGCCCCAAGCAATGCGTTCACCAGATGCATCGTAAATGTTTACCCAGCAATCACCAGAAAAACTAAACACGACATTAGCCACAGGTTGAGTCGTTATCGGCGGCTCAGCTGGCTCAATATTATTTAATGCAGCAAGGTTTTGTGTGGCACTTTGGCTTAATGTAACTTGTGAGCTTTCACTAGGCGTATCGGTAATGTTATCACTTGCAGTTATATCATTATTTATCGTGGTATTTAACTCAGAATCTTGCTCAACCTCATGCGCCGAATCTGCTGGTTTCAATGCTGCGTTATCAGCGTGATTGTTGGCCTGTTGCACGGTTATAGCATTTGTATTTTGCGCACTAGTACTCAATATTTCAGACTCGACAGGCTCGGTTGCATCTACCGTAATTACCGTCGGCTGTACCGACGGTGCCTGATACCACCAAACAATTGTCGCGATAATTAGCGATACTATGATTAAATAAGTGATCCACATCAGCATGTTGTGCTCTGCCTGCTTTTCTGTGCCTTTTGAAAAGCTTTGCATTTCAGCACATTGCCTTTGTGCCACGCCAAGTTGATCATAACTATTAAGTACATCATCTTGCGATATATTTACCAGCTTGGCATAGTTTTTAAGATAACCACGATTAAATGCAGATGGTAAGCTTAAATCAAATTGCTCTGCTTCAATTTCTTGTACTAAAGTTTTACGAAAATTAAGTTTATCTGCTACTTGCTGTTGGCTAAGCCCCATACACTCTCGCGCTTCTGCAAGTATACGACCGGGACCAATAACATCAATATCGTCAGTAATTTCTGTCGATGTCGATTTTTCATTTTTCAAGATATTACTCTCTTGCTTCACGATGACTTTCTCTTACTTTTTCGCTGCTGACTTTGGATTGGCAAGGTATACCACATCACCTATTTTTAGGGTGTAAGGGCGTCGTAATTTATTCCAACGAGCAATGCTTTTCATCACAATATTGTACTTTTTAGAGATAGAAAATAGGCTATCCCCCTTTTTAACAATATGAATAGGCAATGACAGCATTGCTGCTTGTTCATTTTCTGTGCTAGCTTTCGAAGCAGAATTCTCCGCTAAGTTTTCACTAACATTTTCAGCTACCTGTTTATTAGCTTCAGCTTTTGGCGTATTTTTCATACTAACAATCGCGGTATTTTGTTTCGTGCCAGCTAAAGGCAATTGCTTTTTCTGCTGTGTTGATTTTGCTAATTCACTTTCTTGCTTTTCGGTTGCCATCACTGAATTAGCCATAAGCGGCTTTAAGCCATTTTGACTTAACGAGTCAGCATGTTTTGTAGCTGTTTTCTTCGGCGACAAAACCACGACACGCTTTTTGTTACTTTCAACGTTCGAGCTTCGTAGAGATAATTGATACTCTCTTGCTAATTTGTCTGCCTCAATCTGATAAAGTTCATTTAAAATGTATTGTTTTGCTTCAAACGAATTTGGGAACATTTTCACTAGCATATTGGCATAGTTTTTTGCTGTTCGTCTGTTACCTTGTTTTTCATAAACTTTAAACGCAAGCGCTAGCGCATTGGCGCTAAAACGTCGAGTCGACTTTTCATAACGAGTCAAGTAGCTTTGCGCTAACTTGTAGTCACTTTTGGCATATTGCAGCTGTATCATCTGCAAAAGCGCACTGGCGCGATTCGGGCTATGCGCGATTGCCTTATCTAAATATGTTTGTGCTTTATCAAATTGCTTTGCTTTTATTTGGCACAAAGCCAAATTTTCATAACTTTGCGCAACAAGGATATAACTTGGAATAGCGATTGCCTGAAGTATTTTTTTCTCAGCTGACTCATATTGCTGTTGTCGACAGAGAAAGACACCATAGTTATTTAGCGTGTCTGCATCTTGGCTGTTCAAGCTCAACGCTTTCTCATAGGCTTTTATTGCTAGATTTGGTTCATCTACCGTTTCATAGTAGTGAGCAAAAGCCGTATAAACTTGTACTAAATTCGGCGAAAAACGTTTCGCTTTTTCCAAATTTAACTTGGCTTGTTGTGTATTACCCATTTTCAAATAACCCAACCCCAAAGATATTCGGGTCATGGCTATTTCATTATTATTTGATTCACTTTCAATGATTGGCGTGCTTTTATCATTACCATAATTTTGTGTTACACAACCAGCAAGTAAACTAGCTGATACTAACAGAGTACAAATGGGTGATAATTTATTCATAATAAAAGAGAAGTCACTTAGTTAATAATGAGCAAAAGAGTATTTAAACCATTTTTACTGAAATTGACTCAGCTTTCACCTCTTTTTTTCCAGAACGCTTAGTTCGGTCTAAAACATCACCGGCTAATTGTCCACATGCCGCGTCAATATCATCACCTCGAGTACGACGAGTGATCACTGTTAAACCATAACTTTGCAGCACTTTATCAAAACGATCGATACGTGAATTACTGGAACGCTTATACGGAGAACCAGGGTACGGATTAAATGGAATCAGATTAATTTTACTTGGTAAGTCTTTTAAAGCATGCGCAAGTTCATGAGCTTGTTCGGTACTGTCATTTACATGATCTAACATCACATATTCAATGGTTGCTTGTTTATTCGCTTTTGAGCCTTCAACGTAGCGACCAGCTGCGGCAAGAAACTCTTCTAATGGATATTTTTTATTGATTGGTACAATCTCATCACGCAGAGCATTATTCGGTGCATGAACCGAAATGGCTAAAGCACAATCAATTTTCTCTTTCAGCATATCTAAAGCAGGTACTACCCCTGAAGTACTAACGGTTACGCGACGTTTTGACAAACCATAACCTAAGTCATTGAGCATAGTATCAAGCGCTGGGATTAGGTTTTTCATATTCAGCAATGGTTCACCCATGCCCATCATAACTATGTTAGTGATTGGTCGCGTACCAGCAATACGTGTAGCACCAATGTCATTAGCAACTCGCCATACTTGGCCAATAATTTCCGCCATAGATAAGTTACGATTAAAACCTTGTTGTGCTGTCGAACAAAATGTACATTCCAATGCACAACCAACCTGTGATGAAACACATAAGGTGGCACGGCCATTTTCGGGGATCCAAACCGTTTCAACTTCCTGGCCACCTTCCAAACGTAAGGCATACTTTATTGTACCGTCAGTTGACACTTGTTTTTCCGAAATTTCTGGCGCTTTAATTTCAGCATTACGTTGCAGTTTTTCTCGTAGCTTTTTGTTTAAGTTGGTCATTAGCTCAAAGTCATCATAACCAAAGTGATACATCCACTTCATAATTTGATCAGCACGAAATGGTTTCTCGCCGATTGAAGCAAAATATTCGCGCATCCCTTGATGATCAAGGTTTAGTAAATTAATTTTCTTCTTCACTGGGCTTACGACTTCAGTTACATCACTCATGATAAAAAGCTTCTCAAAACAACAAAAATTACGGAGCAAATTGTACGCTTTTTATACAAAACAAACAATTTTGCGGATTTACTTTATACAAAATTCAATACTCTCAAGGTAATGCTTTACCTTAAAAACACTCAATTTTACATTGCCGTTAAATAGACAAAAGGATTTTACCGAATAAACGGTAAAATCCTTCAAATTAATTTTATACTACAGTTAGCCACTCAATAAATGTGTGGCTTAGAATGTAGACCTTAAAATTAACGAGTACGTGGACAAATTTCTTCGTCAGCGAAGAAGTAAGCAATTTCACGTGCTGCTGATTCTAAAGCATCAGAGCCGTGACATGCGTTTTCGTCAATAGAGTCAGCGTAGTCAGCACGTAAAGTACCAGCTAATGCTTCAGCTGGGTTAGTAGCACCCATGATTTCACGGTTTTTAAGAACAGCGTTTTCGCCTTCCAATACTTGAACCATAACAGGACCTGAAGTCATGAACTCAACTAAAGCGCCAAAGAAAGGACGTTCGCTATGCTCAGCGTAAAAACCTTCAGCTTTTTCTTTAGATAAATGAACCATTTTAGACGCAACAATTTTTAAACCAGCAGTTTCAAAACGGTTGTAGATTTGACCAATTACGTTTTTAGCAACTGCGTCAGGTTTTACGATAGAAAAAGTACGTTCGATAGCCATGATAGCCCTCTCAATAAAATTAGAATTAAAATACGGTATAAATTTTGGCGCGATTATAGACGAATTAAATCCAAATGCCTAGGGTTATCATTTTTAGCCCTACTACCTGTGATTCACATTACAACATAATCAATAAATTTATTGGTGTGGCATATACCACCAAAAACAAAAAACGCTCATTTTTATGAGCGCTTTTTGTTTTTAATTAACTGCAATAACTAAATGCTAATACGGCGATATTGGCGATATTCTGGTGTCCAGAAGTTACGTTCAATTTTAGCTAAAAGTTGCTCATCACTAATAGGTAATGCTAACTCTTGTTCATAGGCAACTTTTGCGACAGCAAAGGCAATTTTCTTACTTAAGTCAGCAATTTCAACTAATGGCGGTAATAGCTCTCCCGTTCCAGTATTTGCCAGTGGCGAGGCTTGTGCGAGCATTTCACTTGCTGCCATCAACATTTCATCAGTAATCCGATTAATATTGGCAGAAACCACACCTAAGCCAATGCCAGGGAAAACATAGCTGTTGTTACATTGCGCAATTGGAAATAGTTCACCTTTGTACTCAACCGGCGCAAACGGACTACCTGTTGCAATAACCACTTCACCTTCGGTCCAGTTAATCACTTGCTCTGGTGTCGCTTCGACTTGGCGAATAGGATTACTCAATGGAAAAATAATTGGTTTAGCACAATGAGACTTCATTGCTTTAACGATTTCTTCAGTGAACAAACCAGGTACACCAGAAACACCGATAAGTACGGTAGGTTTAGCACCATTCATTACTTCCAGTAATGAGGCATATTCACCGTCAACTTGCCAAGTGCTCATTGCACTTTTCTCTTGTACAAGTTTTTCTTGGAAGTCACGTAGGCCATTCATGCCTTCTGTTAACAAACCAAAACGATCAACCATAAATACTTGGCTACGTGCTTGCTGCTCAGAAATGCCTTCACTCACCATTTGTGAAATTATTTGCTCAGCAATACCACATCCAGCAGAGCCGGCACCAACAAAGGCTACTCTTTGTTGTGATAATTTATCACCTTTGGTGCGACATGCCGCTAATAAAGTACCTACCGTTACTGACGCTGTACCTTGAATATCATCATTGAAACAGCAAATTTCATCACGATAGCGCTTTAAAAGTGGCGTAGCATTGGGTTGCGCGAAATCTTCAAATTGTAATAACACATGTGGCCAACGACGTTTAATCGCAGAAATAAACATCTCAAGAAATTCGTCATATTCTGTTTGCGCAATGCGAGGGTGGCGCCAGCCCATGTACATAGGGTCATTCAATAATTTTTCATTATTGGTACCAACATCAAGCATTACCGGCAACGTATATGCGGGGCTTATTCCACCACAGGCGGTATAAAGTGATAACTTACCAATGGGGATCCCCATGCCGCCAATGCCTTGGTCACCTAAACCTAAAATACGCTCGCCGTCAGTTACAACAATAACTTTTACTTTATTTTTAGTGGCATTACGTAAAATATCATCTAGTTGATGACGCTGATCATAAGAAACAAAAAGGCCACGAGAACTACGATAAATATCAGAAAATTGTTCACAAGCATCACCAACGGTTGGCGTGTATATAATTGGCATCATTTCCGCTAAATGTGCTTGTACCAATTTAAAAAACAAAGTTTCATTATTGTCATGAATAGCACGTAAATAGATATGCTTATTTAAGTTAGTATGAAAACTACTATACTGCATATAAGCACGTTCAACTTGCTCATCAATAGTCTCAAACCGTGGTGGTAATAACCCTGTTAGATTAAAATGCGAACGCTCTTCTTCACTAAATGCACTGCCTTTATTCAGTAAGGGTGTTTCAAGTAGGCTTGGGCCTGCGTAAGGGATATATAGTGGACGTTTATTTTTATCTAGGGTCATAGTTGAACTTGTTCTTTATATTTTAAGTGAATGGTGGAAATTCATCATAAGAATAATGATGTTCACATTATAGTCTAATAAATACGTTTGAAAAGTGATATACGTCAATCACTAAGCATTAGTTACTAGCTGTTACAATCTAAACCTCGATACTGAGTCTTTAATCGGCTTCAGAAATCCAAGCGAGTTGAATCGCTTCTAAGACTCTTTCACCACAATGTTTAGGGTCATCATCAAAATTTTCCAGTGCTAAGACCCATTGCATTAATTCAGGAAAGTGCAATTTTAAAGGGTCAACATTCGGGTGGGCTTCTATTAAATCTAACGCTATATCTAGCGAATCAGTCCAACGATATCCCATAATTATCTCCTGCGAATTTTTTAATTAACTTATTGAATAATTAAACCAAACCATAAGCCATCTGCAATCAGCATTATAATTAACCATAATATTATCATGCGAGATTTCCGGCAGAATTGGCACTCTGTATGCCACCACTGTTTGAGTTTTGCTTTATTCACATCCATTCACTTAAATATTGCTATCTATCTCTAGTATAATGCAAATCGTTAAAAGAATTCATCAGTCAGCAAGGAAATTCCAAGCATGTCGCCAATATCATTTACTAAAGCCGAAAAGTCACTACTAATAGATAAACTACAAAAATACTTCACGCGCGAATTAGACCAAGAACTAGGCCAGTTTGATGCAGATTTTTTGCTCGATTTTTTCAGCAAAGAGCTTGGCGCTATCTATTACAATCGCGGCTTATATGATGCTCAATCACTGATGTCGGCTAAAATAGACTTAATTGCAGAACAAATTGTTGAACTAGAATTGCCAACAACATAAATTCACAAGTGAACAAGCTGTTATTTGATATACGGCAAAGTAATTATTTATGATTCATTTATGATCGCCTCAACATAAAATTAAAGGTCGTGCAGATGATGCAAATTACCGATTTAAGTAAAGAACAACAAATTACCCCTTTGTTTAGATTGGGTTTTCGCCCATTCTTTCTCGCAGGAGCCCTGTTTAGTGTTATCGCCATAGTTTTATGGTTATTGATGTATCGAGGCACTGTCAGCTTTATGCCATTAGGTGGTGGCTACTGGTGGCATATTCATGAAATGGTTTTTGGCTTTGGCTGTGCCATTATTGCGGGATTTTTATTAACTGCGGTGCAAAATTGGACTGGCTTGCCGGGCGTACGTGGTAAAGTATTAGCGGGTTTATTTTTCTTGTGGCTTGCTGGACGTATCGGCTTACTATTTCCAGACTTGCTTGGCTCAAGCCTAACCACTTTTGTCGACTTAGCCTTCCTACCTTGTGTTGCTTATATTTTAGGTAAACCAATTATAGCAATTAAACAGTATCGCAATTTATTTTTTGTACCTTTACTGACTATTTTTACTATTGCCAATGCAGAAATGCACGCCAGTATTTACTATCCTGAAGTGGTTTCAACACAAATTGCTGGCTACGCAGGTGTCATGCTAGTAACTTTACTTATTTCTGTGATGGCTGGCCGTGTTGCACCAATGTTTACAGCCAATGGCACTAAAACAACTAAAGCAACGCCTTTACCATTACTTGATAAACTGACTAATGGCTCGCTTGCCTTAGTGACAATATTATTACTGCTTCATCCAGCAATTGGCGTTAACAACTTCTATATTGGTGTAATACTGGTTTTAGCAGGTATTTTTCAAGCCATTCGTTGGTTAAGATGGCGCCCATGGATCACCTTAGGTGTACCATTATTATGGTCATTGCATTTCTCAATTAAAGCGATGGCCTTTGGTTTAACGTTACTTGGCTTGAGTTATTTAATACCTGAGATTCCAAGTAATCATGTATGGCATTTAGTCACTGTCGGCGGCATTGGCGGCGTTATTCTGGCAATGATATCTCGAGTATCTTTAGGTCACACCGGAAGAATATTACAGCCACCTAAACTCATGTCACTTGCCTTTGCAGCAATGGTAATAGCAAGTTTAGTACGCAGTTTTGGCCCTTGGGGATTACCAGAGAAAACCATGATGTTTATCGATATTAGCGGCTTTTTCTGGATTTTAGCCTTTACGCTATTTGTTATTTTTTATGGTCCTATGCTACTCAAACCACGTGAAGACGGTCGTCCGGGCTAACGCTCGTGGTAAGCAATCATGTAATAACAAACTAGCCGTAGTTTAAACGCCTTAATGAATAACATTAAGGCGTTTTTATTTCTGTTAAAATAGCCATAGTGACCGTCGACCCATTCACTTGTTTACGTTAAGCTTGCACTTTATTTATTTTCTGAGTCGCACCATGCAAGCTGTATTATTAGACGCTCAAACTTTTAGCCATCAAGTGACCTTTACTGCAGTAGAACAAGCCGTAGCAGCTTTAACTTCATACCCAACAACATCACCAGAGCAAATTGTTGCTCGCTGTAAAAATGCCGAAATCATTCTGACGAATAAAGTGCTACTTAATCGTGAGACATTAGAGCAACTACCCAATGTAAAGCTTATATGTATAACCGCTACGGGTATTAACAATGTTGATATTCAAGCAGCTCAGGAGCTTAACATCGCGGTAACCAATGTCAGTGGTTATGCAAAAAATTCAGTGGCTCAATATGTTTTTGCGCAATTATTAGCTCACTACAGCCAAATAGAGCATCACAATAATAATTGCCAGCAAGGACAATGGCAGCAAAGTGAAACATTTTGTCTACATGGCAATGGCAGTGTTGAACTGGCTGGAAAGTCTATTGCTATCATTGGTTATGGTGCTTTGGGCAGAAAAGTTGCCGAAATAGCTAAAGTGTTTGAGATGGACATATTAATTGCTGAAAGGCCAGCGGCAACGTCGATTCGCTCAGGTCGAGTGGCGTTTACCGACGCAATTAAGCAGGCAGATGTCGTTAGTTTACATTGCCCACAAACCCCAGAAACAGAAAATATGTTTAACGCCGATGTATTTAGACAAATGAAAACTAATGCGATTTTGCTCAATACCGCTCGTGGTGCATTAATTAACAATCAAGACTTACTTACTGCGCTGAAAAATAAGCAATTGGCTTGTGCGATTCTAGATGTATTGGAGCAAGAGCCACCGCCAAAAGACCATATACTTATCGCCGCACAATCGCCTCAGTTAAAAATAACCGCGCACATTGCTTGGGCAAGTACCCAAGCGCAACAAGCATTGTTAGATCTCGTCGCTAAAAATATTTCAGCATTTAGTTTAGGTGAGCGACTAAATCGCGTTGATTAGTCGCTTGGCCGGTCTACCGGAACTGCAATAAATTTAGAACCATTGATCTTTAATTTTGCCGTAATGAAAATACCCCCATTGCCCGACTCGACGCAATGGCGCAAAAGGAAATTTCGGCAAAGCTTTATTATATAACGGTAAATTTGGCACTTGTTTTTCGGCGACTTTTTCTGCTAGGCGCTTCCCTGCCTGCACCGAAAATGACACACCACTGCCACAATACCCCATACTATAAAATACCGATTGCTCATCATTCTGGTAAATATGAGGTAAATCATCTAACGCCATACATATCCAGCCCGACCACGCATAGCTATAATTAATATTTCTCAACGCCGGAAAACTGGTTTTCAACACTGAAAGCAAACGCTGTGCATAATAAGGGTCATCGGCACTTCTACCTGTGATCGCGCCACGGCCGCCAAATAGTATTCTATTATCAGATAATTTGCGGTAATAGTACTTTAACGCTCTGGTATCCATAACCACGTTAGATGTTAAAAAGTTACAGGCAGCTAATTGCTCTGCACTTAATGGCTCTGTGACAATAATTTGTGACAGTACTGGCAAGGTTCTATCTGTGGTTAATGTATGAAAACCTTTCGGCGTATAACCATTAGTAGCAATAACCACTTTTTGCGCCGTTACTGTACCATTGGGTGTTTGTAAAATTTGTTTATTACCTTGTTGCTGCCAATTCTCAACAGGTGAGGCGCAGTGAATTTTAGCGCCCGCTTGTTGGGCCAGCTTGTGATAACCCCAAGCAAGTTTTAATGGGTTTAAACCAAAACCATCTTGATAACGTATTGCGCCATATGCATTGCGATCATCCATATATTGCTGACGTACTTCACTTTGTGACAGTACTTCAACATCATAGCCAAACATTTCTTGTTGTAATTTAGCCAGTGCAATTAACTCTTTTAACTTATTGGCTTTATGGGCAACTTTAATATATCCAGCGCTTTGCCTATCACAATCAATTCCTTCCCCAATAAGACTATTCACCGTTTCAACGCCAGCAGCCATTTCTTGATAAATGCCGCGCATTACCTCTTCGCCCCATTGACTTGCCATTTGGCTGTATGACTTACGCCCAGATGACTTTAAAATAAAGCCAGCATTGCGACCACTACAACCCCATGCGGTTTTATTCGCTTCTAATACATGCGCTTTAATGCCGTGTTCACGGGCCAAGTGCAGTGCACAAGATAAGCCGGTATAGCCAGCGCCAATAATTGCAACATCAACATCTAAGTCCTGAGTTATAGCGCCATCATGCTCTGGTGCTGGCCCTGAAACATTAGCCCAATAGCTGTCTGGATATTGTTCATTACAACCAGGAGATAAATCGTGCAAAGGATCGTACATGGTTACTTCCGTTTTTAGTCAAATAGATTGCTTAAATTTGCAAAGAGCTCAGCTTAAAGTATCTCAAAAAAAACCGTATAATGCTGTAATCATCAATAGAAAATCTAAATTTATGAGCATCAGGCTAAACTACCAACAATTAACCCCAAGCGATTTTGAAAATGTTATTCGACTTGCGACACAAGTACACGGCGACGGATACCTTGATCTAGAAAGTATGCAGAGCTGGTATGAAAAAGGTATTAGAAATAATATTAATAGTGGTTTCGTGGTCTATCACGAAACACATTTGGTGGGTTTTCGTATTACCTACGCCGTTGAACAATGGCAAATTGATAAGTGGTGTTCGCCAGCATTGTGGCCAGTGCCAGCTGAGCAGGTTTGTTACTTTAAATGCAATACTGTTGATGCGGACTATCGTGGTCATGGTATTGGTGGAGAGTTGTTAATACGTTCAATTGAAGCCGCCCGCAAGCAAGGGGCACGCGCTGGTGTCAGTCATCTTTGGAAGCAAAGCCCAGGTAATAGTGCTGTGAAATACTTTACTAAATGTGGCGGTATATTAATAAAAGAGCACCCTGATCGCTGGCGTGAACTTAGCTTAGCGGGTTATGAATGCCCTATTTGTCATAATGATTGCCACTGTGAAGCCGCTGAAATGATGGTGGTTTTTGATTAAAAAATTATTAGCCAACTCTATTGGCTATCACGTGTATAGCCAATAGAATTTAAAAAAGCAGTTTATCTAACCAAAAATTTTGCGTAGAAATGACGGTGATTGAACTTGCTCTATATTTGACGAACTTTCAGTACTAGGTAAAGGATTAAAACCCGTTAAGCTCGGAAATTCAACCTCAAGCCCATAATGCTCGTAGTCCCCCGTTGCAGGGTTAAAACGGTACTCTTTGCTCCAAGCTGCTAAGTTTTCTGTTACTTGATTAATCGCATCAACAACAAAAGCAACTTCTTTATCAGATGTGGTTGGGTGGAATGACGCTCGAATCCAACCGGGCTTCTCAGCAAAGTCACCTGAGTCTATCTGTTCAGTAATTTTTGACGACGTATCTTGATCAACATTCAACAAAATATGGCCATAGGTACCCGCACATGAACAACCACCTCGGGTTTGTACACCAAATTTATCATTAAGTAAACGCACTATTAGGTTATGATGAGCACCGCGAACATAAAATGAAACGATGGCTAGGCGGTCACGAATATTTGATTCCAGCATCACTACCTGTTCATTTTTTTCTAGCTTTTCCATAACATAATGGGTTATTTCTGCTTCACGTTTTTGAATATTTTCAACACCCATGGCATCTTTTAGTTTAATCGCCAATGCCGTTTTAATACATTGTAAAAAGCCCGGCGTACCGCCATCTTCACGCATTTCAATATTATTGAAAAAGCTATGCTCCCCCCACGGGTTAGTCCAGGTAACTGTGCCGCCACCAGGGTGATCCGGCACTTTATTTTTATAAAGTGCTTTATTAAAAACTAATACGCCTGAGCTGCCCGGACCACCTAAAAATTTATGTGGGGAAAAATAAATCGCATCCAAAGTTTGCTTAGGGTTGCTTGGATGCATATCGATATCGACATAAGGGGCAGACGCGGCAAAGTCAACAAAACACAAACCACCCTGGTTATGCATTATTTCCGCAAGTTGATAATAAGGTGTTTTTATTCCAGTAACATTTGAGCAAGCGGAAAAAGAACCAATTTTAACTTTGCGGTTTTGGTATTTTTCAAGTAATAATTCAAGGTGTGCTAACGAGGGTAAACCGTCACTATCAGGGTCAACAATTTCAAGTGTCACGTCGCATTCATACCAAGATGTTTGGTTTGAGTGATGCTCCATATGGGTTATAAAAACAACTGGGCGGTCGTTTTCAGAGAACTGAACTTGCTCTTGCATACGCTCAGGAATACGTAAGCCTAATATACGTTGAAATTTATTCACAACTGCTGTCATACCAGCACCTGCGGTGATCAAAACGTCATTTTCACAAGCATTAACATGGCGCTTAATAATATGCTGAGCATCATGATAAGCATTGGTCATAGCACTGCCAGTTAAATTAGTTTCAGTATGGGTATTAGCAACATAAGGCCCTAATTCATTAGTAAGGTAATCCTCAATCGGTTGATATAAGCGACCACTAGCAGTCCAGTCGGCGTAAATAATATCTAAAGTGTTGCCATTAATTTTATGCGTGAGATTTTGTCCAACAACGTTTTTTCGAAACGGTAAAAAATAATTTTCCAAAGACATTACAAATGTTCTCGTATGTAACCGAAATTAAAAACATACTAGCATTTACCACATTCATAGCAATTTAAAACCACAAAAGTCACGCAATAAGCAATACTAATCCTCATTAGAAGGTTTTATGAAAAATATTCCTTAATGAAAGGTTAATTTAGGCATTAAGTGAAAATAATTTTTCTAAATATCTAGAATAAGAAATAACATTCCTAAAATGTGACTTTAATCACGCAACTGCCAACGAATAGCTGTAAGTTTGTTATCTACAAGCCATTGGTTTGTTTTGGAAAAATGTTTACAACCAAAAAAACCACGATAAGCAGATAACGGCGAAGGATGCGGACCGTTTAACACTAAGTGTTTTTTAGTATCAATATTTTTGCCTTTTTTCTGGGCATGACTCCCCCATAGTATAAATACGCAACCAGGATTTTGTTCATTAAGCGCTGTAATAACTTTGTCAGTAAAGATTTCCCAGCCCAATTTGGCATGAGAATGTGCTTGCCCTTGTTTAACAGTTAACACTGTATTAAGTAGCAATACACCTTGCTCTGCCCATTCCATTAAATAGCCATGCTGTGGTGTAATAAAACCACTGATATCTTGAGTGAGTTCTTTATAAATATTAACCAAAGAAGGCGGCACTTTAATGCCTTTGCGAACAGAAAAAGCTAAACCATGCGCCTGAGACTGTCCATCAGAGCCAACTCCATGGTAAGGGTCTTGCCCCAAAATCACCACTTTAACGTCGGTTAAATCAACACAAGAAAACGCATTGAGCACATCCTCTTCAATTGGAAAGATTACCTCGCCAGCTGCTCTTTGCTCGGCAATACTGGCCGACAAACTTTTGAAATACGGTTGTTGTTGCTCTTGAGCAACCATTGCCTGCCATTGTGGTTTTAATTTTCTCATTTTATAGCTCTTTACATCGCTCAATAGGTATTTGAACTTCATCATTCTTTGCCATCGACATACTAGTATGTATTAATGCCGTGAAAGCAGGATGCCTAGCAACTGCCCTGACACTATGACATAGCGTTCATCCTGAAAATTGCCACTATTTCACATCCATATGATCGTGGCATACCATTCGTCCTGAAAATTGCCACTATTTCACATCCATATGATCGTAGCATACCATTCGTCCTGAATATAAAAAGGCAGTAAAAACTGCCTTTTTATAATTATACGGTTTTACATAAGCTAAGTAACTAACTCAGCAAATATGCTCTTAACTCTGAAAACTCTGTTGATGCCGTGGTTGAAAGAATGGTTTCACTGGCGCAGTCAGCCAACTCTTTTGGCAAACCTATTGGCTGACCAAGGGTATTTTCAACAATATCTTTAAATTTAGCAGGATGTGCTGTCCCTAAAAATACCCCGAATTCTGAGTCAAGTGCATTATATTGTAATGCTCTGTAGGCTACAGCAGCATGTGGCTCACTTATATAGCCTAATTTCGCTAAATGGATCATCGTCATTTGTGTTTGCTCTTCATCAATAGATACTGAACTAACACAATCTTTATCTACAATCCCCGCTTTTAGCATGTGCTCAACCCGCGGCCAATTATTTGGGTTACTAACATCCATGGCATTTGAAATAGTCGCCACAGTGTCATTTGGTGACCATTCACCCGTTTGCAGGTAACGTGGCACAGTATCATTGGCATTAGTCGCGGCAATAAAACGTTTAATAGGTAAACCAAGCGCTTTAGCGAAAAGTCCGGCCGTTAAGTTACCAAAGTTGCCGCTTGGTATTGAAAACACAATATCGTTCAGTGCATTACGACCTTTTTGACGATAGAGCTGAGCAACTGCTTCAAAGTAGTAGCAAATTTGCGCAAGTAATCGGCTAATATTAATGGAGTTAGCAGAGTTTAAACCGATAGTTTCTTTCAGCTCTTGATCATCAAATGACTGTTTAACTAGCGCCTGACAATCATCAAACGTGCCTTCTACCGCAACAGTTTTAATATTGCCGCCAAGCGTAGTAAACATTTTCTCTTGTAATAAACTAATTTTTCCTTTCGGATATAAAATTACCACATCAATATTTTCAATTTTATGAAAAGCATGGGCAACAGCAGCGCCAGTATCTCCAGAAGTTGCCGTTAAAATGGTAATTTTTTTACCTTGGCTAAAGGCTCGTAAACATTTAGCCATAAAGCGAGCACCAAAATCCTTAAAGGCTAATGTTGGCCCATGAAACAATTCCAGTATCGCGCGATCTTCACTGATCGGTTGAATTTGCGCTGGAAAGTTAAAAGCGTCAGTAACAATTTCTGTTAATTGTTGCTCTGAAAGATCGTCGCTAACAAACGGGTAAAGTACTTTTACACTGCGTTCAACCAGTGGCAGTGCAAGCAGTTCTTCAATATTGTCAAAACTTGGGATACTTTCTGGGAAAAATAATCCTTGATTACGGCCTAAACCCTGCTTTACGGCGCCAGCAAAACTGGCTTGTTCATCGTTTTCTTTTAAATTATAAAATTTCACACTTAAATTCCTATAAAATGCTACTTTCTGATTTTTAGTCAGAAATAACCATGCTGTTAGTTCAGGCTAACAGCACCTTGATTGTCTGGTTGGCAAACATGAACAAAACCTTCACTTTCACCACTGGCTAAGGTTTGTAAATAATTTTCGCTTAACCATTGAGCAAACTGCTCCGCTTTACTTTTATCATCAGTAACACAAAAAAGTGTTGGCCCTGAGCCAGAAATTCCAGCGGCTAAGCAACCTTGCTCTTTTAGGTAAGCGATCGCATCAACGTAACCTGGTAAAATTGATTGTCGATAAGGCTCAGCAACCACATCGGTTAAAACTGAATAGGCTTGTTTTTTATCTTGGCGATGACAGGCATCAACAAAGGTTGCTAGGTTTTGTCCAAAACTAATAAGATCAGCACGAGAATAGTCAGTTGGTAAAATATCACGAGCCGCTTTCGTAGAGACTTCAATACCAGGATAGGCCATTACGTAATAACAATCATCAAATGACGGAAGCTTGTGGGCAATAACTTCTCGATCTTGCACCATTAACTGCATGCCCCCCAAAAAGCACGGCGCGACGTTGTCGTAATGCAAACTACCACTAATTTGTGCTTCCATTTGCCCCATCATTTTTAGCAAGGGTTTGTCCGCAAAGCTAAACTCATGGTACTTTTCATAAAAAGCATTGAGCCCAGCTAAGGCAGCGACGACAGAGCAGGCACTTGAACCTAATCCACTACCAACTGGCATGCGTTTTTCTAACGTTAATTTTACTTTTGCAATATCTTGCTTATGTTCTAACAGTTGCTGGTTAAATAATAACAAACACTGCCACACAATATTGTCTTTAACGTCACCTGGTAATTTCTTAGCAAAATTCCCAACCACTTCTAATTCATCATCACCATTACTATGAGTAACAGTCACAATATCGCCTAACAATGTACCATCAACTGGCTTTACTGCTAGCCCTAAAACATCAAAGCCAACATTGACATTGCCAATTGATGCTGGTGCAAATACCGAAACACTCATCAGTGTTGTTGCTCCCATGCTAAAGTTCTTAATAAGTCGCCAAATACACCAGCGGCAGTTACCGCAGCACCAGCACCGTAACCACGCAACACAAAAGGTAATGGTTGGTAATATCGGCTATGTATCGCTAGGGCATTTTCACCATCTTTAATACTAAATAGAGGATGGTCTTGCCCGACAGCTTCTATCGTGACCTGGCATTGACCATTAATAATCTTGCCGATATAGCGCAATACTTTTCCTTCGGCGTTAGCTGCACTAATACGTTCACTAAAACCTTGGTCTAATTGTGTTAAATTTGTCATAAAGTCGGCAATATCACCACTAGCGTCAAAATCATCTGACAGTACTGAATCGACCTTAATGTCACTTAACTCTAACTCCATACCCGCTTCTCGAGCCATAATTAAAAGCTTACGCGCAACGTCCATACCACTTAAATCATCACGCGGATCTGGCTCTGTAAAACCTTGCTCTTTTGCTAAGGCCGTCGCTTGCGATAATGTCATGCCTTCATCTAACTTGCCAAAAATATAAGATAAAGAACCTGATAAAACTCCTTCAAATCGTTGTAATTCATCACCCGCTTTTAGTAAATTTTGTAAGGTATCAATAACCGGTAAGCCAGCGCCAACGGTAGTTTCATATAAAAAGCGGCGATTAGTTTTTTGCGCAGCTACGCGTAATGCTTGGTAATATTGCCAAGAGTCAGTATTGGCCTTTTTATTTGGTGTTACCACATTAAAACCGGCTTCTAAATATTCAACATAATTTAACGCCAGCTTTTCATTTGAAGTACAGTCAACTAATACTGGGTTGATCAAGTGGTTTTCACGAACAAAGTCTTTAATATTATCAACAGTAACTTCTACTGCTTGCTGCTCAAAACTAGGTTGCCAATCACTGGCATCTATGCCGTTGGCATTAAAAATCATACCTTTACTATTAGCGAGTCCATAAACTTTTAAAGCAATATTCTCAGCTTTCAATTTTGCTTGTTGTCTTGCTATTTGTGCCAATAACTCACTGCCCACAACACCACAACCCACCAGAAATACGTCAATGCTTTGCTTATGAGAAAAAAAGTTCTGATGGCTGATCTTCATCGCATCAGTACATTTACGGCTTTCTATAACCACTGATATACTGCGCTCGGATGAGTCTTGTGCGATAGCCACCACATTAACACGTGCTTGAGCAAGTGAGGCAAAGAACTTAGCGGCAACACCTTGTTGGTGATGCATGCCATCCCCTACTAATGAAACAATAGATAAATCATTAGTTAAGCTTAGTGGCTCTAACAAACCATTCAGTAATTCAAGCTCAAATTCACTTTGTAAACTTTGCTGAGCTCGATGGGCGTCAACTGAGTAAATACAAAAACTAATACAGTATTCGCTCGACGATTGGCTGATTAATACTAAAGAAATATTTTCACGGCTCATGGTTGCGAATACTCGACTCGCCATACCTACCATGCCTTTCATTCCTGGGCCTGAAACATTAACCATAGTTAAATCATCAAGATTTGAAATCGCTTTCACTTGTTTTTTCTGATCATCTTCATTCGCAATTAACGTACCTGGCGCGTCAGGGTTACCCGTATTTTTAATTAAACAAGGAATATGGTGCTGTGCAATTGGGCCAATAGTTTTTGGATGTAAAACGCTAGCACCAAAATAAGAAAGCTCCATAGCCTCTTGATAAGAAAGATAATCTAATAATTTTGCCTCTTTAATTAACCTTGGGTCGGCATTATATACACCATCAACATCGGTCCATATTTCACAATATTCTGCGGCACTACAAACAGCCAGCACAGCAGCAGAATAATCAGAGCCATTTCGCCCCAATGTTGTCACGTCTCCTTTGCTATCAACACCAATAAAGCCAGGCATTAGCGCAATATCTTTAAGCTCTGCATAACTTTGCTGATATTTTTCTTTGCACAATACCAAGTCAGCAACAGCATTAAGGGCAACATCATTAGTGTGCAAGAATTTTTCCGGCTCAAGCACCGTGACTTCAATATCATCAACAGTCAGAACTGATTGCAATAAAGCAACGCTTAAGCGCTCACCAATACTAATAATACGAGCACGAACATGCTCAGGACAAAAAGATAATAAATTTGCACCGTGCAAATAACGACTTAATTGATGCTCCCAATTCGCTAGCGTTTGTTCACTATGCTGATGGCAAAACTTTGGCAACCGAGCTGATAAATCGTTAATTATATTTTCAATTGCGTGTTTAAAATGCTGTAAATCACTTTTTAGTTTATCTTCATCAGAAATATTTTCCGCCATAGCAACTAAGTGATTAGTTACCCCTTGTGGTGCCGAAACAACAACAGCTAATTTTGACGTTTGACTTTTATTTTTGATGATATCGGCGACGTCAATAAAACGCTGCGCTGATGCTAGTGAACTACCACCAAACTTTAATACACGCATTTTTACTCCTTATAAAACGAAAAAAGCCCGTAACCTTATTAGGTCACGGGCTTGAGAAAATAGTAAATTTTACACGTCAGCCGATGACCACCACCCCAATGAGGGTGATAGTGGTGGTAATAATAATTTGGCGAAGTGATATATTCATACTTATAAAGTGCCTGAACTAGAAATTAGAGTCAATATCTTTTTGTGAATAAAATAAACTAATATATGTATAAAAGTTAGGAGTAATGAATATTATTTAATTTTATTCAAATTTCAACAGTTTCTTTGGCCAAACAAACTCGATTGCGTCCAGAAGCCTTTGCCTCATAAAGCGCCAAGTCAGCATTACTAATAAGATCTTCATATCGGCTATCTTGTTCATCAATTACCGCGACACCGATACTAGCGGTAACACTAATTCTTCGGTCTTGGTAATTGATGGCATTTGTTGCTATAGCTTGGCGAATACGCTCTGCAACCTCTTCTGCACCTTGTAAATCTGTATTAGGCAATATAACCGCAAATTCTTCGCCGCCATATCGGCCAAAAAGATCGCCCATTCGCAATAACTTATCAACGGCTTTCGCTGTTTCAATTAAAACCATATCACCACCTTGGTGGCCAAAAGTATCATTAAGCAATTTAAAATGATCAAGGTCTAACATGACTAAAGCGAGATCGTGTTGATATCGACGAGCACGAGAAAACTCTTTGGCAAGACATTCTTCCCAGTGCTTACGATTGAAAGTTTGGGTTAAGCCATCAATTCGGTTAGACAACGCAAGCTCTTCTAAAGCTTTGTTTAACTGCGTTTGATAATGACAAACGTCAGTAACGTCTTCAATTAAAATACAAACACGTTCTACATCACCTTCAATTTCTACTGGCAGAAAAGTACAATTTTGCGCCATATAATGGCTATCAGTTGTTATAGGACGAGAATGCGACAATTCAAATAAATGATGTCGTTGTTCCCAACCACAAAATGACTGAGTTTTTAGTTGCACTACGCTAGCAACCTTACGTTCAAACCATTTCCGTGGTAATTCTGGAAAAACAGTAAAAATACTTTTTCCGACAACATCATCATCATCTTTATTAGCATGCACTTGTAGAAAACGATTCCACATTACAATGTTGTAATCGACATCTAGAATTAAAATACCTGTATTTAGTCGATTCGAGATGTTAATACACAGTTCATCTAACATGGCTAGAAATCTTCCAATATTCGGTCGATGACCGCTTTGATATTGTTTATGGCTTCTTCAGGAATTAGCAATACCATATCGCAATTAAAAGAGTAGTCAGTTACTTGATAACTAATACGTACTTTTAAAGCAAGATCCCAGTTAAAAGACTGCTGGTTTAAGTGCTCAGACACTGTGCCATGATTTACAGACAGTAATCGCGGCGCGCTGTAAGACATTTGATTTTCAATTTGGCTAGCAAAAACATTTAGAAATGTCGTTGTTAGGATAGAACTTAAATCAATAATTTGTTCATCAAAACTCAATTCATCAGCTTCATAGCCAAGTAAATCAGCCAATCGGTGAGAATCTTGCGGTTGATACATTAATAATGCTTCACCACGTATGCCTTCATATCCAAAAAAACCTTGGCTAACAACAGCCGTCGCTTTTAAGTCTTGATTGAGAGTTTCAAATAAATGCTCAGACTTTACTTGTTCAATACTGGGTACTTTTAAATAAACAAAAGTATCTAAATAACGAGCAAGCTGATCACTCGCTTGTCCCATTGCAACATTAATAAGCTCTTGCAAACAATCTTGCTGATCTTCTGATAGGTCAAACGCACTCATAAGAACCCGTGCAACTGCAAGTTTTCATTTAAAGTATCAAGCTGAACTGGTTTACGTAAAAATGCTTTCGCGCCTAAATCAAGCACTCGCGACTGCATTTCAGGTTGTATATCAGCCGAAATAACGAACACAGGTAGCTCAATGTTTTCATCTTGCATGGCTTGTAAAACACCAAGGCCATCAATGACAGGCATAGTTAAATCAAGAAATAGCACGTCAATATCTTGATTGCGTAAAATGGACAATGCTTCTTCTCCATTTTTAGCAAGTTGTGCGTTAACTGATAAATTTTCTGGGAGGCTTCTTAAAACTTGCTTTCTAGCTAAGTTAGAGTCATCACAAATAAGAACATTAGTACTCATTTGATGCTAATCCTTTATTATTTTTTTTATTAACGCCTAATTTACCTCAATTTAACGCTACTGTTAATTACTAATATCAAAAAATTTGACGTTTTTTTCGACTTTTTCACTCAATAGCTAGTATGAGTGTCACATTTTATATCTTAATTTTTATCGCTTGCGCTACTTTTTACGACATGTTTGCGGTTATTTACAGTGAAAACGTCAAATTTATCAAGGATGAAGTCAATAGTTATTTATTGCACATTAGACCAATAAAAACACAAGTCATCTATATGCTAACTAAAAAATTAAAAAATGCGATAGACATGATTGCAGATAATAAATATATTGCCATTGCTTTCCAACTGTATTTGCCTAATTTCATTCTAAAACTCCCCTCATTAACATCAATTTAAAATTCCAATCGAGTTTTATATTCGATCTTTATTTTAAATTATTGATCGACAGCTCGTTGTTTATTGAACAAGCAGATTTCATACCAAGAAATTTTCAAGCTCGTTTTAGAGGGATGATATAGGCCACTATATAGCCATTAAAGCTTATATTGTCTGGGCGTTTGTGATTAATCCCAAATCAATGCGTGTTGATTTTCTCTCAGCCATTTTTTAGCCTGTCGAAAGTTTGGTTCATATTTTTCAACCAACTGCCAAAATTTTGTCGAATGATTCATATACTTAAGATGACATAACTCATGCACAATAACATAGTCAACAACCCAAAGCGGCAGCATTTTTAGCAAAGAATTAAAGCTTAATTCTCCACGGCTATTACAACTTCCCCAGCGTGACTTATACTTTCGCACTTTGTTTGAGCTAGGATACAGCGAGGTTTTAATCGATAAGGTAGCGAGCCTACTTCGTAAATATTCAGTGACTTCAGCGTTAAACCACTTTTCAATTAGGCACTTGGCCTTTGCAGTAATAAGATCCGAAGTTAAGGGGTAATGCTGATATTTTTCCGGAATATACACATAAATCAGCTTATCTACAGTGTTATGAATGACCTGTTGTTTACCAAAACAAATTAATACTTTATGTGGTAAACCGTCAATATTAATTGATTTGCTGCCATCAAAATAACTAGCGTGTGCTTGCAATGAGTTATTTATATCCTGCCTTTGCTGGCTAACTTTTTCTCTGATCCATAAGGATTTGCCACGAACCAAATCATCAATATAAGAGGTTTTTACAAATTCAGGTGCTCGAATAATGACTTCAGCATTTTTCACTTGCAGCGCTATCGTTTTACGTCTGGCACTACGAATTAATTGATATTTCAAACAATATTACCAAGATATAACTGATACTTTTTATTGAGCAACTGCATCAAGGCCTAGAAAGTGAACTTCTCACTATGCCGCAGTTTTACTTTGAGCTGGTGCTTTTTTTGCTGTCGCTTTTGCAGCTGTAGCCTTTGGCTTAGACTCTACCTTTGCTTCAACTTCAGCGGTGGTATCAGAACTTGCTTCTGATGTTTTTGCATCTTTATCTTTAGTCGCCGCTTTATTAGTTTGCGCTTTAACTTTTTTCGCTTGTAATGCAATTAGCACATTTTCACGATTTTGCGCTAAATACACACTCAGTTCTTCGCGAATATCTTCAGACAGTTCAACTGGAGCTTGTTCAAACATTTCAGATAAGTTATCTGCCATATCAAGCATTTTATCGTATTCATCTGCGGCTTTCTTATCCATAAATGTTTCTACCTCCACACCTTGTCTTATGACGACAAATCGACTTTCAACTGCCATTGTTATCCCTTATCTCACTATATTAATACTCTAACATCATCATACCGCACAAAAATCATACGGCAAAATAATCTGGATGAAACGTTTATGAAATCTCATCAAAAAACACTGTTCATATACACAGTATCATACCTTTATTTAATAAAAATACCAGAAAAGAATAAAACCTTGCTTGATGCTGCACAATTTTCATGTCAATTATCGTGCGATATATTGCCTAGCAACGAAAAAAACTATCTCGGAATGTCACTAGATGTAAAAATTAATGTCATAAAAGCAAAATAAAAGCCACAGAATAAAAACAAAAAACCAATAAAAACAAAAGATTGAAATTAGTATTAAATTTAGTTTTATCAATTAATTTTTTACATTCACTCACCTCCCTATTACAACTTTTTTGCCAATTTAAGTCACTATTACTATGAACAACGACAAGCAATAATGTTAATTACGGAGAGCACTATGAATAAAGTTAAATCACTAACAACAGCGGCAATTGTTACAACATTAGCCACATTAAGCTTTAGCAGCCATGCTATGGACAAATATGTTGAATCGGCACTGATTGATGTTTGTAAATCTACATTAACTAACAGTGTCATGAAGTATCATAAAACAGCAAAATCTTATAATTTAAAAGATAAAACAGTAGCCTTGAAGGTGATGTGTAATGGTGATGATATAATTGATTTTGCGCAAAAATATGGTGCCAATAAAACCGCAGCTCGATTAGAGCGCAGTATTAGTGGTAATGTTGATATTATTGATGTCGCAAAAGTTGAAAAAATTAATGTCAACTTTGAGCTATAAAGGATAGCAATGCTATGGATAATCAACATCACAGGTACTCTAGCTGGTAAATAGAGTACCTGGTTGATTGTAATCTACTTGTTTAATTAAAGAACTAAACTAATTCTCGCACTCTAAAATTACGCCCCTTTATTTTCCCGTGCTTAAGCTTATTTAGTGCTTTTCGAGCCACCATTTTTTCAACCGCAATATATGCCCAGTTAGGGCCCATTTGAATTTTACCTAATTGGTCAAAGGCAATGCCATTCTCTCCAGTTAGCGCACCTACAATATCTCCGGGTCGAACTTTTTGCTTTTTTCCACCATCAATTTGAATTGTGGTCATTTTAGGTAAAAAAACTGAGCTTTGTAATACCTTACTATCAGGTAACTCCTCACCTTCAATCGTTCTCTCTAAGTAATCTTCAAGCAAACCAACCTTATAGCGTTCTTTGTCATTAAATAATGAGAACGCATAACCTGTGCTACCAGCACGCCCCGTTCGCCCGACACGGTGAATATGCACTTCGCTATCATGCGCAATATGGTAATTAAATACTGCATCAAGTGCTTCAATATCTAAACCCCGCGCAGCAACGTCAGTTGCAACTAAAATAGAGGCACTTTTATTTGCAAAGCGGACTAACGTTTGGTCTCGATCTCGTTGTTCTAAATCACCATGTAAGGCCACCACACCAAAGCCATCATCAGCTAATTTATTGGCAACACTTTGTGTTTCTTTTTTGGTATTGCAAAAAATCACACTTGACTCAGGTTTGTGCTTCAACAGTAATAATCGAATTGCGGTTAAACGTTGTTCATCATTTTCTACATGGTAAAAATGCTGAGAAATACTATTACTTTGATGGGTGGATTCAACCTTAACCACTTCCGGCGCTTGCAAATACTTATTGGCAATTTTTTGAATTTGTTGTGGGAAAGTCGCACTAAACAATAAGGTTTGTCTTTGTTCTGGTATTTGGCTAATAATATTATCTAATGCAGATTGAAAGCCCATTTCCAGCATACGATCAGCTTCATCAAGTACTAAAGTATCAACATTTTCCAATGACAAAGTACCACGCCCTAGATGATCTTCAATTCGCCCTGGCGTGCCAACAACAATATGGGCACCGTGCTCAAGAGATCCCACTTGCGGACCAAACGGCATCCCGCCGCACAAAGTAAGCACCTTAATGTTGTGAATTGCACGCGCCAACTTTCTAATTTCCTTAGCAACTTGATCTGCTAATTCACGTGTCGGACACAGCACTAAGGTTTGTATTCTAAACTTTTTTACTTGTAGTTTATTTAGCAAGCCTAAGCCAAAAGCAGCTGTTTTCCCGGAGCCAGTTTTACCTTGCGCAATAATATCACGGCCATTTAATATCGATGGTAAACTTTGCGCTTGGATCTCAGTCATATCATGATATCCAAGTGTACCTAAGTTATCTAAAATTGCTTTTTGTAATGGTAATGAAGAAAAGTTGCTGTCACTCAAGGGGAAGATCCTAGATCTAAAAAAGTTAATTGCACGTATTTTACACCTTTTAGCAAATGCAAAGACAGCTTTAAGTGAGAAAAGCTTAAATTGCTATATGCGTGGTATAATTTCGTAAGTAAGTTAACTATGTTTAATGAACTTAAAGGCCAATAAAAATCCTAGCAAATTCATACAAGAGTATAGAGTTTTGCCAACATAGAAACTATGAATTCAGCAATTTAACTAACATTAACGCTAAGGTATTCGGCGATTCCAAAGGCAACATATGGCCAGTATCTATTACTCTTTCAATTCTAATATGCTTTGCATCAGCAACTTGTTTTTTTAACAAAGCAAGATCAACCAAAGAGTCAGCATCACCAATTAAAAAAGTGATCGCTAAAGATAACTGAGATAACGCTTTTAATAGCGAAGGTCGAGTCATAGACACTTGCAACTGATGAAGTAAAACGTCTCCACCTAATTCAAGATCCATTGCAATAATTTCAGCTCGAATGGCTTCAAAGCCATTACTTGAAAACTCTTTAATATTCGGATGAAGTAAATCTTCAATTCGTTTATTTGGAATTCCTGAGTAGCCACGTTTTTCAATCCAGGATATCGTACGTTTACGTTGTTTTATTTCACAAGTAGGTAAATTCTCCGGTGCATTAGCAACAACAACTAAATGCTTAAGCAAGTGAGGATTCGCCAGTGCAATTGCGCTGGCAATATAGCCACCAAGAGAGAAGCCAACAAGTATCGCATCAGGCAACGTTATTTGTGCAGCCATAGCGCGTACAACATCATTCATATCCCCTGATGTTGGTATAGGCAAATGAATCAGCCGACAAGTTTTTGGATATTGTTCGCCTATAAGCTGCCAAACAGGCTGCCATAGGCGTTCATTACACATAGTACCAGGGATAAAATACACTGTTTTCAAGAGTTATATCATCCGCAGAAATAATTAATTTTAGGCAAAAAAACGGTCAAACAACTGCACATCTACCATTTCACCAGCCGATACTCGTCCTTGCTCAGACGGCAAAACAATATAACAATTAGCAAAGGCAATACTCGTTAAAATGCCTGAGCCTTGACTACCTGTGCTGCTTACCGTTAATTCACCCTCCTCATTTTGTGATAGGATGCCACGCTGAAAGTCCATACGTCCTGGTGACTTCCTTAAGTCAGATAGAGCTTTCGCTTTTAATCTTTGCAAGGGCTTGGTATGACAATTTTGCATTTTCATTAATGCCGGCATAGCTAGCAAGTCTGCAGTAACCATGGCAGAAACTGGATTCCCTGGTAAGCCAAAAAAGTAGCTGTTAGCTAGGGTACCAAAAGCAAAAGGTTTACCGGGTTTCATGGCAATTTTCCAAAAAGCAATTTCTCCGAGCTGCTCAAGTACGGTTTTCGTATAGTCGGCATCACCAACTGAAACACCACCCGATGAAATGACAGCATCAGCTTGTGCATCGGCTTGAATAAATGCTTGCCTAATAGCTTCTTCGTCATCTTGAATCACCCCAAAATCAATAACCTTGACGTTCAAGTTTTGCAACATGCCAGTTAGCGCATAACTATTGCTCTCATAAATATCGCCATTTCCTAATGGCTCTCCCAGTGTTTTCAATTCATCGCCGGTAGCAATAAGTGCCACAGTTAATTGACGAAACACCGATAATTCATTTATGCCCAACGAAGCCAATACGCCAATATCAATCGCAGATAAGCGACGACCTTTTGCAAAAACAATCTCTCCTTTAGTTATATCTTCGCCGGCATAGCGAACGTGGTCACCTTGTTTACGTTTTTCTAAAAAGCGTATACTTTCACTTTCAGCCGCACAGTTTTCTTGCATTTCCACTGTATCACAACCTGATGGTAGCTTAGCTCCTGTCATAATTCGGACACATTCACCTTTTTGACAAGTACCCGTAAATGGCTGCCCTGCCATAGAGCGTCCAGCTAAAGTTAAATATTCTTGTGACGCTAAACTTTCATAAGCAAAAGCATAACCATCCATCGCTGAGTTATTGTGTGGTGGCACATTAATTGGGCTGGTAATATCCGCTGCTAATACCCTGCCCAAAGCTTGTTTTAATAAAACACTCTCAGTGTCATTAATTGGAGAAATTGCTGAAAGCATTTTTTCTAATGCTTGGGCAAATGGCATTAATCCTGGAGCAGAACAACAATCAACCATAATAAACTCTTCCTACTTAGATTTTATATTTCATATAATGAATGTATTTACTTTGAAGTAAAGTAAACATAATTCAGGCTTTATCTGTTATATTGATCATAATCATACTATGCTTGTGATTATATGATATAAATTAATAAATCATTGAAATTCGCCGAGCTATTTCCGCTAAACCTGACATTTTGTTCAAGCATGCTGATATAGCCGCAAGCCAATAATATTGTGTTTGCCAGGGCTAACAAGGAAACTTGTTTGCCTCCCGACATTGGAAAGGTGACATGTTAACAGACAACTTCGGACGCAAGTTTTATTACTTGCGCTTATCTATTACCGACGTATGCAATTTTCGTTGTAATTATTGCTTGCCCAATGGGTATCAATGTGATCACGATAGAAAATTTCTTACTTTACCTGAGATCACACGTTTAGCCTCAGCATTTTCCGATTTAGGCACAGAAAAAATCCGGATTACTGGCGGCGAACCTTCTTTGCGAAAAGATTTACCCGATATTATTGCGCAATGTAAACAAACTCCTGGTATCAAAAAAGTCGCCATAACCAGCAATGGATTTAAACTTCCTGAACACTTACCAAGCTGGCTAGATGCAGGTATAGACGCGATAAATATCAGCGTAGATAGTTTAGACCCAAGACAATTTCATGCCATTACCGGCCACGATAAACTTAAGCATATTTTAAAAGGCATAGATATGGCGCTGGCAGAAGGCAGCACAAGTATCAAAGTAAATACGGTATTAATGCGAGAATATAATTGCTATGACATTGCCAGCTATTTAGCATGGCTAAAAGATACCCCAGTCACGTTACGCTTTATTGAGCTAATGCAAACCGGTGATAACCAAGCATTTTTTGACGCTCAGCATGTTCAAGGATCACGCATTAAACAAAATTTGATCCTCGACGGCTGGTTGCCGGTAATTAACGACAAAGCCTCAGGGCCAGCACAAGAATTTTATCATCCAGATTATGCCGGAAAAATTGGTTTGATCATGCCGTACTCAAAAGACTTTTGTAGCAGTTGTAACCGTTTACGTGTCAGCTCGTTAGGGAAATTGCATTTATGTTTATTTACCGAGCAAGGTTTATCACTAAAAGATTATCTACAAGACGATAATACCGAGCCTTTAAAACATGCTATTGCCAATATGATGACTGACAAAAAGCAAACACATTTTTTGCATGAAAAGTTAACAGGCGCAACGAAAAACTTGGCAATGCTAGGCGGCTAATGAATAACCAAAAACTCCTTTTTCAGCCTTGTTTGGGTGTCGTTTTAGCGGGTGGAAAATCCTCTCGCATGGGCCAAGACAAAGCTAACCTACAACGCAATCAACAAGATATGCTGAGCTTCAGTAAAGCTCTGTTAAAAAGCGCTGGTAGCTCGCAAGTCATTGTTAGTGGTGACGAACACGGTATTAGCGACACGATAAGTAATATCGGCCCACTTGGTGGCATTCAAACTGTCATCAAACAATTTAAACCACAAGCATTATTGATTTTACCAGTTGATTTACCGTTAATGACTGCTGAAGAGCTTGCAGAATTAAAGCAAATTGGCGAGTTAAGTCAAAGTGCTGTCTTTTTTGCTGACAATTATTTGCCGCTATATTTACCTGTTAACGCCTTTGTTGAACAATTTTTTCAACAATTGTTACCAACAAAATCATCACCTTCTATTGCTGAAAAAGCAATAATGAGTAATCAAAAATCAAAAGGTAAGCGCGGCTTAACAGGGCCATCAGTGCGCAGCCTGTTAAAGCAAATACCTCATAAAGCTATTCAAGCAAAAAATCCTAATAGCTTATTTAATACCAATACGCCTGAGCAATGGCAACAGGCGCAACATTTACTCTCTTTGCAAAGGAAAACTCATGTCTAGTATTCATTGTGGCGACGCATTCGTACCATTAAATATTGCCGTATTAACTGTCTCAGATACGCGCGAAGAACATAACGACACTTCTGGCCAAGCTTTAGTTGAACGCTTGCAAGCCGCTGGACATAAACTAGCAGCGAAAGAAATCTCTAAAGATGATGTTTATCAACTACGTGCTATCGTCTCGAAATGGATTGCCGATGAAAATGTGCAAGTCATTTTAACAACTGGCGGCACAGGCTTTACCGCAAGAGATAATACACCAGAAGCCTTATTACCTTTGTTCGATAAAAACATTGAAGGCTTTGGTGAAGTGTTTAGAACCATCTCTTTAGAGGAAATAGGCACCTCTACAATTCAGTCGCGCGCTTTTGGTGGAATGGCCAACCGTACCGTGATTTTATCTGTACCCGGTTCAACCAATGCCTGTAAAACCGCATGGGACAAATTAATTGTGGAGCAGCTCGATGCCAGCCACCGACCTTGTAACTTTGTACCGCACTTAAACTTCAATTAATCTGGTAAATCGCCATTTTATAAAATGATAAAATTATTGAAAAAGCGCTATACACTGCATTTATTTATCATTATTCAAACTTGGCTAGTTACTACAACTAGCCAAGCGTTTACTAACGAAGTATCAAAGCAAACCACGCCGTTACGCATCGCTGTGGCTGCCAATTTCGCACCAACACTGAAGCAGTTATTAAGCGACTTTCCAGATAAAAATAAGATTAATTATCAAATTATCAGTGCCGCAACCGGCACGCTTTACCAACAAATTAAACATGGTGCACCATTTGATATATTTCTCGCCGCCGACAGCATTCGCCCAGAAAAGCTAGAACAAGAAAAGCTAATTACGCCAAATAGCCGCAAAGCCTATGCGTATGGACAATTGGCTTTGTGGTCGGCAGTAACTCCGTTTACTGACTTATCACAGCTGCGAACGTTTAGCGGTAAATTAGCCATTGCAAACCCAACCACAGCGCCATACGGTAAAGCCGCCAAGCAAGTATTGCAGCACTTATCTCTTTGGTCATCACAAAAAAACAACTTAGTCACAGGCATCAACATTAATCAAACCTTTCAGCAGGTAAGAAGCCAAGCCGTACCCGCTGGCATAGTTGCTTTAAGCCAATTAAAAATAAATAATTTGCAAGGCGTCATCATCCCGGCTAAGTATTATCAAGCCATTGAACAACAGTTAGTGATTTTAAAATCGAGCAAGCAAGTTGAAAATGCGAAAAAAATAAGTGCGTTTTTACGGAGCAAATCAAGTCAAATGAAACTGAGTAAACAGGGGTATTTACCGGCTGTAGCGCTAAGTCATCAGGCAGTTAATTAATATGACAAGTGATATAGCAATCCATACAGCAGATATACTCGCACTAAAGACCACTTTAAAAATGGCGGCAATAACAACAATAATTTTATTAGTTATTGGTACTCCACTTGCCTGGATGTTAGCAAATATGAAAAGCCGCTTTAAAGTACTTTTTGAGGCCATTGTCGCACTGCCTTTAGTATTGCCACCGACAGTATTAGGCTTTTATTTGTTATTAGCTTTTTCACCGCAGTCACTACCTGGGCAATTGTGGCAGAGCGCGACTGGTAGCCAATTAGCCTTTAGTTTTAGTGCCATAGTGTTTGGCTCAGTGCTCTATTCATTGCCTTTTGTTGTCCAACCTTTACAAAAAGCATTTGAACAACTTGGCAATCATTATTTAGAAGCCGCGGCAATGCTTGGTGCAGGGCCTTTAGATCGCTTTTTCACTATCGTATTTCCATTAACTAAAGCCAGTTTTATTACCGCGACCGCCCTTGGTTTTGCCCATACAGTGGGCGAATTTGGTGTGGTACTAATGATAGGTGGCAACATCCCTGGAGAAACACGAGTATTATCTATCGCACTATTCGACCATGTCGAAGCGTTTGATTATGCTAGCGCCCATATTTTGTCGGCGGGACTGTTAATTTCTTCATTGTTATTACTTTCTTTCGTCTATTTACTCGGCGGTAAAGTTGGCAATAAGTCGGCCAAAAAAACATTAAAAATAAACTCCGAACAGGTAAACTAATGAGTGAGAAATTAAACTCAAAAAACTCAACTAGCCACCCAAACTTGGCGATTTCGATAAATATCGATTTTCAGCAATTTAGTTTAGCTATTGAACAGTGCATCAATCTTGATGGCATTACCGGTATTTTTGGTGACTCAGGCTCTGGCAAGTCAACACTATTACGTATTATCGCTGGGCTTGAACAGCACGCCTCAGGGCAAGTCACATTTAACGCCAACGAACTTCAAAATAGCGACACGCAGCGTTTTATAAAACCAGAACATAGAAATATTGGCTTAATTTTTCAAGATAGTCGACTTTTTCCACATTTAAGCGTGTTGCAAAATCTACACTATGCTTTAAAGCGCAATCATCAGCCAACTTTAACTATTGAACAAGTTTTGCAGTTAACTCAACTTACCAAACTTCAGCATCACAATGTTAGGCATTTATCAGGCGGTGAAAAGCAGCGAGTATCACTTGCTCGTGCTCTATTAGCTGAGCCAAAGCTATTACTATTAGATGAGCCCTTTAGTGCGTTAGATAAAAAAACAAAAGCGCAAATGCTCCACATAGTGAAAACAATTCAACAACAATTGAACATCCCTATGTTATATGTCAGCCATAGCATTAGTGAGCTACAATTTATTGCTAACCAACTTATGGTTATGTCGTCTGGAAAAATTGACTATATTGCACCAACCCACCAAGCCATACATAAGCTAAATAATCTAGATGATGTTGCGATTAAAACCAGTTTATCGTTAAAAATTGTCGAACATTTACCTGGTTTTGGTTTAACTCGCTTATCTTTTATTGATACTCCCAATGATTTATATCTGCCATTGTTAGCACCAAATCAACAACACGCAGATATTGGCCAGCTATTACCCTGTATTATTTATGCACGCGACATCAGCATTAGTACGACTAAACCCGAGCATAGTTCTATCGTCAATCAGCTCGCTGGACACATTATTAAAATAATAGCAAAAGCAACCAGTGCAGTTATTATTGTGCAATGCTGTCAAGAAAAGTTTTATGTTCAAATTAGCTTATGGTCAGCAACTCGTATGGCCCTAGCCGTCGATCTCCCCATATATATTCAATTTAAAGCTAATGCGGTGCATAGCTTTTATTTATCGGAACCAACAACTTATGCTTAGCCCACAAGAGCAACTACGTTTTAGCCGTCAAACCATGCTAAAGAGTATTGGCGAACAAGGTCAGCTTAATTTAAAAAATGCCAAAGTGATGATCATCGGCATCGGCGGTCTTGGCAACCCTGTAAGTCTTTATTTGAACGCCGCTGGTATAGGCACCCTTTACTTAGTTGATGGTGACAACATTGATATCAGTAACTTGCCTCGACAAGTGATGTTTAATGAAGCGCAAGTTTCACAAAGTAAAGCCGACACTGCCGCAGATGTGCTGCATCAGCAAAATAGCGACACCAATATTGAAGTTCTCGATGAAATGCTCGACGAAGAACTTGCAGACTATTACTTCCCGCTGGTTGATTTAGTGCTAGATTGTACAGATAACCTAGCTACACGCTACTTAATAAATGAAAAATGTTTAGAGCATAAAAGGCCATTAATTATTGGTGCCGCCACCGGGTTTGACGGCCAATATATGTTTGTCGATCCCAATATAAGCGATAGCGCCTGTTACCAATGCTTATTTCCAGCCAGTAAAAAAGCACCTGAGAACAACTGCCAAACTTTAGGTATTTTAGGACCGATCTTAGCAATTGTTGGTGGCATGCAAGCTTTGCAAGCAATAAAATATTTATCAGGAATTGACCTTACAAAAAATCAATTGAGTATATTTGATGGTTTTAGTAATTGCTGGCAACAGCTAAAAGTTAAAAAGCAGGAAAAATGCTCTGCATGCTCAGACAAACCTTAAGTAAATTAATGAATTTGTCAGCTAACAATAACGAAAAGCCCTCAATTAATGAGGGCTTTTCGTTATTGCATCGTAATTAATATATTAGCTATTACTTAGACTATTTAAAAAGTCCCATATTTTTATCAGTAACTGCTTCGCGCCAGCCGCCGAGCCATTCTGATTTAGTATTATTATTTTGATATGGACAATTTTCCTTATTTCTACCTAAAAGACCTGCTTGGTAGCCATTTGAAAACGCTCTTCCTAATTTATCTCTTTTTTGTCTTCTCATGAATTAAACCTCTTAACCACTTGATAATTATTAATAAAATTTTATCTTACGGCCGGAAATTAACGACAACCGACAATTAATTTAAGGCCAATATTTATTTCTATGCAAGTCATATCTAACATAAAAACCAGCCAATATTTTGACGATAAAATCTGTTAAAAGGTCTTATTTATAACTTAGTTTTACAAAACAATTCGTTACCGAAAATTGATATAACCAGCAATACTTAAAAGACTCAATAAAATAACAATTCAGTTTAAATAATAGCCATTTTAGTCTTTTAAAAGTGGCTGCAACATCTCTTCCAAACCATTTAGTTTCACTTCATATATTAATGCTAATTGCTCACCTAGCTTTCCTTCTGGAAAACCCTTACCGTGAAACCAAACTAAATACGGCTCAGGTAGTTGCAGTAACTTTCGACCACTATATTTACCAAAAGGCATAACTTGATTCACTGCAGCTAGTAAATCGGCATTATTTGCTATCGACATGATTAACTCTTTATTTAATATGGTTGGACTTAGGCTCTTAAGCGAGTTTTAAATTTTGCACAGTCATCAACCAGTGCCTTAATTGACATAAAAGTGTCATAAGTATTCCCTATAATTTCGCCAAACTTAGACGGTATCAAGGGTGATACCTAAATCTCTTCAGGGAACTTTTATGTCAATTATTAGAAAACGTAACGCCGGCCAAAAGGCTTATATCCCAGGAAATGCTCGCGACAATCAATATATTTTGGCTGAATTTGCCTTGTCAGATCAACTGCTTTCACAACTATCTAGCAAATTAACACATAATAATTATTACACTATATATCAAAGTCTGGCTGATCTATTATTTACACTCAGTAATGACTTTGCCATTAGCAACAGTTTATTAGTTGCCAATGATAAACTGGTCCGTGTTAGATACAGCCAAGAAATGCACCAATGGCAAACAAGTCAGCAAATTATTTTTTACTATGATCCTGTAAAGCACTTACTACAAAACTCATTTTTCGATGCCAATATCAGAGCAAAAAAAATTACCTTAGTATTTCTAGCATCAGGTAGCGATATTCGTACAGGCTCAGCAAACTTTCATCAGCGCGTAAAATCCTTACTAGCAAATTTTGCCCAACAACTTAAGATTCCGCTAACAGCGATAAGAATGCGTGATCACCAGCACCTTACCTATGATATTTTTGCCAAAAATAAAGGCTGTAAAAACAGTCAAGCACATAAACTTAGACCAATTAAGCAGCGCTATGCCAGCCAAGATGTGCCACTAACTGAGAACTTGTCTGCTATTACTTACGCGGTGATTAACCTAACCTTAAATCACCGTATTTGCCAACTCGTCGATATCGATGCTAATTCTTCAGACCCATACAATCCACTTTATACTTATTTGACCGACACTTTTTCATTAGTCGCCAAGCAATTTAACTTGAATAACGGTGCCTTAATTGCCAATGGCTTAGTACCAATTGTAAGACACAGCTTGCATGAAATTGTTTCCAAAGTTGGCGAATTACAAATGCTAGGTTATAACCCCAAACAGAGTCCGTGTGGCATTGTTAGCAAATGGAAAGCAGATGAACTGGTTGATAACGTACAGCTAATTTTCGTCGCCAATAACCCAAACGGTGAGGAGCAAAATTACGCCAAATTTATAAACCAAATAGAACAAGCAATGCGCCTATTCGCCACGGAATTAGAAATTCCAACAGATAAAGATGAGCTAACCTTAAGGTTTCATCAACACATTGCATATAATTTATTAGCTAGCGATACTGCTAATTAGCAAAGTAATAACGAGCAATAATAGTTACTTAGAACACAACTTATAATCACGACTAAAGCGGTGCAAGTATAAGCATCGCTTAAATTTTCATGCCTAATTTTGGCTTTTTATTATTAGTGCATAGCAAAACTTCACCGTTACTTACATCATCACAAAAAACATATAGACATCTAAACATCCAAATGATAAATTCATTGTTCAAAGACTTATAGACGTCTACAAGTCTTTGAACAATAATATCGAAAGCTTTCAACATTTACGCAAGAGGAAGATTACCAATGAGCATTGAAACCATCACATTAGGTGCAGGCTGTTTTTGGTGTGTTGAGAACATTTTCTCACGTATTAAGGGCGTAAAATCTGTTATTAGTGGCTATGCAGATGGTGATATTGCCCAACCAACGTATCAGCAAGTGTGTTCTGGCACCACTAATTATGCTGAAGTTGTTCAGGTGGACTTTGACAATGAGCAATTGTCACTTGCGCAAATACTAACGGTATTTTTTGCCATTCACGACCCAACAACCTTAAACCGTCAAGGTGATGATATTGGCAGCCAATATCGTTCAACCATATTGGTGCATAACGAACAGCAGCAATTATTGGCTGAGCAAAAAATTGCGCAACTCACAAAAGAGCAATATTTTAGTAGCCCTATTGTTACAACTATTAAGGCGGTAAATAATTTCTATAGCGCTGAGAGTTATCATCAAGACTACGTAACTAACAACCCTGATAACCAGTATTGTCAATTAGTAGTGGCGAAAAAGATTCAGAAATTTTTACAAGAATTCTCATACTTACTTAAAGACGCGGCTTAATTTCAGCACAAAAAACGCCCTAAGACTGGGCGTTATGACTTTCAAAAATTCAGTGCTCTAAAACTAGCACAATCAATTAAAGCTTAATACATTAACGTATAGAGCTTTCGGCGGTATTTATTGGCTAAGGCATCACCATCAGGTAATGACTTCATAACATCTAGCAATAAATCTTTACTGGTTGTATCTGAGCCATCTTTTTGCACTAAATAAAAGAGAATTTCTAACGCATCTTGCTGGCGATTTACTTGGGTATACTGAGCCGCCAATTGATGTCGTACATCTATACTCTCAGGGGTGTCTTGTAATTGTTGCTCAAGAGCTTGAATTTCTGGAGAATCGGCAGCTTGGCTAGCCAATTCAAGCTTAGACAGTAAAGACTGATAATAGCTATCTTGATCAACCATTTTAATGGTTTGCAATATTGCATCAGCTTCAGATACCTTACCCGTTTGCAAATAAACATCGGCCAAGACTAACTTAATATCTGCTCGTTCACTGTCAAGTTGATAGGCTTGCTCAATATACTTAAAAGCGTCATTCGCTTTATTTTCAGCAAGTAATGCAGTTGCATGATTTAGCAATAAATCTTGCTCTTTAGGTAAGTACTTCGCTAAAAACTGCTCAATAGCTTCATCTGTTTGTGGGCCTGATAAACCATCAAGCGGTTGCCCTTCCCTCACTAAAATAGCGGTTGGCAAACCTTGAATACCAAACTGCTGCGCTATCTGTCCTTGTGTTTCGCAATCAACTGTTGCAAAAAGAATAGTGTCACTGTGATTCGCCAATAAACTAGCTAGCTTATCGCGTAGTTCAACACTCTCAGGTAGTTGTTGAGCCCAAAAATCTACTAGTACTAACCTAGCTTTCGATTCTTCTAATACAACTTGTTGAAAGTTTTCAAGGGTGATAGCAAGCGAATTTGTCATCAATAAAATTCCAAGTAAATTTAATATATGACATTTTATTTGGGGGCATAACCTAGTTTAAACAAGCTCACTAGGGAAATATTTATTTTGTGGTTTTACGCTTTATCAGCAATACTCTTTAACAATAACTAAGTTCCAATAATAAAAAATAAACTGTTGAGAAAACCATGTCGAAAAATGTTGCCATTGATCAGTACATCAGCAGCCAAGCACCTTTTGCTCAAGAAATTATTATACATTTACGCAATATTATTCATCAAAGTTCCACTGATATTACCGAAGCCATTAAATGGCGTCACCCATGTTTTGAAAGCAATGGCTTAGTATGTGCCATCGCTGCCTTTAAACAGCATGTGAATTTCTCTTTTTTTAAAGGGAAACGACTAAACGATAGTGCAAATATTTTCTCAAAAAACGATAACAATGAATTAGCAGCACTCAAATTTACAGTACTTAATGACATGCCAGCGGATGACATTCTTATTAACTACCTGCAACAAGCTATCGCGTTAAATAACTCCGGTAACGTAAAAAAGCAGCAAGCGACGCGTAAAGATAAAGCCGACTTAGAAATACCTGCCGATTTAGCATCGGCACTGGCAGAAAACCCTAAAGCAAAAGAGGTGTTTGCTAACTTTAGCTATTCAAAACAAAAAGATTATATTGAATGGTTAATTTCAGCGAAGCGAGCAACAACTCGAGCGACTCGACTAAGCACAGCCATAGCATGGATAGCTGAAGGTAAATCTCGGCATTGGAAATATGAAAACTGTTAAATCAGATAGTGGAAAAAGCTTCAACTAAGACCAAAGTATGAATGGCTAAAAGCACTACTATGATTAAAATTAAGAGTTAGTAAGTATTTACATCCAATTATTTCATTAATATAAGAAGCCTAATAATATGATTTTAAATACATTAAAAAATAACCTGAGCTTTAAATAATAATTTAACAAATCATGAGGTAAAATATTGCAGCTATTCACTACATTTATCATCAACAATACGACAAAACTTTATGCTTAGATGCCTATTGCTACTTATTTTACTAATGTGCAGTACAACAATTCTTAGTAATAACCGGCCATCTTCGATGCCACAATATAAAGCAAAAACAATTATTTTACCGCTCAATAATTGGGCTAGCCAGCGGGTAATTACAAAAGCGTTGGGCACTATGGTGCAATCACTTGGCGAACAGATTGAATATAAAAATATCAGTTCCACAGATCAATGGGGAGCACTTCGTCAAGGGCTTGTGCATATTCAACTCGAAGTTTGGCAAGTATCAATGGCTAATGACTTTGATCGTATGGTGCAACAAAATTACATTATCGATGCAGGTACGCATCAAGCGATAGGAAAAGAAGATTGGTGGTACCCAGATTATGTTGAAAAGTTTTGCCCAGGCTTGCCTGACTGGCAAGCGATGAATGCTTGCGCAAAAATATTTGCCAATCAAAATTCAAATGGCAAAGGCGTATATTACGCTGGCCCTTGGGACTACGGTGATGGCGATATTATTCGGGCATTGAATTTAAATTTTACCATTCATCGCTTTGAAAACGATATGCAAGTTTGGCAACAACTTGCCCTGGCAATTCAGCATCAACAACCGATAATATTACTGAATTGGACGCCCAATTGGACAGACAGTAAAATTAAAGGCAAGTTCGTTAAGTTTCCAGCTTACCACCCAGATTGTGAAACCAAAGCGAGTTGGGGTCTAAACAAATACAGGCTTAAAGATTGTGCGAATCCAAGCAATGGTTGGTTAAAAAAAGCCGTTTGGCCTAAATTAGAAGAATACTCGCCATGTGTTTTTCAATTGGTAAAAAATATCGACTTATCAACAGCTATGATTGCCGATGCCTCAGCACTGCGAGTTGCAGACAACCATAGTGAAGACTACGCAGCTAAACTCTGGTTAAAGAAATATCAAGCAGAAGCCAAAAAATGGCTACCATCATCGTGCAATAATACCTTTAGTCATCAGCTATAAAAAACGGACAAAAGTTAACTCTTTTGTCCGTCTATTAAATTATCACTTAACTCTTTTGGCTCGTTACATATTCTGCAGCAAATCGCGAGCAATTATAACTTTTTGAATTTCACTAGTACCTTCATAAATTGAAGTTACCCGAACATCTCGCGCCATACGCTCTAGTGGATATTCTTTAATATAGCCTGCACCACCCATCAATTGTAAAGCATCATAACAAGCTTTATTGGCATTTTCGGTGGCGAAAAGCTTAGCCATTGACGCAGCAGGACCAAAAGGTTGACCTTGCTCTTTAGTGTAAGCCGCTTGCATTAATAATAAACGCGCCGCCTCCATTTCAGTGTAACGCTCAGCTAATTTCCACTGCAAACCTTGGAAATTCGAAATTGACTGACCAAACTGTTTGCGTTCAACAATATAAGCTTTGGCATAATCAAGTGCTGCTAGCCCAACACCTAAAGCCAATGAGCCAATGCCTATTCTGCCACCCGCTAATTCACCAACAGCAACACCAAAACCTTTATTTTCAATGCCCATTAACGCTGACGCAGGAACACGGCAATTGTCAAAATGTACTTCATTGGTAGGAGACGCTTTTTGGCCCATTTTGTCTTCTGCTTTTCCGATAGTCATACCGGGCGTACCAGCTTCAACAATAAAACAGGAAATGCCTTTACCCTTTTTCGCGTCAGGGTCAGTTACTGCCCACACAACAAAAACATCAGCAAAAGAGCCACTGGTAATATAAAGCTTACTACCGTTGATGATGTAATCATCACCATCTTTCACGGCTTGTGTTTTCATGCCCGCTGGATCTGATCCTGCGGTTGCTTCAGTTAAACAAAAACCACCAGCACGATATTCACCACTGCATATTTTTGGCAAATAATTTTGTTTTTGTTCTTCATTACCTACCGCTTGAATAACTTCAGCAACCATATTGGTTACTGATGTTGTTACCGCTGTTGAAGCACAAGCACGAGCAAGCTCAGTAATTGCTAAACTAAATGCAACGCTACCAGCTTCAACACCGCCATATTCGGCTTTAATGTTTAAGCCCATAAAACCCAATTCAGTCAATTGTGCCAAATTATTTAGAAACAATGTTTGATCCATTGTTTCATCAAGTTGGGCTGCTACTGGCGCTAGTTCACTTTCTGCAAACTTTTTCGCCATATCTTGAATCATCATTTGTTCTTCAGTTAAAGACAAATCCATCAACACTCTCACTTTTAATTTGGTGAATATCTATCACTTTCAATATAAAACTAAGTTTACCTAGACTTTCACATAAGCCCAATAGTCCCTTAATACTGTTTGTGTAGATACGAAAATATCAAACGTAAAAACGCTTAATAAGTAAATTTTTATTTATAACAAAAACGCGCCAAAGCGCGTTTTAAAATTGGCAATATTGTAGCAATTATCCAAGAACAAACCAAAGCAGACCAGCGCCAAGTATCATACGGTAAATAACAAAAGGCATCATGCCGAGCTTACCGACTAAAATCAAAAAATAATGAATACAGGCATAAGCACTAACAAACGCTAAAACACTGCCTAAACCTAAGGTGTTCCAATCAACAGGCTCAGCTGACGTTATTAGTTTATAGGTTAAATATCCGCCGGTCATAACAATAGCGGGAATTGATAATAAGAACGAAAAACGCGCGGCATTTTCTTTACTTAACCCTAACATTAAGCCTAGGGTCATGGTAATGCCCGAGCGTGATGTACCGGGGATCAGCGCTAATGCTTGTGCCAAGCCAATAATCATTGCCCCTTTAAAGCCTAATTTTTCAACACTAACATTTTCTTTTGCTTTAATATCAGCAAAACCAAGTAATAAACCAAAAACTAAGGTTGTAATAGCAATTACTGCGGCTGAACGCAGGTTTTCTTCAATAAAGTCTTTACCCAGTAAACCCACTAAACCTAAAGGAATTGATGCTAATAATATCCACCAAGCAAGCTTACCATCGAAACTATTAGTATTTTTTTCTGGTCCAATACCAACCGTACCGAACCATGCCACCGCCATGCTGCCAACTTCTTTCCGAAAATAAAGCACAACCGCCAATAAAGTTCCCACGTGTAAGGCAACATCGAGCGCTTGCCCTTGGTCTTGCCAACCAAAAACCGCTGACGGTAAAATTAAGTGTGCAGAACTGGATATCGGTAAAAACTCAGTTAAGCCCTGAATTAGTGCCAATATAAAAACATCTATGGTACTCATACTACTTTAATATCCCTATTTTTTCTGACCAGGTTAATGGTACTTTGGTTAACTGTTGTTGGCTTTTATCATATTCTTGCCAAAGCACTTTATAACTTTTCCCCATAATAGGGTGAACTAGCTGGCCAGCAATTTCAGCTAATGGCCAAAGTACAAAAGCATTTTTAGTAATTTCATCACGTGGAATTTGTGCAGGTTGCTCTGCTATAACATTGTCATAAAGCAATAAATCCAAGTCTAATGTTCTCGGACTAAATTTTTTAGCATTTTCACTACGACCATTGTCAAATTCAATCGCTCGTAAAGCTTGCGTTACCTCTAACAATGATAGGTGAGTCTTGGTGCCTATAACCATGTTATAAAACGGTTTACCAGCAAATCCTACGGCGTCACTTTCAAATAATGACGACAAGCTTAGTGAACCAAATAACGCTGTTAAAGCGTCAAGCCCCTTTTCAACATGGCGAGTACGATCAATATTACTGCCCAGAGAAATGTAAATTTCAGCCATTAGATAGTCTTGCCATAACTTGCTTGACCGCGCTCAATTTCAACACCAACAGTCGTCGCGTTATGAACAGCAGTTGGTTTCATTAGCTTTAAACGCAACCACGGGATCTGATATTTTGACATTAAAAATTTTGCTATACGTTCGGCTAGCGTTTCAATTAAATCAACCGGGTTGTTATTGGCAAACTTAATAATTTCTTCAGAAATAGCGGCATAATCAAGGGTTTTAGCAAGCTCATCATTTTCAGCTGCACTGGCAGTATTCCAGCCCATGGCGAGATCAATCACCAAGGTTTGCTTAATTTCTTTTTCCCATTGATAAAATCCAATGGTGGTTTGAAAGGTTAACCCTTCTATATAAACTTTATCCACGCTAAACCCTTTAAATATAAAAAATTGCTAAAGAAACTATCGCAATTTAACCAAGTAAATATCACGTATGACTTGCTTTACAAAATAAATGGCGAGTTTACCTGTGTAGACCTAGAAAAACTAGTAAACAACACGCTACAATGCTGAAAATGTATTATTTATTTTAATAAGCAGTTTTGTCGTAACCTAGATATATTTTCAAGTAATGCCCTGTTAAAGTGACTCACTTGATTATAAAAAGGACGTATTATCAGCAGTTTACTAATTACATTGCTCATGGTGATTGTGGCTTACTTAGTAGGTTCAATTTCTAGTGCCATTTTACTTTGTAAACTGTTTCGCTTACCTGACCCTCGCACTGCTGGTTCCCATAACCCAGGCGCAACGAATGTGCTACGCATTAGTAATAAGTTTATTGCCGCCCTAGTGTTATTTTTTGATATTTTAAAAGGCACTCTTCCCGTTTGGGGTGGCTACTTTTTAGGATTAGAACCGCTTTATTTAGGTGTAATTGCCGTCGCAGCATGCTTGGGCCACATGTACCCTATATTTTTTCAGTTTTCTGGTGGCAAAGCTGTTGCAACAGCGTTTGGAGTTCTGTTGCCAATAGGTTTAGATTTAGGCGGATTATTAGTTTTAACTTGGCTGTTAGTGGCTAAAACAACACGTTATTCGAGCTTAGCTGCGATTGTAACTGTATCATTGGCGCCACTTTATACTTGGTTACTAAAACCGATATACGTCTATCCGGTATTAATGCTTTCCGGCCTAATTATATTTCGCCATAAAGACAATATAATCCGCTTAATCAAAGGGACTGAAAATAAAATATCTTTTAGTAAAAAATAACCATGTTAATTCTTATTCGCCGACAACTTTTTTTTAAACGGGCGGCAATGTATCAAGAGGCCAGCGCGGCGTAGCCTTAAAAGTTAAGTCGCTATCAACACCTGACTTCAAGCGCTGCAACCCTGCATAGGCAATCATCGCACCATTGTCCGTACAAAATTCTGGTCTAGGATAGAATACTTCACCGCCAAGCTTTTTAGTAATCTCAGCAAGCTTTTCTCTAAGTACACTGTTAGCACTAACGCCGCCAGCAATAACCAAGCGATTTAACCCGCACTGTTTTAATGCTCTCTTACATTTAATCGCTAAGGTATCTACTACTGCATCTTGAAATGCATAAGCAATATCCGCGTGCGTTTGTGCTTTTTGCTCTGGGGTTAATTCAACACTTTCTTCTTTGCGAATGGTATTAGCGGCAAATGTTTTCAAACCGCTAAAACTAAAATTTAAACCAGGTTTATCTGTCATCGGGCGAGGAAACTTATAGCGACCTTTTCTGCCTGCTTCGGCCATTTTTGCTAATACAGGGCCACCTGGGTAATCTAGACCTAATAACTTTGCGGTTTTATCAAAGGCTTCACCGGCAGCATCATCAACCGACTCGCCTAATAATTCATACTTTCCAATACCGTCAACACGCACAAGCATGGTGTGGCCACCTGAAACGAGTAATGCCACAAAAGGAAAGTCTGGCACATTCTCTTCCAACATTGGCGCTAATAAATGCCCTTCCATATGATGCACAGGTACGGCTGGCAAATCCCAACCATAGGCTAAACTGCGACCAATTGAACACCCCACCAACAATGCCCCCACTAATCCCGGTCCCGCAGTGTATGCAACTCCGTCTAAATCTGCGGGGGTTAAATTCGCATCAGCTAAGACTTCTTTTATCAGCGGAATAGTTTTACGAACATGGTCTCGTGACGCCAACTCAGGTACAACGCCACCATAATCAGCGTGAACTGCAATTTGGCTATACAGCCTATGGGCAACAATTCCTTCAGGTAGATCACCTTGCCCGTCATCGTAAATTGCAATACCGGTTTCATCACAGGAGGTTTCAATACCTAAAATTCGCATAGTTTTTACCTAAAAGCCTTACTTCAAAGTCGAGTATGGACAGTTCGTTTCATATTACGCACACTGCCTTCATTTTGCCGAGATTCTACCTAGCAGCTCGCAAACTTTCAATTTATAGCGCTAAAGATATTAAAATAGTTCTGCCACTATTCGCCCTTCATACAAATCCGTTAGCCATTATCTTCAAATTTCAGCGATTAATACGCTAGCAAGTAGATAATCAAGCGAAAAAGCTATTACTGCTTTACTTTGTTATATCGTTCGCATTAGAATACGTCACCAATTTTTGAATAGAGCGGATGAAGATAAGGCAATTAGCCGAAGTCATTCATCGATTTATATAGATATATACTAAGGTAATACAGTACATGCCAGTAATTAAAGTTAGAGAAAACGAACCATTTGACGTTGCATTACGTCGTTTCAAACGTTCATGTGAAAAAGCAGGTATCCTTTCTGAAGTTCGTCGTCGCGAATCTTACGAAAAGCCGACTTGGGAACGTAAGCGTAAAAAAGCAGCCGCAGTAAAACGCGCAGCTAAAAAAGTTTCTCGTGAGAACGCTCGCCGCGTTCGCATGTACTAAGACACCTTAGTATTTTATAAGTCAACTGAGTTAACTTAAGAGAAAATATAATCATGAGTCTACTTAGCCAGCTTAAAGATGAAATGAAAATCGCCATGCGTGCCAAAGACAAAGTTAGTCTTGGTGTCATTCGTATGGCATTATCTGCAGTAAAACAGGCAGAAATTGACCACAATACCGAAGCAACAGATGAGAACATCATTGCGGTGTTAACCAAAATGGTTAAGCAACGTAAAGAATCTATCAAAATGTTTAGTGAAGGTGGGCGCGACGAACTGGCAGCAAATGAAGCCGCCGAGGTTGTTGCACTGGAACGTTTTCTGCCACAAGCATTAACCGCAGATGAAATTGAACAACTGATAGCAAAAGCAATTACTGATACTAGTGCTAGCTCAATGGCTGATATGGGTAAAGTAATGGCGGTATTGAAACCGTTAATGCAAGGCAAAGCAGACCTGGGCGCAGTAAGCGGTCAAGTTAGAACAGCCTTAAACAGTTAGTCAAATACACTATTGAGCAACTTGCTCATAGAGATACTAAACCGCGACAGCTTAGGCCTCGCGGTTTTATTTTAACTAGTGTAAGAAATCCACTATGTTACCTCACTTATTTGTGTAAAATAGAACTTTACTTCAGCGTATAGGTACTTATGGCAGGCATGATCCCCAGACAATTTATTGATGACTTATTGGCTCGAGCCGATATTGTTGAATTAATTGACTCACGTGTGCCATTAAAAAAAGCAGGTAAAAACTACCAAGCTTGTTGCCCATTTCATACAGAAAAATCCCCCTCTTTTAGTGTTAGCCCAGACAAACAGTTTTATCATTGTTTTGGTTGTGGCGAGCACGGCAATGCAATTTCATTTTTAATGGAATTTGACCGATTAGAATTCCCAGATGCCGTAGAGGAACTTGCTTCTCATTACAATATGGACGTACCGCGCGAGCAGTCCAATCGTACGCCCGCACAGCAAAAGCAAGATCAAAAAACATACCTGCAAAAGCAAGACGATTACGAATTAATGCTGCAAATCAGTCGTTTTTTTCAGCAACAATTGAAAACAGCAGCAGATAAAGATGTCGCCATTAACTACTTAAAAGGCCGAGGTTTAAGTGGTGAAATCGTCAAACGATTTGGCATCGGTTATATTAGTGATGCATGGGATGGCATGATGAAAGTATTTGGTCGCAATAACCAAACTAATCAACAACTTGTTGATTTAGGTATGGCGATTCAAGGGGACAAAAACCGGCCGTACGATAGATTCAGAGGCAGAATTCAATTTCCAATACGAGATAAACGTGGACGCGTTATCGGCTTTGGTGGTCGGGTATTGGGTGATGGCACACCAAAATACCTTAACTCGCCAGAAACACGAATTTATCATAAAGGCCATGAACTCTATGGTTTATATGAAGCTAAACAAGCCAGTAAGCAATTATCTCGATTAGTTGTTGTGGAAGGCTATATGGACGTTGTAGCGCTCGCCCAACATGGTGTTGATTATGCAGTCGCATCGCTTGGTACAGCAACAACTCCAGAGCAATTACAAACCTTATTTCGTACCGTGAAAGAGGTAATTTGCTGTTATGATGGCGACAGAGCTGGGCGTGATGCCGCATGGCGAGCCATGGATAATGCTCTACCTATGATTCAAGACGGTTATAGCTTGAAATTTGTCTTCTTACCTGACGGTGAAGATCCAGACTCACTTATTAGAGAACAAGGCCAAGCAGCTTTTGAGGCAATATTAGATCAGGCGACACCGTTATCACAATTTTTATTTGATCACTTATTAGCACAACTTGATATGTCATCTGCCGAAGGAAAAGGCGCCGCTGTTGGTGCGTTTCAACCTTATTTGGCTAAATTGCCCGAAAGTAATTTAAAAGACGCTATCGTGACCAAATTAGCCAATCAATTTGGTGCCAATAATGAAATGCAGTTAAAAAAACTGCAGCAAAACTTCAGCCAACAAAACAATAGCAAACCACAAAAAAACAAAACGAAAATTACACCAGTAAGGCTTGCTATTGCATTATTACTAGAGCATCCCCATATAGTAGAAGTATTGCCTGATCCCGCTATTTTACAACAATTAGATATGCCGGGTATCCCGCTACTTAACCAGCTATTAGCGCTGTGTAAACAAAATTCAAAAGCAAATAGTGCGCAATTGATTGAACACTTTAGAGGCCAGGACGCCGGCAAACAGTTAACGAAGTTGATGTGTTTAGAACATCATGTTGAACCAGAAAATGCTGAAAGTATGTTTCTAGATTTAATTGAAAATTTTTTAAATGTTTTCATTGAACAAAGAACAGAGCAGTTACTGGAAAAAGAACGTAACGGCGGCTTAAGTATAACCGAGAAGCAAGAACTACACGGTTTACTAAGCGCATAAAAATAATATAGTTGTACTATATTTAAACAAACAGAGACACAGATTTTCGCTGGTAATTTAGTAAAGTTTTCGCTATAATTTCCGGCTTACTGTTGTATTTTTGATAGCCATAAATAGGTGGACACTCGTCAATGGATCAAGCCCCACAATCTAGACTTAAAGAGTTAATAACCAAAGGTAAAGAGCAAGGTTATTTAACTTTTGCAGAAGTTAACGATCATCTCCCTCAGGATATTATCGATTCCGATCAAGTTGAAGACATCATTCGAATGATTAACGACATGGGTATTCAGGTGTTTGAAAACGCGCCGGATAACGATACGTTAATGATGAGTGAAGGAAACACTGATGAAGATGCTGCAGAAGCTGCAGCGCAAGCACTTGCTACTGTTGAAAGTGAAATCGGTCGTACGACTGACCCAGTACGTATGTATATGCGTGAAATGGGCACAGTAGAACTTCTGACACGTAAAGGCGAAATTGTTATCGCCAAACGTATTGAAGAAGGCATCAAAGAAGTGCAACGTAGTGTTTCTGAATACCCGCCAGCAATTAATTATTTGCTAGAACAATGGGATAATTTTGAAGCGGAAGAAGTGCGCTTAAGCGATATCGTTGTTGGCTTTTTAGACCCTGATGCTGAAGATGAAGAAATTCCAGCGGCAGCAACTCATATTGGTTCGGAGCTTTCTAAAGAAGACTTAGAAGACGAAGACGATGATGCCAGCGATGAGGATGACGAGGAGGAGGAAGATACAGGTCCTTGTCCTGAAGAAGCTCGTGAAAAGTTCAACGCCTTACGTGAAGCTTACGAACATGCCAATAAAATTATTGATGCCAAAGGTCGCGGCCATGCTGATGCACAAGTCGCTATTGATGCTTTAGCTGAAGTGTTTAAAGAGTTCCGTATCGTACCAAAAGTATTCGATCGTTTAGTGAAAAACATGCGCAGCGTGATGGATCGTTTACGTGTACAAGAACGTTTAATCATGAAGCATTGTGTTGTTGGCGCAGGCATGCCAAAAGCAACCTTTATCAAAATATTCCCTGGCAACGAAACATCGAAAGATTGGTTTGAAGCGCAAAAAGCTGCCGGCGAACCACACTCGAAGAGAATGGCTGATATTGAGCTAGACGTTGAGCGTTGTATTTATAAATTGAACATGTTGGAAGAAGAAACTTACCTAAATGTTCATGGTATTAAAGACATCAACCGTCGTATGTCAATCGGTGAAGCGAAAGCTCGCCGTGCGAAGAAAGAAATGGTTGAAGCTAACTTACGTCTAGTTATCTCAATTGCGAAAAAATACACCAACCGTGGTTTACAGTTCTTAGATTTGATTCAAGAAGGTAACATTGGTTTGATGAAAGCCGTTGATAAATTTGAATACCGTCGTGGTTATAAATTTTCAACTTATGCTACATGGTGGATTCGCCAAGCAATCACACGTTCAATTGCCGACCAAGCCCGTACTATACGTATTCCAGTACACATGATTGAAACGATTAACAAACTTAATCGTATCTCACGTCAAATGCTACAAGAAATGGGTCGTGAGCCAACACCTGAAGAATTAGCAGAACGCATGATCATGCCTGAAGATAAAATTCGAAAGGTACTGAAAATTGCTAAAGAGCCAATTTCAATGGAAACACCGATCGGTGATGATGAAGATTCACACTTAGGTGACTTTATCGAAGATGGTAGTGGTGAATTACCTGTTGATTCAGCAACTTCTGAAAACTTAAAAGATGCAACTCACGAAGTATTAGCCGGCCTAACCGCCCGCGAAGCAAAAGTTTTAAGAATGCGCTTTGGTATTGATATGAACACTGACCATACACTTGAAGAAGTCGGGAAACAGTTTGATGTAACACGTGAACGTATTCGCCAAATTGAAGCGAAAGCCTTACGTAAATTACGTCACCCTTCTCGTTCAGAGCAACTGAAAAGCTTCTTAGATGGTGAGTAAGTAATACACTATTACAATACGTTTGTTGTATAAATAAAAACCAGCTTAATTAAGCTGGTTTTTTTATCTAAAGTGTTAACTACTTTATTAGTAATCTCAGTAGCAATAATTAATGGCTACTGACTAGGCATATGTATAGCTGTCGTTAAAAACTCTTCATCCGTTAACGTATGAAGGAACGCTAGTAAGTCGTTCTTCTCTTCAACCGTAAGTTCAAAGCCTTTTATAAACTGACTTTTTAGCGGATTAGCTCGACCATCACCTTGATGCTTACCTTGCAAAATCACCCGACCACCATCAGCATAAATATCAATAACTTCTTCCAAAGTAGCGACACTGCCATCATGCATATAAGGTGCTGTTTTTACGATGTTACGCAATGTTGGCGCTCGAAAACGACCATTGTCTTTCGCTAATGTAGAAATTTCCGCTAAACCAATATCGTCTTGAGGGTAACCGGTTCTTTCTCCATCAACTTTAACATTATATAAACCTGTATTATGAAACGGCCTTCTATCTATAAGCTGTTGCTCGTGCCCTGTTGACTGAGTGAAATTGAATCCACCGTGGCAATGATGGCACTCTAATCGTTCAGAGAAAAATAGCGCCATACCACGAATAGCTGATTCAGAAATTGCAGAATCATCCCCTAGATACGCGTAACGATCAAAAGGAGAATTTAAAGACGTTAAACTACGAACATAACTGGCTAATGCCTTAACGATTAATTCAAAACTAATTTCTTGCTCAGGGAAAGCATTGTTAAAAAGTGCTTGGTACTGCTCAGTTGTAAACCGAGCAAGCACTTCCTCTTCATGCCCAGTAATGCCTAGCTCAATTGGCTCCTCTCCAAACATAGGCAGCAGAATTTGTCGCTCTAATGTTGTTATGCCATCATGGGCCCAAGTTAATGTTTTATTGTAGGCAATATTGACTAAAGCCGGTGCATTTCTTCGGTGTAACTCTCCGGTCGAACCAATTGAAACTCGTTTATTTTCTGCAAATGCAAATTGTTGCAAATGACAACTTTCACAAGACTGCTGTTTATTTGCAGATAAATTTTTATCAAAGAAAAGTACCTTACCGAGCAGTACTTTAGCATCAGTCATTGGGTTGTTAACTGGAACTTGCGGCTTTGGAAAGCCCTGAATAAGTGACCATTGGTAATTTTTTTCGGCTTTTTGACCGATATCACACGCTACTACTATAAAGCTTAAAACAGCAAAAACAACAATATTGATTAACTTATTCAATTTCACTTCCTTCAGCAATTTTGTTAGTCGTTACTGCGCTAAACACAGCAGAGTTTACCTCCTTATTACCATTTTTATATCTAGCTAAGTTGTCAAACAACTGCAGACAGTTTTCATTTTCATGCTCAGACTGACAGCTAGTGCTTTGAGTTAATTCAACATTGTCTAATAGGCTAGCTAAATTTAAATTCAATGCTAAAGCTTTACCATCATGTTTAGCTACAGGTAGTTCAAATTCAAACGTATTAGGATAAATGCAGGCTTGTTTCGGGGCCCGCATGACACTTGCCGCTTTACAACCGGTAGAGCCTAAATGAAATAACCATTGCTCATTTACCGACGCAAGCTCTGCTCGAATAAACTTATGGCCCGTTTGCCAAACCCAAAACATTGACGGTAAATTTAAAGGACTTAATTGACTAACAGGGTTAAGATGATTAGTTGCAAAAGGAACGCCTAAGGTGAAGCGAATCGTCTGCACTTTTGCAATATCCAAGCGATTATCGAACGTGATGCGCCAATTTCCAGCATTTTTCTGTTTATCTTGTTCTGCACAATTTACACCTAAAAGTACGGTTTCTGGCGTTTGATAGGCATTATCTACTAGGCTTAATGACTGCCATTCGGCGTCTTCAGTAGCAACACCAATATCACTAACAAAAAACTGAAATTGTTCCACAAACCAAGCTTCACCTTTATTTTTTGGGTCAAATGTTGACTGGCAACTTATCGGGTGTTCATGCCACAACAGGTTGACCTGCACTTGCTGAACAGCATTACTAGTAAAAAAGTATAAGTATGAAAAATAAGCCAAAAGTAAAAATAAAATGGCAGCAATAAATTTTTTTAACATAGTTCCTACAACAAGATAAAGTCGATCAATATAAAGACACAAATTTGAAAAAAGATAAAACGACAACCACTAAAAAGCAATGATTTAAAAAGCAATTCAAATGTTGTACAGTTGACATATATAACATTTTATTAACATAAGGACTATCTGATGTTGCGAATAACATGGATATTTGTCACGGTTGCGGCAATTTTTAATAGCCAAGCAGTGTTTGCCCACTCAGAGCATGATAAAGCACGATTTGTTGCCGAAAATGGGAAAGATACTGGGAAGTGTGATCAAGTACTGAGACCTTGTAAAAGCATTGCTTACGCTGTTCAACAAGCTAATAAAGGTGACAAAATACTGGTTTCATCTGGCGAATATACAATTACTTCAAGTGAAGAGTTGTTTTATTTAAAAAGCGCATTAGTGCCTATTTATGGTGGTTATAATCGCTTTGATCATTTTCAAAGCCAAAGTCCTGATACCAACCTTACTGAGCTGAAAAATATCCCTCATGATATGGCAGAGCCACTACGCCAACAAGGTTTTGTTATTATGGCGGATGGTAAATCACTTTTTGCTGAAAACAGCCCAGAAAGTAAAGCGTTGAAAAGCAAACTTGCCAGTTACCATATGCTAAGTGAAAAGCAATCAGGCCTAGACTGTGTAAATGGCTTAGCCGGTAGCTTTGCCTGTAATAACATTGATTTACTTGCTCATATGCCATTAGGTGCATTCTCTAGCCGCCCTAGTTCTGCAAACGATATTTGGGGACATGTTGACCTAAATACAGGCAACGAATATGCCTTAATAGGATTATATAACGGCGTTGCAGTTGTAAATGTTACTGACCCAGAAAACCCTGAAGAAGTTGGCACTATTCGAGGACTAGGCTCTAGTTGGCGTGATATTAAAGTGTATCAATATTTCGATGCAAATATAGGTGCCTGGCAAGCATATGCATATGCCACAATCGACAGTTCAACAGATTATGTAACAATTATAAACCTCAATCAGCTACCAAACTCTATAAGTCTAGCTGAAAAAAACAGAGTGGTAACCAAGGCGCATAATGTCTATATCAGCAATGTTGATCACACTTTAAATACTGCACTACCGGGTTTAACACCAAGTTTGCAACTTATCGGAAGTAACAGGTTTAGCGGTGCATTCCATAGTTATTCATTAGAGACACCTGATACATTAACCGCGATATCTGACAATTATTTCGGCTCAGGATATACCCATGACGGCGCGTCTATTAATATCACTGATAGTCGAAAAGACAATCAATGTAATGCCGCTGGTGATAGCTGTACTGTATTTATTGATTTTAACGAAAAAGAAATGAAGCTATGGAATATCACAGATACTTCCAATACCACCTTACTTGGTACTGGTGAATACAATGACGTTGCCAAAAGTAATCAATATGTTCACTCTGGCTGGGGTACTGAAGATAAGCAGCACATATTTTTACACGACGAATTTGACGAAAAAGATGGCGGGTTAAATTCAACAGTACGTATATTTTCTATTGCAGACCTCAATAACCCTGTGCAGGTTGGACAATGGACCGGGCCAACACGCGCGATTGACCATAATGGCTTTGTTCGAGGTAATCGCTATTATATGTCAAACTACGAGCGTGGCTTAACCGTATTAGATATTACCGACCCAGCAAACCCAGTTGCTGCTGGCTTTTTTGATACTTACACTCCCACCGATGAAGCACGCTTTAATGGTGCATGGGGCACATACCCTTATTTACCATCGGGAAATATTCTAGTTAGTGATATTGGTAGTGGCTTATATATTTTAAAAGATCGTACCCATGAGTCTGCCCAAGGCAAACTAGGTTTTGCTGCTAACGCTATTAATGCCAACCAAGGTGAAACTCTAACAATTAACGTAGAGCGCAATAGTGCCAGCAACCCAAACCAAGAGGTCAGTATTAATTACCAATTGTTACCTGGTAGTGCGAAAGAAAATAGCGATTATACGCCTGTTTCAGGAACATTAACTTGGCCAGCAAATGACACAACAAGTAAAACAATTTCGATAGATATTGCAGCTGACGCAACAGGTGAAGAATTTCAAGAAAATTTCTTTGTTCGCCTTAGTCAACCAAGTAATTCAGCTACTCTAGATAGCAATAGCTATTTAACTATCAATGTTGATGGACGAATTAACAGCGGAACATTAGCATTTACGGCAACTGAAACTACAGTGCCGGAGAATCAAGGTAACCTAAATATAACATTGGCACGCCAAGGTAGCTCTACTGGTGCAGTATCAGTGTCGTATTTATTAAGCTCAGGCACAGCGACCATAGGTGAAGATGTAGAGTCAGCCTCTGGAGTCGTTAATTGGGCAGATGGCGACTCAGATGAAAAAAGCATCAGTGTTGCCATCATTGATGACGACGTTGAGGAGTCAAATGAAACTTTCTCAATCGCACTAACTCCTATTTCAAACAGTAATTTAGGCACAAACACCCAATATACTGTCACAATTTCAGATGATGATAGTAATACAGCTCCTACAGTTACGCTTACCGAAAACAGAGAGGAAAATACTGGGGCAACAGTAACAGTAACGGCAACTGCATCAGATACCGAAAATGATCCGCTAACCTACCTTTGGCAACAAACTGGGGGGACGGCTGTAACATTGAACAATGCAGACACTTTATCTGCAAGCTTTGTTGCACCAGCAACAGCAGACACAATTGTACTTTCATTTACAGCAACTGACTCAAAAGGCTTATCAACAAGCAGTACAATCACACTAACAATTGTTGCGCCAGCTGTGGTTACCCCTACACCGGCAACACCAAATGCCACAAGTTCATCATCTGGTGGCGGCACATTTGGTTATTTATTGCTGATTTTAATTCCACTTCTTACTAGAAGAAGAGTTAAATAAGTGAGTATTTTTAGTTGAACGATTAGGATATTCCACTAATCGTTCAACTATTAATCTATCAGACTCATTTCTCAGGTTTTTTAGCTTTTTAGTGGTGACAACAAAATAAAAAATGCTTATACTTCTCGCCGCTTTTGATTAACCTTCCTCGGATAATCAATAAAAGTAAAGATGGCCCCTTAGCTCAGTTGGTTAGAGCATCCGACTCATAATCGGCAGGTCCCCTGTTCAAGTCAGGGAGGGGCCACCATTTTTAAAGACTTCTCTAGTAATAACCTACTAACACATACTCTCTTGTGCTACCTCTGTGCTACTAAATACCAAAAATTGATATTTCTCGATTATCACATAAGTAATTTAACCTGAACTCGGGATAAGAATTAACTAAATTGAACTAAATGCCTGTCCTACGATCCGATGAAAGAAAAGGAGCAGGCATGAATAAACTAGTTGAAATTTTTTGTGATGTCGATGACTTTTGTCGAGTATTTATTCCCGAACTAGAAAAGCAACTTATCACTGATGGCAGTCGAAAGCGTAAACGCTCAAGCAGAATGACAATGAGTGAAGTGATGACCATTATCATTGCTTTTCATATGTCTAATCACCGCGATTTTAAGAATTATTATATTGGATTTATTAGCCAGCTCTATCGGAGCCACTTCCCTAATTTATTAAGCTACACGCGATTTTTAGAGGTGATGCCCAAAGCAATCATTCCTTTATCCAGTTATTTTTCAACGCTAAAGGGAGAGGCTACAGGTGTTGAATTTATTGATTCTACCCGTATTAAAGTTTGCCATAACTTGCGTATTCCTAGACACAAAACATTTGGCGGCATTGCCCAACGAGGTAAAGGAACGATGGGATGGTTTTATGGGTTTAAACTTCATCTAGTCACAAATTTCAGAGGTGAAATTGTTGATGCAAAACTAACAACAGGTAATGTGCATGATACGAAGCCTGTACCTGATATCACCAAGAAGTTATCAGGAAAACTCTATGCTGATAAGGGTTACATCAGCAAAAAATTGTCAAAAGAATTGAAAGATGGAGGTGTGGACTTGATCACAACAGCAAGGCGAAATATGAAAGCCAAAGCACTCTCATTATGGGATCGAGCTATGTTATCACGACGCTTTATAATCGAAACAATTAATGACCAATTAAAGAATATTTCTCAAATCGAACATTCACGCCACCGCAGTCCGAACGGTTTCATGCTAAATATGTTGGCAGGGTTGGTGGCTTATTGTCTAAAAGAGAACAAGCCCACCCTTAATATAACTGACGTCGAAAGAAATGCGATGGTTACCGCTTAAACCGATCTGAGGTAAATTTATTCGATAAAGAACGGTTTTTCTACGTTTGACTTTTAATTGCCAAGAGAATTATTTTAAGTCACAGTCAGCGAACTGTTTCATGTCTATTAATGCCAAAAAACGGTCATTTGCTATTACAGCTAATGGGATAGGTTGGATTTGATTTTGTATCAGTAAAGCAGCAAACACTTAAGCATAGGTTGGCAAATTCTTTGCTGGTTTTTACTTTCCTAATAAATATCGAGGACTAATCTCAATCTGCAATGTTAAAGATTCGTAAAAAAATAGTGAATTCTAAGTAATTAAGATAGAAACCTTTACTTCTAGAGAGTATAGTCAAGACTTTAAAACAACTAGGACGTTTTTTTGGTGAAGTTTTATAAATTTTATTTTTTAATATTAATGGCTTTAGCCTTTTCTAACTCTGTATCAAGCGCTAATTTTGGTGTGGTAAACCTATTGGAAACACCAACGTTATCTGGTACAAGCCTTAACGACTCAGTAACACTCAGATGGCGAGTTAATGGTGCAGTAACAGTTACTCGTATAGAGTCCTCCGTAAATAAGAAAACTTGGACGCAAGTATATTCTGGATTGGGTTATTCCTATGGAGGTGGAGGCGGAGGAGAGTCCCTTTTATCTTCTTCAAAAGGCACTAACGTTAAACAGCTGAAAAGTAATGATGAATGTCTTTGGAGCTGTGATAACTACGGCCGTAAATACAACTTCTCATACTCATCCCCTATACATTATCGTTTAAAAAACTGTATAGAAAATTTTTGTAGTGCATATAGTAATGTAGTTTCTTTTTCTCATACTGTTTCACTGCCCCCACCAAAACCAAATAGTGGCGATATTACCTATTATCATTTTGATCATCTTGGTTCTGTTATTGGTATTACTGATAATAGAGGGGAGTTAAAAGCAACTGAGCACTATGAACCGTTCGGAGAAAAAATTAAACAGCCAAACAGCCAAACGGTATCGAATAATCAATGGTTTAATGCTAAACCATATGATGAAGATACAAAGCTGTCTTATTACGGAGCTCGGTATTATGACCCTTTCATTGGTCGTTTTTATGCCAATGATCCATTAGGGTTTACAGCAAGTGAGCCATTCACTTTTAATCGTTATGCCTATGGAAATAATAACCCTTATAGGTATGTTGATCCTGATGGAAAAAGTCCATTAGATGTTGGGTTTTGGCTTGTTGATGCTGCTGTATTAACGTCAGCGGTTATGAGTGGCGTTGGAGTTCCTGCTGCCGCTGCAGACTTTGCGATGAGCACGGTTGGGTTATTTAGTCCAATACCAGGAACAGGGCAAGCGATGAAAGTTGTTGCTGTTTCTGCAAAAGGATATAAAGCAACAACTGGAACAGCGAAAACAACAAAACAATTAGCAAGTCAGTATAGATTTGCTAAATATGCTTCTAAGTATCGCTCAGGTAGTTTAAATGCGACTTTAAGTAAATTTTCACCGGGAGTGAAAGGCGAAAGCAACGGCGTTAAAACATCTTATTTTAACAAAAAAACTAACGTTGAAGTTATAGTTGATGATACCACTGGCTATTTTAGAATTCGTGACCACAGCAGGAATCAATTTGTAGACCTTAATGGAAAACCAGCAAAAACTGGTGGGCTAAAAAAGAAAAAAGCTAGAGATCTGAACAATGAACTTACACACTTTAAAAATTCAGACAGCACTAGTTCTGCTACTGGAGGAGGCTCTACTGGCAGCGGTGGCAACGGTGGCAGCGGTGGCGGAGGCGGAGGCGGATAATGAGAGTTCATCCTATATTTGTTCTTAGCCTTGAAATCAATGAAGATGAAATAGAGTACAGTGAAGCTACCAATTGGTGCTACGCCAACCTCAATCACCCTAATGTGTTGTGTCTTACTAAAGAAGACTTTTTTCTTTCTACTGTGGTGGACATACTAGAGATTGTTAATGATGCGAATAAAAGCATAATTGATGAAGATGAGGATGATTGGATAATTGAAAATCATGTTAAACAAAAGATATTAAATCAACTCGAATCATATGAAGGTAGCACTCATGAAGTGACTAGTAATGAACGTGCTAGTTTTATTTTGAGTCGTTTGGTCGAACTTTTAAAGCTAGCTTTGGCTACAGATCACAATGTCTATTTTCATTTATAGAACAAAGCAAATAAGCCTTATATCGTGTGAATGAATATTAATAGGAAGTTGAATTAAAATTCTACTTATTGAGATAAAAAATGATTACTAAAAAATATTATAAATGCTTTTTATGTTTGTTAATGCTTACATTATCTGGGGGGCTAGCCGCGTCAGATGATGTAATTAATATGCAGCAAGATATTGCAAATAAAATGAAAATTAAAGAAGGGTTAACAGCAGATACAAGTGAAATTATGGGGGAGAGCTTTAGGCCTTATAGCGGAGTGATGACCTTTCATCATACTGATTTATCTATCGCAGGTAATAACAGACTCCCTTTCTCCATAGGTAGGGCATTAAAAGTGAGAACTAGAGCAAATTTATCTGAAATTGGAGAATTTGGAGATTGGGAGCTTGACATTCCAAGAATAGAGGCTGTTACACCTCGTCATCGTTGGCATTCTCAACGTTGTACTAAATTTGGAGATTCTGGTGGCCAAGTTTTGGGGAATAGAGATAGCTCTGGTTTTTTAATCGGAATGCATACCGTAAAAGGAGCTGACTATTGGGCTGGGGCTTCTATGATAATCCCTGGGCAATCTGACAGGCTTTTACAAATCCCAATGCAAAGTCCAGCACGTAGTCCTCTTACGACGCAGGATAATTGGTTAGTTAGTTGTGTGGATAACGCAACTGACGGTGGCGAAGGTTTTGTTAGTACTTCACCAAAAGGGTTAAAATATACATTTTCTCAATTAAATTACTCAAGAAAAAAGACTCTTATAGCTAATATAGCAGGTCGAGCTGGTGACCCTACAAAATTCTATATCAATAAAGCGCGAATGATGATAACTAAGATTGAGGACCTTCATGGAAATTCTATTAATTATAAATATGATACTGAAGGGAAACTTACTCAAATATCTACTAATAGTGATAATCGTATAGTGTCACTTTCTTATAATAATACTGAGTTTCCCAATATTATTACAAATATAACAAGTGGTAATCGAGAATGGAGTTACTCATATATTAAGATTGGTACTCTACCAACCCTAAGAGAGGTACATTTACCAAATGGAAGTAAATGGCACTTGAATATGGGTTATGTCGCATATACATCACCTAGAACTCCGACGGATACTAAGGCAAAAGAATGTTCGTTAGATGATGGGAGGGTAAGCAAATCAAGTGGTAGTATTACTCATCCCAATGGATTAGTTGCTCACTATAAGTTTCAAGAAACAGCCCATGGCTTAGTAAATGTTACTAATAAAAAGGTCCCTAAATGTTTTGATAAAATGGCTTTAGTTCAAAAGTCTTTCTCAGGGCCGAATATGAGCAACATGAATTGGACATACAATTATTCTCAAAATAGAGGTAATTATGATACTGAAACAGCACAACCAAGTGCTAAAACATTAACAGTGAATGGGCCTAATAACGAACGAACGGTTTATTATTATAATCGCCAATTTAATTGGCGAGAGGGAACATTGATAAAGGTGCAAGTTTATCAAAACTCATTACTGCTAAGATCTATCTTTGACACATTTAACGAAGGCAGGCAGATAGGCAATACTACTATTGAAAATAATAACAGCGACAATATCAATCGTTATGTACAAAATACATCAACCAGAATTAATCAAGGTAATGTTGATTACATAACAAAAAATGAATTGTTTGACTATTATAATTACCCACAAAGAATTATTGAAACTAATGGTGAAAATAAGAGAACAATTAGTCTCAGCTATAACCACAATACAACAAAGTGGTTATTAGGTCTGCAAACAAACAAGTCAATTATCGAAAATAAAAATGGAGTAGATTCTGTAGTTAATATTAATAAATATGAATACAATGATAAAGGACAGGTGCTAACTTTTGAAGAAAATGGTGTTATTAGTAAATATGAATATGTCGGTGCGACATTAAGTAAATATACTGATGCAAGGAAAAAAATTACCACTTATAAAAATTACTACAGGGGTATCCCTAAAAATGTAAGTTATTCTATAGGCAAGGTTAGCCATGTAGTTGATGAATTCGGTAATATTACTAAGCGAGTAGATCAGCTTGGTAACATTTTTAATTATAGTTATGACAAACTTGATAGAATTAAAAAGATAGACTTCCCTATTGGGACAGACAGTATATTTACGTATGGTGTTAATTCTATGACGCGTACTCGCGGAGCTTTTAAGGAAGTGCATACTTTAGATGCATTCAATCGAAGTGTATTAGTATCAATTGAGGACCTAGATAAGAATCTAACTCGATATAAACAAACTTCATATAACCATCAAGGGCTAGAGACTTATAAATCTCAATTTTATTCTAATAGCAATGAAAACGTAGGACTTAGAGTAACATTTGATGCACTAGAAAGGCCTTTAACTATTGCTTCACCATCAGGAGTAACCCGATATAGTTATTTAAATAATTTAATTACTGAACAAGTTGATCCGTTGGGCTATAAATTTACGTATTCTCATCAAGCATATGGAAACCCTGCAGATAAATTTGTCACGAGTATTTCACAGAGTTTGTCACTAACGGACCCCTCAAAACAAAAGCTTACTAAAATGAATCGTAATGCAATTGGGCGCATAAATAGTGTTACCCAAGGAGGTCAAGAAATCACCTATGGATACGATATTCACAATTATGTTGTTAGTGAAACATATCCGGAGTTTAATATAAAATATACTCGTGATCCTAACGGTAATATGCTAACTCGTAAAATAGGAAATGGTCATATTATAAGATATACGTATGACGATCTGAATCGCTTAGTAAAATCTGATTATGCTGATAATAGTGGTGATATAACGAGAACATACTTTGATACGGGAGAGTTGCGTTCAGCAAGCAATGGTATAGGTGATTGGATTTATAACTACGATAAAAACCGGAATTTAATTGAGCGGACTCTTACTACAAGTGGAAAAAAATACGTATTTAAATTTAATTACGACAATTTAGATCATATTACCAGTATGACATACCCAAGTGGTTTAAAGTTAACTTATGAGCCCAATGTATTTGGTGAGTCTACTAAAGTCGGTAGCTTTATAAGCAACGTGGAACACCATGCAAATGGGATAGTAAAGTCATTTGAATATGGAAATGGGGTTAGCTACGCTGTTGAATTGGATACATCAAAAACTAGAATAGGCAACATTTACGGTACACTTAATAGCGAGTTACTAATTGATAAAAATTATACTTATGATCAGCGAGATAACATCACTTCTATAATTGACAATATAACTACGAATGATAGCGTAACAAATATCAATTATGACGGCATTGGACAAGTTGTTAGAGCGGAGAGCCGAAGCTTCGGCAGCGCCGGTTTTATATCATATCAATATGGGCAGACAGGTAATATTAGCCGAGTAAATCGCTCAGGTACAATTGCTACTTATAACTACAATGACAACAATTATCTAACAAGCATTGGTGGAAGCTACCCTTATACATTTACTTATGATGGGGATGGCAATGTTAAATCCAATGGTTGGAATGGTTTCACATATAACAATGCAGGTAAAATGGTAGCTGTAACTGGGAATAATGCGAAAACCTATGGTTATGACGCATTAGGACAGAGAGTTCATATCAGTGAAAACGGTCAAAATCAGACGGAAATATATAGTGATAATAATTTGCTTTTGATGATTGATGAGGGAAATGGAGATTGGCGTGAAAAAATCTATTTGGGAAATCATTTAGTTGCCCAAAAAGTTAGTAGTGGGCACATTCATTAGATGTGTGATTCATAGAGATCATTTCAATTTTGCGATCTCTAAATCTCTCCAGTAATTAGATAGTTGAACATGTTCATTGTGTGCTTGATAGAACTCCTCAACTTTAGTGGTTAAAATCAGGCAAGACAAACACGTTATTAATAAAGCGGTTTATCTCGCCTTAGGCGTCAATATTGAAGGTCATAAAGAATTACTCGGCATGTGGATATCCGAAAACGTAGGGGCTAAATTCTGGCTCAACGTGTTAACTGAACTTCAAAACAGAGGGCTAAAAGGTATCCTAATCTAATCGCCTGTGTCGATGGCCTTAAAGGTTTTCCTGATGCAATTAATACTGTTTATCCTGAAACGCAGATACAGCTCTGTATTGTGCACATGGTGCGTAATTCATTGAAGCTTGTGCCATGGAAAGAATACAAAGCTGTCACTGGCGACTTAAAGCGAATATATTAATCAGTAACCGAAGAGGAGGCCTTAATGGTGCTCGACCAGTTTGAACAACGATGGGACAGTAAATACCCAGTATATCGCGTTCATGGCGCAACATCAGCACTATATTTAACTATCCTAATGATATACGCAAAGCCATTTACACCACCAATGCGATTGAATCACTCAACAGTGTTATTCGTTAAGGCGATTAAGAAACGTAAGCTCTTTCCACACGATGACTCAGCTAAAAAAGTTATTTACTTAGCCATTGAGCAAGCATCCAAAAAATGGACGATGCCGATAAGAAATTGGAAAACGGCTTTGAATCGATTTATGATTGAATTCGAAGACCGTTTGAAAGATGTTATTTAAAACTGGCAGTTACACAAAATCTGTTACAGGGTCGAATTTGAAGACCGTTTGAAAGATGTTATTTAAACTTGGCAGTTACACAAATTCTGTTACAGGGTCACAATCTACTCTGGCAGTTGCGTAATGATCCTCCAAATAGCCCACTCACCCGCTTCAGTGGTCAAGTACTTATCATCTTTCTTAGACGCAATCATGCGTTGTAATGGGTCGGGGGAGACTCGTTCAGATACTTCTTGAATTAAATTAGGTTTTAATTTGCTCACTAAGTAAATATCATCATTATTTTTAATAACTTCATTAGCGTCCATACTAGCGAAAATTCTTACTTGCCATAGCTGACCAGCACTGCTGGCATCACTTTTACTTTGATAATACAAGTTATGATAATTGTGCGAGGCGGTAATATATTTCTTATCTTTTAAATTGGCCTCTTGCGACTCTAGCCTTATGACTGAAAGATTCTTAATTTCATCTATATCTATGATATGTGGACCTATTTGGCTAAATTTAATTTTGATAGCTTCTTTAGGATCTGATGTTATGGTTGGATACCAACCTAATCCTGTATAACTCCACTCTGCAATAGAAAGGTACTTAGCTGGTAAATCCACTTCTGGCCATTTAGTATCGACGTATTGTAAGTAAAACTCTTGTTCGTAAGTCATATTTTGCTGGTTCGCTCGCTCCTCAGTCGCTAAACTTCCGGCACTTAGTGCTTGACTAGCAACAGTTTTACTTCTTACTTTTGTCAACTGCAATACCTCATCAAAAGTTGGTGCTTGCTCTACCCGTTTGCCGAGTTGCCAGTCTTTTCTATCAATGTTTTGCCATTCCAAAATAGTGGCAATAATCGAGGTATGATCATACGGGGTATATGAGGAACTTCGAAAGACAGTATTTGCTTTAATGAGAGGAGAAATTAATATCGTTGGCACTCGTATGCCCAGCTGATCAAACTTGAAACCAAATTCAGTCCGCGTGTCTGGGTCCATATGCTGATAATCTTTAGGCATAGGGGCACGATCTAAATAACTCGGCGAAGCATACGGCGGATAAACATGGTCGTAGGTGCCACCATTTTCATCAAAGGTAATAACGAATAAGGTATTTTCCCACTTAGGTGAATCACTTAAAGCATTGTACAGTGCACAAACAAAATCTTCACTGACAGTGGTATCACATGATGGGTGCATATCATTGCCTACTTGGCGAATACCTGACTTCCAGCTTGGACCACCCCCCCACTTAGGCTCTATCCAACTAACGGCCGGTAAATTTCCTGTACGAATATCAAAAAACAGCTCATTGTTCGGGTCACTTGCGTCAAATTTTATAAAATTATCCGCCATGGCTTCACTATCTAAATCGGGGAACATGGTTTGGACATATTGATATTGCTTGCCTAAGGAAACATCTTCTGGTGGCCAAAGATCTTGCCAATAAACATGCCATGATGAGCCATGCTCTGATAATAAACCAAAAATATTGCGCGTATCTTTGGGTAACTTATCAGCATGAGATCCTCCGTGGCCTTGCAATGCGCCAATATTAGACATAGCAGCAATGCCAGGATTTTGAATACTTGATTGAAAACCAATAAAAGCATCATAAAAATTATTACTGACCATACCTCGTGCGGTACCTGCCATTGAAAATGCCCGGTTGGTATTGGTTTGGCTTGGCACTGAACAATACCATTCATCAGAAACCGCGTAATTTTGTGCTAACCCGCTTAACACTGGCAATTGTTCAGGAATGTAGGTTTCCATTATTTCGATAAAAGCACTTTCATCAACCTCAGTATTAATCGACTTTAAGGTTTGATAATAGTCAAGTATATAACCATCCATTGGCGCAAAGTCATTACCAGTACTGTGCTGAATTTCAGCTATGGTAGATTCTCTATGCTGCCTATCACCCCAGTTTGCATGTTTATCTACAATCCCCCACATTTGTCCCATGATATGCACAAAATGCTCTCCGGGATTAACACTAGGAACTTTAGGCGAACGAGCGCCAAAAATAGGCTCTACTCGTTTATATGGATTCTTCGGTATCTTATTGCCCAGCGCATTAAAATCGTCTTCCGACAAGGTTAATAACCCAATAAAAGGTCGGTTATCGCTGTGTTTACTAATCAAGTTTATTTTATCTGCTTCGGTATAGAGAGAGCCCATTAAATGGTCAAAGCCTCTATTTTCTAGCATTAATACAACCACATGTTCGATATTTTTATCATTAAGATTTGACATCATTTTATTCCTTTAAAGTCAGTGTCGAATGATGCAATACCGCTAGATTTATTCGATACCTCTACACTTTTAACCTTTCGATTGGTTCATTTTTTGTAAAACTTTACCTAGATAATGGTCGAGCTCCTGAACAGAATTCTTATTAAGCCTTCCAAAACAACAAGTTGGAATACCCGCTGCTGCTGCTATTCCGCCTTTATCAAGATAATTAACTACAATTTCAATAAATTCAGTTTCTTCTTCACTAAACTGAAAATTCCATACTCCTTCACAAGTTAGCTTGTCTGACTTTTCTGCTTTAACATAAAGCTTACCGCCAGTTTGTATCCATAAATTTTCATCAATAACATCGTCTGCTTTGGAATCTGTCATTGTGTTATCTCCTTACTGGTAGAATATAGATTCACATATTATTCACTTAAGTAGCCGTTATTTCTAAACCAATGAAATATGTCTTTAAGCATTTCTTTGTCAATTTCATATGTTTGGTTAACAATTAACACTTCTTCTAAGGTCAAAGGGATACTCATCATTAAATGTAATTCTTTTTCCGTATGCTCATGCTTCACGTGATGATTGATATTTTCACGTTTAAAGCCCCAAAAATTTTTTGGATCATCGTTATAGAAAAACTTAATCGATGATTCATTAATCATCTTAGTTGTCATTACAATTGCCTCATAGTTATTGGAGAACTAAGCTCAAGAGGCGTGGAACTGTCCTCCTGCTGAGTCAAAGGTGCAACACCATCTTGACTTGATATTTGGTCAAGTAAGGCAATACTGTCATCAATATATTTCATTGACGTTGCTAATATCTCTTGCTCGTAGCGTTCAATAGATTCTAGATAAGTTTTAATGTCAGTATCTTGAACTGCAGAAGGCGGTATACTATTAATCACCATCTTAGGTTTTTGCACTTCCGTTATCGCCTTTAAGCTTTCATTTTTCATTATTTATCCCTATCAACCTTTCGGCCGAACGACATTGCCATAAGCCGAAAGAATAGTCGCGCCATCTTCACCAACCTTTACCCAATACTGCTCAGCTTGCATCATAGTTTTTTGACAGGCTTCAATGATTGGAATATAGAGTGGATTTTTTTCTTCTATCATTTTTTTGGTGGCGATACCGATGGCTGTCGTTTCAATTGTGGCTAAATCACGCATAAAGTCGGAAGCATCTTGCACCGAAATAGCAACCGACTGTGAAATAGATTGAACCGCAGTACCCGCCCCATGTGTCAACGGCTTAAACTGTTGTTCTTCACTGGGCATCAATTTTTCCAATAACATTTCACTAGAAGTTTCTTTCGTCGATCGGGCGAATGCTCCTAAACTGGCTGGTGCTTTGTGTTCTTCTGGTGCGTTCATCTTAGCTCCCTTAAACTATGCATATTTATGAAATTTCTAATATTTTTTTGCAGGTTATGGCCACAGAGGTTGTGCTTATGTTTTTTGCGCCATATTGCGTCGCACTGGCATTTTGCATAACCATAGTGAGTGCTTGAGCCATCGATTCATAGGCTATGCCCATAGACTCATTACCCGCTTGACTAAGTACACCGTAGTTTGTTGAGGCAACGGCATCAATTATTTGTTGGTTGACTTTTGTATTGTCACTCATATATTTCATCCATGTTATTTACCAAGAAGTTCGGCAACTAATTTAGTCGTTACCGTCTGATGCATAATATTTGCTTGCTGTTGGGCATATACGGCATTTATATTTGCCATGGCAATATTATTTGCCATAGTGTTATATAACGAGCCCATTGCCATTGCGGGGCTATTGGCCACGACTTGAGTATTAGTGGTCGTTATTGCATCAGTCACTTTGCCATTTACACTTGTTTCAGCTTTCACAGCATTTCCCATTAATCTCACATAATTTTTTACTAAAAAGTAGGAGTGTAAAACTAGCGCTGCTAATCACTCCTATGCATCACTAGCTAACGAGATGTTTAACTCCCATTGTTGTCGATGCCTGGTAAGTAACATTTGCTTGCTGTTGTGCATAAACGGCATTTGCCGCCGCCATAGCCACCGAGTTACCAATCGTCTGATATAAACTGCCCATCGCCATTGCGGGCGCTTCAGCTAATACTTTGACATTGGTTTGAGTGATAGCATCTGTAACTTGCGAATTCACTGTTTGTAGAACTCCAGACATTTTTTTCTCCTTCTATTTATCCTTGAATAAGATCTGTTACACCTACGGTATTTGACGCTTGATAAGTTATATTGGCTTGTTGCTGTGCAAATACAGCATTAGCCGCAGCCATTGAGACTGAATTCCCTATCGTTTGATACAAACTCCCCATTGCCATAGCGGGTGTACTTGCAACCACTTCAACATTGGTTTGAGTTACTGCATCGGCGACTTGGCTACTAGATCTAGTCAACTGTGTTTCGGCACTAGCCATGTTAGACTCCTAGCTAAACAGAATATTATGGATTAACTAACGTTTTTACACCCATAGTACTGGCGGCCTGATACGTGACATTAGCTTGTTGTTGAGCATAGACAGCGTTTGCTGCCGCCATTGCAACTGAATTGCCTATGGTTTGATATAGACTCCCCATTGCCATAGCGGGTGACTCAGCAAGTACCTTTACATTAGTTTGCGTAATTGCATCGGTAACTTGTGGGTTTACTGTAGTTGCTGCTGTAGTTGTTGAATCTGCCATTTTAATAATTCCTTTTTAAATTGAATGTCCAGCGACATCATTATGATGAAGCTAGTACATCAACAAAATAGCAATTGCTATGCCAGTAAAATTAGATATAAAAATAAGGCCTGTAGCCTAACTAAAGCTTTCCTTTTGGCCGAAAACGTCCAGTTATTATTTAAAAATGGACGGATTGGCGCAGTTGGGCGGGTAATGTTCTATGTTAGCGGCACACTTACGCTCTATCACTTTTCGATGAACACCTAATAACCTAGCAGCAGCACTTTTATTGCCTGCCGATAATTCAAGCGCACGCGCTAATAAAGCTTTTTCAATGGCTGAAAATTTATTGCTAACATCGACTTTTAGAATACTATCAGCCAAAGTGTTTATGCTATTTACCTGAGTAAATTCACTGCTGGTTAGGTCTATGTTAATGAATTCAGCCAACACCTCAGCACTGATCACTTTTTCATCACACAATACCTTGACTCTATCAACCAGATTCTTTAATTCGCGCACATTACCTTTCCAGTTATGCTGCTTTAATAAATCTATTGCCTTTTCATCAAAAGAAATAAATGTTTCAGAATTGTTTTGAAAAGCATTAATTAAGTGAGGAATATCAGTGACACGCTGATTTAACGAAGGTACGTCAATGGTAAATACCGTTAAGCGATAATAAAGATCTTCTCTAAACTTTCGCTCTTGCACACGTTTCATTAGGTTTTCGTGTGTGGCGGCAATCACTCTGCCAGAGAAAACAATATCTTTAGTAGAGCCTAAACGGCGGAACCTTTTCACCTCAAGAACTCTTAATATTTTCGCTTGCAAGTGCAAAGGTAGCTCGGCAATTTCATCCAAAAACAAGCTACCGTTTGCGGCGTAATGAAATAAACCGTGCTTGTTTTCTGATGCGCCGGTAAAAGCGCCTTTTTCATGACCAAATAAAATGGATTCGATCAAGTGCTCTGGGATAGTGCTGCAGTTTATATCAACAAATTCACCTTGATTAAAAGCGCTAAGACTATGTATCGCTTGAGCAATAAGCTCTTTTCCACTTCCAGAAGGCCCTTGAATTAATACCGTTTTATCCACTTTTGCAATTCGCCTTGTCAGGCGAGACATCTGTCTGATTGTTTTGTGGGCGCCGATGACCTGCGGAAGATATTCTTTTACTATCGGTACTAGTTTATAAATTCCTGAAGAAAAAGGCTCACGAGGCACTAGCCAGCAGTTTTTCACACTATTGAACAAATCTAAGTAATGTTTCGATTCAGAGATTAAAAAGCTGCTATTTTGCTGCTCTAAATAAGTCGTAAAGCTGGCTAATGAAAGTGGAGTTACTCCATTAAATAACGTAATTCGGTCCTCTTGGTGTATAAAGTAAATTAGCCGGCAGTGATACTTTTCAATCAATAAGACGATATCTTTGAATTGACTTATTCTGCAACTTTTCAACTCGATTACCTGTTCAGCCTTTACGCAATTAACGACAATTAGCTGATTAATAGCATCAATAACAATAAAATAATCTGTTGAGTCCTTCATTTTTATTCCTTGTGATATTCTCCATGACGAACGTCAAATAAAGATAAATACCCTCCACTTACCTATTAAAAATTTAGTTCAAAATTAACCTTTCTGCGGCATTATTTATGCCACATTGACTTTTTATAAAGCCCAGAGATAAAGAATTGATTTACCGAGACCGATAGTGACAACGTAAATTACGCGCAATAAAAAAGGAGCTATAAAAGCTCCTTTTTAACTAAAAGTTAGATAATTATATTACACTTAACGTTTAGCAATCACTTTGCTTATCAACCTAAATGTTGCAGCACTTAGTGCCAAGGTGGCAACAATAGTCGCACCGCTAGGTAAATCGAAACTTGCTGATAAAAACAAGCCGAATAAATACCCAACCAAACCAACACCATAAGCCCACATTAGTGCGTAATTGCCTAGCAACTTATTAATCGCCAACGCTGGTAAGATTAAAGTACTAAATACCAAATAAACACCAACCAGCTCCACTGATAAGGTGATCACTAAGGCAAATAACAAGTAAAATAAAGCTCCGTCTAATATTTTAGGTTTGGCAAATATAGCGGCCAAAATAGCACTATAAACGATTGTAGGCAGCAATAATTGCTGCCAATTTACCCAAAGAATTTGCCCTGACATTAATTGTTTAAGTAGCTCGCCACCATGTGGATCATTCGATAATAACAACATAGCTGCAACCGCCGAAAGCACATAAAAACAACCTATCATGGCTTCTAATTCTTCTGCCATACGCTTTGCAAGCCAAGCAATAACACCTGCCCCCGCTAAAGCAAAAAGTGCTGGCATCCAAATATTTACAAAAGCAAGTTCGGCGACATCGTGATCCATACGTACCACTATTGCACCTAATGCAGCAATTTGTGCGATGGCCAAATCAATAAAAATAATGCCGCGTTTTAGTACTTGCCTGCCCAAAACAACATGGGTTGAAAGTACCAATATACCTGCTGCAAATGCCGGTAACAATATTGTCAGTAATTCATAATCCATCTTAAGTACCTATTAACGCTTTAGTAGCTTTTGCGCATTGTGCTCTTGTATTAATAATTCAAGAACATTATCGTAGAGGCTGAATAAATTATTACTATCTTCATTTCCCCCAACCGATAATGGCAAAATAATAATAGGTAGATTAGATTTTTCAGCTAACCACTTAGCGCCTCGTAAATCTTGATAAGAAGCCACAACAATTGCTGAAATGTCACCTTGTTTTGCCCGCTTTAGCAACTTAGCCAAATGTCCACTTGTTGGTGGTAATCCAGGCTTTGGTTCTAAATCAGCCACTTGCTCAACGCCAGCAAACTCAAATAAATAGCGAAAACTAGAATGGTAAGCAATGACTTTCATTCCCTGTAAGCTATTAGCAAGGCGATGCCATGTAGACATAGCTTTTTTCCAGCGCTGACTAAAATCCTCAAAGCTCTGCTGATAGCTTTTGCTATTTTCTGCATCTAATTGTATAAGTTTTGCCGTTAGCGCCTTAGCAACCGTTAGCATACGCTGAGGTGAAAAATGTACGTGTGGGTTTCCCATACCATGTACATCGCCCATACTGCGATCAACATTTGCAACTTTATCTAAGGTATCGATATGTTCGGCTGCAAAAAACAAACCTTTATCAGTGCTGCGTACTTGTGCATTAGCTGCTTTCATTTGCAACATAGGCAACCAACCAATTTCAAGTTCAGCACCGGCACATACGACTAAATCAGCCTGACGCATTTTAGCAATTAAGCTAGGGCGAGCTTGCACTAAATGTGGATCTTGCATAGCTGTGGTTGCTGAATAAATTCGAGCATCAGGAGCCAATTCTTTTGCTAAAGCAGCATATTCAGGCTCGCAGGCAAATATGTTGAATTGCGCAAAAGCACTTTGGCTCAAAGTTAATAAAACACCAGACAATACTAGTTTAAAATTGATGCGCACCGTGAGCCCCCAAAGCCATAACATATTGTAATGTAATTACATTATCTTTCCCGGCATTTTCAAAACCCACATTACTTTGATGACTAAACTCTAATCGCACGGTTGAGAAATGGCTATTGTGCCAAGCGATACTAAGCTCAGTTTCTTTTAGTTCTTGTGCATCAAAATGCTCTTCGTGCTGCAATTGAGCATCCAACTCACCATAGCGTAAGCCGGCTGACCAGTTTGGTGAAAATTGGTATACACCACTGACATACCAAGCTTGATGATAATCTTTACCACCTTCATCATGATGCTCTTCTTCATCGTGATGCTCGTCTTCTTCATGCTCTTCATGAAGCTCAGGTACCATAAAGTCATTCACACGGAAATATTCAGCACTCAAGGTTAAGTGTTGGTATTTGTAGTTACCGTTTGGTGCCCACTTAAAAACGAAGTCAGCAACATAGGTATTTTTACCAGTATAACTGGCAGAATGACTATGACCATGTTCGTCGGCTTCATGACCATGCTCGTCTTCATGATCATCTTCATCATGTTCGTCATGCTCTTCTGCGGTTAATTGGCCGTTTTCATTACGTAAATAACTAAAACCTAGCTGCCACGAACTTTCAGTGCCAATATCACCACCAAATTTAGTAAAAGCGGTGTAAACGCCTGTGCTATCAAATTCACGCTCACCATGTTCATCAGCAGCGCGCAAACTGTCACCCGCAAAAACTTCAGCTCCCATAGTCCAGTATATATCTGTTGGTGCTGTGTAGCTTACTCTTAAGCCGTCATCATAATAGTGATTACCTAGAAAAGCACGATAAGCGCCAGGTCTACTAGTAAAAGCATCAGTATGAAGATGCTGGTTATTTAAATAGCCAATATCAGATAAAAAACGCCCCGCTCTAACAGTAAAGCCGTTAGGTAGCGCCATGGTTTGAATAAATGCTTCTTCAACATTGACTTCACTTTCGCCATCATGTGATTCAAACACTGTGGTAAGTTTGCCATAGAACATATCATCGATACTGGCACTAAACGCTAGTTCAGTTTCACCTAAACCAAAACCTTCAGCGCGCTCAGCCATTAAACGATTTTCACTTTGGTAATAACCATCTAATATAGCACTAACATTAGGGTTAGAAAGTGTTGGTGTTTGCGCCTGAGCCATCACAGGGATCAATGTAGATAGCGCTAAAGCTGCTCTTATTTTTACAGATAAGCGCGCAGGAGAAAGTTTCAAATTTTTCATTTTTTAGTTCTCTAAAATAAATTAAATACAACAGCACAAACCATTTGCTTTAATTAGCAAATTGGCATTGTGGATAAACAAATTGTTAATAATAAGTTTTAAAGAACTGCGGGAGGTGCACGGCTAAGGTAAGTAACACTTTGAATAAGTGCTAGTGATGGTTGAGCAACACTGTTAGATTCGTACTGCTGACTTTTAAATTCAAGATTGGCGTCTTGCTGCGGTAGTACTTGATTAAATTGATGCTGGTGAAAGCACAAGGTACAGTGCGTTTGAGCACCTTCATCGATATGTTCAACACTATGTGCAGAAGCAGCCACAGACAATACTAACAATATAGCGCTAAGCCATATTGCAATAAATCGCCTGTTAGTTACTGAAAAGTACATTTCTGCTATCCAATGAGTGAATGAATCAAATTCGCCATTAGTGTACGCGACTTACAATACGCCATGCAAGCCAATCGTATGTCATTTAGCACGTTAAAGTGTAATTCTGGCGCAAGCAAGTCAACTTAAATACTAATCTCTCGCTTGTCTTTAAGGTTTGTTTCGCTCACTAATAATTTCGTAAGCGGCTTGAATGTCTTGCGCTTTTTGCTTGGCAATTTCCATCATTTCTGGCGGTAAGCCTTTCGCGACAAGTTTATCAGGATGGTGCTGAGACATTAATTTACGGTATGCTTTTTTAACTTCGCTTGCAGAATTTTTCTCAGTGACACCTAAAACCTTGTAAGCATCATTTAATTGTTGTTCTGAATTCACATAACCTTGATTTGCGCCGTGTTTACCTTGCTGATGAAAATTGGCACCCGCAATAATCATTTCTAGTAAATTGTCGAGTTCTTTAGCAGAGTAACCAAGCCCTTTGGCAATTTGATGTAGAGCATCTCGTTCGGCATTATCAAGCTTGCCATCAGCAAATGCCACCTGAATTTGTATTTCTAAAAACAGTAATAGCAAATCGTGGCGGTTACCTACCGCAGACTTTAATTTTGCTAGCCTTTCCGTTAATGGAAAACCAGTAGTTTTTCCGTCGCGAAAAGCTTCTTGTGCTTGCTGTCGTAACTCCCCTTTCAGTCCTAACTTATCCATATAAGCAGTAGCAAAAGCTATTTCGTGTTGTGTTACACGGCCATTAGCTTTGGCTATGTATCCCATAACGGAGAATGTGCTGTAGAAAAAAGCCGCTTGGCGGTCAGTATCACTTTTAGAACCGGCCAAATTATTAAAATCCAGCCCGACACCTTTATCAAATCTATGGCCGAGCCAAGCACCTAATAGTGCGCCAAAAATATTTTTACTCAGCATAAAGCCAAACAAGAAACCTAATATTTTACCCCAAATTCGCATAATGAAACTCTGTTACTTTTACTCTAATATGAATTACTGTTTATTTAATATCGCTAAGCGTTCTGGTGTGCCTACATCTGTCCATGGCAAGTCAATTACACTCGCAGAGATTTCTCCGGCGTCAGCTGCTAATCGTAACATTGGTGCCAGTGGTTTAACTTTATGTTGCTGTAATATTTCGGTTTGATACTTGGTAAAAAAACACTTTCTATATAAGGCAATACCACTGAAAGTATAAGTGGCTTGATTAGTGTTCGTAGGGTTGGCCAGCTTACCGCTACTAAGACAAAAATCACCTTTAGGGTTGTGCTCAGGATTAGTTACCAAGATTAAATGCGCATTAAAATCATCGCCCAATTCAGGGAGGTTTTTGAATTCATAATCACAATAAACATCACCGTTAACAACAATAAATACGTCATTGTCTTGTTCAGTCAATAAAGGCAATGCTTTAATAATGCCCCCAGCGGTTTCAAGTGCTGTGGGCTCTTTACTATATTGAATATTGACTGAAAATTTTTCACCATTTCCTAAGTATTTAACCAGTTTATCACCCAACCATGCGTGATTAATGACTATATCTTTAACACCTGCCGCCAGCAAATTTTTGATATGGTATTCAATTAATGCCGTGCCATTAACTTTTAATAAAGGCTTAGGACAGGTATCGGTTAGCGGGCGCATACGCTCTCCACGCCCTGCTGCTAAGATCATAGCTTTCATAGAAAATATCTCATCAATTTACTTTTCTCGCTCAGCGTTAACAGCGGGAATAACTTTATTTGTTACCAATTCATGAATAAAATTGAGCTTATCATATTGGCCGCTAATATCTTGGATGTATGTTAAGGTAAGCGGGATATCAGCTAAGTAATTTGATTTTTGATCTCTGTGATGTAAACGAGCAAAAATACCACTAGCTTTTAAGTGGCGCTGCAACCCGGTTAAATCAAACCAATATTGCCATTTTTCTTGAGATAAATTCTCATTTGGAAAATAGCTTTGAGCTCGCTGCCTGAAGCTCTCTATTATTGGAGAGATCAAATCATCAGGCCATTTAATGTAGCAATCTCGTAATAGGGAAACTAAATCATATGTTACCGGCCCTTTTACTGCATCTTGAAAATCAATAATACCCAAAGCATTATTTTCTATCAGCATAATATTACGGCTGTGGTAATCTCGATGCATAAAAACTTTCGGCTGTTCAAGCATCGCACATGTAATAAAGTCAAAGCATGCTTTTAGCTTATTATTGTCTGTTTTTGATAAATAAATACCTAAATGCGCTTCAAGCAACCACTCTTTAAATATCATTAACTCGGTTGCAATAAATGCGTTATCGTATGCAGGTAGATTTTCCGCTAAGGCAATTAATTCTAAATTTATTTTTTCTAATTCAGAAGTAGCTTGTAAATAATATTGCTGCATATTGTTTAGCGACAATTCATCTGCAAGTAAAGTATTCCCAAAATCAGTTAAACATAGAAAACCAGCGGTTAAATTTTTCGCCATAATTTGAGGAACATTAACATTTACCGAGAGTAAATAGGCTTGTACTTGCATAAATGCATGGTTATTAGATAAATTAACCGGCGCATCTACCGCAATATATGATTTATTTTGAACTTGAAAACGAAAATAACGTCTAAAACCGGCATCGCCTGTTAGAGGCTTTAAGTCTATATTTTTGCAGGAAAAAACATTTTCAAGCCAATGTTGTAATTGCCTGGTTCTTAAATTGTTCAATGATGATGCTCTTGTAAATGCGATAACGTTAATGTAACTAATTCGCAGGCCAATGAAAATTGCTATATTATTACAGACTTTAGCGGTAAAATGCCGCTCTTATTTAAAGCTTTTTATTTTTGTAGTTAATTATTCGGATAATAAATGCGTTTTTCCCTTAACAAAGTTTCTTTTGCCTGCTTGTTTTTCTTCTCATTTGGCAGCAACGCACAAAACACTGATACGACTAAAATAGCACTAAGCCAATGCCCTATTCCTAGTTTTGCTGATATTGCAAAAGAAACGGGGAAAGAGGCAAATGAAAACTTTACCATTTTATCTTCATCATCAAGCATTAAAAAAGGTGAGTTCGCACAGTTTGATGGCGGTGTTACTTTATTAAATAAAGACAGAACGATTGTTGCTGATGAATTAGCCGTAAACCGAAACAATGCAACGGTTATCGCCAATGGTGACATTCACTTTCAAAATAACGGAATTAATATTTTCGCCGATACGCTAAATATTAATGAACAGCAAAGAACAACCTCGTTAACAAATACTTCTTATCAATTAAACGGCTCTGCCGGACACGGTAATGCCCAAGAAATTAATATAAATGGTAATGGCAAAACCTTAAGCTTTATTGATTCGAGTTTTACTACTTGTTATGACCCAATACCTGATTGGCAAATGCGAGCAAGTGAAATTACTATCTCTGCAGATAAAAAATCGCTTCAAGCATATAATGCTAGGTTTCGACTATTTGATATCCCAGTGTTATACATTCCTTATTTGACCATGCCAATAGGGAATGAGCGTCAATCAGGCTTTTTATACCCGAGTATTAGTTCCTCTAATAACTCAGGCGTCGAGATTCAAGCACCTTATTATCTTAATATTGCTGAAAATATGGACGCAACGATAACACCGCGCTATATGTCCGATCGCGGCACCCAACTTATAACCGAATTTAGATATTTAGATGGTTTACAATCTGGACAAGTGGATGTTGAATACCTTAATAAAGACAAAAAATTGCTCAATAACGATGATTCACGTTACTTAGCAAGGCTACAACATATTGGCACCTATTCGGATAGATTTCGTGCTCATGTCGATTACACCACCATCAGTGATGACAATTACCTTGTTGACTTAGGTAGTAGCCAGTTTAATGCCAATGACTCATATTTATACCAAGTTGGCGAATTGTCATACTTTGCAGATACTTGGCAGTCAACGTTAAAACTGCAAGATTTCGAAGTGTTGGGTGATCACCAACGTAGTTACAAAACCTTACCACAAATTGAAATTAGCAGCCAACAGGCTCTATCAAGCTTTGATGGTATCATTGATATTTACTCTGAACTTTCAAGCTTTGACACACCTGATAACTCTAAACCGACAGCTGAAAGGTACCATTTAGAGGCGGGCTTACTATATCCAATAGTTACTCCCGCTTGGTTTCTAAATTCCGAAGTCAAGTTATTACAAACGAATTACACACAAAAAAATATCGATAATGCGAGCAAACTCGACAAAAACGTCAGTCGTACGTTACCAAAAATTCGAGTTCATGGTGGCGTTAATTTCGACCGAAATTTATCGCTATTTGGTCGTAATTATAACCAAACCTTAGAGCCACAATTACAGTATTTATATATCCCAGATAAAGACCAAAGTAATATCGGTATATACGACACTACTAATTTGCAAGACGATTACAATGGCCTTTTTAGAGATCGTCGATTCAGTGGTATTGACCGTATCGCACAAGCTAATCAAATATCATGGGGTTTAACCAGCCGTATATTAGATGATAAAAATGCCGAATTATTACGCATGAGTTTAGGTCGTATTGTTTACTTTAATGAAAGCAACTTTAATAATGAACAAAGCGTCATTGCAGATAAATCAGCATTGGCAGCTGATGTTTTTGTACACTTAAGTCGTAATTGGCAATTTAGTAGCGATATTCAATTTAATACCGATACAAATACCACAAGTAAAAGCCAAACGTCACTCGACTATTTGTTTTCAGATAATCAAACAATTCAATTGAACCATCGATATGCTACTGATGTCTCAGGAGAGTCATTAGAACAAATGTCTTTAGCAGCCACAGTTAAAATTGCACAACGCTGGCAGTTTGTAGGTCGCTTTACTCAAGATTTACAAGGAAAGCGCAGTATAGAAAGTTATGCTGGGCTTGAGTATAGTAGCTGCTGTTGGGGAATACGGTTTACCTACCACCGTAATATCAATTCAAAAATTGACGATGGCACTAATATAATAAATGAAAACCGCGACGCATTTGATAGCGGTTTTAGTATTCAATTTGTATATAATGGCATTAATAACAACCGATCGTCTGACAGTATAAGCGATATGTTAAATTCAAGTATATTCGGCTATAAACGCCCATACTTCCTTAATAATTAATTAGAAGAAATTTACGTTACATGAAAAATTCATTGAAATTATTACTCCTTAGCTCAGTGATGATGCTAAACAGCACACAAAATGTTTTGGCTGAAGAAGTTGTTCTAGATAGAGTAGCTATTGTCGTCAATGATGGTGTAGTTCTAGAATCAGAAATACAAGACTTGGTCAGTTCAATTACCTTACAAGCAAAAAAAAATAACCAAGCACTTCCATCACAGAGTGCCTTACGTACTCAAATTATGGAGAAATTAATAAACGACAGTATCATTGCTCAACTTGGTGAACGTATGGGGGTGCAAATAAGTGATGCACAACTTGATCAAACGTTAACGAACATGGCACAAGAAAACGGCCAAAGCATAGAAATATTTCGTGAAATGCTAGTTTCCCAAGGCGAAAATTACGAAAAATATCGTGAACAAGTAAGAAAAGAGCTTATTTCAGGTGAGGTACGCCGTGCTAGCTTAAGACGTCGCATTTATATATCTCCACAAGATGTTGCTAATCTACTTTCCGCTATGAAAGAGCAAAACAGTGCTGACGAAGAGTACCGACTTGGGCATATATTAATAGAATTTCCTAACAACCCGACCCAAGAAGATATTAACTCTGCAAAAACCAGAGCAGAAAAGGTTATTGAATTGTTGGAAAGTGGCAGTGATTTTACCAAAATTGCTATGACATCATCAGGTGGTGCTAAAGCGCTTGAAGGCGGAGATCTAGGTTGGAAAAGTATTAATGAAATGCCCACCTTATTTTCAAAGCTTGTTGATGGCAAAGAAAAAGGCAGCATTTTTGGCCCTATTAGAACCGGATTAGGTTTTAGCATAGTCAAGCTTGTTGATATTCGCGGTCGCCAAGTGGTGGAAATTGAAGAAGTAAGAGCCAGCCACATATTAATCGAACCATCTATTATTCTTAGCGAAGCGAAAGCTGAAGCTATGCTACAAGGTTTTGTTGATCAACTAAACGCAGGTGAAGCTGACTTCGCTGAACTAGCAAAAGAACATTCACAAGGACCAACAGCTGTTAGGGGTGGGGACTTGGGTTGGTCAGACCCTGGTAAATATGACCCTGCCTTTTCAGAGGCATTGGCTAGTTTGGATATTGATGAAATACATAAGCCATTTCGTTCATCATTTGGCTGGCATATTGCCAAACTAACTGGCCGCCGTACGTTAGATGCCACAAACCAAATGAATGAAAATCGTGCATACCAAATTTTATACAATCGCAAGTTTGGTATTGAAGGAGCTCGTTGGTTAAAAGAATTACGCGACGAAGCTTATATTGAAGTGATCGAATCGGAAAAGAACTAGTGTTAAAAAGAATTGCAATAACACCAGGAGAACCGGCAGGCATTGGCCCTGACCTGGTCATTGAAATTGCCCAGCAGGATTGGCCAACACAAATTATTGTAGTTGCCTCTCCTGAGTTATTGACAGCTCGAGCTGCTATGCTTGGTTTACCATTAATCATCAAAACTTATGATGAAAATAGTAAACCCAGTGCCCATCAAGCAGGAACCTTAACCGTTCTACCTGTCGCATTAGATGACGAATGCCAAGCAGGCGAATTAAACCCGAATAATGGTCGTTATGTTGTCGAAACATTGCGCATTGCCAGTGAGAAAAATATTTCTGGTGAATTTGACGCGGTTGTAACAGGTCCGGTACATAAAGGCTTGATAAATCAAGCAGGCATTCCCTTTAGTGGTCACACAGAATACTTTGCTAACCAAGCAAATTGTACCGATGTAGTTATGATGCTAGCTACCGAAGGGTTGAGAGTAGCGCTTGTTACCACTCATATTCCGCTCGCTTATGTTGCAAAAGCAATTACTTTTGAGCGCTTACAGAAAATTACCCGTATATTACATCAAGATTTAATGACTAAATTTGGCATTTCTGAGCCTAAAATTTATGTTTGTGGGATCAACCCTCATGCCGGTGAAGATGGACATTTAGGCCGCGAAGAAATTGATGTTATGATCCCAGCGCTTGATGAATTAAGACAAGAAGGTATGAATTTAATTGGGCCACTGCCAGCTGACACCATTTTTCAAGAAAAATACCTAGCAGATGCCGATGCAATATTAAGTATGTTTCACGACCAAGGTTTACCAGTTCTTAAATTTAAAGGCTTTGGTTCATCAGTAAATATAACTTTAGGATTACCATTTATTAGAACATCCGTTGACCACGGTACAGCCTTAGACTTAGCAGGCAGTAACCAAGCTGACGTTGGAAGCTTTAATGAAGCTATACAAACGGCAATCACTTTAGCTAACAATCAACCGTAGAGTTATTTGAGCAATACAAAATTATGAGTAAAAACTCCCATTTAGGCCATCAGGCAAAAAAACGTTTCGGTCAAAACTTTCTACATAACGATGCCATTATAAGCGACATAGTCGATGCAATTAATCCTGAGCCAAATGAAAATTTAATTGAAATAGGCCCTGGTTTAGGTGCCCTAACGGAGCCAGTCATTGAGCGTGCTGGCGCACTAAGTGTTGTAGAGCTTGATAGAGATTTAGCACACAGATTACGTCATCACCCTTTTTTAGCACCTAAATTAACCATTTACGAAGAAGATGCCTTAAAGTTTGATTTCGCTAAACTCGCATGTGCAGACAAACCATTACGTATTTTTGGTAATTTACCCTATAACATTTCCACACCGCTAATCTTTCATTTGTTAACTTTTAAAGACAAAGTGAAAGATATGCACTTTATGCTACAAAAAGAAGTCGTTGAGCGAATGGCATCAGGCCCTGATTGCAAATCATATGGTCGTTTATCTATTATGACCCAATATCAATGTCAGGTTATTCCGGTAATGGAAATTGGCCCAGAAGCATTTAAGCCAGCACCGAAGGTCGATTCAGCAATTGTTCGCCTGGTACCGCACAAAGTGATTAAAAACCCTGTTAAAGATCTAAAAGCGCTCAATCAAGTATGTTTATCGGCATTTAACCAGCGCCGTAAAACAATTCGAAACAGTTTTAAAAAGCTAATATCGGCAGAGCAACTACAAGAACTAGGTGTAAACCCTAGCTTGCGCCCAGAAAATTTGCATTTAGATGACTTTATTAAGCTAGCTAATTTTATAACAGATAACCCGATCACGGACAGCAATGACTAAACAAAACGTTCTCATTTCCAACAATATACGAGTATCAGTTACAAGTGATTATATTGCCCAGCAATCGCTGGAGAATGAACAGCAATTCGTTTTTAGTTATACCATTACAATTAGCAATGAAAGTGAAGAAACAGTTCAGTTAATCAATAGATACTGGCAAATTACTGATTCCAACGGTGAAAACAATACAGTTTCTGGCGAAGGAGTAATTGGCCAACAACCTTTTATTGAAGCTGACCAAAGCTTTACATACACCAGCGGTTGCATATTAAAATCACCACTTGGCAACATGCAAGGGCATTACCAAATGCAGCGGAACAATGGTGAACTCATTCAAGTTGATATTCCAATATTTCGTTTAGCGAAACCAAATATATTAAATTAATGGAGTTTTATGGCCATTTATTTTGTTGGAGATATTCAAGGTTGTTATAGCGAACTAGATGCACTACTTGAGAAAATTGCTTTTTCAGTAAGTACCGACCAATTGTATGTTGCTGGTGATCTTGTAGCCCGCGGCCCTGACTCATTAACTACGTTACGTTTCATAAAATCCCTAAAAAATAGTGCGAAAATTGTTTTAGGCAATCATGATTTACATTTGCTTTCAGTATTTCATGGCTTGAAGAAAGTTAAAAAGCAAGATCGGCTGGCGATGCTTCTCTCTGCTCCAGATATCGAAGAACTAATGCATTGGCTAAGAAAACAACCGTTAATTCAACAGCTACCAAACGAAAATACATATATGTCCCATGCTGGGCTTTCACCACAATGGAACCCAGTAATTGCCATAGAGCAAGCAACAAGTGCCCATGAAAAGCTAATATCAGCTGAATTCAAATTTTGGTTAAAACAAATGTATGGCGCTCAACCAAATAGCTGGAGCAAAGCCAATACAGATATAGAAAAATTCAGATTTACTATTAATACCTTAACACGCATGCGTTATTGCTTTAATGACGGCAGTTTAGATTTTGATTGCAAAGAAGGTCTTGAGAAGGCACCAAGCAACCTAATGCCTTGGTTTGACTTTTCACACCTAAGTTCAAGCACACAATGGATATTTGGCCATTGGGCTGCATTAATGGGAAATTGTTCACCTAAAAATATCCACGCCCTTGATACCGGCTGTGTTTGGGGGCACCATTTATCTATTCTTAGGTGGCATGATAAGAAAATATTTACGGAACAGGCGCACAAAAGCTAAAGTAAACAGTGCTCTTTGGTTTAAAAAGTTAGATAGCTTGTTATACTAGCGTTAAGACTTGTATGTATTCCTAAGTAGTCTAATAAAAATTGCAGGTTTGTTTTGGTGATAGAATTAAGTTTTTATTACTTTATCAACCGGAAAAATAATGAAATTTATATATTGGTGGGATCTATGAAATTAACAGTAGCAATGAAAATAATCGGTGGCTTCACCATTATTTCCCTATTACTTTTTTTAACCAGCATAATATCATGGAGTAGTTTAAACACTATTGGTGATGCCACAAAGCAGCAAAATGAACTTGCTATACCTACATTAAAGGGCAGCAATAAACTTGCAAACGATTTAACCAATATAGGTAATTTAACCTTACGTGCATACTATCAAACCGAACTAGCTCCATTGGCCAATAATAGAGCTTCATTTGATGCCGATAAAGCAGACTTTAGAACACAACTGAAAAAGCTAAAAAATATCGTCAAGGATGAAACTAGCCTGATCACAAACTTACGTAAAGTTGACGCGGTTTATGATAATTTAGAAGGCGAAATTGACAGTGTACTAAACAACCGAAAACTCGCCATAGAGCAATATGCAACTTTGGTGGAAAAAGTAGACCTGATTGAAGAGAAAGCGGATGATACCGCCACTGTGCTGTTAGACCTAGCTGATCATGATTTAGCCGATACAAAGTTACAGCGTGCTGTAAGCTTAGCTGAGCACCTAGAAACCCTACTTAACAGCATGGTTAGCTCTGCCTTTGAATACCGCGAAATTATCGACCAACAATCTGCGGCACTCGTTGCTAATGAAATTAAAAACTCATTTACCGATATTACTAACTCAGTTGATGACGTAATTAGCGAGTTAAACCAGCAAGGAGCACCAAGCGTAGCTGAAGAACTTGGCGCTAGCTTCTCTGAATTAAAAAATTACATCACAGGTAGCGAGAAAATATTTGATAATAAAGATAGCCAGCTTAACGCCATGGCTTCAGCTACCAATAGTTTAAAAGCTTCAGAGGAAGGTATTAGTAAAAGCAATGCTATTTTGGCAACTCAGGTTGACTTAGCAAACAAAAATACCATAGAAACCGGGATACTTGTTGAAGACTCAGTATCAGACGGTACACGTAATACGGTTGTTATTACCTTAATTTCTATTGCATTAGCTATAGCCATTGCTTGGGTTACATTAACCAGCATTACCCGCCCATTAGGTCGAGTTAACGAAATGCTTAACGTAGTTGCTTCTGGTGACTTATCACGTAAGCTCGATGAAAGTGGCAACGATGAATTTGCGCAACTATCACGTAACTGTAATTTGCTTATCGATAGCCTAAGAAGCCTTATTCAAAGTATTGTCAGTCGTTCTACTCAGCTAGCGACTGCGGCAGAGCAAACCTCTGCGGTTACAGCACAAAGTACTACAGCCATTGAAGAACAGCGCACACAAGTAGAACAAGCAGCGTCAGCTACTACTGAAATGAGCAGTACCTCACAAAGTGTATTATCAAGTGCTAACGACGCATTAGGTGAAATTAAGCAAGCAGATGACGAAGCTGAACGTGTTAAAGTAATTTCAGGACGCAATCGTGAAACCATTGAGCTATTAGCCAACGAAGTTGAATCTGCCTCACAAGTAATCAACAAACTACAACAAGACAGTGCATCCATTGGTGGTATTCTTGATGTTATTCGTGGTATTGCAGAACAAACCAACTTACTCGCGCTAAACGCTGCCATTGAAGCTGCACGCGCTGGTGAGCAGGGTCGAGGTTTTGCTGTTGTTGCCGATGAAGTTAGAACGCTAGCAAGCAGAACACAAGAGTCAACGCAAGAAATTCAAAATATGATTGAAGTTCTTCAAGGTGGCGCTGAAAAAGCCGTATCTGTTATGGAAACGGGTAAGAAACAGGCAACTAATTGTGTCGATCAAAGTGTTCAAGCTGAACAAGCTCTAGATACCATTACTCATGCAGTACATGAAGCCTTTGATCGCAGTTCACAAATTGCTACAGCAGCCGAAGAACAAAGTGTTGTTGCGCATGAAATTAGTGAGAACTTAGAGTCGATTGTTGCTATAGCTGAGCAAACAACGGCTGGCTCGCAACAAACAGCAGAATCAAGCAGTGAAGTTGCTCGACTAGCTGAAGAGCTGCAACAATCAGTGCAAGAATTTAAATTATAAATTTTCCCTGAAACATAAAGAGCAGCAAATATACGCTCAGCTCTTTAAACAGAAAGTTAGATAAAACCGAACCGTTAATTCTGTTCGGTTTTTTTATTGATATGAAGTCGTCAAATGTTTTTCGACCACACAATGGGAATAACAGCAAACAGATTTATGCCTAATCACAACTAAAAAACCTAACTAATGCCGTAGTATCAGCCTCTTGAAAAAATAATCTTATTAATGCCTTAAGGCTATTTAAAAAATTTTCTGCCAATGCAACAAAATGTCACTATTGTTAAAAAAATATCTCATATGCAACTGCCCACCATTTTCTAGCTTCAGCTCCAATGGCACCTTATCCTGCCCTACAAAACCAGGATCATTGCTACTAAGAAATGAAATATAATAGGAGCCGCTATCAAAAAAGGTTGTGCCTTGGTATTGATATCGAATTAGGTTGCCCAAGCTATCTACAAAATCAAATTCCGAACTCCAAAAATAAAGCACATTAGACTTTTTGCTAAACACTAACGAAGCACCAACATTTGTCGATAAATCTATGCCATTTTCCTGATATCCAGTTAATTGCCAACGGCCGCTAGGAAAATATATCTTAGTAGTAGGTGTGCTAATATTTAGCTCAGCTTGCTGTTGAACTAATTTTTCTGCGGCAGTTTCAATAGTGTTATCTTGCTGCTGGCTTTGAACTTGCGCCTGAATTGTAGGTTTTTGAGCTGGCTGTTGTTTTTCTTGTACTTGTTGAGCTATCTCGACACTACCTTGGCGATTAATCGTTTTTTGATTCGAAGCTTGGCTGCTCTGCTGTAATTTAGGGTTTGGTAGTAATCGAGGCACCAGTAATAACCCAACCCCTAACACAATCAAAATTATTGAAGGGTTACTAACATTTAACTTAATACCAAAGCCTTCAACATGATTACTATTGGCACTTTCCTTTTTACCAATAATAAAGAGCACTAAACCAATTACAATTAGTGCGCAGCCAACCAAGACCACAATATTATCAAATATATCCATTAATTAAGCCTCGATAAATATCGTCTCAGCTAATTATAGACAGAGAAACTGTTAGTACCCCAAGCTAGGCTCACTATTTCATTAAAAAGACGCCTTTAACAAATATTATGACTGTCTTTGGTAAACACAAAAGTTAAGCTTATAGGCGTTCTTTTCATCAGACTCTCGTAGCTCGCTTGCGATTAATTGCCACTCTTTAAGGTCATACTGTGGAAAATAAGTGTCGCCTTTTATGTCAGCATCAATATGCGTTATATAAAGTCGGTTCGCAGCTGGTAAACAATGTTTATATATTGCTCCACCACCAATCACCATCACTTCTTCAACATCGTTCACTAGTGCTAATGCAGCATCAACAGAGCCAACAACGTCAACCCCTTCAGCCTGATAACTGCCATCACGCGAAATAACAATATTTTTACGACCCGGCAACGGACGACCAATCGACTCATAAGTTTTCCGCCCCATAATAATAGGTTTACCTAATGTTGTTTTTTTAAAGTAGGCTAAATCTGCGGGTAAATGCCATGGCATGTCGTTATCTTTGCCAATAACGCGATTGTCTGCATGTGCCACTATCATGGAAAGTATTGTCATAAGTATATTGTTATTAACTCGGTAAATTTAAAAGGGATTATACGTTATTCTAAACAACAAAAAAGGTGCAATTGCTAGTCAGCAAATGCACCTTATATCGTTAACTGATTTAGAAACTGAGATGATTAGCGTTTGTATTCCACTTCAACGTCATAATCGTCTTCATCCCAATCTTCATCGTCAAGGTCATCTTCTAGGTCAGCCATGGCATCTTCATGATAAGTATCCCATTTAAATTCAACGGTTTTACCATCAACAGGCGTTTCTTCTTCCTCAACAGGAAGTGATTCAATAAAGTTCATCACCCCTTGGCAAAGATCATCAGTACCCATTTTATTAAAGGCAGATATGCTGCGAACTTCACCTTCCCAGCCAAGTCCTTCAATAATACGATCTGTGACTTCTTTGGCTTCTTCTTCTAGCATCAAATCTAGTTTGTTAAATACTAACCAACGTGGTTTATCAGCTAACTCTGCAGAATGTGTTTCTAACTCACTAATAATCGTTTGTGCGTTCTCAAGCGGATCAGAGCCATCAATAGGCATCACGTCAACAACATGTAAAAGAATACGACAACGCTCTAAATGCTTAAGAAACTGTGTACCTAAACCGGCACCATCAGCGGCACCTTCAATCAATCCTGGAATATCAGCAATAACGAAGCTGCGTTGCGCATCTAAACGCACCACACCTAAATTAGGTACTAAGGTGGTAAATGGGTAATCTGCAACTTTTGGTTTCGCTGCGGAAACACTACGAATAAGTGTTGATTTACCAGCATTTGGCAAACCTAACAGACCAACATCAGCAAGCAATAATAACTCAAGTTTCAGGTTACGAATTTCGCCCGGTGTGCCATCAGTTTTCTGACGAGGAGCCCTGTTAGTACTACTTTTAAAGCGCGTATTCCCTAAACCATGCCAACCACCTTTTGCAACAAGTAACTTTTGTTCATGCTGCGTTAAGTCGCCTAACTGCTCACCCGTATCAACATCAATAGCACGTGTACCAACAGGTACTTTTAACAATAAATCATCAGAGCTTTTACCGGTACAGTCACGGCTCTTACCGTTTTCACCACGTTTTGCGCGATGAAAGCGTTCAAAGCGATAGTCGATAAGCGTATTCCAACTTTCATCGGCAACTAAATAAACATCGCCGCCGTCACCGCCGTCACCGCCATTTGGACCACCGAACTCAATATACTTTTCTTTACGGAAGCTTACGCAACCATTACCACCGTCGCCGGCTTCGACGCGAATTTCTACTTCATCTACGAATTTCATGGTGTTTTAAAACACTCCAAATCGTTATTTTCTGCCATCTATTATAAATGATTTTAGTCAATTAGCTTTGAACTATGTCACTTTTTATACAATAAGTAGCAATAACATATGCCATCACTATTTTTGTCAGACGGAAAATTAAATTAATTGCAAAAAAAAACCCTGCGTAACAGCAGGGTTTTATAAGTTTGCGTATTACTACTCAGCGATAATGCTTACAAACTTGCGGTTTTTAGGACCTTTTACTTCAAATTGTACTTTACCGTCAGATAAAGCAAATAAAGTGTGGTCTTTACCGATACCCATGTTGTTACCAGCGTGGAACTTAGTACCACGTTGACGAACAATAATGTTACCTGCTAAAACTGTTTCGCCACCAAAACGCTTAACACCTAGGCGTTTAGCTTCTGAATCACGACCGTTACGTGTACTACCTGCAGCTTTCTTATGTGCCATTGTAAATCGCTCCTAATTAGCCGTTAATGCCAGTAATTTTCACTTCAGTGAACCATTGACGATGGCCCGCTTGCTTGCGTGAATGCTTACGACGTTTAAATTTAACAATTTTAACTTTGTCAGCGCGACCTTGGTTAACAACCTCTGCCACAACTTTACCACCAGCAATGTAAGGTGCACCTACATTGATGTTCTCGCCATCGGCGATCATTAAAACGTTTTCGAATTCTACTGCTGCACCAACTTCAAGTTCAATTTTTTCTAAACGAACTGTTTGGCCTTCAGTTACACGATGCTGTTTACCACCGCTTTGGAATACCGCGTACATAGCTACTCCGTACTGCGCCATCATCTATGTATGTGACGCTTAAATTTAAAATTATAGGGCGCGAATTCTACGCGAAGATATCGGCGAGGGCAAGTAGAAAAGTAATGATTTATTATAATTTTTATTTAACAAAAAACTTATCGCTTAGAAAACTTCTATCGCTATGAATTTCGTGTAAAATTAGCCCTGAATATATTGTGCATTATAACATGAAAGGTAGCTCGTTACGCTTTATGAACATCAAAAACATTCAATCTTTGACGCAACAAGACATGACAGCGGTCAACGACCTTATCTTTTCTAAGCTTCATTCTGATGTCGCCTTAATTAACCAACTAGGCATATATATAGTCAATGGCGGTGGCAAACGCATGCGCCCACTACTAACCGTACTAGCTGCTCGAGCTATGGGGTATCAAGGAAGTGAGCATTTACAACTCGCCGCTATTATTGAGTTCATTCATACCTCTACCCTATTGCACGACGATGTAGTTGATGAATCTAATATGCGCCGTGGCCGTGAAACGGCCAATGCCATGTTTGGCAATAGCGCCAGTGTTTTAGTCGGCGACTTTTTGTATTCACGTTCATTTCAAATGATGAGTGAGCTAAATAACTTGCAAATAATGGATATTCTTTCCGACGCCACCAATATTATTGCTGAAGGTGAAGTTTTACAGTTAATGAACTGTAATGATCCTGAAACCACTGAAGAAAGTTATATGCAGGTTATTTACTGCAAAACAGCAAAATTATTTGAAGCAGCAACACGTTTAGCTGCGGTAATTGCCGAGCAAGATCAAGCAACTGAAACAGCGATGCAAAATTATGGTAAACATTTGGGCACTGCTTTTCAGTTAGTTGACGATATTATGGATTACACCGCTGACGCGCAAGAAATGGGGAAAAATGTTGGTGATGATTTAGCAGAAGGCAAACCAACTCTTCCGCTGCTTTACGCAATGAAACACGGCAATGAGCAACAAAGTGCGCTAATTCGTAGCGCAATAGAAAATGGCGATGGCATGGACAACCTCGATGAGATTCTAGCGGCCATGCAACAAACAGGTTCATTAGTCTATACTCAGAAAAAGGCAGAGCAAGAAGCAGACAAAGCCATTAACGCTATCGCTGCTTTGCCTGATTCAGAGCACAAACAAGCACTTATTTCTCTGGCGCATATTGCTGCTAATCGTAGCCATTAATTAAAGTTCAGCATACCAAGTCACAACTATTCAGCGTTGTGACTTATTCTTTCCTATTGCCAACCTCTTTTAATCGCTGGTATTTCAGTAAAATCATTTGTTATAGTCTTAGCTCTATATTTGATGATGAAAACAACATGAGCAGTAGATCTATTCAAAATAACCTAATGATTAGCCAAAGCGAATTCGGTCAACTAACTAACGGTGAAAATACCCTACTTTTTACTTTAAGCAATGACAACGGTACGCAAATAAAAATCAGTAATTACGGCGGCATTATCGTTTCACTACAAACTTTAGATAAAAATAATCGTTCTGCCGATATTGTTTTAGGTTATGACACTGTTCAAGATTATGAGCGAGACCCATACTATTTAGGTGCAATAATTGGCCGTTTTGCTGGTCGAATAGATCAAGGCTCACTTACTATTGATGATGAAAGTTATCAACTCAGCATCAACAACAACGATAACCAACTTCATGGCGGCTTCAAAGCGTTAAATAAACAGCTTTGGCAAGCAGAAACTAAAAGTAGCAATGACAAGGTTAGTTTAATTTTACGACATACTAGTCCAGATGGAGATAACGGCTTTCCAGGTAATGTTGAATTTAAAGTTATATATAGCTTAAATCAGCAAAATGAACTTACCGTAGAGTATTTTGCCAGCACAGACAAAAGCACTATTGTTAACCTTACTCAGCATAGCTATTTCAATTTGGCTGGGCACAATTCGGGTGACATTTATCAGCATCAAGTCCAGCTCAACGCCGATTACTTTTTACCTATGGATGAACGTATTTATCCGACTGGAGAAATTAGAAAGGTGACTGGCAGCGCTCAAGACTTCACTCAGCCAGAGTTACTAGGAAAGAACATTAATGGCGACGATAAACAGGTTAAAATAGCTAAAGGATATGACAACTACTGGTTAAATAATCAAGATGCAATTGATGGCGATAACTATTCGGCTATGGCATTCGAGCCTACCTCAGGCAGACGCTTAACTATGTATACCGACCAACCTTGCTTGATTTTATATACCGCTAATTACATTGATGGTAGCCAAGTAGGTAAAGAACAATGCCGATATCAAAAGCATTCAGCATTTTGTTTTGAACCACAAAGAATGGCGAATAAAAACGCTGGAGCAAACATAAGCAATACAATCCTTCGACCAGACATGCCTTTCTATAGTAAAACTCGTTTTATTTTCGCGAATAAATAAAAAAGGGTAAACATTCACTGTTCACCCTTTCTTTGCAAATAAATTAGCAATAAGTAGTTTATTTTTGTGTTGAAACACCTAACAACAAACTAATTTCTTTGGTAATTTCATCAATACGGCCAACATCCGTTGGAGCTATGAATATCGTATCGTCACCTGCCAGTGTGCCTAAAATCCCCGTTGATTCGCCTAAACTATCTAGCATTCGAGAAATCAAAGGTGCGCCGCCGATACCGGTTTTTAGAATTATCTGCATGTTGTTGTGTTTCACACTAATCACCACAGATTGAATGGCTTGCTTTGATTTAGGCACCGCAAGTTCATCAGGTAAAATATAAACCACTTGTTCGCTAGCATTACGCATTTTTACCGCGCCAAGCTTAGACAATAATCTAGATATTTTTGCCTGCGACATATTCTTAAAGCCTTGCTCAGCAAGTGCATCAGCTAATTGACTTTGCGAGCCATAACATTGCTCTTTCAATAAGGCTTTAAAGGCTACAATTAATTCGGCTTCATTTTTTTTACGGCTTGTTGTCATGTTTTAGCTCAATACAGAAATATCTAATGCCTATTGTATAAAAATAATAAAAGTTCAGCCATTTTTTATTTTCAACTCAGCGCTTTATCCAAATTATTCAACAACCTGTTTACGTTGCTCAGTTAACCCCATCGCTAAAATATAAGGATTTTGCTTTTGTAAGCCAATAAAATCAGCCTTGTTTGTCATACCATGCCATTGATGAGCAATTAGGCTTTGTGCAACAGCGCCACCTAATGTTGCCCCAGGCCCTAAAATAATTAACTTGTCAGGCGCAAACTCTTTAATTGCCACTTCAATCGCTTTTGATAAGTTGTAAGGTGCAACTACTTGCGTATCAAGCGTGTAATTATATAGCTTTTCAGTATCACAACTATATGGCTGCCAAACTTGCCCTAAGCCATCGATAAGTGGAACTTTCGGGGCATTAAACATCGATGCTGGCATTTTATCCATTGCTTGTTTTGATACATCCGTTAACAATGGTGTATGAAAAGCAGCATGGTTAAATAAATTCATTGGGTATCGGTCTTGTACAACTGGCAATAACGTTTCCAGCGCTTTTAATCCCGCCTTATTACCACCAAATACAATATAACCACCAAGATTTATCGATATATGCACTTCACAGCCAGCTTGTTCATTGGCTTGTGCCAACCACTGCATCACTTGTTGTTCTTTTTCACTGTCAATTTGCCAGTCATCATTAATGATCGGGTAAATCATTTGGCCGCCAATAACACCTTTGGTCATCATCGAGCCCATAGTATTTATTAGCTCAATCGCTTGTGGTGGCGCTAATGCGCCAGCAACGGCTAAAGCAATATACCAACCCATGGAGTTACCAGTAACAGCAACAATATCAAACTCATCTTTATTAATGGCTTGATAATCAGACAAGGCGCAGGCATAAATTAGTGCTGAAGCATTTTCCCCTGCAGTGTGCACCCGCATACTGTAGTTATCCATGCCATCAAGTTCAGAAACTTTTATCTGCCCCTGACCGTCACGATAATCATCTATTAGCGATACTATTTCAGTTTTATCACTGTGTAAGCGCTGTAAGTAGCCTAACTCTTCTTTATTGTATGTGCCGCGACCTGGGCAAATTACAACGGCTCGTTGCTTCTTTTTTACTGACTGTTCTACTGATGAACTCATTGGCAAATCTCCATAGCCGCTGTCACTATATTTTCAACCGATGGTAGTACTTCATAAGCCGCTGCGCCTAAAGGAATAAAACTATCACTGGCGGTAACGCGTTTAATTTTTGGTAGCGTTTCAGCTTGCTCGTGGAGCAAGGTAACCAATGCTTCACTGATTGAACCGGTTTGGCGACATTCATCTACAATAAGCACACTTTCACAGTCATTAACCTGCGCCAAAATACCTTTTTCATCTAATGGCGCTAACCAACGTAAATCAACAACTCGTGCCTCAATGCCCTGCTCTGCTAATTGTTTTTGTGCTTGGCGTGATAAATAATTACCATTGCCATAAGTTAAAATACAAAGCTGCTTACCCTCGCCATGGGTTTTAACAGTTAAGTTTACTGCTTGATCATCGCTAGCCGGTGGTTGATATTCATGAGTCCACAAGCCATCACCTTCTTGATGCAAATCTTTGGTCATGTATAAAGCAATCGGCTCTAAAAATACCACCATGCGCTGTTGCTCTTGCGCTAAACGCACACTGGCGCGCATCATTTCAACGGCGTCTGCACCATTTGAAGGACAAGCAATAATTAATCCTGGAATATCACGGAAAACGGCAAAAGAATTATCGTTATGAAAATGACCACCAAAACCTTTTTGGTAGGCTAAGCCAGCAATACGGATCACCATAGGATTGGTAAACTGGCCGTTAGAGAAAAACGGCAACGTTGCCGCCTCACCACGAATTTGATCTTCAGCATTATGGACATAAGCTAAAAATTGAATTTCAGGAATAGGTAAAAAATTATTATGAGCAAGGCCAATGGCGGTGCCTAAAATGGTTTGCTCATCTAATAAAGTATTAATGACGCGATTCTTACCAAAACGCTCGCAAAGCTTAGCCGTCACATTATAAACACCACCTTTTTTACCAATATCTTCACCACACATTACAATGTTTGGGTACTCAGCCATTAAGTCCATTAATGCCCAGTTAATCAATTTAGCTAAGTGCTGTTTTTTCTTGAGGTTATGTTTTTCATGTTTAAAAATTTCGCCACGCTGTTCTTGCGTTACTGTCACAGAACTCCGTGCTTTAATGACATCAGGCACAATACTTTTCATTACAGCATTGGCTGAGGTTAGCTTTTCTTTGCTAGCAGCATTTTCAGCAACTACCGCAATACGTTGTTCAACTTGCTGGTAAATATTAATCAGCTCATCTGAGGTTAAAATATTATTTTCCAGAATAATACGTGCGGTATGCAATAACGGGTCTTGAAACTCAGTGGCGGTAATATCAGCCATATCACGATAAACAAACTCGGCATCAGAGCCTGCGTGCCCTAGCAAGCGCACCGTTCGCACATGGAGAAATACCGGCTTGCGCATTTCGCGGGCAATACGTTCAGCCTCTTTCGCGGTTTTATAAGTATCTAGAATATTTAAACCATCACAATACAGGTAATGTAAGCCTTCACGGTTTTTATAATTTGCCGCGATCCAACCTTCAGGTGTTGAAGTGGAAATGCCGATACCATTATCTTCACAAATAAAGACAATAGGCATAGGAATCGACTGATACGCCGCCCATGCCGTACTATTAATTGCACCTTGTGTAGTTGAATGATTGGAAGAGGCATCACCAAAATTACAAATAATGACGCCATCATCTGGTATCTCACCTTGATGCGCTAAACGTTTGGCAAGCGGAATACTATACGCTGCACCCATAGCTTTCGGTAAGTGTGAAGCGATAGTACTAGTCTGTGGTGGAATAGACAAAGCCTTGCTACCCAATACTTTATGGCGTCCACCGGAAATAGGATCATCTTTTGAAGCCGCGAACGATAACAACATGTCGTAAAGCGACGTTTGTCCAGGTACTTGTTTGCCTCGTTGGATAACAAAGGCACCACTGCGATAATGTAAAAATGCCATATCAGTAGGACGAAATGCTTTTGCGTAAGCGGCATTGCCTTCATGCCCTGAACTACCAATAGTATAAAAGCTTTGTCCTTTCTTTTGCATCACACGTGATTGCAAATCTAAATGACGACTCATCACTTGTGTTTCGAATAAATCAATAACATCGGTATGACTTAAACCAACATCTGCTGGTGTTAATGTAATTGGTGATTCTGGTAAAGTTTGGGCACGGACAAAATTGATAAAGTTTTCTTTCACCAATTGATTACGATCAGACATCATATCTCCAGTGGAAATTGTGATTTTGTATATTTAACCTGGCTTAGGCTATTTAAAATTACCGTTAAGCTCATAAACAAAAGGCGTAGTGTTAATACGCCTTTACTTATTGTTAACTTTAGAAAAAGGCTTGCAAGCCTGTTTGAGCTCGGCCCAATATCAAAGCATGAATATCATGCGTACCTTCGTAGGTATTTACCGCCTCTAGATTAATCATATGGCGAATAATGTGGAACTCATCCGCAATACCATTACCACCGTGCATATCACGGGCAATGCGAGCAATTTCTAATGCTTTACCACAAGAATTACGTTTGATCAGTGAAATCGCCTCAGGTGCTAATTGGTCTGCATCCATTAATCGACCAACCTGCAAACACGCAAATAAACCTGTGGTGATATCCGTTTGCATATCCGCTAATTTCTTTTGTACTAATTGTGTTGCGGCTAACGGGCGACCAAATTGTTCACGGTCAAGGGTATATTGACGAGCACCATGCCAACAAAACTCTGCCGCTCCTAACGCGCCCCAAGCAATACCGTAACGCGCTTTGTTTAAACAACCAAATGGGCCAGATAAACCTTTAACGTTTGGCAATAAGTTTTCGCTTGGTACGAAAACGTTGTCCATTACAATTTCACCAGTAATAGAGGCACGTAGTGAAAATTTACCTTCAATTTTCGGCGCGCTTAAACCTTCCATGCCTTTTTCTAGAATAAAGCCACGGATCACACCGTCAAGTTTTGCCCAAACAATAAAAATATCTGCTACAGGTGAATTAGTGATCCACATTTTATTACCCGTAATACGATAGCCGCCATCAACTTCTGTAGCATGAGTTGATAAACTGGCTGGATCTGAACCTGAGTTTGGCTCAGTTAAACCAAAACAACCAATATATTCACCAGTGGCAAGCTTAGGTAAATACTTCATACGTTGTTCTTCGCTACCATAAGCATAAATAGGGTGCATAACCAATGACGACTGTACACTCATGGCGCTGCGGTAACCACTATCAACACGCTCTACTTCGCGCGCAACTAAACCATAAGTTACATAGTTAACACCAGCACAACCGTATTTCTCAGGTAATGTTGCGCCAAGTAAACCTAACTCACCAAGTTCACGCATAATTTCAACGTCAAATACTTCATTACGATTTGCCTCTAATACACGTGGCATTAGTTTTTCTTGGCAATATTGATGGGCACTATCACGTATCATTCGCTCTTCTTCAGATAATAAAGAATCGAATAAAAGTGGATCTTCCCATTTAAATGACGGACGGTTAGCACTGCTTGAACTAGACATGTATTTACCTATTTTTTAGCGGGTGAATTTAGAATTGCAAAAATAATAAGCAAATATTAGCCAAAGTTAAAATATTCTTTTTCTTTATCTGCTATAGTTTTTAGCTATAGTTAGTTATTAAGATACACTTATGGATTTAAAGTCACTTTATTATTTCACCTCGGTTTATGAACTGAAAAGCTTTAGCGCCGCGGCAAAGTCGTGCTTTATTGCTCAACCATCAATTTCATCTGCAATTGCTCAGCTAGAACAACAACTTAATGTTTCTTTGTTTAAACGTCATGCTCGTGGCGTAACGCCAACAGAGCAAGGCGATAAACTATTTCCACTCGCTAAGCAGTTACTAGGGCAAGCAGGGGCAATAAAAACTATTTTTGCTGAAAAGGCTAACAAACAAGCATTTAACTTAGGCGTAACACGAGGTTTAGGTGTTGAGCGTATGAGCTTGCTACTTAAAGATTTCACCGCTGCACAACCTGAGGTTGAGCTAACATTAGTGCCTCATTCAGAAAGTGTCGATGCCCGTATTATTTTAAAAGATGAATTAGAAGATGGAGAACACTTTATTGATATGTGGCAAGAAGACTACCTGTTAGCCTTACCTTATGATCACATATTTGCACTGAATGACACCATAACCTTAAAGCAACTCGACAACTTAGCCTTTATTCAGCGCACACCGTGCAGTGCTTGGACAACGCTACAGGACACCCTAGCTTTAGCCGGAATAAGCTTAGATATCCGCGCCAAAATAACCACGATTGATTATGCCATTGGCTTAGTTCATGCCGGATTAGGCTGCGCATTTTTACCAGCGCATGAAGAAATTCTCGATAAAGGAGATGTTGTATTTAGGCCAATTGAAGGGCTGCAACTAACTCGAGAAATCGTACTTGCCTATAACAGCTCTTCCAACATTATTGATACTCTAATACGCCTTGCCCATAGGCATGCAAATTAGGACGACGACAATAAAATGAAGAAAACGTTTCAATGCACTTAGCTTTCTTACACTTTTTAAACACTTTATCAGGCTGGGTAACTAACGCCAGATAGTTACATTTGATAACATATCAACAACTATCAAGTTTGATGATATAACATTAAGATGACCATTAAGCACTTATTTAACTAGGCTTAATAAACAAAACAACAAGTAGCGACATCTGTGATGTATTTATCCATAAACATAAATTCATAATAAAAATAATATGCGAACAATAAAAAATACATTAAGCATGAAGAAAAAACATTCAAGTTCTCAACTTAAAGCTATGGGAAATCAATGATGCTCAAGTACCTATTGTGCAGTTTGCTACTCATGACAGCTTTGCCAAGCTTTTCGAATGAAAAAATTCCTGAAAACGAAACCACTGTTTTTAATGAAACTTTCAGTTGGCAAGCAATGGGTAATATTTTTGTTACCTATAATCCATCATTATTGGCTGGACATGACCAAGAAGAAGCTTTCGATTATTTTGGTGCAGGCATACTGTTAGATGTTTATTACAAAGGCTTTTTTATTCAATCTAACCATAGAAGAGTATCGCTACAGGGCGCTGAACTGGGCTATCAATTAGTTGTTACCCCAGAATGGGAATTAGACATCATCAGTAAAACCTATCTCTTTGGCTATGAGCCTGAAGATATTATTGACGATGCTGATAAACCTATTCCTACGTTAGAAGGTCTTAGTGACAGAAACGCTGGCGAAGGTGTGGGATTACGCTACACTCGCTACCACTCAAATGCTTCACTATCGGTTGATTTTGCCACTTTAGCGCCATTAAGTGATTCAAATGGTTGGGTAGTCGATATTTTATATACGTATATGCTGCCTTACCGAAATTGGGATATTTACCTCAGCGGCGGCTATACCCATTACTCTGAAAAAGTGATGGATTATTTTTATGGTGTTAACTCTTCTGAAGTAACACCTGATAGAGCATATTACGAAGCAAATGCAGGTTATCGGGTACAACTTGAGTTATTTGCTCAACACCCTATTTCAACCAGTTGGTCTTTTGCCGGTGGTTTTACTTACAGCCACTATTCTGACAGTACCAAAGACAGCCCATTAGTTGACACGCAAGATTTAGCGAAAGTGAAGCTTGGAGTTATCTATGTTTTCTAAATGGGACAAAGGAATTGTCTTATTAGCCTGCTATCTCGGCAATTTAGTTAGCGCTTCTGCGCAGCAAGTTTCTGTGCCTAACGCAAATACCAATGCTGTTCCAGCAGAGCTTACTGTTAAATCAGCATTTTCTGTTTTACCAGCAAAATGCATTACGCTAACACAAGGACGTCAGTGTTTCGCCACGATTACATTTACTTGGCAAGCACCTGTTCAAGGCAATTATTGTATTTATCAAGTTGGTAAAAAAGAAGCCTTAGATTGTTGGTTTAACCAAAAACAAAACAGTGTAACGTTTGAGTTTGAATCAAATAAAACCATGCATTATCAACTTATTGCCTATGACTTTGATAAAGTAATAGCAGAAACCGCTGTTGAAGTGAGTTGGGTACACAAAGCGTCACCAAGAAAACGACGCTGGCGCATATTTTAAGAGAAAGCATATGAGCGAATCAAAACGTATTTTATTAGTAGAAGATGACTTAACCTTAGGTGATTGGGTCTGTGAATATTTAACCGAACAAGGCTTTAACGTTAAGCACTGTACTCGCGGCGATGAAGTTATGGCAACCTTAGATTCTTTCGCCGCAGACATCGTATTGCTCGATGTAATGCTACCGGGCTTAAATGGCATTGAAGTATGTCGACAAATTCGCCAAAAACTACAAACGCCAATCATAATGTTAACCGCTCGTGCTGATGAATTCGATGAAGTTATCGGCTTAGAAGCCGGTGCAAACGACTATGTTATTAAACCTGTACGCCCACGTGCCCTACTCGCCAGAATAGCAGGCGCTTTAAAACAAACCACACCAGCCGTTGCTGTATCATCTGATATTCAACACGGCGATTTACTAATTAATATTGAAGCTAACCGTGTAACCTACCAAGGTAAAGAAGTTGAATTATCGACCAGTTTATTTGCCTTCTTATGTTTCTTAGCAAGCCACGCCGGTGAAGTTATTGACCGAGATACGGTATTTAAAGCACTGAAAAATCGTGAATATGATGGCCAAGATAGACGCTTTGACGTTATGCTGTCAACCTTACGAAAAATATTCAACGATGACCCGCAAAAGCCCAGAAAATTTAAAACCGTTTGGGGCAAAGGCTATTTATTTGTAGCAGATGCTTGGACCAATGATGGATCATCTAGCGATTAATCGTGCGTCGTTTATATATCAGCATCATCTTAACCGTTATCGGCTCGCTCTTTATTATCACTTGGGGGCTAGATAAAATTGTTGCAAAACAAGCTCCTGTCGATGAACAAAATGAATATGCGGTTTACCATCAATTAATTGAAGGCTTTGATCACCAGCTATCCGAACTACCTGTTGCCGCACTAACAAAAGCAAGCCAAGCACTTAATCAACAGTTTCAAATTTCACTACAATTAGATAAAAGTGAGAATATTGCCCTACCGCAAGAATTAACCAGTCAACTGACCCAAACCGGTGGCTTATTACTGGCCTCGGAAACACAGCCCTATTTACTAAAGCAGCTTTCTGCACACCCTGATTACATTATTCAACTTTCTCTGCCTCTACCAGTTGCTGATAACCAAAATATAAATATGTTATTAACCGCAGCCCTCTATATGGGCGTTTGCGCAATTCTATTAGCATGGCTATTTCCTTTGACTCGCCGTTTATATCTTTTAACCAATAGCGCGGCGCAAATTGGCGCTGGCAATTTAACGACTCGCATGCCATTAAGCCGATTTTCCTATATCAGCTTGTTAGAAAACAGTTTTAACCGTATGGCGGCGCAAATTGAAAAGCTGGTTGCTGATAATAAAGTGCTGGCTCGCAGCATGTCTCATGATATTCGCACGCCAATGTCTTGTTTACGTTTTGGTGTTGAAGCCGCCATTGATACTAAAGACATCACCAAAAAAGATCACTACTTAGCGCGCATGGAAACCGAATTAACCCGTATGGAAGACATGACAACCGCCTTTTTAGAATACGCAGGTATGGAGCGCCAAGGCTTTCGACTAAAACGTGAAACCATAGAAATTAATGAATTACTAACCACTATTTGTTCTGATTTTCAATCGCTTGCCGAACAACACCAAGTTAGCTTAATTTACGTTCCAAGCGTTGAAATAACCAAGCAAGCACTAAAACTCTCGCTTGACGCGCATTGGTGTTATCGCGCTATTCAAAACCTCGTCAGTAATGCGGTTCAGTATGCCGAAAGCCAAGTCAGCATTTCTGCCAGTCGCCAAGGTAATCAGCTGCGTATTCTGGTTGAAGACGACGGCAAAGGTATTCCCGAAGAAAGCATCGACAGCATCTTCGACCCTTTTGTTAAGCTCGACGTTGACCGCTCAAGAGAGCTAGGCCATTTTGGTTTAGGCTTAGCCATCACCGCAAAAGTTGTGCATTGGCATAATGGTACGATATCGGCAAAAAATAGACCCCCAATGCCAGCAACGTCAAAACAACCTAACCAACTAACAACAATGCCTGAAACATCAGGTGCTTGTTTTATTATTAGCTTGCCGATAACGGGAACTGAAAAGTAACCTGCTCATATAGGGAAAATTGTATACCTTTCCATCTGGTCAACGATGCCTTAACATATGCCTAAATATCGGCATATGTGCCTTCGTCGTTCAGAGTATTCGCGTTAAGTATGATCCCAATCCAAGAAAAAACAGCATTATCATTCGTTATCGAAGAGTTTGGTTATACGCCAAAATATTGCCATGTAACGCCATTGGGAAACGGATTAATCAACACCACTTACCTCGTAAAAACTAATAACGAGAGTTTTATTTTACAGCATTTAAATAAACACGTTTTTAAGTCGCCAGAACAAGTGACTAATAACGCGGATTATATTAGCCAGCACCTAAAAGCAAAGCGTGATAAAAACCAATACGCACTGCAACCTATTTGGCAATATCAAACAAAAAACAAGCAAAACCATGTCAACATTAATGGCGAATATTGGCGTAGCCTTCATTGCATTGAAAACTGTTACACCATAGAAACCATTGAAAACAATGAACAAGCAAAGTTAGTAGCCAATGCCTTTGCACAATTTACCTCTGCATTGACCGACTTCGACAGCAAGCTACTGGTTGATATTATCCCTGACTTTCATAATTTATCGGCGCGATTAAATCAGTTTGAAAATGCCATAAAGCAAGCCAGTGTTGAACGTCAGCAGCAAGCAGCGTCAATCATTGGTTATATTCATTCTCAAGAAAAATTTTGTGAAGAAGTAAACGACCTCAATAACGTATTACCGTTACGCGTCACCCATAACGATACCAAAATAAATAACCTGTTATTTAGTTACGACAGTCACAAACCTAAAGCGGTGATCGACTTAGATACCTGTATGGCGGGCTATTTAATGCATGATTTTGGCGATATGATACGTAGCTGCTGTTCGTCAATTCCTGAAGACAGTGCTGAAATATCTAAGATGTCGATAAACTTCAATACGTTAACGGCACTTACTGAAGCTTACCTTGATGGTTTTTCAGAAACCTTATCTGAAATTGAACAGCACAGTTTAATTACTGGCGTGAAGTTAATGCCATTTATGCTCAGCATTCGCTTTTTAACTGACTACCTCAATGGCGATCAATACTTTAAAACTCAATACCCTGAGCACAACCTAGTGCGAGCAAAAAACCAAATGCAACTTTATAAACTGTTTTGCCAACACCAAGCACAGTTGACTGAGATCATTCTGGGTAAACCTGTGCTTAATGCAATTGCATAAGTTGTATTAGCTCGGGTTGAATATGGTCAATATAAAGAACAGATTTCATAATATCTGACAGGCCGCTTGAAGTTCATTGCTGCCGTTGATGATTTAATAGTTCGAAAGTGTAATTCGCACACGCTAAGCCGCGAAAAATAGTTAGCTAAAATATGAAGTAACGTGGAATATAACCAACTGTTTTTTTTTCAGTTTAATGCGCTTACTATGTTAATTCAGAAAGAATCTTACTATGCATCTTTTCAACGTTAAGTTCCTCATATATATCATCAAACATTGATGAGAACCTGCAATTCAAATGCATATATTTATCAGTTAGAAGAAATCGGTCCTTCAACTTATAAAAATGTTCTTCCAAATAATCTTTGGACAAAAATTGCTCATACATGATTCTTTTAAAAGTGTCGAAATCAAATGGAGTCACATGAATTTTTGAACATCCAATTAAGTGCTCTTTATGGTTATTAATAGCTCTCTCATTAAGTTCACATTCATCCATTGAAGATATTAAGTAATGCCTGATGGCATTATCAAAAACATCTCCAGCATCGAGTATAGTTATTTTAGTTTTAGTCATTGGTAAAAGTAGATTAACTTCACTCTCAATATCTAATGTCGCTTTACCGTCTATTAGACCTTTAAGTACTAACTTGTTACATTCAAATAATTTATCTTCGTTTATTGAACCGCTAAACCCAAGCATCAAATAGTATGGACATTTATTTAATATGCTCGTCTTTTTGTAAAAGTTAACTCCATAGCAGCAAGAAAAAACAACTATTAAGCCCATGCATGATTTTTCATTAATATCGCTTAGTTGCTTGTTTACTTCTGACCATGTAACCAACTCGCCAGAAAAATAAATTCCATCTTCGCTACCATGAGATTCTATAAACAATAAGATACCGTCATCTTCATTTGTTTCATAAAGTATTGAATCAAGTGTATTTAAAAAATGTGATTTATCATTTATTGGAGTGTACTTAGCTTCAAGAGATGGAAAGTAATGCTGTGCATAATTAAATATCTCGTGCCCAGTTAAGCGATCATCAACTCCAAGGTTCTCAAGTATTCTAACCTTATTAATTTCTAACTTGTTTACATCCACACTTTGACCTTCAACTTAACGCTTTGCTAAGTAGTTTAAAATGGCTGGCTATAATAATAAAGAACGGGCACAACCAGATATTTGTGTCCGTTTAAGCAACTTTTTATACATAATTACTCTAATAGTTTATCTAGTTTCTTTTTCATGAAATGTTGAATCATCTTTTGCCCGCCTTCAAATATTATTTGAAATGGTGCATCTTTGAACTCTGACTTTAATTTGGATAATACTTCTTTGTTATTAAGAGCAGAAGCAAAGTCATGTCCTTTTTGTGTAAGCCTAATAGGTGTATTCACCATAATTCCATGGCCATTTAGGCCTTGGCTGACACCGATTCCCCCTAAGTTATGAACATCACCATTTTGATTTCCAATAAGCTTACTATCAATTGCAATTTGCATATGAAACATAAAACATTCATCAAAAGAGTTACCTGCTCCGCCTATGTTAATACCAGATTTCTGCAAATATGACAGATCAATATGAGCAGTTTCAGCCTCTAAAAAAACATCAAATATTGATGACAAATACTCCAAATCAATTTTCACTGTATTCTCCATATATATAACAACTAATTATGTAGACATCTCAGTAATGACACCTACTAATTTGCAATCAAAATAACTCAACATCTTTTATTTTCAAAGACTTATTGTGTTATTTTTTGTTATATCCATGAGGGATTATGCATATTACTTACAAGTTGCAGTAATATGCATGAGTTACTCACTAGACAAAATCAGATAAGAGCTAGATAGCTTGTTTATTTGAACTTACCAGTCCAAGCCTTTCTGCGCTTTTACACCCGCTTTAAAGGCATGTTTAATTGGTTGAACTTCTGAAACTGTATCTGCCAATTCAATCAATCGACGATGGCAAGCGCGCCCTGTGATCAGCACATGCTGCATTTTAGGACGGTTATTTAACGCCTCAATAATTTCATCAAGTTCAATGTAGCCATATTTAACCATGTAGGTCATTTCATCGAGTAGCACAATATCAAGGGATTCATCGCTGAGCATTTCTTTACTCTTTTCCCATGCCACTTTTGCTGCGGCTTTGTCGGTTTCTGTGCTTTGGGTTTCCCACGTAAAGCCTGTACCCATAACATGATGCTGAACAGGAAATTGTTTGAGAATATTCATTTCACCACATTCCCATTTAGTGCCTTTAATAAACTGCACCACACCCGCTTTTTGGCCGTGACCAACCGCTCGTAATACCGTACCAAAACCTGAAGTGCTTTTACCTTTGCCATTGCCGGTGATAACAACGAAAACGCCACGTTCTTCAGTGGCTTGAGCAACGCGTTCATCAACACTTGCTTTAATTTTCTTTTGACGTTCAATATGCTTTTGCTCTTTACTTGCTGCTTTATCTTGGTTATTCATCTATTTGCTCATATTATTCGTTACTAATTAAGATCAGTTTACCGGTTTCTGGGTCGCGATAAACCTGCCCCATGGCTTGGTAACCTTCTTCGCTCTGTAATTTATTCTGTAATGTTTCTGGCGGCGAAGCCAATTCTTTGCCAACCGAATCAACAGGCTGGATCATGGTTTTATTATCCACTTTTTTCATTTGAAAGTGTTGCTCTAAATCTGGGCTTACTGCCACCAAAGCCGCGATTAAACCACATGCAAACACTAGCATAATATCAATTAAATTTGCCAAAGGCCCTAACGGCTCTTGCTCTTGGCTGTCGAATTGGCTACTTCTCCATGCATCACTCATCGATTTTCCTTACGCGGTTTTTGCTGGAGTATTAACCGAAGCATTAGCTGACGTATTAACATCAACAACCGGCGTTAGTTTAGCGGTATCAGTAACAGGTTCCGTTATTTCCAATAGCTCTAATTCTCCAATCGCATTGTCGTACCAACGTCTGCGCATTCTTCCGAGTACAAAACCGATAACGCCTGAAAATAAGCCAATGATGGTGGTGTCAAATGCCACTGTCATCGCTGTTGTCAAAACACTAATGTCACCCGAGCCAAGTGCCGAGAGACCCGGCCCTAAAGGAATTAACGTGCCCATCAAGCCTAACATGGGCGCAATGCGGGTAATAAAATCAGCGCGTTCAATACGCTTCTTCCCTTGAGTTATTAATGGCTGCTTTTGTTTTGCCGCCAGTAAAGCCGGTATAACAGAGAATCTTTCTCCTAAGGCCAAGCCTAACTCATAAATCGCCAAGCCAGTAAAAAACAACAAGCCCCACACCACAGGTTGAAGCAACCAAGAGGTAATTAAATGCATAATATCTAATGAATAACTATATAACATACTAACTTTCCTCTACGTTATCAGAGAGTTTAGGTAACTGACGTTGCGCGCGTATATAACCCAGTAACATGAGTAACAACACCACAGCAATCAAGCCCAGTATTAAATGTTTTTGGTCTACTAGTGGTGCTTGTTCATTCACTTGATTAGTGTCACTTTCTTCAGCAAGGGGCTGAGTATTATTAGGCGCAACCTCACTAGGCTTTTGCTGCTGAGTTACCGCGGTTATTTCTTGAATATGCTGAACACCAGAGCCTTGTTCCCCACTTGGCATATGGTTTGCCGCAGCAAGCACTTGAGCAAGTTGGCTTTGTAACTGTGCAGACAGCATAGGTTTAATAAACTGATAAATGGGGTGATTGGCATGGGTATGGCCACTGCCCGGAATGCCATGCTCCACAATATTTTGTGCAAACTTTTCGGCAAGTTCTGTTTGGGTTTCTGGCTCTGCTTGCCAAAAGCCTTTTTCAATTGCCACTAACATTATGGCTAATATATTGCTTTGTACTTGAACATTATGTTTTTCTTGCAAGAATTCATCTAAACCAAGTTCTAAGCTGTCGTCGATATAAATGGCTTTTAAATCTTGCCAAACCCAAGACTTAATAATTTCTGGACTTGTTGCCTGCCAGCCCCATAGGTTTTCAATAAACTCACTGCCCATGGTTCTTGCGCCTGCATAACCTTGTTTCATCAGCGGTTGAATCCATTGTCGATTTAAAAAGCGTCCGCGTAACTCTGACAATAACGCGGTTTGTAATGGGTCTATCGACAACTGTTGATTGTTTGCGTGTGATATCACAAAACTATTTGGCTGCTGACCAGCAATGGTTTCAATTGCCAAATTAAGCCCACCTAAGTAGTCATAAGCATCATTATTATCAATCAAGCCATAAAGGTTACTCGCGCGCCCTAGATAAGTATTATTAACATTGGCGAGTTGTTGGCGAAACAAGCTTTGTACATTGCTGCCCATGGCTGTATTTTCATTTGGCACACCATAAGCATGGCTCATACGTTTGATATACGCTTCGCCTAATTGCTTACGTTCTTGCCATGCGCCAGAGCGCTCAGCCAAACGGTTGATACCCGCGCCATAAGCACCGGGCGCAGTACCGAAAATTCGATAACTAGCCTGACGGCCTAACAATTCTGGACTTATTTGGCCATTTGCTCGCAACAGTGCTTGCGCTTCACGTAACCAATTGCTGGCAACCATATTAGTTTCTATGCTTTCATCGAAGTTATGACTTTGTTGCGAAAGCATATGTTCAACCGGTGTTAGTGCCGCATGTAAGGCACTGATTAACGCTGGGTGGTCACGCTCGATTACTTTTTTACTCGCCGCTAATGCCAATAACACTGAGCGATCTAACCACGCCAATTGTTGAGCATATAAATCACGGAACAAGCCTGAGGTGGTGAAAACGATATCTCGACGCTCTTTACGTGTTTTATTAAGTTCGACAAGTTTCAGCGATTTTAAAATGCCCCGTCGATTCCACACCGGCTGCACGCCAAGCATATCCATACCAAAAGCGATCATGGCACCTTCATCACGCACCGCGTCAGAAGCCCATAAAATGACCGCCTCTTTGTGGTTTTTATCAACAATCGGATTTTCTGCTCGCGCTTTCGCAGCTAATTGCTGGCCGGTAGTAAAACCTAGCTGAGATGGGATCAAGCTACCGTCAAGTGCATAGAAATTGCGTCCGGTCGGTAAAGCATCTGGAGTTCTGATTGGATCATTGCCTTTACCCGGCGCAACAAAACCACCATTTAAGGCATTTAAAAATGCCGACATTTCACTTTTTGGTGATTTAATCAGGTTCTGTTGAATTTCATCGCGCTTATTGTCGTCAATATCTAACTCACCTTTTTCAATCGAAACCATCATGGTATCAATGGCTTCTTGTTGCCAGTCTTTACCATAAACGTGCAAACCTAATGGCATAAAATCTTCTTGTAGCTTAGTGAGATAATGCCCAACTTCATGCAGTAAAAAGTCGTCATCAACCTCACCAAAACCAATACCACGAACTTGCAGTTCTTCATCCATACTAGCAACCAGCTCATCGGTTAAATTCAGCACTTCAATTTTATGACGTAAGGCTTTAATCGCCTTTTTCTTGGTATCGTCATTCGAAGCCGCTTCAGCACTTTCAATGAGCTGACGTAACTGCAATAAACCATCATACAATTCAGTGGTTGCCAAAGGTGGTGTTAAATGATCTAACATCACCGAAATACCACGGCGTTTCGCTTGAATACCTTCACCGACACCATCAACAATGTAGGGGTAAATACTTGGAATACTTTCAATAATCAGTGATGGATAGTCACTAGCCGATAGTCCAACCGCACGTTTAGGTAAAAATTCATAAGTGGAATGTCGGCCTAAATGCACTATGGCATTAGCTTTAAAAACATCACGTAAATAATAATAAAAAGCCAAGTATTGATGTGGCGGTGGAAAGGTCATATTGGCATGTAATAATTCTTCATTCAGCTCCCAGCCTCTTGGTGGCTGAGGCCCTAAAAATACGTTACCAAACTGAACACCAGGCAACAGAATTTCATTATTCCACACCATGGTTTTGCCCGGCACATTACCCCAACCTCGAATGCCTTCAATTTGCATCGCAATTAAGGCATTTTTAAGTTCGTTCGCGCTTTGCCATTGCTTGGCGGGAATATCATTATTTGCCTGTTTTAACACAATTAAATGACGATATTGCTCGGTTAACTGTTCAAGTAAATCTAACGCCCGTGTTCGGCCTTGATGTCGAATACCATCAAGGGCATGATGTAAGTCGACAGAAGTACTTTCAACATTAGCTAATAACGCCTGTAAAACCTTATTACGCTCAACCGTTGACAGCTGTGCTAATTCCGTTTGACCTTGGGCAAAAAGGTAAGTGTTAACCTGAGCATGCAAATGCCCTAACGGCCCTTCAATCATTTCCGCTTTAACAACCTCGGGTAGCGTATCAAAATAGCTTTGGTAGTCGCGTACCGACATTTTATTGATCAGCGGTGACATTTTATTAAGCGCGCCAGCATCTTGCGGCAAGTTCACCGCTTTCAACTGTAATATATCTAGCAGCTCTTCAGCAGAATTAGGGAAGTCAACTTCAGGGCCCAAGTCATAACCTTGCGTTTTTAATTGCTGTAATATTTGCCAAAGCGATTGTTGAACATCGAGGTTATCGGCTCCGATATTATGGCGACCCGGAGGATGATTATAATAAACAATAGCAACTTTTTTCTTCGCGTTTTCAGTGGTGCGCAGCGCTAACCAAGCACTTACTCGTGCTTGTAGTCGTTCAACTTCATTAGTTAACACTTCACTAATCGATAAGCTCGCCCCTGTTAACTTGTCTAGCTTAGCTGCTGATGCTAACGCCAACACATGTGGCTGAGAAACGCCCTGCAATTCAGGCATGGCAACACGGTAATGCACACTATCACTCGGTAAACCTGTTGGCGAAAGTTGATATTCCAACGCGCTCAGCTCAGTCACCCGAATGCCTTTAAATACCGGAACGTTCAACTGCTGAAATTTCTGCGACACTGACTCCCGCCCTTCACCACCGCCAATAACGAAATCTTGTAAGGCAATAATGGCTAATGGCTGGGTAACTTTTAGATTACGTATTATTTCAATTGCTTGTTCACTGGGTTTTCCCCAACCTGCAAGTACAGAAACACATTGCCATTGGCGCTGACACAATTGCTGATGTAATTGCCATTGCCCAGGTTGGTCGCCAGTATCATGATCAACAATAAACACCAAAGGCTGACTAGCATTGTCCTCTACCTTTTGTTCTAACTCGCTAGTACTAACTAACTGTTGTTGCCAATAAAAACGTATCGGTTGCAGTGGCAATATTTTCGGCGCTGCGGTTAAAGCAATCGTGATAGAGTTTGCTTGCGTGATTTTTTTCAGCCAAGCAAATAAATTGCCTAAATTTTCTTTGCCCCTATTTTGCCAATAAGCACGCGCTTGCAACCAATAAGCAAATGCTAGCCATTGCTGTTGTTTTACACTAAGTGCAGACAAATAATCATTTTTATCTAACGCCGCCATTAAACTTTGTAATTGCGGTTTTGATAAATCAGTAACTTTTCCGCCTTTACGGTCTTGATGTAAAACCATTAAACGTCGGTCGGTATTTAACATTAGCCGTGTTTGTTGCTCGGGGTAAGTTAACGCTAACAAACGTTCAACGGACTCACCAAACACACCCGCAACAACCAATGCCTGATGTTGATTAATGAGCTGCTGTATTTCCTGATTAGTCATAATATTTAACTGACTAACGCTGCGAATATTAATCGTGCTTGATGTTGATGCTGTATCAGTACTTTGTGTCGCTAAAAACTGATGAGCACCGGCAACCATACTGGCGGCTGAACGATCAGATACCAGCGCCAGCATTTTCATTTCACTGGCTTGTAAGCTGGCAGCACTGAAAAAGACGATTAGCCAAAAGGCTATTAAAAAAACTATATTTACCTGGCCTTTTTTTAATAAAGGCTTTGTCGTGTGTTTGCTAACAATGGCGCTTGTCATGAGAACTCTCAAAAAACTAAATAAACAGTGCTCATTAAAAAACTGACAAAAATATACTGACTAAAATGTCTTCATTTAATGAGCGAAATGTACATTTTCAATCGATTAGAAGCATCGATTTTTATTGAAAATGCGTAAGGTTAAACCGGGATTACTCGGAAAATACCAATGCATGTACGACGCAAGTATATTGTTATGCTGATAGACAAATTCGCCTGCTCGTTCACTTGGGTGGTGCGTTGTTAGGCAAATAGGCTCAAGAGCAATTTCCGCGCAAGAATAATGAAAACTATGGCCACGCATAATGTTGTTAGACGTCGTAACGTTATGGTCTTCAGGACTAATTTCATGGTCAGTATTGTTTTTATCAAGCGGAGATAAATCAACCCATTGTGAGCCAATTGCAGCGAGCTTTTTCTGCATTTCCGCCTTGCCAGGAATAAGGCCAAGCATTGCCATTTGTTGCCCTGACATATCAGTTAGCTGCTCAAGTAAATACAACATACCGCCACATTCGGCAATTATTGGTTTATTGCTAGCAGCAAAGTCTTTCACGTCACTTAAAAACGTCACATTATTCATTAACTTTTCTGCGTACAGCTCTGGATAACCGCCCGGAATATATAAGATATCCCCTTCAGGTAAATGAGCGTCATTCAATGCTGAACAATAGGTTATTTCTGCGCCAGCTTGTTCCAAAAAGGCAATATTGGCAGCATAAATAAAGCTAAAGGCATTATCGCGAACTATAATGACTCGGGTTCCCACCAAGGCACGATGGATAAAGTCTGCTTGGCTGTTATTTTCAACCGCAAAAAACTCTACTTGTTTAGGTAATTCGGTCAAGCCAGTTTTAGCGATATGACTCGCTGCCTGATCTAGCTGGCTATCAATATCCGCTAATTCTTGCGCTTGCACTAAACCTAAATGACGTTCAGGCAAAGTGACACTGTCATCCTTTGGTAAGCGCCCGTAGAAACGAAACTCTTCTGGCAAGCTGCTACTCAATAACTCTGCATGGCGATCGGTATTAACGCGATTAGCAATCACACCAGAAAACGGTAAATCTTCTCGTAGCTTAGCAAGTCCAAAGGTCACGGCAGCGAATGTTTGTGCCATAGCTTTTGCATCAATAACGCCAAGTACCGGAATATTAAAGTATTGGGCTAAGTCAGCACTACTGGGCGTACCGTCAAATAAGCCCATCACACCTTCAATAAGAATAAGATCAGATTCTAAAGCCGCACGATAAAGCAATTCTTGGCAGCCCTTTTCACCCACTAACCATAAATCTAACTGATAAACCAATTCACCACTGGCTTGGCGCAAAATCATAGGGTCAATAAAGTCAGGGCCAACTTTAAACACCGTCACTTTACGACCTTGGTTGCGATGATATCGCGCAAGCGCGGCGGTTACTGTGGTTTTTCCTGAGCCTGAATGCGGCGCTGCCACAATTAAGGCGGAACACTTAGTACCGCTGCCGGTTTCATGTTCAGGCTTTTGCTGAAAAGCGGCTGTCGCTTTCACTGTTTCTGACTGACTCATTGCCATTACACCTTATCTTGTGACGATTTGGCTAAGCCTTTATCAGTTAAGAAACGGCTAATGGTGAAATCAATCACTATCGCAGAAATCACATAAAATACTGGATTAGAAATAGAGCGGAAATAATATTTATCAACACGCGTTGCGTATTCAGCCCATGATAATTCTGGGAATTTTCCTGACAAAGCATAGTAACTGCCATTGGAAATGAAAAAAGCAATTGAGCTAGCTACAAACAAGCCTAAAGCAACTTTAATAATATTGTTTTGCCAGGCACTTTGCTGCCAATGAGGTTTAGTATAAAAGCCAGCAGCAAACATAACCCCGTAACTTAATACTAATGCTGGGTAAGAAGTGGTAATACAATCGCCGAATTGTCCACGAAAATACGATGAGGCAAGATCAATCACTAAAGTTAAGGTATAGAAAAACCAAAACGCTTTCATATTACGTAAATACATACCAGCTAAGAAAAATATCGCGATTGAAGCGCTAGGTAAGTGGTTTAAGCTGGCAAAATGATGAGTGCGAGTTGCCAACATTAGCAAAGTTAAGACTGCAAATATTGCAAAAAGTAAGCTAATTGGCGTTTTTTGGTTGACTGATTTCATAACATTCCCGTATGCGAAATAAATTTTCACGGTGTTAGAAATCAAAGTTGGTAAACGGTATCGCTGCGTAATAAATCATTGAGGTGCTAAAATAACGCGATTAACACATCAAGCAAGCATAGAAAGTAGCTTAGGCCGTAAACTGTTCTCTGAATGACCGCCCACCGCAGTTGTCGAGTATTTGCTTTAGGCCGGTCTCCGGACTCCTGTTCATCGCATTTGCAACACCTTCCCATATTTGTCAATACAGTGGTTTTGTTGCTGCTCACAGTTACCGTTGCGGGGGCAGTACTGGTTTCTCACCAGTTTCACGTTTCACCTTTAATTAGCTATTTCCACGTAAAATAAAAATAGATAAATCAAAGACACCTAAATCAGCGCCGATAATACGTGATGAGTGAGTTTTATTCAATGAAAAGCAAATTATTAGCACTAAAGAACTAACCACAAAGCGTCAGCCCTGATATTTACATTGAACCAAAGAATTGATTTGGTTATTCTGCGCTTCACTTAAACGCCCGTTTTGCTCAGAGCTTAGCGCAACCAAAATAAGAACCATTAATGACGACTCGCTTTTTTTTAGCTCGACACGGGCAAACACTGTGGAACCAAACACAGAGATTTCAAGGCCAGCTCGACAGCGAATTAACCGAACAAGGCAAAATTCAAGCGGCTAATATCGCCTTATCGTTACAAAACGAAAATATCGACCGCATTATTTCTTCATCATTAGGGCGTGCAGTTAAAACCGCTACTATCTGCCAAAATCGTTTAAATGTTCCTGTTGAAACTCACACCGGCTTGGCTGAACGCAACTTAGGAAAATGGCAAGGACAAAACGTAGCAACCTTTAGCCAAGATGAGGATTATCATGAGTTATTGCATCAGTTTACCCAGCTCAAACCTGCAGATGGCGAAAGCGCTGTCGACTGTGGCTCTCGGGTATACCAAGCATTAGAAAACCTTGCCGAAAAATACTCAAATAAAAACTTACTGGTGATATTTCATGGTGAAGCATTACGCTGTTTTTTAGCTAAGTTAGGCGTTAGCTCTAACAATAACGCATATGAGCTATTCGACAATGGCTGCTTGTTTACTTTAAGCTATCAGCAGCAATGCTTTCACCTTGAGAATCAGCAGGTCTCCAAATAAATATGAAAAATAGCCATTTAATTTTCATCATCATTCAGTGCTAGGTTTTGGCAATAGCAATGGATAGTCATTTAATTAGCGAAGTTATTGAAAAAATACTGATATTAGCACCTGAATTTTCACTTGCTATTACCCTGTCGCTTGCGCTTATTCTCGATAAACTACTTGGTGAAGCAAAACGTTTTCATTACTTAGTGGCTTTTGGTTACTTAGCGACAAAATTAGCAGCATTACTTAATATAAGCCTGCAAAATCCAGGCGCTTCAACACAAGTTAATGCAAATCAAAACATCTTAAAAACAAAAGCTCTTGGCACAATTGCTTGGTGTTTATTGGTGTTGCCGTTGCCGATATTATTTGTTTATTTTTTGCAGGATTTAGTTTGGTATTGGCAAATATTTATTGACGCTATAGTGCTTTATTTAGCACTGGGGTTAACCAGCTTAAAAGAACATGCGATGCAAATTTATCGACCGCTAAAATCAGGCGATTTAAAATCTGCACGGCATTTTACCGGCTACATTGTTAGCAGAGAAACTTCACAGCTTAGCGAACAAGAAATGTCACGAGCAACGGTTGAGTCTATGCTTGAAAATGGTCACGACGCCGTTATTGCATCGCTGGTTTACTATATTATTGGTGGAGCGCCTTTGGTCATTTTACATCGACTCGCCAATACGTTAGATGCGATGTGGGGCTATAAAAACGCGCGCTTTATCAATTTCGGCTATGCAAGTGCTCGATTGGACGATTTACTAGGATTCATTTCAGGAAAGTGCTGTACGCTTTTATATGCAATACAAGGACTGAAGCAAAGGCATTTCATTCAAGCAATCGCTAATGCCTATCGACAAGGTAACCAATATAAAAGTCATAATGGTGGTTGGGTAATGGCCGCTGGTGCCACGGTAATGAACAGACAACTCGGCGGCAGTGCTCATTATCATGGTAAAAAGGTTCACTCTGTCACTTTAGGTGAAGGCTGCGATGCCTCAGGCAATAAGGTTAGCAGTGAAGATATTCCAGCTAGTTTAAAGCTCGTCAGCCGAGCCAGTTTACTGCTACTTATTGCGGTATTCGTTTTTCAATTAATCATTTACTTGCAATAATCTTCAATAACTCTAGAAAACAAATTCAGTGCAGCAATAGGAAGAAAATGGCGTTAATTCATGGTGGACAGCTTCAACAAGTTGCAGAGCAATATAAAATTCCTGTGGCAGACTGGCTCGATTTATCAACAGGAATAGCACCGATAAGTTACCCTATTCCAGATATTCCCTTGCGTGCTTGGCAACAGCTACCACAACTAAGCCCAAAGTTAATCGCAACGGCAAAACAATATTATCAATGTTCAGAGCTTGTTATCACCAATGGCAGTCAGTCAATTATTAAAACTCTGCCTGAATTATATCGCCAGCAAAATATGGCAAGCCAAGATGTGTATTTGCCGGAACGTGGCTATAAAGAACATGCTCAAGCATGGAAAATGGCGGGTTTCACACTACATTTTTATCAAGAAACCTTGCCGGAAATAACAGAATTAAAGCCGAACAGTGTCGTTGTGATCATCAACCCGAATAATCCAACCGGGCAGTTTTTTCCTCGCGATATCATTAAACAATATCATCAACGATTAAAACAGCTTAATGGCTTATTGGTTGTCGATGAAGCCTTTATTGATGTGATGCCTAAAGAACAATCTTATTGCCCGCAAACCGGCGACGCACATGTTTTAGTGCTACGTTCATTTGGCAAATTTTTTGGTTTAGCTGGTATTCGTATTGGCTTTTTGGTGGCTGATAATTATTGGTGCCAAAAATTTAATGAATTGCTGGGTCCATGGCATGTCAATGGTCCTGCGCAAATTATCGCAGAAAAAGCCCTAGGTGATCATATCTGGCACAACCAGCAACGCGACAAATTACATACCTTACGTGAACAACAAGAAGCGTTATTGTGGCAGGTATTTACCTCAAAATTAGTCAGTAATATTCACGGCTGTGATTTATTTCTCACCTTAAGTTTTCATCAAGCCGACAATGCCAAAGCGCTTTATCATTTATTATGTAAACAAGGCGTTTATTGCCGACTTTCAGATGAACTAGATACGCTTAGGTTTGGTATTGCTTTAGAGCCTGAAATGGCCAGACTTAAAGCAGCATGTATCAATGCGCTGACACAGTTAAGCTCACACAGTAAGTTAACCCAATTCAGCTAAGTAGTATTCTAAAGTAACTCGGAAAAAATAAAGGCACCGAATTTGGTGCCTTTTTAACTCTAGACTAAGATAACAATCTTAATTCTGGTAAGTAATACCTACATAAAATGCACGCTCTTGCGTATTGTAAGTATTAGCCGTTTGATACTCTTTATCTAGTAAGTTTGTCACACGTGACGATAAACTTAAGTTATCCGAAATATCATAATTCAAACCTAAGTTTACTAGTTGGTAACTACTTAGTTCAACATCACCTCTATCCAAACGAGAACCAACAAATTGATACTCTACGTAAAGATCAGCAGCACTAATTGAGGTTGTAAACTTATAGTTAAACTTCTCTTTTGCACGGCGAACAAGTTGCTTCTTAGTCTGTTTATCTTCAGCATCAGTGTACGACATATTAAAGTCATGAGTTCCGCCTAACTTGTCGAAGTTCAATGCGAATTCAAGGCCATTAATTTCTGTTTCTTCAATATTATCTGCTTTACTGCCATCCCAAACAATTAAGTTATCAACATTTGAATGATAGAAATTCCAACTAACATTGATGTCGTCAAGCTTAGTTTCGAAGAATATTTCTGATGATTTAGAGAACTCAGAAACTAAGTCATCATTCCCGCCCCATGGGTAATATAAATCGTTAAATGTAGGTGCTTTAAAACCAGTTCCATGGTTTACAACAATACGGCTATCATCATTAAAAGCATATCCTAAGCCTAAGTTGTATGTATTTTCTGATTCAATATCTTCAACATTGTCATGTCTTAAGGTTGCTTCATAAGTCCACGCATTTTTTGTATATAAGGTATGAACAAATACACCTGTAGTATCGCGTTCTTCAATATCATAAGTTGTCGTACTTTTAGAAACATCATCTTGATAATGGTCAACACCAAGGTTTAACTGTAAATTTTCAGAAAGCTCACTATTGTTAACAATTGAGTACTGATTACGACGCGTTTCGAAAACACCTTGTGACTCTCCATCTCTCAGACTATCTGCGCTATCGCGGTTTTGACCAACAGAGAATACAGTCTGGTTAGCAATACCGTTAAAGTCACTTTGGTAATTTGCACGTACTAACCACGCATGATTTTTGATATCTGAACCATTATAGTAACCATCAAATTCATTATCACCACTATCGCTTGATAATAACCAGTCTAATGAAAACTCATCAGTTACTTTTTGCTGACCGCGAATGGCAACAGAAGTAAAGTCGTAACCATCATCATCTGCATCAGCGCCGTCAGATTCTGTGACATCATAACCATCACTTTGCTCTTTACTTACCGTAATCGTTGTTTGACCGTCACCATGGCTAATACCAACGCCGGCTTTGTACTTTTTATAACTATCAGTGCCAAAGCTAGCACCAGCAAAAAACTCACCATTAGATAATTGACGAGTGAAAATTTGAATAACACCACCAATTGCGTCAGATCCCCATAATGCAGCACGTGGCCCTTGCACGATTTCAATACGTTCAATCATTTCAGGAGAAATTGTACTAAAGCTTGTACCACCTGACGTTGCTGAGCTTACGCGAACACCATCAATAAGCACTAAGGTATGATCTGAGCCTGTGCCACGCATAAATATAGAACCAGTTTGCCCTTTACCGCCATTCGAGGCGACATCAATACTGGGTACTGACGATAGTAAATCTAAAACAGAAATTGGATTAGCTAATTCGATATCTTCGCGGGTAATAACCACTTGGCTAGTTAACGCATCATCAATGTTCAAACTAGAGCGTGTTGCAGTTACTGTTAATACTTCTATATCTTCCATACTTTTTTCTGCGTTCGCTGAAGCGATAAAAGATGTCGACATAGCACCGGCAATTGCCAATGATAAAAATGATTTTTTGAAAAAGTTATTTTGCTTAATGTTCATATGACCTCATTAATGATGCCCACCGCACCATATTTATTACTGCATAAACGCAGTGTGAATTAAGTAAATTCAAGTGCTCGGACTTATATAACGAAGATTTACTTACGTTATAATTACCGTTGCGGGGGCAGTGAAGGCTTCTCACCTTCTTCCCTCGAACTTACTATGTTAAACAGTAACTAAGATATTTAGTTACTGTCGCTTATTTAAATTTTTTTCATTGCTAAATCGAATACATCGACTCGCTAGTTTTATTGTTGTTAGCAACAACAACTTCAAAATGAAGACTTAACCTTTACCGCTTGGCGTATCGACACCTTGTGCAATAATGCTTTGAATTTTTTCCATATCTAAATGCTGCTGACAGATATCAGCCAAACGCTCTAACTGCGCTTCTCGGTGCTGATTGATATCGATAACGGGTTGCACTAAATCATTAATACCTAACCAGTTGAGTACTGCTTGTGTTGGCTCAGGGCAGTCAAAAAAACCATGAAGATAAGTGGCAATGATTTGCTTATCATCAGAAATACAGCCGTCAGGTGTATATTGCTTTTTGCCTAACCCATCACTTTCAATATGTAGTAGTGGTTTAGATAACGCTGGCCCTGTTGAAACACCACAATGAATTTCATAACCTGTTAACTGACAAGTTTCACCATTTAAACTCATACTCGCACTTACCTGCGTTAAGGTTTTTTCTCGCGTTAAAGTGGTATTGAAATCCAATAAGCCTAAGCCTGATATTTGTTCAACATGTGATTCAATATGCTCAGGGTCAAATATTTGTTTACCCAACATTTGATAGCCACCACAAATCCCCATAACCTTGCCGCCATAGCGCAAGTGTTGCTCAATTTCTTGCTGCCAACCTTGTTGCTTTAAAAAGGTTAAATCAGACGTGACATTTTTACTGCCTGGAATAATAATTAAATCAGCACCATGTAACGACTGACCAATTCGAATGTATTGTAAGTCAATATTGGGCTGTAAACGTAATGAGTCAAAATCGGTATGGTTGCTCATATGTGGCAGCAAAGGTACAAAAATTTTAACCTTAGCTTGTGTGACTTTATTATCTAACGCTACGGCATCTTCGGCGTCTAACGCTAAGTCATGTAAATAGGGCAACACGCCTAATACAGGTTTTCCTGTTCGCTGTTCAAGCCAATCTAAGCCAGATTCTAATAACTTAATATCACCACGAAAACGGTTGATGATAAAACCTTTAACTCTTGCTTGTTCTGATTCTGACAATAATTCAAGCGTACCCACTAAGTGCGCAAAAACGCCACCGCGGTCAATATCAGCCACTAATAAAACTGGACAATCTACTTTTTCGGCATAGCCCATATTGGCAATATCATGAGCGCGTAAGTTAATTTCTGCTGGGCTACCGGCCCCTTCCACTAACAGCACATCATGATCATTTGCCAATCGCTGATGTGACTCAACCACCGCTTGCATCGCTACTTTTTTGTAGTCGTGATACTTACCCGCTTCCATGTTCGATAAAGCTTTGCCGTGAACAATCACTTGCGCGCCAGTGTCACTGTTAGGTTTTAGTAAAATAGGGTTGAAATCAACTCGTGCTTCAACTTTCGCGGCAATCGCTTGTAATGCTTGTGCTCGACCAATTTCACCACCATCTTTCGTTACCGCGCTATTTAACGCCATATTTTGTGGTTTAAATGGCGCAACATTAATACCAGCATTAACGAGAACCCGACATAATCCAGCAACTAAGGTGCTTTTTCCTGCATCAGAAGTGGTGCCTTGCACCATCAATGTTTTCACGATTTATCCTTAACAGCTTTTGGCGACTTTAATGATAAAGGCAAACCTGCCATCACAAATTCAACATTATCAGCAAGGCTTGCAATGGCTTGATGTAACCAGCCCGCTTGATCAACAAACTGGCGTGATAATTCGCCCATAGGCACTATGCCATGACCCACTTCATTGCTGACTAAAATGATTTCAACACGTTTATTTTTATTGCTCGAACAAAGTTTTATGCTTTCTAATTGTGTCAAAAATTGCTGCTTTTCTTTTTGCCAATAATCAAGATTACATTCTGAGGTATGACCCGCTTCAACATTGGGCTTACATAAACTATTACTGAGCCACAGTGTTAAACAATCGACCAATATGCAGATATCTTGCTGACAACTTTCAATAACTAAATCTATGGTTTTGCCTAGCAATAATGGCGACTCTACTAGTTGCCAATGTTCAGGACGGTCAGCTTGATGTTGCGCAATGCGTTGCTGCATTTCACTATCTAATGCCTGCGCTGTTGCGATATAAATTACTGGTAGGTTTGATGACTTAGCATAACTTTCGGCTAAAGAACTTTTACCAGAACGAGCGCCGCCTAAAATAAGCTGTATCTTATTCATCAACTCGCCCCTGTCAGTGACAATAAAGCAATATAAACAACGACTTCCGAAAGCTGCTGCGCTGCGCCTAAACAATCTCCGGTGTAGCCGCCTAGTTGTTTAGTGAACCAGCGTTTTAAACACCAGCGAGTAATGAGCAAAATAGCCACTAATTGCCAAGCCATGCTAAATGATAAAGTAAAGGCAATAACCACAGCGCCTGTTGCCAGCAAAATTAAATAACTATTGCTTGATAACACTTGTGCTAAGGGCTTAACTTTTGATGTTGCATCTTCGCTGACATAAGGCATATCAGCAATTAAACTGGTTGCTACAACACGGCTTAAACAATGCCCTAGTAATAGAACCGATAATATATTCAGTGCTTCTACAGATAAAAGCTCGTTGTTATTAGCGTTGCCAACAAGAGCGACTAAAGCTTGATACTTAACCATTAAAATGAAAAATAATGCCGCTGCACCGTAAGTGCCTAAACGACTATCTTTCATGATATTAAGCTTGTTTTCGACCGTCCAACCGCCGCCGAAGCCATCCCATACATCAGCCCAACCGTCTTCATGAAAAGCGCCTGTGAGCAATACACTGCAAAACATTGAAATTAAAAGTGCGATCTCGACAGGTAATAACATTGCACTAAGATAAAAAGCTACGGCTGAACAGCCGCCAATTAACACGCCAACTAAAGCAAAATAGCGACTAGCTTGATTAAGCATACTGGCGGTAACATCAACTTTTAGTTTCACTGGTATACGGGTGAAAAAGCTTATCGCTAATAGTATTAGGTGCCATTGCTCGCGTAGCATGCTTTGCTTAAGTAACATCAGTTACCTCAGCATCGGCAAAGCTCGCCATGTCATTATAAAACCCAACAGCGGCTTGAAGCATTGGCAGTGCTAATGCTGCGCCAGTGCCCTCTCCTAAACGTAAACCTAAGTTTAATAACGGTTTAACCGCTAACCATTGCAACATTTTTTGATGGCCTTGCTCGCCTGAGCAGTGAGCAAAGACCATATAACCTTTTACATTCGCGTTTAATTCAATTGCTAACATGGCAGCTGCAGTACAAATAAAGCCATCTACAATAATCAACATTTTGCTTTCTGCTGCCGCTAACATAGCGGCAGTCATTTGTACTACTTCAAAGCCACCTAAACAGCGTAAAATAGCTTTCGCGTCCGTTAAATTTCCAGCATGTAAAGCTAATGCTTGTTCTATGACTTGTTGTTTCTTTTTAACTACCTCATCTGAAACACCAGTACCACGACCAACAACTTCGCTCGCTGGCACTTTCATTAACGCTGCCATAATGGCGGATGCAATCGTGGTATTGCCTATGCCCATTTCACCAAAAGAGACAACATTGCAGCCCGTTTGGCTAATATTGGCTATATGCTGTTTAGCAAATTCAAAACCTTGCTCGACTTGCGCTTCAGTCATGGCTGGCTGTTGGTTTATTGGTTTGGTGATATTACCTAAGCGTTGATTAATCACCGGTAATGAAGCGGTTGGTGCATGCAAAATACCAGCATCAACAACATTAAGTTGCCAACCAAATTGGCGACAAAATACATTTATAGCCGCCCCTCCGTTAGCAAAATTAGCCACCATTTGGCTAGTAACATCACTTGGCGCGATAGAAACACCTTCACTTGCAATACCATGGTCGCCAGCAAATACCGTTAAGTGAGGAGTTTTGATTGAAAGTTTTTGTTGAGATAATTCGAAGGAATTAGCTTTGTTAGTTGTTAACTGAATTTGTGCAATTTGTTTTGCGAGCACTTCAAGATCACCCAAAGCCCCCAAGGGTTTAGTTTTACCATCGATTTTTGCTTGAATTTTTTCTGAGTTTTCACTGCTAAGCGCTTTAATATCAAACATTGCATCACCTAAGTAAAACCGAACAAATTGCTTAACAACTGCGCGGTATAATTTGATTAACGTCGAATATTATAAGAGCATGCCTGAATTGACTAATGACCTAACACTAGTAAACAACTGACAATATAACCTATGCTCGAGTAACCCGCTCGACGGTCTAATTAATGTCTATGATTATTCTGGTATCCTGACTTACAGCATCTCAATATATCCCTTCCCAAGTTATTTTTGCGCAAAACTTAGTGGTTAATATATCGCTCTGTTTACAGTTGCGGGCACAGTTGTGGACTTTCACCACATTCCCAGTTTCATTCAATTTACAACGCATTTAAGGTAATAAAAAAATGAAAATTAATATGACATTATTAAATTTATGGCGCGATTATCGACAGCTAGGGGAAAATAGCAAGGTTTATTTTTATCTCAATTATGTCAGAAAAACATAAAAATGTTTTAAATCAGATTATTGCCTAAAACCTGGCTATTGCCTTCATACTAAAGGGCTAAAATTATCGTCATTTATTAAAACTAATTTACAACATTAATTTACACCAAGCCTTACCGTCACTATCAATGAAAATTTGAATATGAATAAGCGCGCCATAAGGCACATCAATATTAGTCATATGATGAGTACCGGGAATAGCAAGCCCTAATACTTTTGCCAGCAAGTATCGAATAACCCCACCATGACTAAATACTAAGATATTTGATGAGTCACATTTATCAATATTAGCTTGGCTTAACTGCGAAATTAAATTTTGCCAGAAGTCATTAACACGCTCAGTAAAGCTTGTCATAGATTCGCCATTCGGTGGTAAGCATTGCCAAGGGTTTTGCCAAAATTCCCCCAATGTCGGTGAGGTTTGCCATAATGTTTGGTAGCGTGCTCCATCCCAGTCGCCAAAATTCATTTCTTGTAACTGTTCAGATACTTGCAGCGTGAGTCCATTTTTTTGACTGAACTGTTCGGCAAAATCTCGACAACGTTTTAGCGGAGAACTAAAGCAATGTGAAATAGTAGGTAGCTTATTTGTCGCTGCAATTAATTGCTGTTTACCAAGATCAGAAAGTGCGATATCCGTTCGCCCACACAGAATACCTTTTTGTACCAGTTTACCATGGCGCAGTAAATAAACATTAAATTCTGACAAGTTTTATTCCTAATTCTACTGATAACTTCTAGGGCAGTGTAACAAATAAGTAAGTAACATTAACAAGTTAAATATTTTGTTTAAGGTTATCTCCCCTACCTTGTGAATAAAGAATAAAGCATTGTCTCTTAAGAGTGGATAATGTTAAAACAAGCACACTAAAAGCATTATTTATCCCAAGGAAAGTACATGAACCAAACTCTACAACCTAAATGGCCTGAACGTATTATCTGTTTAACAGAAGAAACGACCGAAGCGCTCTATTTGATGGAAGAAGATCATCGTATTATTGGGATATCAGCCTATACCATGCGCCCTGAACGAGCGCGTAGAGAAAAAACCAAAGTAAGTGCTTACATTACCGCTAGAACTGAGAAAATATTGGCGTTAAAACCTGATTTAGTTTTAGCTTTTTCTGATATGCAGGCTGATATCGTTGCTGACCTAATAAAAGAAGGCATTAATGTACACTGCTTTAATCACCGAAGTATTAGCGAATCCCTACAAATGATCCGCACACTATCTAGCTTAATTGGTAAGTCGGAGAAAGGTGAAAAGCTGGTTACTGAATTACAAAGTAACTTGACCAACATACAACAACAAGCCGCTAAATTACCTGTTCGTCCTAAAGTTTATTTTGAAGAATGGTTTGATCCCATTATTACTGGTATCGGCTGGGTAAGTGAACTAATTGAAATTGCGGGTGGTATCGATTGCTATCAAGAATTTGCTAAACAGTCTTTAGCAAAAAATCGCATTGTTGCAGACGCTAGTGATGTTATTGCCAAACAGCCCGATATTTATATTGCCTCATGGTGTGGTAGAAAATTCGATAAAGAAAAAGTGACATCACGAGATGGTTGGCAAGACATTCCAGCAATTAAAAATGATGATATACATGAAGTAAACTCTACCGACATTTTACAGCCTGGTCCTGCGGCATTAACTGATGGTGTAGCGGAATTAGCTCGCATTATTGAACAATGGTCAAATCGACAAAACACATAATGCAAATGACAAAATCGCCGGTGATTTAGCTTCAAAACAACAACTAAAAAACTATCTAGAAATTGTTGGGAAATTATTGTCTGAAAAGATAGTTACTGCTATGTTTTAATTATAGATTATTTATATTCTCACAATGGAACTTGGCATGAGAGATAGCGTTACAATATTAGTTGTTGACGATGCACCTGAAAACATTGATGTTTTGGTTGGTATATTAAAACCAAGTTACCAGTTGAAGGTGGCACGCGATGGTGAAATGGCCATAAAAATAGCCAATATTCAACCGCGTCCTGACTTAATTCTATTAGATATTATGATGCCAGGTATCGATGGCTACGAAACCTGTAAGCGATTAAAGCTCGATATTGCCACCCGTGACATTCCTATTATTTTTATTACCGCCAAAATATCTGTTGAAGATGAGGCGCGTGGACTTAGTTTAGGTGCAGTTGACTATATAGCAAAACCGGTAAACCCTGCCATCGTCATGCAACGGGTAAAAACACATTTAGCATTAAGTGATCAAAAACGTGAGCTCTATCAAAAAGTAAAAATGCAAACCCAAGAGCTAATTAACACTCGTTATAACATTATCCAAAAACTTGGCCGCGCGGCTGAGTTTAAAGATAATGAAACCGGTAATCATGTCCAACGTATGAGTAAATATGCTCGTATTCTTGCCCTTGCTTGCGGCATGGAAAGCGAAACCGCTGACTTACTAATGAACGCAGCACCTATGCATGATATTGGTAAAATTGGCGTACCTGATCACATTCTTAAAAAATCAGGCAAGCTAAACGAAGAAGAATGGTTGATTATGAAGGAACATGCTGCTTTTGGTGCCGAAATTCTTGATGAAGAAAACCCCTCATTACTTCTAGAAACCGCAAAAACTGTTGCCATGACCCATCATGAGAAATGGGACGGTACTGGCTACCCTAATGGCCTCAAAGCAGAAGCTATTCCACTGGAAGGTAGAATAATTGCTATCGCAGATGTATTTGACGCCTTAACATCTAAGCGCCCATACAAACCGGCATGGACCATAGAACGAGCAATAGCACTAATTAAAAGTGAATCAGGAAAACACTTCGACCCCCAACTGGTTGAATATTTTATAAATAACTTAGATGAAATACTCGAAATTAAAGCGCAGTTTTCTGAAGAGCCAACAACAAATACGGAAAACATATGCTAAGTTTTTGCCATTTGCGCACCTGCATTCTAGGTTTATTATCTACTCTTTTCATCTGCCTTAGCCCATCAAATTTTGCCAGTGAATTAGAAAAAGTATCGATTCAGCTGAATTGGACCCACCAATTTCAATTTGCTGGTTATTATGCCGCTATTGAGCAGGGTTATTATCAGGAACTCGGCCTAGAAGTAGAATTAAAAGAGTTTAATGGTAAACGCGCTATAGAAGACTATGTCGTAGAAGGCAGCGCAACATACGGCGTTAATAACTCTAGTTTAATTGTGGCAAAAAATAACGGCAAACCTGTGGTTATTGTGGCACAAATATTTCAGCACTCACCATCAACACTGGCCACCTTACGTTCTTCAAATATTACCACGCCATTTGATTTAATTGGCAAACGTATTATGGTTGACTCAAGTAGTGAAAACTATGCCTCAATTATCGCCATGCTTAAACAGGCGCAACCTGATACATCGGGCTTTTCTTGGCAAGAGCAAAGCTATGATTTTTCGTCGTTAATTAATGGCAAAAGTGATGCTATGCTTATTTATCGTACCGACGAGCCCTTTAAGTTTGCCCAAGAAAATATTGAGATATTTATCATAGATCCACGCGATTACGGCATAGATTTCTATGGGGATAACCTTTTTACCAGCGAAGAAGAAGTTAAAAATCACCCGCATCGTGTACAGGCAATTCGACAAGCAACAATAAAAGGTTGGCAATATGCGTTAAACAATAAGCAAGAAATTATCTCGTTGATTGAGCAAAAATATAACAGCCAGAATAAAACCCGTGCACATCTAGAATTTGAAGCTGATGAAATCAGTAAAGTTATCTTAGCCAAGTTCATACCTATCGGCTCTATTGCTCGAACTAGGATGGAAAAAATTACCGAAACCTACTATCAACTTGGCATGATAGCGTCACCTGTTTTACCAACAACTATATTACTCGAAGATGCCTTAGCTCAATTTGCACCTAAACGATTGAATCATGATAAAAGCATTTCATTAATCATCATAATGGTGGTTATTTCATTACTATTAATTTCTTGCACCCTATTATTGCCTAAATTAATCACAGCAAAACGACTTGCAGTTTTTATGGCTTCACGAAAATTCCCAGTGATTGTTCACTCCATTTCTATTCTCAATATTGCCATTATATTTACGGTGATTTATTTAACCCTACAAGATAATGAAGAAAGCACTCAAACCAGTATGAAAAAGAACTTAGAGTTTGTTGTTAGCGCAACAAAATCACGTTTAAATGACTGGGTAATGGATCAAGAAAATTTATTAAAACAGATCAGCCATGATGACGAGGTCGTCAATTTAACTCAAAAACTATTATTGCAGCCAACATTAAAAGCGTCGCTTTTAATCTCAACTCCACTTCAAAATATTCGTGAATATTTCCGTCAAAGTAGTGTTGATGGCCAAGGTTTTTTTATCATTAATCAGGACTACATTAATATTGGTTCTAGTCGCAATGAAAACTTAGGGCAAATCAATTTAATCGCCAAACAGCAACCTGATATATTACCGCGAGTATTCGCAGGAGAAACCCATTTTGTTTCTCCAATAAAGTCGGATGTCAGTTTAACCTTTGGGAATACACGTAACCCGATAGACCAATACAGTATGTTTATCGTAACCCCGATAAAAGACCGTGAAGACAAGGTTATCGCCGCACTCACCTTGCGTGTGCAAGCCAGTGGTCATATTTCAAATATTCTTCAACAAGGCAGAATCGGTGCCTCTGGTGAAAGCTATTTAGTCAATACGCTAGGAGAAATGCTGTCTAAAAGTCGCTTTGAAGCGGACCTTTCATCAATAGAGTATTTTAAAAACTTAACTGAAAATGAAAAACTTATTTCACTAAAAGCACCTAAGGTCGATATAACTCAGTCAAACAGCAGCAATATTGATATTAAACAACTGCCATTCACATTTATGGCTAATGATTTAATTAATAACGTACGCCCAAATAGCCAAAATGTATTGAACAACAATAAAGTCTCCTCCAATGTTATTGGTTACAACGATTATCGTGGCATCAATGTATATGGTGCTTGGGTATGGGACAACAAGTTAGGGTTTGGTATCGCAACTGAAATAGACGTTGCTGAGGCAATGCATGGTGTAAGTTCACTTAGAAATAAACTCATGCTAATTTCTTTTGTTACCTTGTTGCTGACCTTAACTTCTAACATCTTCACGGTCACTGTCGGACAACGTTCAACAAAATACATGCGCCGCTCAAAAGAAGAGCTAGAAAAAATTGTTGAGCAACGCACACAAGAGCTACAGCAACGTGAGCGTGCCATGTGGGAGCTTTACGAACATGCTCCCGTTGCCTATGCAACACTGAACGCTAACGGGGAATTTATTAAACATAATTGTGCGTTTGCTCACTTATTTAAACGTCCAAGGGAAATATTTATATCATTAAACTGGCAAGAATTTGTTGCTCCAGAGCACTATGTTCATAAAATTTTTCGTACTAAGTCGCATTTATTGGAATGCGAAATTCCCGTTAAAATTAGTGACTCTCAAACAATCGATACTATGCTTTCAGCACTGCCGGTTTACGATGAAAACGAGCAACTCAGTGAAGTTCGCTTAACCTTAATTGACGTTACGCAACAAAACGCAGCAAAAGCACAATTTACCGCGCTAATGGAGTCAGCACCTGATGCAATATTGCTGATAGATAAACATCGCGAACACAGCCTAGTAAACTCACAAGTATTATCTATGTTCGGCTATGAGAAGTCAGAGCTTATCGGTCAAAAAATAGAACGCCTATTACCAGAAGAAGCCAGCTCACATGTATTTGAGCACTTGATACACCAAGAAGAGCCTCAAAAGCAATTACTAGAACTTACCGGCAAGCGAAAGGACAATAGCGAGTTCTCAGCAGAAGTTACTGTGAAATCGCTCGATATTCACAACGACCGCTTTATTGTTGCTATTGTCAGAGATATTACCGAACGCAAACTAAATGATGCGGCATTAGCAGAACAAATTTTATTCCAACGGGCGCTGGCAGACACAATCCCTTACCCTATTTTTGTTAAAAATCCAGATACTAAGTTTATCAATGTTAATACCGCTTACGAGCAAACTTTTAACGTTAAAAGAGAAGATATAATAGGTAAAACGGTATTAGACCTAGAGTACTTGCCACTTGCTGACCGACAGGCCTATCAACGAGAAGACCTAGAGGTTATCGCATCATTAGGTATGGTGAAAAAAGAATTACCTTTAGTGTATGGCGATGGTTTAGAGCACACCACCATGTATTGGGTAAAAGGCTTTGAAAAAGCAGATGGTAGCACGGGTGGTTTACTGGGAACTTTTGTTGATATTAGTGAGCAAAAAATGGCTGAACAAGCACTAGCCCATGCAAAATCACTAGCCGAAGATGCTGCTAAAGCTAAATCCAACTTCTTAGCGAATATGTCTCATGAAATTCGCACCCCCATGAATGCTATTATAGGAATGTCGTCATTAGCGCTAAAAACACAACTATCCCCACAGCAAGAAAACTATATTTTTAAAGTTAACCGCGCCGCAGAATCTTTACTTGGCATCATCAACGACATTTTAGACTTCTCAAAAATTGAAGCAGATAAGCTGGATATTGAATCGATACCATTTTGCCTTGACGATATCCTCGATAACCTAAGCAATTTATTAATTGATAAACTCACCGAAAAAAGCACCGAGCTTATTTTCGATGTTGAGCAAAATGTACCTATCGACCTTATAGGTGACCCATTACGTCTTGGGCAAATATTAACTAATTTAGGCAGTAATGCCGCCAAGTTTACCGACCATGGCGAAATTAAAGTTCATATTTCTTGTACCAGTAAACATGACGACAAGGTGACATTAAAATTCTCCATTTGTGATACTGGTATTGGTATGACAGCTGAGCAGCAGGAAAAACTTTTCCAATCATTTAATCAAGCTGATGCATCAACAACAAGAAAGTACGGCGGCACGGGCCTAGGGCTAGCCATTTGTAAACGACTTATCGAGTTACTCGGCGGAGAAATTTGGGTAGAAAGTGAAGAAAATGCTGGTAGCCAATTTCATTTTACTATTAGTTATCAAACCCAAACCATAGAACAAATTAGAGAAAACAAGCCGCACTTATCGTCAATTCAAGGGCTTAAACTAGCTTTAATAGAAGACAACGATACTTATAAATCAATACTGCAGCGCATTCTAAAATCATTTGGGTTTGTGGTTGAAAATTACGCCTCAGTTAGCCACGCATTACCGGAACTTAGTCAACAAACTCATCATTTTGATGCGTTAATTTTTGACTTATCAAAATGTAGTGAAGAAGAGAACTACACTGATATTCATTCAATCAGAGATGCCTGTCCAACTTTACCAATTTTACATATATTGCCAAATCGACGAGAGATACCTGCACAAGCACTTAAGCAAAATAAAAATTATTATGTCACCTGCAAGCCTATTACTTCATCAAATTTACTAGATAGTTTGCTGATTACTTTAGGACAAGAAAACCTTAGAACAATTAAGCATAAAACTATGCCACTAGAAGAGCAGGCTGCTATCGATGCACTTAAAGGTGCAAAAATCTTACTGGTAGAAGACAACGCCATTAACCAAGAACTTGCCGTTGAACTCCTCAGCCACCACCAAATAAATGTTCATATCGCCAATAACGGCCAAGAAGCCATAGATTTTCTCGATAATGAATCCGTTGATGGTGTACTCATGGACTGTCAAATGCCAGTAAAAGATGGCTACACTGCAACGCGAGAATTAAGACGAGATGCACGCTTTACTGACTTACCTATTATTGCCATGACCGCCAATGTCATGGCTGGTGATAGAGAAAGAGCACTTCGCTCAGGTATGAATGAACATATCGGCAAACCAATAAATACCGGTGAATTATTTACAAAGCTAGCGCAATGGGTAACGCCTAGCGACCGAAATGCTCTACCTACCAAAACGAATACCGGCAATGCTAATAATATTAGTATTCCCGAGTTAGCTGGTATTGACACGCAAGCAGGTTTAGCTATTACTCAGCACAACCATGCGCTTTATCATCGGTTACTATTGAAGTTTAAAGATAACTACGAAAACGCAGTAGAGCCGATGGCGAACGCTTTAGCAAAAAATGACTACGCAAACATAGAGTTCTTAGCTCACACCTTAAAGGGCGTCGCCAGTAATATAGGTGCAATAGAACTCAGTCGATTAGCTGGCAAAATTGAAAGTTCAGCAATTGATGAGGCGACCGTTCAAGAAGACCTAGAACTGGCGCAACTAGAGCTGGAAAAAATTCAACAATCATTAGTACAGCTTAAAGCCAGAAGTCACAAAAAATCAGCATTTGATCCAACAATCTGCAAGCAGTACTTAGCACAATTGAGAGTAGAAATTGAAAATTATGATGTTGTCGCAATTGACACCATTCAAGCGTTAATTGCCATGACAGAGCAGCATCAAGTTAGCAAAACCTTAAATAATGTTATGACAAAAATAGAAGTATATGACTTTGACGAAGCTGCAACATTACTTGATAAGGTAACATTCTAATCATTCATCTATTAAATACTTTATATTTATTAGGTTTGTAAGATGTTGATTTTTAAGCACTGTCGCATTTTTGTCGGATACAAGTCGTAGTGTCAGCGATATTTTTAATAGATAGTAAATCTCGAATAGTAAAAAGGAATTAGAAATGATAGTGAGAAAACTAAGACTTAAACGTGCATGGTCTCAGGAACAATTAGCGCAATTGAGTGGTTTAAATATTAGAACCATACAGCGAATTGAAAGAGGCCAAAAAGCAGGTTTAGAATCTTTAAAAGCTCTCGCCGCCGTTTTTGAAGTTACACTAGAAGAGTTATTACCGGAGGAAAACATGAGCACCGCTGACAACATAAGCAAAGAAGAAAGCCAGATTATTGAACATGTTAAAGATATTAAGGGATTTTATGGCCACCTTGTAAATTACCTAGTTGTTATAACAGGTCTATTTATTATCAACTTTATAACCAGCCCTGATTATTATTGGGCTTGGTGGGCTGCATTAGGTTGGGGAATAGGCGTAATATCTCACGGATTTAGTGTTTTTGAAGTATTTAGTCTTTTTGGTGCTGACTGGGAGCGAAAACAAATAGAAAAACGTTTAGGCAGAAAATTGTAACTCCGCGGCGAATTTTTCGCTTCTTTATTGCTAAGAGAATGATGTTCGCCAAGTATTTATGCAGGCTTAGCTTTAAACGCAAAGTCTGCAGCAACCTCAAACGCCATATCTTCTTTGGTAATAGGATGTTTAAACGCTAAATACTCTGCATGTAAATGTAAGCGATTTGCCTTAACACCATAATGGTCATCACCAACAATTGGGGCTTGTAACCCCTGCGGATGCGCACAGTGCACCCTCAATTGGTGCGTACGGCCAGTAACAGGATAAAGGTGTACTAATGTACTTTCATCATTACGCGCCACAACCTGCCAATGGGTTAGCGCTTTTTTCCCATGCTCGAAACATACCAATTGTCGTGGTTTATCATCGAGATCTAAGCGTAATGGTAAGTCAATAACGCCGCTATCTTCAGGCAAGCACTTATTTAACATAGCGACATAGCGTTTTTTAACGCTACGTTCAATAAATTGCTTTTGCAATGCTTTATGAGCACGTTTATTTAACGCTATGGCTAACAAACCTGAAGTCGACATATCTAGGCGATGGACAATTAACGGACCGCTGGCATGTGGAAACTGATTCTTAATTCTTAAATATACTGAATCTTCAATATTCTTTCCTGGCACAGATAAAAATTCAGCCGGTTTGTTAATCACAAGTATGTCATCATCTTGATAAACAACACTTAAATCTTTGCCTTGTGCTGGGTTAATGAGTAATGGATTCGCTTCAACATTCAAGCCTTGTAACATATGGCCAAGTATTGGTTGGCATTTGCTATAACATGATGGATAAAATTGACCATGATGTCGGATGGCTGATTTAGGTGCTGCTCCCCACCAAAATTCCGCCATAGCGATTGGTTGTAGCTTGCTCTGATAGGCATATTGTAACAACTTAGGTGCGGCACAGTCGCCAGAGCCAGCTGGAGGTGTGCGATCGGGCAATTCCGCAAAAACCTTATTAAGATCTTTAATTTCTTGCTTAGCATTTAGAAATTTATATTGGCTAAAAAGCTTCTTTTGTAAGTGTTTAGAACGTGATTTTCGCTGCTTTTTCAGTGCTAAAATTTTATCTGTTATAACAGTTAACCTGGCTTCAAAGGCTGCTATATTTTCTGACCATTTAACCTTTAATGCTTGTAAAGTTTTTTTCTGTTCAATACTCTGCCCGGCTAACTCGGCATGCAGTGCGCTTAATTTTTCTGCAGATAATCGCTTCTCTGCTTCCTTACGTTTTAACTTTCGTTGTTTTCGACCTTCAACCATTACCGCTTGCTGAGCTAAAAGCTCCTGTTGATATGATGCCTTTGCTGTTACCAATTGGCTTTGCAATTGCGCAAATTCAGCACTTTTTTCTATCGCGTTAATATCATCGTTAAGCGCATTAATGGCACTTTTCTCGGCAAGAAATTGCTCATCATGTATTTGCATATCTGAAATTGCAGGTACAAAAGCAATACCATGAGGAACAGTATCAAGTTGGCCTGAATAAGCCATTAAATAACCCAGTTGCTGCTGAGCATTTTTAACCACCAACACCCCAAACATTTTACCAACCGTAGTCATATTATCATGAATATTGCTACTAGCTGATAAACCACAAATTTGTTGCCAAGCGCTATGACTTGAAAGCTTTGCCATTAATTCATTACATGCAATGCGCGCTAGTTGATTCGGCTGATAGTAAAATGGAAAGGTAAACTGTTGCGGAATGGGAAAACCAGAAACATCAGCTGTAAAGGCAGTAAAACCGAAAGGTGAAACACTCATAAATTCGTCAATAGGTGGCATGCAATAAATGCGCAGATTCTAGCACACTTTCTGAAACAAGTTTTTCCCATCACTTATCGCCATCAAGCACTAATTTTACCCCATTAAACTAATTAAACTCAGTAATTTGCTGGCTTACAACTTGTTGTTCATCTTCCGCGGTAGGTAATTTAACAATAAACATTGCCCCAGAGAGGACTTTGCTATTCATGGCAATAATTTCACCTTGATGCCAGTCAACAACTTTTTTAGCTATCGCAAGACCTAAGCCATAGCCAGTTAAATCATCTTTTTCTCGGTTAAATGCCAAAAACAGATCTTCAAATTTTTCACTTTGTAAACCATGTCCATCATCTTCAATTTGGAAAACTAAACGTTCGTCGTCATCAAATAAGGTAATAATAACTTCATAGCGCGCATGCTTTAGCGCATTATCAATCAAGTTTTTTATGACCCTAGAAAAGTAACGTTCATCAATTAAGGCCATGCTTTGGCTATTATTGATAAAGTTAATTTTCTTATCAGAAAATCGCAGCAGCTTTGCCATATATTCTTCTACAATTGCCACCGGCGACTGAGCCTTTAACAAAAGCGACGGGCATTGCTGTTCTTGCTTTGAAAAACTTAAATATTCCTGAACTAAACGCTCTATGTCCGAGATATCACCATCAAGTAATGGCTTCATTTGTTCATAGCTCTCACCTGTCATTGCTGACAAGGTAAACTTAGCACTAGAAAGGCTAGTTCTCACTTCGTGTGAAAGCGTGTCAGAAAGTTCTTTCTGCAAAGCGACAAGCCGTCCTATTTTTTCTAGCATTCCCCTTATTGTCAGAAAAATTTGCTGAAAGTAAGAAGAGTCGGGAAAGTCATTAGCTTTCAATTCTTGTTGAGCTTCAAATTTACGTACAACATCGTTAAGTTTGGCCATATCACGAAATAATGGATAAAGCCCTAAAAATAGTGCCGCCGCTAATAAAATATAAAATGTACTGGTATATAAGTGGTTGGTTTCTGGCGTTGGTGTAACTATGGGGCCCAATTGAAGATATGCACTATTGTCATAATAGATATAATAATAATTACCACCTTGTGCATCTGCGACAGAAACTGTTTTGCCGTTATCAAGCAGTTGTGTTTGCGCGGGAGGAAACATTATCCGTGTTTTATCAACTAACATGGCAGGTAATGCAAACGGGATTGTTTGCTCGCGACAGTTTTCACTACGACAATATGCTTGAATGAGTGGTAAAGTATCGGTTAACTCAAGAGGTGTTATTGTTACCGCTTTTTGACTATTATTATACCAATAATCAGCAAGTAAAATACTTGAGACAATACCTATTACAATCAATAAGTAGTGTTTAATAAACGCTTTAAACAAAGGCTTACTCGTTGACCGTCAGCATGTAGCCTTGGCCCCACATAGTGTTAATTCGACACGATAAGCCTTCATAGCTTAATAGTTTTTTACGTAAGCGACTTACGCGACCATCAATGGTTCGGTCAAGGCCATCGTAAGAACGTTTTAAGGTTTTAACAAATAAATACTCTCGCGTAATTTGCTTACCATAATTCACTGCCAATAACCAAAGTAAATCAAACTCATGTCGTGACAATAAAATTTCTTGCTGCTGAAAACGTGCCCAGCGATTGTTTTTATCAATGGTAAGGTTTCCAATAGTTAAAACATCTTGTTGTTCTACATTAACTGAGCGTTGCAAACATGCTTTGACTTTTGCGAGTAATAACTGAGGATCAACAGGCTTACAAATATAATCGTCTGCGCCGAGCTCAAAACCTTTTAGCTGATTCTTTAAGTCGTTTAATGCACTAAGAAATATATAAGGGCCGTGATAAAAAGCGCGTATTTTCTTTAATATACGAAAGCCATCATTACCAGGTAACATAATATCGCAAATAATAATGTCAATTTGTTCATGTTCGATCAGTGAGTTCAAACATTCATCATTAATAAAGTGTTTAACATCAAATCCTTGCGAGGTAAAAAAAATGGTAATTGACTGGGCTAAACGCTGATCATCTTCAATAAGTAAAATTTTTGTTTTCCGTTCACTAAATGTACTTTCATTCATTAACGCTTGCATTAAAATACACTCCATAAATGGCGACGTGATTGCCGTACATCTCGACCTAACTCTCTTACAATTAGTTGTTGTCGAGCTTCTGCAGCTAAGTGGTTAGATACGCGCAAAACAAATTCATTATTTTTATCAACGGTCATCGCCAACACAATTGAGGTGTTTTGTTGCATTTCGCTGCAATAAAGTGGCTTACTTTCCTTAACACGGTACAAACAACTTGCACCTGCTTGGCTCAATCGCCATTGAAAATGAATTTTTTGCTGGCAATTATTATCTCTAGCCACAATACAAATACTGGGCTTTATTTCAAATGATTCAATCACAATCGCATCACTCGCCTTGGTCGTAATCGACCAAAGTAAGATGATAAAAGTAAGTGATTGAATAATAAATCTCATGGCACTAATACATATACTTAATGCCAACAAAATATGACAATATATTTGACCGTTCAATAACAGGACTGCGTCTAATATCTGAATCTAGCCATTGTTTTTTCACAACTGCTAATGCAAACCAATGTTCAGCAATTGGATAGGCTGTTGTGTACTGTAGGTAAAAATTGTTGCTACTACTTAAACTATGATTATTTTGTTCAAACTTTGCGTGATCAACACCGTAATAGTAGTTACTCATTTTGTCGCTTTTATGAATATAACCAATTTCTATATCACTCGATATTGATGAAAACTCTTGCTGAAAACGCACGCTAAAATCAATTTCATAGCCATTATGAACATTACTAATATCAAATAATGCTGAAACAAAAAAATCTAAATTTCCGTAACGACGAAATTCAGCACCCGCCATATACGACATTGATCTGTGTTGAGGTAAAACTTCTTCAGCATCAATTGCCTGTTGTAAATCTTTACTATTAAACATAGGTTGTCTAATAAAGGTGCCACTTGCAGCCACCGCGGCAAAAGCATCTCGATGGTCGCCAGGGAAATAAATACCATCAAAATTTTGTTTACCAACTAACTCAACAACTAAATTTGGTTGTTGCATTAGTGCGTATGAAATATTTAAGTTTTCAACAGAAAATTTTTCGCCATAATAACGAATGTCAGGAATAACAAATAGTTTAATATTTTCCTGTTTAGCAACAGGCTGACGCAATTGCCCATAGCCTAAAGTGAGCCCTAACTGCCACTTGTTAGCCTCAACTAATTGGGATGTATTAACAGCATTATTCGCATGTGTACTTGCTGTTGCCAACAAAGCGAATAAAAAATACAAAAATGCGATACACTTCATGATAATTATTTACAACAAATTAAAAAATTCTCTGATTTACCAGCAGAATTATGATGCCGTCAATGTAGCAATACGTATAATTAATTACAAATCAATATAGTTACACAATACGGTGAAAATTCTCCCTCTCGCTAACACCACCAAAATAAACACCACAATTTCAACAACTTAAAATTACTCATTGATATAATCCACCACTACAAAGCGTTACAATTTTGTACAAATGCTACACTTTTGTACAAATGCAACTATAGCTAGTGTATTACTGGTCAGACTTTTATTGCCCCTCCCAAGTTATCTGCCTTTACGTTAGTTTTTGTCAATAATTTAATAAATATGCACAGAAGATAAATTTTTAAATGGTACAAACTTGTACATTTTCAGCAATAAATATGTGCGTTACTTTCTGGCGAATTGTGTATTTAAACGCAAAGAAAACGAGAGAGAGTAAAATGAAACTAAAAAAAATAGCCTTAGCTATTAGTGTCGCTGCATATAGTGCAGGTGCAGCTTACGCCGCAACGCCGCTTTCGGCCGCACAAAAATTACAGCCGGTTAAAGTCACTGCTGAACAAATTAAACAACGCCAACAAGCAGCATTATCATCGCAGAAAAATATGATGCGAAATGAAGGTCTTAATGTACATATCAATAGACAATACGGTAAGTTTGTTGAAGAAGAAGGTATTACTGGCGAACATACCTATATTGTTCGCTTAGTTGACCAGCCCGTTGCCATTGTTGCCAATGATAAGAGCTCAGCTATTGCACAAGAAATGCAAACTAAGGGCATAAACAAGCTATATAGCAATGGGAAAACAAGCGTTAGTGCCGCTCAAAAATATGAACAACAACTGCTAGCGACACAACGCAATGTAATCAGCGAAGTACAAAAAGTTACGGGTAGCAATAAAGTTCGAGAACAATACACTAAAGCACTCAATGGTTTTTCAATGACCATGACGCAAGAACAAGCCAAAGAAGTTGCTAGCATGGGCAATGTTGTTAATGTTCAACGTTCAAAATTTTATGATTTACTATCAGATCAAGGGCCAATACAAATAGGGGCAGATCAAGTTTGGACTGGCGCAGCAACCGTTGACCAAATGAAATATAAAGGCGAAGGTCAAATCATCGCTGTAATCGATACCGGCGTAAACAGCGATCACCCATCATTTGCTGATATTGGTGACGACGGTTACAATCACGTTAACCCTTGGGGTACAGGCAACTATGTAGGCAATTGTGCTGATGATGAGCTTAAAGAGTTTATTAGCTGTAATGATAAACTCATCGGTATTCGTACCTATCAGTCTGTAACCGATATTCATAAAGGCTTTCGAGCTGATTGGCCAGCTATTGGTGAAGATTATCAAGGCCATGGTTCTCACACAGCATCAACGGCTGCAGGTAATGTATTAAACGACGTTGACTTTGTTAAAACGCAAATCGCCGATGCTGACGGTAAAGCTGATGGTGACCTAGTCAAAGCAGATTTATTTCCCGTTATTTCTGGTGTAGCCCCTCATGCAAACATCATAGCTTACCAAGTATGTGTTGGTAACAATGATGAAAATAAGCAAGGCTGTCCGGGTGAAGCCTTAGTTTCAAGTATCGAAGATGCTATTACTGATGGTGTTGATGTAATTAACTTTTCTATCGGTGGCCAAGACAAAAACGTTTGGGCTGACGATGTACAGCTAGCGTTTTTATCTGCTCGTGAAGCCGGTATTAACGTAGCTGCTGCTGCCGGCAATGGTGGCCAATCATGTGGTAGTCAAGAGTGTATGGGTGGTGTTGATAACTCCTCACCTTGGTTGGCACAAGTTGCAGCAACTACGCACGATCGTGAAATTGCCATTGAAACATCTGTAGAATACAACGGCTTTATTGATCCTGCTTTAGGTAGTGAAGTTCCTCCTGGCATTGATCACCCTGTACTAGGTGGTTCAATCAATACTACTGAATTAAGCGGTGTTGTGGTTTGGGCGAAAGACTATGAAGATAGCAGTGGCTCAAAAGACTGGAATGGTTACTGTGTTAATAGCTACCCTGCCGGCACTTTTGACTTCTTTAAAGATGGTACGGCAATTCCAGGAGCCGCTGACGGTTCAACGAATGTCATCGTTGTATGTCAACGCCACTACCCAACGGACGCCGCCGCTAACGCGAGAACAGCAAAAGCAGAAAATGTTCAAGCTGGTGGTGCTGATGGTTTTATCTTATTCAATGCTGACCCAACACAAGGTACAGTAGCTGATAGTTATGTTATTCCTTCGGTTCACTTTACTAGTGAGCAATTTCACGGTAAAGATTTTGGCTGGCAACATCCTGACAATACTGACGGCATTGCTGATTGGATTGATTCATACGATGAAATGGGCCATCAAATTACCATTAAGCCGACTGTTGTCGAGCGTAGAATAGACGAAGAAAATGGTGACTGGTTAGCTGATTTCTCTTCACGCGGTCCTTCATATCGCAATATCGAAACATTAGCACCAACATTAGCAGCACCAGGGGTTGATGTTTATGCCGCTTATTCTGATGAAAATCCATATCTAACTAATTCATTTGGTACTGATTATATTGCTATTAGCGGTACATCAATGGCATCACCACATGTAGCAGGTTCAATGGCATTAATTCGTCAAGCAAACCCAACTTGGACCGCAGCAGAAGTACAGTCTGCATTAGCCATGACAGCAGACAATGTTGTTCAGTATCACCGTTTAAACGATGAGAATGACGTAGTAGGTAAAGCTGAAATTTATCGCGCTGGCGCTGGCCGCATTAATGTTGCTAATGCCGTACAAGCTGGTTTAATCATGGATGAAACCGCAGAGAACTTTAAAGCAGCTGATCCATACAATGGCGGTACGCCACATAAACTGAACATGCCAAACCTTGTTGATTTTAGCTGTTCACCTGAGTGCTCTTGGGTAAGAACCGTAAAAGCAACACGTGACGGCACATGGACAGTTTCAAATGAAGCCGTTCGTAGTTGGGCGTTTGACATGAACATCCAAACGGATGAACAAGGTATTACTATTGAAGCTTCGCCATCAACTTTCACATTGAAAGCTGGTGAAACTCAAACAATAGTCGTTAAAGCTTCGATAGCTGCTGCACAGGGCATTTGGGGTAATGGCGAAGGTGAGCTTCATTCAGCATTAGTATTAACAGCCGACGATGACAATATTCCTGATTCACGCTGGCCGATGGCGTTTAGCTACGATGCAGGTGAATTACCAACACGTGTTGCGGCAACTGCCCATCGTGATGATAGCGCTTATCGTGTCAGTGGTATTCGCGTACCAAAAGCTGATAATCCTGTAGGTCGAGTTTATGCTCCGGTTAAAGCAGAAGTTGAAAATGTCGTTTTGCATAAAGATGATGATATTACTCCACCTTGGATGATCAACACTCCTGATCCTGAAGACATAACAGAGTTTGCCATTGATGAAGACGCAACATTCACCAAACTCATTGAGGTTCCTGCAAATACCAAGCGTTTAGTTATTGAAACACTAGGCCTTACGGAGTCTGAAGCAAAAGGTACCTTCGAACAAGGTAATGTTAGACTATACATGGGTAAAGACTATGACGGCGATGGCAAAATTGAGCCGGCAACGGAAATTCTATGTTTGTCAAACTCTCCAAGTCACGATAATTTCTGTAACTTAAATGATCCTGAGCCAGGAACATATTGGGCTATTCTTCATAACCCAAATAACCAATACGGTGAATTTCCATTAATCCCAGAAACATTCACCTTAGCAACTGCCGTAATTTCCAACGATGTAGCAAGTAACATGGCCGCTGAATTACCGGCAAGCGATGGCACTGATACCGTTGACTTAGATGTTAACTGGAATATGGCTATGTCCGAAGGTGATATCTACTACACTGCTGTTGATGTTGGTACGTCAGCTGCAAATGCAGGTAACTTAGGTACTATCGGCTTTAAGCTAACACGTGGTGTTAACGATGTTAGTATGAGCAGTAACCAAAGCGCAGGTAAAGCCGGAGATAACATTGCTGTAAGTTTCAATGTTCTAGCTAACAACTCAGGTGCTGACCGTGATTTCACTATTACAACAACATTGCCTGAAGGTGTAGTACTAACAGATAGCGATTTGGCGAAGTCTAATGCTGATGCCGCAACACTTAGTGTTGAAGGTAACATCCTAACTATTTCTGGTACACAACCTGATACTGGTGCCGTTGTTCCTCATTATAATATTACCACTAACGCAACTAACGAAATGTGTATGGCTCCTGATGTTGGCAACCCGAATCCAGGTGGCTACATTAACATGAGCGATTTTGGTATTAACCCGCTATTTGGTGGTTTGGATGAAAATGGTAACAACACCAATGTTGGCTTTAGATGGGCGAATACTAACGTATTTGAAACATCTGTTCTGTTCGGTGGTCATGCAGATTCATTCCACTTATATAACAACAAAGAAAGCCTTGCACCTGATGTATTAAAAATTGGCGGTAACGGTGCAATCATGTTTGACCAACGTCCAATGTTCTGGGATTTTTACTTCCCATTACCATTTGACGGTTTCCCAGACGAAATTGTTGCGCCACTATGGCGTGCAGGTAACCCACTAACCAATAGAGAATCATTTAATACTGAATTATCATGGAACTCTGGTGTTTCAATGGGCTTTACTGGTGATGGTTGGGCGATTATCGAATGGGATAACGCCAGTGATTATGCATATGCTGGTCAAGACTGGGCAGCAGGTAAAACACTTTGGGATCGTCGCGACAACAGCTTTGACTTTGAAGTACTGATTAATGCAAATGTTCGTCATAATGATGGCGAGTTCGAATTAATCATGGCGTACGACAATATCGACTTTGGTAGCACGGATGGTCGTGGTTCAATCGGCATTAAAGGCTACTCTGACAAATTTGATGCTTACGGCCCATTAACAGGCTATAAAGGCGAACAATTTGCATTGAATAACTTAGATGAAGTCATTAAAGATGACTTAATTGTTTGTTATGACTATGTTGGCCCTGAGTCTTCACAATTTAGTGTCACTTTAAACTTTGATGTTACAAACGACTTCTCTGGTCGTGAGCTTGAATTCTCTGCGGTATCTAGCATTGAAGGCATGGCTGACATTAATATGAGTAAAACAATTGCCATTAACAGCAACATTACCTTAGTTGATATAAATGACATGAGCACTGATGAGAATACTGATTTTGACATCAATGTTACTTTTATCGATGACCTAAATACTGCCAACTCTGTATCTGTATCGGGCGAGGCAATTGCAAGCTTTACATCAGTTGAAACAGCATCAGGAGCAACCTTAACGGTAACTCCAAAAGCCAATTATCACGGAAAATCAGAGGTAACGGTTACTGTTGCTGATATTGATGTGGCAACTGACAAAGCAACAACTAGCTTTATGTTAACAGTAAATTCTGACGGTATTGAGTTAGGTTGTACTGATAGCACAGCGACTAACTTTGATTCAACAGCAAACAAAGATGACGGTAGTTGTACATTCCCAGCTGAAGAGAAGAAAAAGTCTTCTGGTTCATTCGGTTGGTTAATGCTGGCATTTGTTGCATGTTTTGGCTTACGTAGAAAAGCAAAACTTAACGGTTAATTTTTAACAGTTAGTAGACAACGTTAGTACTTACGTAAAGTGCATAATACGAGAAAGAAGCAAAGGCAAACAGACTTCCTACTGTTTGCCTTTTTTTACACGCAAACATTAGACAAACCGATATTTTCAATGCCTGAAACTTACACTTAAGTTTTATTTGTTTCTACGCTATCGCAATATAGTACTTGCCGATCTTGATTGAAATATAAGGTAACGTCGGCTTTATCTCCCATAGTTGCTAACGCATGTTCGGTGAGTCGTTGAAACAAAAGTACAAACGCTTGAACTTGCTTATTCGACATGGTCGCCGATTGCTTTGTTATTGGTTGGCTAGCACGCAATTTTTCTTCTTGTTGCAACCGCCATTGGTAAACACAATCAAATGACGGCGCTTTTAAATACAACCAGAAATCAACAAAAGCATATAAAGGCGTATAATTTTCTATCAAGCAAGTATTAACGTACTGACGCCAGACCAAATCCTTGTCATGTACCTGCTCAACTGTATTGCATGGCTGAATAAGCTCACGATGATGTTGTGCTGCAACCCCCCAACACCAACCTTCAATCAAGACTAGATCAACCGGCAAACTAATACGGTAAGGTGCACAAGGGTTATCATTTAGTTTTGAAAAACGCGGTACCTCCAGCTCGCCTGAATTCTTTTTCAAACGGCTCAATACGTGAAACAATTCATCAACATCATGGGTCCCTGGCACACCGCGAGTTTTCAATAAAGGATGAACATTATTAGCTAAACTTAAGCGCTGATGTTGCGTTAAATAAAAGTCATCCAATGACATATTAACTACGTTTAATTGATAACAAGTATTGAGGTAAGCTTGAATAAATGCAGAAATTGTTGATTTCCCCGAGCCTTGGCAGCCATTGATACCAGCAAAAAAAGGCTCTTTAGATAGAGTTGACTTACGCAAAAAACATTCAGCAAGCGGAACTAAATAACGTTCGGCAACAGCTAAAAAATCTCCTGAAAGCTGATGCTTTTTAATGAAGGTATCTATGAATACGCTCGACATTCTTTTTATTCCTCCAATGTCACATCCCGTTAATCACTGTTTAATAAATCATCCCCTTGGCCATTAATTTATCAATAACATCCACAAACGCTTTATAACTGTAAGTACTTCTCAATAATATCAATATATTGTTGAGAATTTTTAACTTTCTGCAATGCATCATCCATACGGTTAACAAAATCGTTTTTATAAGGAAACTGTTGAGCATCACTATTGCTGTAACCAATATGAGCAGTTTGAGACATCACAATGAGTGACTCAACCACATCATCAAAATTGAGTTGTTGACGCTTACTCAGCATAAATAATTCGTACTGAATCGCCAATCTGTCATTTAGATAACAATCTAAGCGCTTAGATTGTAATTTCATGATGTTGGCATCTGTACTCCTATTTTCCCAAACTTTCATGCGCTTATCTGCGACGGCAGCTTTGATTTCATCACTAAAAATCATATAACCTGAATTGATTCCTATATTCAGTGTCGGCAACGAATCCGCTGAGTGCTTATCAAAATAAGCAATGATGTTAATATGTTTTTGGCAATAAGCGACCACAGTTTCACTCATAATCGCCAAAGAATAAGGCCAAATATATTCACGCTCTTCGATATGTTTATAAGGGGGTAATATTGCTAAAACACTGCCTTCTTCTACCTTCATTAGCGCCCGCTTCCAAGGTACGCCTTGTAAATCTACTTGATAGTGTTCATGTATTAACTCGGCAGCTGCTTTTACAATGTCAACATAAATACCTTTAAGTTCATTATTTTCAACATAAGAATATGGTGGGTAACTGTCATCGGCTAAAATTGTCACTTGTGGTATATATTCGGCACTTGCAACAAATTTTAACGGTATAAAGAGTAAACACCACGCCAATAAAAAACCTATAACTCTGCTAATCGCATTCATCGAAAAACGGCCTTAGTTCAATATTGCCATTGCTGACTAAAGTCATAGCGAAAGCCAATAGATAACGACGAAAAGTCCGCTAAATAATCAAAATCTCTTTGCAAATATTCAACATGAAACCTTAACCAAGGTTTTGGCACCCATTCCAAGGTAGTATTAAAACCATTGAAGTCTTTTGATAAATCATGGCTATTACCGTCAGAAAAATCAAAGTAACCAAGCTTTAACCGGTATTCTTTCGCTAGCCAATAAGCCGCCGATAAATCAAAAGTATGACCACTTCGATCAACATCACCATTTGTTCTTTGGTAATCTTTGTCTTGATAACCAACCGCTAAGTACAACCCGTTGTCAAAGTCATATGCCAGCGCTGCTGAATACGTTTCATCATCTCCTACATCAACATTATTTATGTTAGCCTGCTGACTTAAATACGTTGCTGCAGCATGTAAACCGCCTTTGTCATAACTGGCACCAAAATTAATCAAGTCACTGTAATTATTACCGTCCTCACCATTAAACTGCGCAGCAGCCATCCAAGTAAGGTTTTGGTGTTTATATTTATAAGTGAGTAAGTTATCAACGAAGAAGATACTCTCTGGATCATAAGCAAATGGGCTACTTGCATGATTGAAAATATCGACATATTCAGCAATAAAGAGGTAATTTGCCGGCCTTTGCTTACCAATTCCTAGGCTGCCTAATGGGCTATTAAGTGCCACATACACCTGCCGTGCTTTACCAAAGTCGCCATTATTAGATAAATCAATACCCCATTCACCATGCAATGTTGCACTCCAGTTTTCATCAAATTCACTGGTTACCTTAACGCCTGCATGAGAAAGTGCATCGCGAACATCCATTTGCTGAGTGTTATCTTCATCAATATATCCTAATGTTGGTCGAACAGTCGCATAAAGCTTTACCTTGTTTGCTGGGTTACTGGCTGGTAAAGCCTTAGTATCCTTACCCTTTGCTGTAATATTTTTTGAAGGTGGTTTTGCCGAATTAATAAGAGACTGGGTATTTGCCGTTTGCTGCTTCTCCAGTTGCTCAATGCGCTTTTTTAACACGGCCAATTGCTGCTTTAACTCACTTATGGTTATGTCGTCAGTAGCGAACGACATCGGACTTAATATCAACAACACTAATACTGGTAAGCGAGCAAACTCTTTAATTTTTCTCATAAAAATCACTTTCAATTTTCACTTTTCTTAAAGTGTAGACTATATATTAAAGCGTATCGTTTTTTTAATTATGGGTTTGAATATGAATATCAGAACAAAGTTTTCGGTAGCGTCTGGGATGGTGGTTTTTATTATTGTTTCACTGCTTTCACTGTCCAGTTATATCTTAATCAGCAGCTCGCTACAGGAAAAAACTCAGGCCTATGTTGAAGATAATTCGTCATTGCTTGCGCAAGGTATTAGCAATTGGTTAACCAGCAAAACATCACAAATTGACGTGCTAAAAAATATTATTGAGAGTGATTACTCAGCAAATAACTTTCAAAAAGCATTAGAACTATCTTCATTAAACAAAGATTTTTCCCTAATGTTTGGAACATTGGCTAATGAGACTCAATTACGTTCAAACGACCCTAATAGACAAAACCCAGCAGGAGTTGATTTTCGCGACCGTCCTTGGTTCGAATTAGCCCAAAGCAGTAATGGTGTGGTTTTTACTGCCCCCTATATAGATGCAGCAACAAAAGAGTTATTGTTATCTGTGGTTGCACCAATATCAAGTAATGGCACTTTTCAGGGCGTAATTGGTGGTGATTTAAGTCTAGATAGTATTGCAACCAGTGTTAATACCATAAATTTTAACAATACTGGTTTGGCATTTATCGCCGATGAAAATGGCAATATCATTACGCACCCTGATGCAAGCTTAAACGGTAAAAACACTAGCGCCATTTACAATATTTCACCGAGCAATAATCGAAAAATCATCACTATCGAGCATGACGATAAAGAAAAGTTAATTTACTTTTTTCCACTTAAAAAACAGTTTGGTATGAGTTGGAACTTAGGGGTTTTATTAGAAAAAGACAAAGTGTACCAATCACTTTCCAGCCTAACCACTCAAACAATTTTATTTGCAATTATCGGTATTGCTATTTGTATTTTTTCATTACGTCATCTTGCCAAAAAATTACTGATGCCATTACTTGAATTAGAAACCGCGATTGCTGAAATTGCCTCCGGCGGAGGCGACTTAACGCAACGATTAACCATTAAAAACAATGATGAATGTGGCGCTGTCGCGCGCAACTTTAATCAATTTCTTGATACTTTGCAGCAACTGGTAAAAGACATTAAACAAAAAGCAGGCATGGTGGTTAATAACAGTAACAATGCAACAGAGTTAGCATGTGAATCGAGCACGAAATTAAATGAACAAGGCGCTCTCGTTGAAAATTTAGCGACAGCAATGAATGAAATGAGCCAAACATCAATGGATATTGCCGCCAGTGCCCAAGATGCAGCAACATCCATTTCATCTGTGAATGAACGTGCTGATGATGGTCGAGCATTGTTTAGTAAAACAAGCAATGATGTAGTTGGCCTGTCACAAACTATTTCATCTTCACAGGAGTTAAGTAATCAGCTTGCCGAATACAGTAATAATATTGAACAAGTGCTTTCTGTTATTAATGGCGTTGCAGAGCAAACCAACTTATTAGCATTAAATGCTGCAATAGAAGCAGCCCGTGCCGGTGAGCAAGGTCGAGGTTTTGCCGTTGTCGCCGATGAAGTACGAACCTTGGCTTCTCGAACACAAGAATCAACCACTGAAATTAAAACTATGATAGAGCAAATTCAAGATTCATCTGGGCAAGTGCAAATTTCATTAAATGAAAGTCGTGAAAAGGCCGAATCATGTGTTGAAAATACCAAAATAGCAAATGAAACATTAGAAAACATTTCTGATTCAGTAAAAGATATTATGGATAGAAACATTCAAATTGCTGCCGCGATTGAAGAGCAAAGTGTAGTTATTGAAGAGATCAACAAAAACACTACACATATTAATGACATTAGCTTACAAGTTGGCGAGTTTTCTCAAGAACAAGTGAGCAGTAATGAAACGTTAGTTGACGAAGTGAATCAACAACAATTACTCTTAGAAAAATTTATTGTTTAATTTTCCTAAGCTATATCGGGAAAGCAAGAATGGCTTCAACACCTGGGCCTTGTCGTTTATTTTGAATTTTAATTTGGCCATGATGGCTAAACATTATTTGACGACATAAGGCCAAGCCAATGCCACTTCCCTGCTGTTTAGTGGTATAAAATGGCACAAATAAATTATCAATATTGGCCACGCCACAGCCATAATCGCTAATAACAATTTGTTGCCATTGTTGTTGCGCTCGACAATGTATTTCTATTAATTTTCGTTCATTTTCTATCATCGCATCAATGGCATTTTTAAATAAGTTTATTAGGACTTGCTCAAGCTGTTTATTATCGACCATCAGCTTGATATTGGTGCTATCGGCAATTTTAAAATCACAGCTAGGGAATAACTTTGCCAGTTTTTCAATCAATGTTCGTAAGGGAGTAAGCTCAAATATCGGTTTAGGTAAATGTGCTAATTGGCTATAGCTGGCGATAAAACTACTCAATGAATCCGCGCGCTCATTGATAATATTCATGCCGTCAATTAAACCTTGTTGGCTAAAAGCAACATTGCTATCAATACTACGTTGCAGCTTAGTTTGTATTGATTGACTAATCGTTGAGATTGGCGTTAAAGAATTATTAATTTCATGACTAAGTACCCGCAAAACGCTTTGCCAAGCATTACGTTCTTTTTCCATAAGTAAACGTTCTGCGTTGGTCAATAAATATAGTTTATGCGGCTGTCCATCGCGTAAAAAGCTTTCTTTATGAAGAAAAAAATCACCTTCAAAAGCTAACGATGATTCTGCGTTTTTATTGACCGCTGACGTAAACTCGACAATTCCTGATTCAGCATCTTGCAGCTTCTTTCCCAGTTTTAAATCACCTAGTGATATTCCGGCAATATGCTCTATGTTATTTAGCAACAATGCTTTAGCAGACGCATTTGCCATGACCAACTTACCATCAGGATTTGTCGCTAAAACCATGGCGTCCATTTGTTCAACAATCAGTTCAAGTAAAATTCGCGATTCTGTTGCCGACACCTTATGTTGCGCCAGTGTCTCTGAGAGATTATTAATTAATAGCAACAATTCATGAAATGCTTGATTGCCCTTAAGTCGGCCACGCAGTGAATAGTCTCCATCAATCATAGATTCAATTAAATTGGCTAGTGTTCTTATTTGATAGCGGGCCAAGTTTCGAGTGGCAATGAAAACATAGCTAGATAACAAGCTCAGACAAACTAGGATAAAAGCAATTAAGTAGGGTGAGGCATTCGTCAACAATAACGAGAATATTGTGATCAACACACAAGGTAAAATGATTAACAAAATAAGTTTATCTTGTTGACCGATTTGATATTGCTTAAGGTTTATTTTGACCGCTTGCCAGTGCTTATTAATCCAACTCATATTTAGCCATTCTTCGGTAATAACCACTACGACTTAACCCTAGCGACTTAGCTGTTTCTGTCGCATTGTTGTTATGTAATCGCAACCGCTCAACCATAGTATTTTTTTCAACCTGTTCAAGGGTTAATTGCCCCTTGTCTAACGCTGAGTTTTGGCTGTTACTTTGTTCAGGCATAGTTAAACTAATATTTTCAGCTTTAATTATTTCTTGTTTACAAGTAAATAACAGCCTTTCCATTGTATGGCTTAATTCACGAATATTCCCTGGCCAGTGATAGCTTTGCAGCTTCATTAATGCTTCTTTTGACAATAAGGGGCAATTTTTATGGTATTTACCACTAAACATTTTAAGAAAATGCTGAGCTAGATCTGGAATATCGTCGATACGCTCAGCTAACGACGGTACTCTCAATTCAATGGTATTCAGGCGAAAGTAAAGATCTTGTCTAAATCGATTTTCAGCAATATCGTTTTGCAAATCGCTATTTGTCGCGGATATCACCCTAACATTTGCATGTAATGACTTATTGCTGCCTACTGCTTCATACTTCTGTTCTTCTAGTACTCTTAAGAGTTTGGCCTGCTGGGCCAGCGGAATATTTGCTAATTCATCAAGAAATAAAGTTCCATTTTCCGCCATCTCGAAACGGCCAATGCGATTTTCTTTTGCATCAGTAAACGCGCCTTTAACATGACCAAACATTTCACTTTCAAATAAACTCGCAGGAATAGCCCCCATATTTACTGGCACAAAAGAGTATTTAGCTCGCGCTGACACCTTATGAACATATGCAGCAAGCATACTTTTGCCAGTCCCATTATCGCCGGTGAGTAAAATGCTCATATCACTCTGAGCCAAGCTTTCTAAACTATTAAGAAGTTCTTGCATAGCAGCTGAGTTAGCAATAATGCCAGCTCTATCATTCGGGTGAGCTTGCGATGTCAGTATTTGGTTCTGTTGACTAAGACGCTGCACCGAGCGCCCAGAGCTGGCCAGTGCAATTTGTGTTTCAATAGCACTGACAATGCGTTCATTTTGCCAAGGCTTTTGAACAAAATCTTTGGCGCCAGCTTGCATTGCCTCAACTGCAATATCTATGGTGGCCCAGCCTGTCATCACCACAATTGGAATATCTAAGCCGGTTGCCGATATTTTCTTTACTAACTCAATACCTTCTTGCCCAGAAGTGGTATCTTGCTGAAAATTCATATCCAATAAAATTAAGTCTATTGACTGTTTTTCAACACTTTCTAACGCCGCTTGTGGCGTGGTTACCGTTAAGGTCTCATAACCATAATCAGCTAAAAGAAACTTCAGACCTGCGATAATATTTATATCGTCATCTGCTATTAAAATTCTTTTCATATTTACCGCATAACTCGAAAATTTATCCACTTTATCTAAATGAGCATTGATATACCCTAAAATATATAGGATATATCTTTTTTATAAAGCTTATTCGTAACGTAACGCCATACTAGGCTCCATAGTAACAGCTTTTTTACTTGGCAAATATATAGCCAACATTACGACTATCGTTAAGCCAAAAACTACGGTTAATGCCTGAGTAAAGTAAATATAAGTAGGGAACACCCCTTCAGTAAACTTATGAAAACCAAACGAAATTAACGCGAATATTAATAATGCCAAACTAAGCCCAATAATTAACTGCTTACCACCTTGTTTTAGAAACATTCTTAATATGTCACCATCAGAAGCACCAACGGCTCGTCGAATACCCACTTCATGTGTACGTTGTGCAACGGAATTTGCTGTTAAGCCATAAATTCCCACCATAGCTAAAAGTAAGGAGAAAAAGCCTGTACCAAAGGTAATTTCAGACATCAGCCCCATAGATTCGCGCATTTTATTTCTATTCTCACTGGCTCCCTGAACGGAGTAAGTTAGCTCTATGTTTCGATCTGTGGCAAACATAGCTTGGTAAAAAATTTCTTCTGGTTGCTGTGTATTAGGCAAAGTTTTGTATAACAATATTTGATAAGGATCGAAAAACTGTAAACCTGAGAGATAAATTTCGTCGGCACTGTCTAAACTACCAAACATAGCACTAGCGTTCATGCGGTTAGTCACAACTCCGACAATAAAAACTTTTTCATCAACATTATTAATATTCACCGTGAAGCTTTTCTCTAGCGGCGATTCTCCGGGCCAATAACGTTTCGCCATTGATTGGCTAATAATGGCGGTTTTACGATTGCCTGTTTTATCAAGGTGAGTAAATTGACGTCCGGCAACTAAATTCACACCAACGGTTGCACTATCACCAATAATTGACGCAACATCGATAAGCAATTTATCCTCTTCAGAAAGATATTCATGCCCTTCTAGCATCACTTTCGATGCACCAATCCAATTATGATTGATCACGCCAACTAAATTAGGGTGCTGCTCTAACTTCGCTATGAGTGATTGCATCAAGGCTATTTGTTGTTGAGGCTCTGGATATTTCTTTTCAGGCACACTAAAGCGTGCGGTCATAACATTAGAGTAATCATCGCCCATTTCAAGATTAATAAATTTATGAGATATGAAAGCCGTTATTGAGCCTATTAACATTAATAACGCCACTAAAAAAACTTGAGTTGTTACCAATATTCTTGAAATTCGTCCCGCTTTTTTACTTTGCGCTCCACGGGTGCCGTCTCTTAATGTGTTATTTATATCTTGATGCGCAGAACGCCAAGCAGGTAGAAACGCTGATAGCAAGATGGTGACTAAGGTAAAAACCACCGCCATTAATAATGTTGCACCGTCCATACCATAATGCCACCAAAACGACCCGCCCCCAGGTAACCACGAATGAATAGCCACTTCGGTATAATCTAGTGCAGCGCCTACAAGTAGCACAGACAATAAGCCACCAACACTTGCAATAATAACCCCTTCCCACAGTAGCTGACTTACTAAACGTGCTGTTTTCGCCCCCAGTGCAGCCCTAATTGCTGTTTCTTTTTGGCGTTCAATAGAGCGCGCCAACAGTAAATTACCAACATTAATACACGCAAGTAAAAGAATTAATAATGAAATTGTCATTAACCCAGCAAACGCAATGGCACCGTCGTTACCCGTTTGCGCCATTTGAAAAGTTAGCAGTTTGACACTTTTTTGTACTTTCGGTAAATCAAACAATTTTACATTTTGCTGATAAATTTGATTAACCTTCTGCGTTAATTCCTGTTCAGCTTCTGCAATGTTCACTCCCTCTTTAAGTCGGGCGTAGCCATATAAATACTCGCTATGTATTGGTGATTCCATTAACACGCTATTTATTAGAGGTAGCCAGATCTTCGACATATTTGGGAAGCGATAGTCTTTTGGCATAACACCAATAATATCGGTATTTATACCGTCAACCTTAATACTTCGCGTTAATATATTCTCATTACCTTGATATTCGCTTTGCCAAATTTCATAACTAATCACAGCAACAGCAGGCGCTCCTATTAAGGTATCATTTTCATTTATTGTTCTGCCTAAAATTGGCTTTATGCGGCTAAATTCAAAAAATCCTGCACGAACATAACTGCCGTAATAGCTCTTACCAGACTCCTTAATATTAATGCGCATGTCACCGGTATCGTAAACACCAAACTCTGCAAAACTTGCTACATTATCTTTAATTGCCTGATATTCAAAACTTCGTAAATAACGATATTTACCGTCTTCAAAAACAGCCAAAGCTTTTGCCGTATCTCCTTCAGGAATAGGCAAAGGTTTATAAATGGAAGTATACAAAAATGAAAAGGTAAATAAGCTAATCGACAAGCCACCGATTAATACGCCAAGTGTCATTACCGTAAATTTTGGTGCATTAAACAATAGGCGTAATGCATATTTAATATCTAACCATACCGACATAATATCTACCCCACCGCTACGTCAAGTGTGGAAATAGTATTACTTTTTATTGTGCTATTTAGACTGTCTTTTATTAGCCTCCCATCAAACATCTCCAAACAACGGCTCGCTCTTTTCGCTGAAGTTGGATCATGTGTTACCATACAAATGGTTGCTCCTTCTCGATGCAATTGCTCGAATAGCTGCAATACTGACTCGGCATTTTTTGAGTCTAAGTTCCCTGTTGGCTCATCTGCCAAAATAATTTTAGGTTCATTAACTAAGGCTCTTGCAACCGCAACCCGCTGCTGTTGTCCGCCAGAAAGTTGTGACGGAAAGTGGTTTTTACGATGCGCCATTTCAACTTTCTCAAGCACAGCTTTGGCGCGGTTTTCTATCGTAGCCTTTGATAACCCTGACTGATAAGTTAAAGGTAACATAACGTTTTCTAGCACAGTTAAATCTGAAATTAGGTTAAACGATTGGAAAACAAATCCTATTTCCTTACTACGAATTTCCGCACGTTGATTTCGACTTAACGAAGATACGTCATTTTCCGCCAGCCAATATTGCCCTGTTGTAGGTGAATCAAGTAAGCCCAGCAAAGATAGTAAGGTTGACTTTCCACATCCCGACTGACCACTTAACGCGACATATTCACCCTTATTTATTTCTAAGCTGACGTCATTTAATGCTTTTGTTTCAATATCTTCAGTTAAGAATGTTTTACTAACATCGTTCAACTTTAATAATGCTTCCATAATGTATCCTTTAAGACGTTTATTGTTATATAAGCGATAATTAATTTATTAATACTTGTTGGTGTTCTTGCCAGCTGCTGGTATCTGAAATAATAATTTCATCACCAACAGTTAAGCCAGAAAGCACTTGGATTTTATTAACTGAACTTTGCCCAAGGCTGACCTGCTTTTTTTCTGCAAACTGTTGATCTACAGTGAGCTTAAACAAATCCACTTGACTATCTCTCGGCGCAAAAACTGGGCGATTTACAAATAACGCATTTTCAATATTGCTGATTTCAATTAAGCCATCAACCGTTAGCTCTGGACGAGCTTCTGCAGGCAAGTTACCGATAAGATTGACATCGACCTGCACCATACCTGACTTCACCGCAGGGTCGATACGGCTAACCTTGCCTGTTATTTGACTGGTTCGGGTATCTATATGTACGGTTTGCCCTAATTTAATATCTTTCACCCGCACTTCCTGTACTTGCAACTCCGCGAACAACGAACTTTGGTCTGCTATAAGTGCAACACTGCTACCAACTTGTGTTCGCTCTCCCAACTCAAGTGACACTTGCTGAATAACACCTGATGTTGATGCCATAACCGATAGCGCCTTAACTTGTGCCAATGCTCGCTGATAATTGTTCTCCATTAACCCTAACCTAGCTTGCTGTGCTTGCTTAGTTGCCGCCATAGTTAATTTCATTTTTGCTACTTTTTGTTGTTGTGCCAACCAATATTGTTTTTGCTGCTTAACCGCTAACTGGCTTTTTTGATAATCTAATGCAGACACTGTTGCATTACCCTGCTCCATTAGGGCTGTTTCAGCATCAAGCTTTAACTTGGCAGACAAATAGTTATATTCTGCCGCAACCACTGAGTTTTCAATATCAACCAACTGAGACTCCAACGAGACATAAGCCGCATTACTTTCAGCCTTATTAGCTTGTAATTCCCAACGCGCTTTTTCTAACTCTCTTTCAAATTCCGGGTTACTCAATGTAACGAGCACATCTCCTGCACTTACTTTTGCGCCCGCTTTAACAAAAACTTGCTCAATACGGCCAGAAACTTGTGCAGATACCCAGCGAATATTTTCCGGTTTTAATAACCCTGTTGCTCGGACATTTACTTGAAAGACTCCCTGTTCAACCTTTGCCGTTACCAATTTCTCATGTTCAACTATGTATGAAGCGTCCCCAAAATACTGGCTAAATTTCCACGCTAGAAAAACAGCCAACAAAAGCGGAATAATAAACCAGTACTTTTTCCATAATGCTTGCTTAGGTTTAATTCTAAGTGTATCCATTTATACCTCTATTAATCGTTAGCCAATCTGTAATTCAATACTGTTTTAGTGTTTATTTTCTCTTCCTAGGTAATAACAAGATGAGTGCCAACTTCAAAAAAACAAAAACAACTGTTTTTCAAACAGTTAGCCACACCCTAATGTTCACAAGAAAATCATATGTTCCGAAATCGACACAACTAATTTAGGAAGTTGTTTCACTAGCGAAACAACCTAACCCGAATTCAAAATGACCTTTAATAACGATCTTTGTCACTTTTAACCCGTGCTTTAAATTAAAAGTAAGTTTTTCTTAAAATAGCGGTCTATTAGGTGTAGCAAAGTAAAGTCTATACTCACCTATATCGCAGTGACTAAATCTGTGCTTTACTATTGATATGACTAATTTTTATTGCAGTATTTATTAATCAGTAGCGAATGACATTTTCTCAAACTAAAGTGATTGCAGTTTTTACCTTGCTCTTTATGTTAATGGCAATAGTGTCGCTTATTGCCATTAAAAAACTACAGTATTCTGCATCGACAGCATTAGCTGCCAGAACAGCAGCTGTGTTGGTGTCGACAATAAATCAGGCTAGAACTTCATATAGTCAAAATGCTGTGGCAAAATTACGCAATCATCCTGACATATCCATAGAATCACAATACCATCAAAAACAATACGCTGTACCAAACCCAGCAACATTTGCCATTGAATTAGGTGAAGCAATATCAGCGCCTGATGAAGGATTAATTCTTCATACATTTAGTAACTATCCATTTATCAGCCGCGCTACCAACGGAGGTCCTCAAGACGACTTTCAAAAACTGGCATTAGCAAAGCTCAGCCAGCAAACACCTGTATTTGAACGTGTTGAAATGATTGGCAACAAAAATGTACTGCGCCATGCCGAAGCTATTTTTATGGAAAAAAGCTGTGTCGATTGTCACAACTACCACCCAGCAAGTCCCAAAAAAGACTGGAAAGTTGGCGATTTACGTGGCGCAGTTGATATTAGCATCCCACTCAGTGGCGACGATGAAGAGATCACCAGAACGGTACAATACGCTTACATTATTTTTATCGCTTTCTCGCTGCTAGGTTTTGTCAGTATGTTATTCACCTTAAGGCGCGCCCGTAATTTATCGAACGAACTTGAAATAAAAGTTCAGCAAAGAACTAATACTCTAAACCAGCTAGCGCGCACTGACGCATTAACGCTAATAGCCAATCGCCGCCATTTTGAAGAATATGCAAAGCAAGTCATTAACAGTGATAGCTGTCAAAATTGGCCTATGGCGCTGATCATCTACGATTTAGATCACTTTAAAAGTGTTAATGATACCTACGGACATGACATTGGTGACGAATGTTTAAAGGCAGTCGCAAATGCCGTAAATGAAGCCTTGCGAAATAATACTGACTTTCATGCGCGAATTGGAGGTGAAGAATTTGCTGTTATTTTACCTGCGATATTAAAAACAGAGCTTGAGAAGGTATGTGCAAGAATATTAGCAAATGTTCGTCATGTTTCCTTGGTTAATAATAGTGAATTGCGCTTAACCTGTAGTATCGGCGCAACACTCATAACTGCCGACAGTGATATCACCCTTAAAGATATGATGTGCCTAGCTGACAAAGCACTATATCAAGCAAAAATTAATGGTAGGAACCAAGCTTGCTTTTTAAATAGTGAAGACACGTATTAGTTGCTTAAACGGCAAAAAAATAGCACTTTATAGAATTGTTTACAACAAAGTTAAATTTATTCCCCGTCGAAATAAGGTCATTAAATAAGTTATCACCGCACAAAAATACCAGCATTAGTGTTCGTTAGATTTAATGATTAAAAGTAACACCTGATCATTCATCGCAGCAATGTAGTTAGCAACTTAAACGAGATATCCAAATCTAATCTATAGCAAAATTAACAGCGACATCACGTATTGATTGTAGTGCCGCATTAACTTAATACTTTACAACGAGTTTGATTTTTAAAGTGTTAAAATAAGCTAACCCAATAATGTAATTCAGGGCTATCGCAAAACACCATCATCTAACTCAACAATTCGCCGGCTTCGTTTGGCAAATCGAGCGTCATGGGTCACCATACAAATCGTGCGCCCTTCCTCATGAAGTTCATCAAACAAGTCCATAATCGCTTCGCCATTAGCAGAGTCTAAGTTTCCTGTTGGCTCATCAGCAAGTAATACCGATGGATCAACCACCAAACTTCTAGCGACAGCAACGCGTTGCTGCTGACCTCCTGATAACTGTGCCGGATAAAACTTCGCCCGTTCCGCCATATTCACTTTCTCAAGCGCATTCATGGCGATTTCTAAGCGCTGCTTTTTCTTCATTTTTCGATAAGATAAAGGCAGTGCGACATTTTCCAATACCGTTAAATCACCAATTAAATTAAATGACTGAAAAATAAAACCTATTTCTTGATTTCGAATTGTCGCTCTTTGATAAACATCTAACTCGTGTACGTGATGTCCGTTTAACAAATATTCGCCGTGAGTTGAGCTATCAAGTAAACCTAAAATGGATAACAATGTTGATTTTCCGCAGCCGGACGGCCCAGCAATGCTGACATATTCGCCAGCATTAATTGTCAAGTTTATTTCCTTTACCGCACTAATAACGCCCGCATCGGTGATAAAGTTTTTGGTAAGATCTCTTAAGCAAATCAATGGTGTTTCTTCTATCATCATTTAATTCCTATTCCATTATATTTTACTGTTCACGTAATGCCTGATTAGGTTGTACTCTAGTGGCTTCTTTCGCTGAAATAAAAGTTGTTACTGTCGCCACTAACATCACCGAAACAGCAACTGCCGTATACATAAGAAAATTGACTGCTTCAGTTTTAAATAACAATTCATGAAGAAATGGCGAAATAAAAATCATAATACTGGCGCCAATGCTTAAACCAACCAAACACAGCGTCACTCCTTGCAAGACAAATAATCGACGTACTTGTCTAGGGTTTGCTCCCAATGCCAGTCGTATACCAATTTCCTTTCTACGTTGACTGATACTGTAAGTAACAATGCCAATTACACCGCTTAAGGTGATTAAAAATGCGAGTAAGGCAAACAGAGACATTAATACCCCAACTAATTTAGCAGATGCTATGGAGCGCTCTTTAATAAAGGTGAATTTATCTATACTTGCAATCGCTTGTTTTGGATTAATACTATCAATAACATTGCGAATGATTTTATATAACTGCGCCTCAGAATTTTTTGTATTGACTAACAATTGCAAATCATAATGCCAATTGGCAATCCATGGCACATAGAAGGTCGGCACGGGAGTTATATCGATACCGACTTCTCGGATATCACCCACTACCCCTTTAATTGTCAGCCAAGTAACCCCTTCATCTAACGATATTCGACGACCTACAGGCTCTTCGTTGTTAAAATACTTCTCTGCAAAGCTTTGACTAATTAAACAAACTTTCGGGCTGTTTTTATCATCGATATCTTGTAAATAACGGCCCTGCAATAATGGAATATTCAGCACTTGATGAAAATTTGCCGACACTTCATTTTTCAATGCTTCAGGACGTTCATCAACGTGAACAGGAGCTTGCCCTTCAATTTGGAAAAAACGGCGTTTATCTCGACCTTGCTGTAACGGCACTTCAGAAGAAAAAGCGACGTTATTTATTTCCGGCAGCGATGTTAATTTAGCTGCCACTTCCACCACCATTTGCTCACGGTTTGTCGCACTTGAGGATAAATCTACCGCCATAATATCAACGGTATCAAAACCTGTTTCCTGCACGTTTAAGCGGTATAAACTTAAGCTTACTAATGACGCGCTGGTTAAAATAATAAAAGACAGTGAAAATTGCGCGACCAGTAATACTTGCCGCAGTTTAATACTACTGCCACTGGCGGTAATATTACCGCTACCTTCCTTTAAGGCATGATTGATATTACGTTTTTTAAATGCCGCCGTGGCACCGCTAAGAATACCGGTAAGCACAGACACTAGAATACAAAAAACTAATACATTGGCATTAATTTTTACTTCGCTCGCCAGTGGCGTGTAAAGATTAGCGAAGTTACTTAATAAACCAACCGATAAAAATGCCAATAATAAGCCGAGAATACCGCCGATGACTGACAATAAAATACTCTCAGTTAATACCTGCCGCGCAATTCGGCGAGGATCAGCACCTAAGGCTTCTCTAATTGCTAACTCCTGCTTACGTGCTGCGGTTCGTGCCAAATTCAAATTCGCAACATTCGCACACGCGATCAGTAACACCAAACTGGTAATGCCCATCAATAAATAAAAAGTAGGGCCAGATTCACCCGCCATATCAGTGCGCATAGGTGTTAATGTATTGCTTAAACCTGCGGCCTTCGGATAACTTTCAGGATATTGCGCAAGCAATTGACCGGCAATGGTATTTAAATCAAGACTCGCCTTTTGCAAATTCACTTGTTTTTTCAATTTGCCGTACATCATAGAAATAGGTCGATCTCGACGACTAATGAACATTTCACTGCCTCGGCCTGGGCATGAAGAAGAGCCAATCCAAATATCATTTTTAAACGGGTATGCCGGTAGAGGTGGTAATACGCCTATCACTTGGTGTACGGCGTTATTCATTTCTAAATTACGGCCAATAACATCAGGGTCACTGCCAAACTTTTCTCGCCAATAGTGATGAGAGAGCACAATTAATGGTAATGCTCCTGGCTCATCTTCCCCTGGTAGAAAGGTTCTCCCTAGCAGAGGTTGAATAGATAACATTTCAAAGAAATCCCAACTAACCACACCCGCTTCAACATTAGATGCATCGCCGTGGCCAAGCAAAGTAAAGGGCATTTGATGATATTCAACCAAGTGTGAAAAACTTTGATTTTTGTCGATATAATCTAATGCCGTCGGTACTGAAACCGGTACGTCATAGCGGTCAATATTAGGCTGGTTGGTTTTCAACTTAACTAATTGCTCACCTTCTTTAAAAGGCAAAGGTGCAAGTAATACATTGTGCACTAAGCTATAAATCGCCGCATTAGCGCCAATTCCGAGCGCTAGCGTTAATACAATTAGCGCACATATCGCTGGCGCCCGTGTAAAACTCTTGACGGCAAATAAAATATCTTCAATTAAGCTTTGCATTAATAGGTGTCCTTTTTACTTTATTAAACGGGCTCATTAGCGCAATGATATTTTGTTAATTTCGCTATACTTTTGTGTCGATGATACCACGACTTTCTGACCCACTTTCAGCGGCGAAACAATCTCAATATCGTCAACAGACGAGCGACCAAATGTGATCAGCTTACGTTCAGCCTCTGTCGCGGTTGGGTTAACAACAAATAAACTGCGAGCCGAATATTCTTGACTAAACACTGGGCGCTTTATTTTTAAAACATCGGTAATATGCTCTAATTCAATAATTCCTTCGATGCGCATATCTGCACGGGCATCTTTAAAAATATCGTCATCAAAGTGCACATCAACGTTGACAACCCCCAACTGCACAACGGGGTTTATTCGTTGCACATAGCCTTGTGCTTGACGCCCATTCACTTTCACAATTACCGTTTGCCCTTTACGAACGTCCTTAACTTGGCTTTCTTGCACGTTAAGTTGGGCCTTTAAATTATTTTTACCAGCAACTCTTGCCAATACGGCACCGGTTCTAAAAGACTCGCCAGCCTGCACCGACACATCTTGAATAACGCCTTTGCTCGTTGCCTTAACATACAATTCACCGGCTAATTGTTCTTGCAGTGCCAAAAGCCCTTGTGCTTTATCGATTTTCGCTTGTGCCGCCAACAATTCTGCTGCTTGCATCTTAGGTAAGCTTTGCAGTAATTCAAACTCTAACTGAGATTGAATTTTTAATTGTTGTGACATAACGATTGATTCTTCGTGGTCAATACTCGAAACAGCACCGGTATCAACCAAACTTTGGTTAGCTTTCTCTCGCAATTTCGCCATGGCATAGCGGGCATTAAAATCGGCAACAACAATTTTCTGTTTGAGTGTCATTTGTTGCCATTTTTGCACCAATGCATGATATTGCGCTTTTAACACCTCGATATCTAACTTTGCCTCTGCCACCATCTGAGATAATTGCGGGTTCTCTAATTCCATAATCGTGCTGCCAACGTCAACTTCATCACTGGCATGCAGCAATACACGCTTAACACGGCCACTTGATGTTGCGGCAATAAAATTGGCCTCAATCGGCACAAATTTTCCTGGTGCCCGAACCTCGCGCAACAAATCGCCCTGCTCAACCGTAGCAATAATTAACTCGTCACGAGATACATTTACTTGCTGGCTATTTTTATTTAAATACTGCCAAATAAAAAAGAGCACTATCAATGAAGTTACTATTAGCACAAGCCATGTAATTAAACGCTTACTCGCTACTCTTTTATCGGGAATATGCATTTTACCTCCTGATCATTCACGCCATTATCAAAGCTAAAAATAATGATTAATATCAACATCACTAAACAAATATAAAACTGCTCATTAAATATTAGGTAGCCAAAATATATGAGCCGCTGAATAGATGCCTATTGCCATGGCAATGGTCAATGCGAATATGACACTTGATAAGACAAGTTGCGCGGAATATTGGCCTTTATCTCGAACGCGTAAATAGATTTCAAGTATAAGTAACGGCACAAGATAGCCAGCAAAGTTTAAAACTAAATCAAAAGGGCCGGTTAGATTGCCATTGGTGCCAGGTGAGCTGCCGTCATGTATAAACATCCAAAAGCCACGGATAACACGAAAAAACCACACGCCACTAACAACGATAAATAGGCGCAATGCCCAACGTCGGTGCAGATCAAAGCGTCTTGCCATTGCTGTTTTTAGTGCCATGATCGCAAAGACAAAAATGAGCACACCGTCTAAAGATGTGCCAAGCTGGCCGAAGAAACCACCAATAATAGCCTCTCTGGTCCAAATCATATAAATGGATGCAACACTCATCACTAATGCAGTAGTGATATATAAACGGCCATTGAAACGATGGAACTGCGGGAAATTATTACGTAGCTGCGGAATTAGTTGCAATGGTCCACAAAATGATATGACAAATGCCAAAAGAATATGGAGAAAAACCGCAAGATTACCAAGCCAATCTCCTTCGATAATACCGTGTATCATTCTGCGCGACCAAGTCTGCCAATCACCTTCTAAGGCGCTACTGCCATAAAAAACCATGATGTAATAAGCAAAAAGCCATTGCCCGGCAATAGCGGTAATCAACCAAAACTTAGCGCTTAATGCTAAGAAGTTTTTTGTAAATTCACGACTTTCGGATAGACCCGTTGCACTCACTGCTGTCATGCTAACTCTCCAATTTAGTTTCAAGATTAGCCCTGTTGCTATTGAACATGTTCAACCGTTACAACAGTGCTTTGTGCTACTAAATTTAAGCGTTAATTCCAGCGTTCTAAAGGCCCAATGTGTGTCAAATCTCAAGTACAATTTGAAATAAAAAACATTAAAATCCAATAAAAAAGTAATAAAAAACACATAAAAGTGCCAACTATGTGTCAATTTCGTCTATTAATTCGGCTAATTTGGAGATTATCCGCCTTAACAGCGTAAATAAGAATTTAGGCTAGAAAATGTAAAATTAAGGTAGTTTGGCATCCAACTTAGTTAAATAAGCAGATATTTCATTGGTTAATTTAGCATCGGGATTATTCAACATGGCTTGTAATTCTTTCGCCACTTGAAAGTGCTGATGGGCCTTTAGATGATTGCGTCGACTTAGCTCTTTTTTACCAAGTTCAATATTCAAATAAACTTTCTCTTGATTGCGACGCTCATCTAACTTTTCTGACAAAAAAGTGATGTAAAATTCATTGGCCGACAAGCCTTCACCATTTAACGACCCCGCACTATTTTCTTCATTACTCACTTTCAATAAATATAATGCGCGGTGAAACAATTTAGCATAGTGACAAGGGTCGGCAGGATCTTTTTTAGCGAACTGCCCTAGCGCTGAAGAGTAACCTGTCCAGCAAGCCTCACCACTATCAAAATACAAGCGTTCACTATTATCTGCCGCTAGATACTGGTCATTGAACGCGAAGAAACCAAAGGCAATAAATAACAAAGCTAAAGGTGTTGCTAGCAAATAGTGTTTTTTGTTAATGGTGGCGTCCGAGCGACTAGGAATTGACAGCCTTCTTTGCGCAATGTTCTCAAGCCGACGTAGGTTTTTCTGCTCAAACTCCGATTGTCCTTGCTTTTGTACCAAAGATTTTTGAAAGCAATACTCTCTAAACTCTTCATCATCAAGTAATAAATGTTTTGCCTCAAGGTTGAAGAGCTGCAATATTTTAGTAACATGCCGATCAGGTACTACTGGGTATCTAGGATTACCCAAGCGATCTCGGGTCGCAAACCAACGTGTTAATGAGGTAGGATCTAAGCCTAAAACGGCAGCAAGTTGTTTACGGGTTTTTATTTCCGGATTTAAACCACTACGTAACAGGTTGTTCAGCTTTGTTTTATCAATTTTCACGATATTTAGCCTAAACAAAAGCTAGGCATTTCACTTTTAGTTACTTGATAGTAAAAAGTATATAGCCAATACAAGTGGCATGAAAGGCAAACTTTTAATGTAAAACACTTTGCCAATATAGCCGCAGTACAAAGTGAGTTTAGTAATAGACAAAACTGAATTAAACCGCCATACCTAAAGAATTATCCTTGGCATTAATTGCGCAAACAAGTGAACGACTGTTAATTATTTTGTGTGTGGTTGCTCCTTTAAAATGCACAACTTTGCGATTTTCACTGCTGGCAATGGTTTTAATCGCTTGAATCGAGGTGAAATCATCAAGCTTGCTATAGAAAATTGACACTCGCCCTGGAAAGTTATTAATTGAAACGGTGGCATCAAGGTCTTTTAAGTGCACTTTATCTTGTGCAAGCACTTCATTCACCAAACGGTTAAGTAAGGCTTCAGGGATATTATTTTTACGCACAAAAGACTTTAAACTATTTAAATAATGCAATACCGGAGAGATCAAGGTTAAGTCATATTGATAGTTAGATAGCCAACAACTATTTGCCAGCACACTCGCTCCTATACCTTGTGCAATAACATGCGCAGGTTCATGAATATTTTTTGTTGCTAGGTCAAACGCCTTTATCCAATTTGGTAATGACATTGATATACGATGTACTTGATTTACTGGCGGCATTTCAATGGCAATGCAACTATAACCTTGGCTAGCTAGTTTTTTCATCAGCGGCCAATACTGAAAAGCATTAGACCAGCCATGGAGTAACCATATGCATTTACCACTACCATATTTGTAAGTATTTACATTACCAAACGGTGTTTTAAAGACAACTTTGATAACGTCATCAGGCCATTGTTCTGGCTGATTTTTCGGAAACAGTAATTGCTTTTTCAACAAATCATAAGCGAGTTGTGGCGATATAATATTAACAATCTTAATTGCTGACTTTACCAGCTGAGCATTCATTTGCATCGTTTACGGTTCCTGCTGTTCTAAAATTTTTTGGGGCAACTTGGTTTGATGGTGTTGAACTTTTGTTTACGCTCGGTCAAGCACAGGTATGCTTTCATTGGCAGTGGATATTAGCTCGGGGGGAATAGCCACTTGCTGACAGATAAAATCAAGTAGCTCAAACCGCGCCCTAATGTGTTCAGCTGTTGTAATATTGGTAACTTGGCTTGGTTTTGTGTGCTTACTACTTGCTTTTATTAACTTAAAAATTTCAATGGCGAACAAGTAGTTGTCCTTTCCGTAACGTAAAAATAAGCTTTTTAAGCTGTCGAAATGCTTGAATTGGATCGAACCATATAGATACTCAAGAACAACCAGCTTTTCGAGACTACAAGCCGTCTCATCTATTAAGGTAATTGCTAAAACTTTATCAACGACAGCTTCTGGCAATGGCGCATCATCATAGGCACGATAAATTTCTAGCTCAGTATTAAGCGCAGCAACTGTGCGTACATTGCTTTGTAGAATTTTTTTTTGCATGGCTTGTTCAAGACAAGCATCACTTGGTTGTTGTGCCTGATAGCTAGTATTAGCAACAAATTGTTTGTTAGCATTTACAAACCTAGTTTTGCGTAACTTTCGCGCACTGCTAACACGACTTGGCCAGCAAACAGCAATTAATGCCAAAAGAGAGCAAACCGCCAAAATAAAAAATAACATAAGCTATGTATCGTTTGATTAAGTTCTTGAAACAAACTTAACAAACAAATAAGGAAGAAATGTGGAAACAAAACTAAAAGAAGAAATAGCTTAAAGTAGCGGTAGTTTTATAATCACAGCCAAGCCACCAATATTGCTTTGCTTTGCAAATATTTCTCCGTGGTGTACTTCAATAATTCGTTGACTAATCGCCAGCCCTAAACCAGAGCCACCTGATTGCCGACTTCTCGATTTTTCAACACGATATAAACGCTCAAATATTTGTTCTAGCTCATCTTCATTAACACTTGGTGCTGTGTCTTTAACAATGAGAACAAGTGATTGCTTTCTGATATTTGCAGAGAGCTGGATTGTACCTGGTTTTTCGGTATAGCTAACGCTATTGCAAATAAGATTAGATAAAACTTGCTTAATTCTATCTTGGTCAATGTTTACTTGTGCTGAAGGAACATGGCATTTAAGACGCCACTGGAACCCTTGCGGTTCAACATATTGCTGAAACTCAGTCTGCCATTTATTAATCAGCTCAATCGCATCACAAGGCTCGGCATTAAAAGATAAACCATTAACATCTGAGGTAGCTAATTCATAAACATCCGTTATTAAGCGATTAATATCCATCACTTTTTCGCTTAATTTTTGATAGCTTAAATCAACATTTTCAACCAAATTGTATTTCAAAGCGTCTACTTGCAGTTTCAACGCCGTTAAAGGTGTGCGCAGTTCATGAGAGACGTCCGCCAATAGTTGATTTTTCTGTGTTAACGCATCTTCATAAAGGTTAGCTTTTAATAGCGCAATTTTTCGACGCTGATAAAGTAAGAAAAACAGCACAATAAATAACACAGTAACAGCTATAAAAATGGCTAAATTACGCTGGTTCATTGATTTTTGTGCAACAACTTCTTTCTCGGTTTGTTGCTGTTTTTCTTCTAATTTGTTTACCTTAATTTGTTCTTGTAACAAATTAATATCATGTTTGTGGCGCTCAGTTTCCTTAATATGCTGCTCTGTTGTTAGTTGCGCCCTCAAATCAATAGACTTAAGTAAAAAGTGATTTGCACGTTCAAAGTTTTTAAGTTTTTGATAAATATCTGCCTGCAATAAGCTGCCACTTAATTGATAAGTTAGTAGCCCTAAATCATCCGCTAATACATAAGATTTATCAGCGTAAACTTTCGCCTTTAAATAGTCGCCATGATCTAAATAATACTGGCCAAAACTATGCCAAACAATCCTTAGCTGATGATCAGACGGCGCTTTTATTATTGCGCTTTCAGCCAGCCGTAAACTTTTAAACTGCGCCGCACTATTACCCATTGCTCGATGGATTTTAGCTTGTTGTATATATGAACGAGACAAAACTTGAAATGCCGACTCTTGAGAAAATATCTCAATGGCTTGTTGTGTAGATGCTAGCGCTTTATCAAAGCGTTTTTGTTGAAAATACAAAGTTCCGATACGGTGATAATCATAACCGACATCTTGCATATTATTAAGTTTCATGTCGATCGACAATGCTCGTTCATAGAAAGTTAAAGCATTTTGATAATCTTTCGAACGATAATAAAGTTCGCCAAGGTTAAAGTAATTCGTCGCCAATTCTTCAACATCATTGATCCGCTCAAAAAAGCGCATCGCTTTTTTTTGATATTCCGCTGCTAAAGCTAAATCACCAGATGACTCATGCAATACGCCTAAGTTACTATAAACTTTCGCTTCACCACTTTTGTCGTTCGCTGCACGGAAATGCTTCAATGCCAAAATATAGTATTCTTTGGCTTTTGCTAACTTCATTTGTAGTCGAAAGAACACGCCAGTTAACTGATAAATTCTACCCAGTTCTGGGGAATTTGAAGGAACTAGCGGCAATACTTTTGACAACATAACGTCCGCTGCCTGAGCATAATTATTACCGCTACGTAACAGTTGAGCTTGACTAATAAGCACTTCAATTTTCATTTTATTGTCATACTGGGGTAAGTTTTCAAGCAAGCCTGACAACATAGATTCAGCCTTACTTGGCTGGCCACTTTTTCGATAAATGCTAATCAGCTTAAGTTTAACGGCTATAAGCTCTAATCCAGTCGCCTCAGTCAACAAATGCTCAACTTTCGCTTCATCGGCCTTAGATGCGCCTATAACTTCAGCTAATTTTGCTTGTATTGACAACTGAGCTTTTGCTGCATTAACAAAAATGCAGCTAAGTAATACCGTTAAAACTAACGCTGGCGACACTAACGAGCGTAGCGCTAAAGCTATAACAGGTGGCACGTTACTTAAGGCCATAGCGATAACCAGCACCATAGATAGACTCTATAGGATTTTCATCAATGTTTAGCTCTTTGAATTTATTTCTGATCTTCTTTACATGGCTATCAATTGTTCTGTCGGTGATATGGCGATATTGTGGATAGGCTAAATGCAAAATATCTTCACGAGAATAAATGCGCTCTGGGTGACTAAAAAGCAAATAAAACAGGTTAAATTCAATCGTCGATAAAACAACGTTTTTCCCTTGATAACTAACTTGTGCTTTTGCTTGATTTACCGAAACCTTGCTATAACTAACTTGTCCATAGGTGCGAGATATAATAGCTTTAGTGCGTAACACTAACTCCATCACATCAAATGGCTTACAAACATAATCATCAGCGCCAGCAACTAAGCCCTCATGCTTATGCCCTTGCTCTACTTTTGCTGTTAGCATTATTATGGGGACATTACTAAATTGCCGGATATTCTTACAACAGGTTACCCCGTCTTGGTTTGGCAACATAATATCAAGAATGATCAGATCCGGCAGAAAGGCGCTAACCTCTTTTACAACAATAGCTCCATCGCTAATATGTTTAACAAGGTAATTATGATGCTGAAAAAAAAGGGTAAGGCTTTCAGCTATATCGAGGTCATCTTCAACAATTAAAATTTTCTGTTTTTCTGTCATTAGGCACATATTTGCTGCCTAATCCATCATTCAGCAAACCTTATTTACGATATTACTAATGTTAACGTTTAAATCACAAACGTTAAACAGTCTTTAATATGCTTCCTTAATTGTTTCATATTTGCATTCACTCGATATCTTTAGTATTGAAGTGGTTTTGCAACAACTTCGCCCCAGAGGGTGCATCAAATAATTATCAATAGTTCAATAAACTAAACCATAATAAATGTGAGGGAGAAATAGCTTAAAGCACTATATTGGCGCAGAGATTTAACTTCAATAAAAGTAAACCACCGCATTACTGCCAGGCTTGGTAGAAAATGTAAACTGACACCTAAGTTAACGTCTACAACATAGATAGCTCATTGTTATTAAAGAATTTAAAATTCACGCATTTGAGAAAAATATAAAAAATGAACTTTAAAAGATAAATGGCTAGTGGCTAACAAGAGCCCCAGCTCGGCGGCCGATAAATAATTAATTATTTATCGGCCATATTATCTCTTTAGACGAATAATCTCCCTGTGGTATTACTCTGTGCGATCAAAACAAGTCAAGCATGTAATAGAGCATTAAATAAAGCGCTAGCAATCCAGCCACCCATACAACCATAGTTTCTATTGGCCAAAGCTTTGCGAAGTATCCTTTTGGTTTACCCGACTCCGAATCATATGAACTCTGGATCATTTGCTTGATCGACATAATCGCAAGCATCTCCAGTTTCTCGTAAGCGCCGTAAGTTTTACTGGCAAACCTTCTAACAAATGCAGGTGCTAGTTTACGATAGAACCAGTCAGTATCGAGATTAGTTGATGGCAGCTCAGGTGGGTACATGTTGCGCTGGTTTAGCCAAACAAAAGCGAGTGCCGAGAAGAATAGCAACTGAAGCTGTGTTAAAATATGAGTAACATCATAAGGCTGATAATTATGCTCCCAAGGTAACAGGGCGTAAACTGTTTGCGCAGGGAAACTACCTAATACAACGCAAGCAATAGCTGCTAAGGTCATGGCAATGAGCATGTTCTTAGGAGGCTCTGTAGTTCGAATGCGAGAATCATGGGCGAAAAATGCAAAATATGGAATTTTAATACCCGCGTGGTGGAATACCCCAGCGGCAGCAAACAGTAATAACAACCAAACAACGTCATAACCTTCTGCTACTGCTGCCGCCATGATCATCGACTTCGATACAAAGCCGCTGAAAAGCGGGAATGCTGAAATAGAAGCTGCGCCGACAATACAAAGTATTGTGGTTTTGGGCATACTCTTATACAAACCTCCGAGCTCAGAACCATTAATCTTGCCTGTCATGTGCAATACGGCTCCCATTGTCATCATGAGCAGGCCTTTAAATATGACATCGTTAAAGGCATGAGCAACTGCACCATTTAATGCGATAGCGGTCCCAATACCGATACCAACCATCATAAATCCGATCTGGTTAATCAAACTGTAGGCTAATACGCGACGAAGATCATTTTCGATAACCGCAAAGAAAATTGGGAAACATGCCATGGTTACGCCAATCCAAACAAGAATTTCTTCACCAGGAAATCCTCTAGCAAAAGCGTACACAGCCACCTTAGTGGTGAATGAAGCCAAGAAAATGGTACCTGTCGGTGTCGCTTCAGGATAGGCATCAGTTAACCAGTTGTGCATAAATGGGAAGGCACATTTAATTCCGAAGGCGAAAAAGATTAGCCATGCGCCTATTTGTGCCATACCGTCATGCTGCAAAGATATTTGATTAAACAACAGACTGTTATTAACCTGCAAAAAGATCAAAAGTCCCGCTAACAGTAAAACCCCGGATAACACTTGAAAGATTAGGTAGCGAACTCCAGCAGAGTACGCCCGGTCGGTTCTGCGAGCCCAGACGAGAAATACAGACGTCAACGCCAGTAGTTCCCAAAACACAAATAGCGTCAGTAAATCACCGGCAAATACTGCACCTACTGCGCTTGCCGCATAAGCAAGGCCAGCGACGTGTTGCATGGTATCTTTTACGTGAAGTGCATACACAATCGCGATAAATGACGCGAGGTGAAAGAGGTAGCCAAACATCAGACTGAGCTTGTCAACACGAACAGGCTCAAGTGCATAACCCATAAACTCAAGTGACCAGAATACGCCGTGCTCTAAGCCCATTAAATTAAGCGCCCCTACAATAGGGGCAGCCAGCATTAATATATTGCGTAACCAGCCTCGTAATACAATCGCAGCAATCGCTCCAATCAGCAAAGGAAGAAATGGTATGACACTATTCATCGTAATAATCTTCCCCACGCATTATCACTTTTCGTAATTCTTTGGCAATTAAAACTAGAACTACACAACCCACAAAACCGTAGATAGCATAGAAAGCCGGTATATTTTCCCAGTCGTGATATATGTGGCGATGGACAATAAAGTCGGCGACAACTAAAAGGCCACAGATTACATAGAAAACTTTGAGCATTTTCTTAATGTTTTCTGGCTTATCGAAAAAGCCACTGGGTTCATGCTGTTCAGCCATTTAGCCCTCTCCATTTAAATTATTAGTTATGTCAACATGAGTCGAAACGCCTGGAATTAGATTGATTAAGTCGATCAAAGGCTGAGGATAAATAAACAGTACCAGGCACCCCAGCGAAGTCACACCTAGAGCAATTAACATTGGCAGAGGAGCTTCTTTGGTATCTGCCCATTTCCAGGGTTTTGATTCTCCAGCCGGAGGATTAAAAAACGCTTTGATAGGTATAGGTAGCAAATAAGCGATATTGATCAGCGAGCTGATCATCAAAATGGCGACAATAAATAATTTATCTGCCTCCAGTGCGCCTATCGTGAGGTACCACTTACTCCAAGTTCCGGCCATTGGTGGTAAACCAATGATACTGATGGCACCGATAGCAAAAGCAATCATAGTGATCGGCATCTGCCTACCCAAACCAACCATATCACTGATATTTTTTTTGTGACTAGCAACCATAATGGCGCCCGCACAGAAGAACAATGTGATTTTACCCACCGCATGCGTTGCGATGTGTAATGCCGCACCGGCGCTTGCTATTGAAGATGCTAACAATGCACCAACAACGATATAGCTCAACTGGCTTACGGTAGAATAAGCTAAACGTGCCTTAAGATTATCTTTGCTCATCGCAATGCAAGAAGAAAGCAGTATTGTCGCGGCGCCGATATAAAGCATAACATCTGTCGTGCCGAGGTTTTTAAGTTCATCCAAACCAAAAATATAGATAACAACTTTTAAGATACTAAACACACCTGCTTTCACCACCGCTACCGCATGCAACAGTGCGCTCACAGGGGTTGGCGCAACCATTGCGGCGGGTAACCAACGATGAAAAGGCATAATTGCCGCCTTACCAATGCCGTAGCAGAATAAAACAAGCAGGGCGCCAAGAATAGCCTTGTTGTGAGAGTCATCAAAAATTCCGCCCGCGCGAAAATCTAAGGTTCCGGTTAGGCTGTAGGTTCCGAGCACCGCAAGAAGTAAAAAAGCGATAGAAGTGCCAAGTAAAATACCCAGATAAATTCTCCCGCCCTTTTTGGCTTCGTCGTTACCGGCATGGGTAACAAGCGGGTAAGTCGAAAGGGTCAGCACTTCATAGAAGATGAACAGGGTAAGCAAGTTGCCGGAAAAACAAATAGCCATGACCGAGCTTATCGCCAGCGCAAAGCAACAGAAAAATCGTGTTTGATTTTGTTCGTTATGTCCCCGCATATAGCCAATGGCATAGATGCTAGTAATAATCCATAAAAAGCTGGCAACTAGGGCGAAAAGCACTCCCAGTGGCTCAACATTAAAGCTAATGCCTAGCCCTGGAAATAATTCAACTAACGGCAAATGCATCTCTACACCCTTGAAGGTGTGGTCTGTGATGGCAAGTACAATCGTAAATAAAATTGTTGCCGTTGTTAGGGTTACCGCTTCTCTTAGGTTCGGTATCTTGCCAGTTATGATAACAAGTAACGCACCAACCAAGGGCATCAAAATAGATAGACTAATGAGTAGTGAAGGCTCTACGCCCTGCCAGAGATTCATTTGCGCATCTCCTGACTAATAGTTGTTATTTCTGTATTTTGGAAGAGCCATTCAGACGCAGAACTGGCGGCTTCGGTAGTTAGGCTTGTATCAACCCCGAAATAGATGTTGGCCAACACGAGAATCCACATTGGCGTCAACATAAGCCAAGAGACTTCCTTAATCTTATCTGAGTCTTGCGATTCAGGTAACTCTTGAAAATAGGCAGCCTCTATAACGCGGCCAATATAAACGACAGCCAACAAAGATCCCGCCAAAACTAAAGCCGCAATAAGCCAATGGTTTTGCTCAAGTGCTGCACTGACTAAGTACCATTTACTTACAAAGCCAACAGTCAAAGGTACGCCTATAATACTGAGACCAGCAATAGTAAATGCTGCCATAGTGAGGGGCATCTGCTTCCCTAACCCCCTGAATGCTTTTATATCGACGGAGCCAACCCGATAAAACACCGCGCCAACGGCCATAAACAACGCACCTTTCATAAGCGCATGATTAAATATATGAATAAAGCTAGCCATCAGCCCTGTTACACTGACTAAACTGAGGCCGAGAATCATATAACCGATCTGAGCAACACTACTGTAGGCAAGTGCGGTTTTGATGTTACTTTGTACGGTTGCCGTATATGAAGATTTGAAGATAGCAACAGTAGCTAATACCATCAAAATCAGATCCATCCTCATTTCTTCAAAGACATGATCCACCCCGAATACCGTGAAGACAAAACGAATCATCACGTATACAGCGACCTTAGTAGCAGTACTAGCTAAAAATGCAGTAACAGCGGACGGTGCGTGAGTATAAGCGGAAGGTAACCACATATGTAACGGGAATAATGCAAGCTTAATGCTGACGCCAACGATAATAAACGCCAAGCCAGTGTTGATCGTGCGGCTGCTATCGTAGAGATCTATTCTACTCGCTAAATCGAGCATATTAAGGGTGCCGGTCATCATGTAGAGCATGCCAACACCAATCAAAATAAAGGTGGCCCCTATGGTCCCCATCACCAGATAACGAAACGCCGCCGTTAAGCAACGACGATCAGACGCTAAGCTCACCAATGTATAAGTTGCCAGAGAAGAAATCTCTAAGAATACAAATAGGTTAAAGGCATCACCCGTCAATAAAATACCGGAAAGGCCAGCAAGGCAAAGCAAATGTGCGGTATAAAATAAAGAATGCTTAGATGCTGCAATTTCTTTTTCGATACTGTCTTTAGAATAGACTAATACCAAGGTTGAAAGTGCAGAGACAGCTAACAGCACAAAGGCATTGGCAGTATCGACACGTAACTCGATTCCCCATGGCGGCGACCAACCACCAAGTGCGTAACTGAGCACACCATCAGATAACGCAGTAACTAACAATTGCCAAGAGAAAAAACAGGCTAGTGCACTGATTAACGTTGCAAAAAGCCACGTAAACAATGAACGCCCCAGAAGTAATGTGATAGGTGCTGCAATTAAAGGAATTATTATAGGAAGTGCAGCTAAGTGTTGTTCAAGCATTAGATGGCGTCATCCTTATCTACAAATTCATTTTCTTCAACCGTGCCATAAGCTCGTTTGATCCTAACAATGAGTGCTAGCCCGACCGCCGTTGTGGCTACTCCTACAACAATAGCGGTAAGAATAAGTACATGAGGTAAGGGGTTTGAATATTGAGTTGCGCCTTCAACAGCAATAGGTGCCGTGCCGCCAGTAACTTTACCCATAGTGATATACAGCATGAATACAGAAACTTGAAATACATTCAAACCAACAATTTTTTTAACAAGATTGTTAGCAGATATAACAATGTAAAAACCAGTCATCATCAGAAAGACGACGACCCAGTAGTTATAATGTTCGAGAATAAAATTCACTTGACGTTTGACCTCTCTATCTGGCTACTAAAGGCATAGAAAATACTCAACATAACGGCAAAAACGGTAATACCAACACCTAATTCAATAATAATAATGCCGTAGTGTTGACCAGCTAATGGCTCCGCTGCGATTTTGTTGTAATCTAAAAAATTTCCACCTTTATACATACTGAACACCCCCACACTTGCGTATAGTAAAACGCCCGCGGAAGCCATAAAATACAAAAATTTAGGTCCGATCACGGCGAATGCATTGGGTAAGCCGAAAACCAAGGCGTATAGAATAATCGCTGCGGCGGCTATTACTCCAGCCTGAAAGCCGCCACCAGGGCCAAAATCACCATGAAACTGCACGTAGAGTGCGAAAAGAATGATAAGAGGAATAATAAGTTTGGCGACAACGTGGAGTACGTAGTGGCTTTTTAGACCCGACTCTGGAGCATCTTTCTTATTTTCTCTACTAACGCCTAACAAAGAAAGTACAGCAATAAGGGCAGAAAATACAACCACCACCTCTCCAAGCGTATCAAATCCCCGGTAACTAGCTAAAACTGAGGTCACCATATTGGGCAATCCAACCTCTTTTTGCGACTCTTCTATGTATCGAGGGGCGACGTGTTGATGTATGGAGTTATTTGGGTCGCCGAAAGCGGGCATGTCAAGCGTACCGTATATCAGTGCGGCGCCAGTAATGCATACAACCAATAAAGGCAAAAACGAAGAGTGAAAGTTCTCTTTTTCCTTCCGGCCAGTTAAAGTCAAAGTGCTAAGCATTAAAACCGTAGAAATTCCCGCTCCCACTGCCGCTTCGGTAAAGGCAACATCAACAGCATCAAGGTTTATGAATATCAACGCAGACAAAAAGCTAAAAATACCAAACAGCATAACAACAGCTAATAAGTCTTTTAAGAATATAACCCGCAAAGCAGTAAGTGCCAGCATTGCTAGCAACACTAAATTAATCAGCTCAGCCATTAACGCATCTTCTCCTGTTGATTCTCTTTAACTTCCGTCAGTGTCAGTAATCCTCCATGGCGGGCAGACTTAGCAAGTGCATGAGAAGCAGTTGGGCTAGTGATCATTAGAAACACTAGAATAAACATAAGCTTTGCAGTGTTTAAGTCGAAAGAGGTTTGTAAAAGCAACCCGCTAATAATCAATATAGTGGCGATCGAGTCAGTAATGCTTGCAGCATGAATGCGGGTAAAAAAGTCAGGAAACTTGAAAATCCCCATTGCTCCACTTAACCCAAAAAATACACCTGCAATTAGCAGGATGCTACTGATAACGTCTAATAAAAGCATATTCATCCTTATAAATCAGGCACCTATTTAGCAGGTGTCGTATCCTCAAAAAAACGGAGTACCGCGACCATTCCTATAAAGTTAATAAGTGCATAAACAATAGCAATGTCGAGAAACTCAGGGCGTCCCATCAGGTAACCAACCGCAGCGATAAATAACACTGTCTTTGTGCCAAACATATTGACACCTAAAATACGGTCATACACGGTTGGTGCGAAAAATGCTCTTGCTAGCGCTATTACCATCACAACTAAAATTGCAATACATACCACGGCGTAAACTATAGTCATTTGTTTTTACCCCATATGCTGACTATCTTCCTTTCCATATCACTATTTGCTAGTTCATCAACAGAAGATTCTTGCAATGCATGAACCGTTAGTTCGTCATCAACCAAATCCACGGCCAATGTGCCGGGAGTCAGTGTTATTGAATTTGCATATAAAACACGTTTATGTTGAGGAATATCTTTCACTCTTACTTTGCCTAAGGCTGGCGTCAACTTTCTTGGTGACCCCCAAATGAGTTGAGTTACCTGAATGCTGGAACGAATAATTTGCCCGAACAAGCACGGAAGGTATTGAATAAATTTAAGGCCTGTACCAATTTCCAGTGGCTCTTTATCAATGTCATCCATACGCTTTAGAATTAAAAGCACAACAGCAACCGATGCTACGCCAAATCCAAGTAACAAAGGTTGGATGTAGCCTGAAAGCAACAGCCAAAATATAGAAAGTAATATTGCCCATTTAGTAAAATACATTAATAAAAACCCGATTTATTTTGATGTAACTTATAGATAACAAAGATAATTTACCTGCAAAGCATTTAACAAAGCGCTTTTGACTTATATTCATAAATACTCCTTACATACGATGCCAAAATCTATTTTCTAATTTTGGCTCGCCGGCCTCTACAAATTAGAATGTCGGTGCGTAAATAATGCAGGGTGTTTTCTGCGATTTTACCGAATAGAAAATCTTTCAGTCCTTTTTGTCCAACACACCCCATGATGACTAAATCAGCTTTTAGCTTATTAGCAAGAGAAGGAATATTTTTTTCCGCTGGGCCTACAGTGATGTGGGTATGGGCATGTCCTAAATTAAAGTTCGTTGTCAGCGATGACAGATTCTTTTCTGCTTCAGGCTGTTTTCTTTGTTGAACTTCTCGTTTATCAACAACATCAAATTCTAATAAAGGCCTCGCAACGGGAATACTATAAATAATATGGGTTTCATAATTAAAAACATCAGACAACAGGGCCGTCCACTTTAATACGATATTATTGTAATCTTGCTTTAGCTTATCTTTCGTTGACAAATCTAAGGCTGCCACAATAACTTGTTTACTTTTCCATTTCCGATTGCTTGCTAAAAAGATTGGGCATGGTAACTTTTGCATGAGGAGCCAATCCAATGGGGTATGAAAAAGGCTTTCTGTTCGATGCCCTATTTTCACGACAAAATCAAACTTCTTTTGCTTACATGCGTTCATTATTGAATCGGCAATATCGTCGGTGGCGACTACACTACAAGTTACTTGGACGTCTTCACCACAAATATTGGCAGTGTCATGAACTAGAATTTGTTTAGCTTCCTCTATAGCTTGCTGACGCTGAGATTCCTCTTCAGTATCTAGGTTGCACAAGAAGCGAACCACTTCCAATTTTGCATCTAGCGAAGAGGCTATACTATGAGCTTTTTCGATAGATAAATTGTCATGTTCGTCTGCAACAACAAGTATTGATTTGGTCATGTGCGAAACCTCCAAATCAGAATATCAACAAATAATAGGCTCATAATCACATTCCATATAATTATACTAGTGAATAAAAATAAGCAGCTCCGTAGTACTAAGCAATGGCTTGATAATCACGGTTCTCTGGGTTACTGCTGGATTTTCTGAGCGCCTTTGGCCAGTTTATCCATTGCCGTTTCCTCTTCGCCTGCACTGTTAGTACAAACCTACTTTGCAGATCGGGCTGTGATAGGGCAATAGAAATTATTACATTTTATTGATAGCATATAGCTATCACCTACGAAAAAAACTCTAATAAAATAGGTATTAAAATGGCGCTTAACACCCCAACAATTAAACAGCTTAAATACTTTGTCAGTCTGGCAGAATCCACTACTTTTCGTGGTGCAGCAGAGCGCCTAAATATCAGTCAGCCAACGCTGACAGCTCAAATTTACAGCCTAGAAAAAACCTTAGATCTGACCTTAATTGAGCGCAGTCGTAGCGGCGCTACCTTAACGCCAGCAGGTAGAGATTTGTTGGGTTGTGCTCGACAAGTTATTGAGCAAATGCACGGATTTATGGATCAAGCGGATATGATCAATCGCGGGCCGGGAGGCACATTCCTTGTTGGTGTATCCCCAACCGTTGGCCCCTACTTGCTTCCACATATTTTGCCCGGCCTACAAGATGCCTACTCATCACTGAAACTTTTTGTCAGGGAAAATATGCCAAAAACACTAGAACTCGACCTATTGGAAGGGCGTCTGGACTTGGTACTGACTCCTTTGCCTTTCAGCAACTCAGGCTTGACAACCGAGGTGCTATTTCATGAACCGCTTCAACTAACTATCCCTAAGGATCATCAGTTGGCTAAGTTAAAAAAAATCGAAAGCCACCACCTTAGCGGGCAGAATATACTAACGCTGGAAGAGCAATATAGTAGCTATCATCAAATAGAGTTCTTGTGCACAGAACTCGGTGCTAATATTGCCAGAGATTACGAGGGCACCAGCCTCGACGCTTTACGTCAAATGGTAATGATGAAGATGGGATTAACCTTTCTCCCCTCACTTTACATACATTCTGAAATACACCAACTACAAAATCTAAGCATCAGAAAAGTGGAGAAGTTACAACTCTATCGTACTCATGTCTTGGCATGGCGAATAAACTCGCCTAATCGCAGTTTTTATAAACTTTTAGCAGAGCAAATACGCTCATTAGTAAAAACCAATCTAGGAAAGGTTGAATTGGATTTCTGAGTACACTGATTTCACTAAACGATTTTTAGCTGTCAAAATTTCAGTTCCGGTATGTACTATCTAGATAATAAGTGTAATAGACAAATCAACTTAGAAATATTATCAAGCCACTGAGTAATGCCGCGCACCATTTTTTGAATGTAAAGCATTGATTAAAAGGAATTTTAACAAAACACCCGACTTTTATCGTATAGGCCAAGCGGTTACTGAAATTTGTGAGTTGACAGATAAGTTAACTCACAAATTTAACGAGAACGCAGATAATTCACAATAAAATACTATCAAATATAGTCGCCAATATATACATAAAACAATAATCCCTAAACAATATAATTTAGCCTTCACAAAACAAAAAGTAGCACTAGTTATTAGCTTTTATCTTAGGGTAAATCTTGTTAAAGGTTTTCACCGCATTCGCGCGTTCTTTATGATCGCAAGCCTTACCTTGATAGCATTGATAAAAACTATCAAAACTTCCCCAGTAGGTATGCATTACTCCACGCAAGCGGTTTTTAATGGTGTCGTTGCTGTTTGCGCGCATCGCTATCATATTAGCTACCTGAAATTCAGCAACACTGGGCACTTGATATGATGCACTAATAACATTTAGGCCTTTTACCGCAAAATAGCCAGGTGTTGGTGGTGCAGACTCATATTGCCAGTCACAAATAATAACGTTTTTAGAAATCAAATCGATTGCACTGTCAGTATCATTTTTTGAAGCGCCCCACTTGCCAAGCCCTGTGGTGTGGCCGTTTAGTAACCTGTCGCCCCATATATACATAGCAATATTTTTTTCTGCTAAATGCGCTTGGAACAGATTCACTTCATTAGCAAAGAGTTCGGCTTTATTTTTTCCTTTACAGCGTTCACAGCCATCTTCACCCAAAATAAACACTTCATCCATCCCCAAATGTATGCCCTTAGCACCAAACACTTCAATCAATTCGTCGATCACTGCCAACACCACATCATGAACATCAGGGTGATTCGGACAATAAGCACGGGTATAAAAATCTTTATCGAGTAGTTTCAGACCGGGATTTTCTTCGAATTCAGGATAAACCCTGAGCAATGAGTGAATAATGTCTTTTTTCCAAGATTGATGTCCTAACATATTAATAATCGGAATAATTTCGATATTATATTGTGCCGCGGTTTTAACGATTGTTTTTACTTGCAACTCAGTCAGGGCATTTTTTTCTGCGAGCTCTGGGTGAGACTTAAACTGATAATTGTAGTTAATTCTAAGAAACAACTGATTAACCGCTGTTTTTGACAAATCGTTGTTAACAAAATCGATAAAATGATTAAAATTAGCTGGGGTTGGTGAAGCAATGGCAAAACCACGCACAGGTAGTTTTTCTGCTTCTGAAACAGCCCATACGGTTACAGGCAGCATAATTAAAATTTTAATCAACAGCTTGCTAAAAAATCTTCTATATCTTTTCATAAGAGTGCCTTTATTTTATCTCTGCTGGGTTAGAATGCTTTTAGTTATTTTTCTCTCGCTTATTTTTTAAGCTCATTTATCCAAGCCTATAGACAATAACCGGAAGCCTCAGGGAGCCTTTTTAGTTCCTTCTGCCTACTTTTCAAGAAAACTGCGACCTGAAAATTCACTAACAAACGTCTCTATCGCACCACGTTTTTGCATGGTAACAAATACGGTTTTACCATCACTGCCGCCAAAAGCGACATTGGTTGGAAATTGGCCTTTAAGTTTTACTTCACGTAAAAGCACACCTTGCGGTGAAACAATAGCGATAACGCCTTTGCCATAACGCGCGATATATAAGTTGCCGCGCTTGTCTGCTCTCATGCCATCTAAACCATGTGTATCAAAGTGAATCAAAAGTTTTTTATGACTAATGCTGCCGTCGGCAGATAGCTGATATTGCCAAACGTTACCTTGCACACTTTCGTTAACATAAAGCGTTTTATTATCAGGGCTCACTTCTATGCCATTGGTGGTGCCCATGCTTTTTTCCAATAAAGCCACTTCACCGTTTTGGTTGATGCGCCATAGCTGCCCCGTGTTTTTTGTCCAGTTAGGATCACTCGCCAACAAGATCCCATTTGACATAATGGCAATATCATTTGGCTGATTCATTAAGGGTGAATGAGCGTATACTTCTGCTATCGGTGCGTGCTTATCACTATCTTTAAGACCTGCGGCACTGACTTTTAAAATATTATGATTAATGTAGTCCGCAATATACATGTTGCCATTGCGGTCAAAGCGAATGCCGTTGCCAACCGAATTGTTGCTAAGCTTTAACAGTATTTCACTGTTATTCCTGCCAGTAACTTTTCCGATAGTGCCTTGTTGTTGGTAATTTACCGCATATAACACGCCATTTTCGTCCACTGCTGGGCCTTCAACACCATGAGTAAAAACACCATCAGTTATCCAATCAGAGCTGATATATAACTTATTTGAGTTATTATTTACTTCATGACTTGCTACCTGAAAAACAGCCAACATGGAAATGGCAAACGCCAGCGATAAAATTTTTAACATAAATTCTTCTCATTAAAATTGTGTGAATAAGCTTTATTCGCTCGTCATTTGGCAGTGTTTTAATAAGCTACGCGCCAAAGGTATTGCAGCTATCACTATCTCTTTTGGTGTTTGCTGTAAGGCAAGTAATTTATTATCCAATTTCCTTAGCGACTTTTTGTTGTAGAAATTATCACTCATACAACCATCTACTATTGTTAACGCTAGGTGATTAAATTTTTGCAGATCAGAAACAACTGCTGACAACGAAGATAACTTGTTGTTTTGAGCTATTAACATGGATAATTTTTTAGCGTTTTCTTGCCAAAGCAAGAATTTCTGCTCCAGTTTTAGTAATGCTGATTTATCCCCTAATTTATAATCTCTTAGGTGACCTTCCATCATGATCAGGCTATAGCTTTCAACGGGCAGGTAATCAACAAAGTTATTTAACGCTGCATTTTGATGGTACTGATTTTTTTGATATTTCAGATGATGGCGGGTGTAATAATGGGCAGGCTCTAATGCCTCAGCTAAAGTAACTAGCGCAGCAAGTTCTTGCTGCTCTTCAGAGGGCTTAGCAATTAAATTGGTAAATCCTGCCAGTAGTTGTTCCTGATGCTGTAAAGCAATAATATCAGCAGCATAGTCATCAATAATCATTAACCTATGATACATATCATCACTGTCTTTTAGCGACTCGGGTGACCAAAAACGTTCGGCGATGGCAAACAAGCGTGGCCAAGTGCGTAAATCGATATTTTGTTCGTCAACCAGCTCTGACCATAATGTCGCTTCGCCGCCTAATATATTTTCAGCCTGCTCAATAGCAAGCAGCGGTTGCAAGGTAATTGGTACTTGCCCCTTAAGCGCTGCGCCATTCGGCTCTATCGGGTAATAGCTATTACCGAGCAAAGTAAAGCCACTAAGCCCTTCTGCTGCTGACAGTGATAATTCAAAACGCATTGGCCCCATCCAACTGTCGTGCGAAAAAATAACCTGATTATCTTGTAACTCTTGAAGTGAAGAATGAATTGCGACTTCTTTGTGGTGATGTTCATTAAGCTTCAAATAGCCAATAAGCTTATTGTTTTTTTCATTAGAGATTAAGGTTAATGAGCCTTTTACCGCACTGCCCTTTAACCTCGGCATAGTAAACGACCATGTGCGCCACTGATGGCCTGTTTGCAGCTGCTGTACTTGGTTGGCTTTTTGACTCGCTAAGGCAATATTGGCTAACGGGTCGTTACGGTAATGATAAGCTGTCGTTTGCGGTTGGTCGATGTAAAAGCCTGCTGATAATAATGCTTGGTAGCCACTACCCGCTATGCGATTAAGTGAATCTAAGCCTCGCCATGATTGTACAACGATATTTTGAGGCAAGTCTTTGTGATGAATTTCATCCCAGCCCATCATTTTTCGCTTATGCTTGCTAAGAATTTTTTGCAGCTTTACGTTGAAAAAACTTTGCACATCATCAGCGTCTTTCAAATTGTGCTTTAGCATTAAGGCGCTGACATCTTTACTGCCAAGCCATTGCTTTGGATTGACTTCATCCCCACCAATATGTAGATACTCATCAGGAAACAAATCCGTTAACTCTGTGATAACAGCCTCAATAAATCGATAAGTTTTAGGGTTGGTGATATCAAGTAATGGCTCAAATACTCCCCATTGACGCTCCATAACGTAGTTGTTTTTTTCAGTAATAAGCTCAGGGTAAGCAACCGCAATCGCTGAAGCATGACCCGGCAAATCAAATTCAGGCACAACCCTGATGCCTAAATGACTGGCATAGCTCACTAATTCTTTGATTTCTTTTTGGGTGTAATACAAGCCATCTGAGGCAAGTAGGTGCAATTTAGGGTAAGTTTTAGACTCAATACGCCAGCCTTGATCATCGGTTAAATGCCAATGAAAAACATTGAGCTTAGCCGCCGCCATACCATCAAGCTGCCGTTTGATGGCATTAAGCGGTATGAAATGCCGAACACTGTCAATAAGTAAACCTCGCCATTGGAAACGTGGTTGATCATTAATTTGTAGCGCTGGTAATGTTAAGAACTTTTTTTGCGTCACTGTCGCTGAAAGTTCAGGTATCGATATAATTTGTAGCAAGCTAGTTAATGCATGCAAGGCGCCAAAATCGCTGACCGCTTCAATATGAATAGCAGCTTTGGTGATGGTCAGTTGATAGCTTTCGTTATCACCTAACTGAGGCAAATAATTGCCCTGTTCTGCATTATTATCGCGCCCAATAATTAATTTAACATCAGCCAAATTGCTATCTTCAACCGGTATAAAGCCTTGAAAAGCAAAACCCGGTACCCTTTTAACTTGCTCAGTAAAACGTTTGAGCGCAGCCTGTTTTCTTTTTTCACTCATACCTGAAACAAACAGCTTAGGTGCTTGCGTTAACATAAAACTGCCATCAGCTTTTATCAGCTGCTTAGGGCATGGCATAAGTGTCAGGCAATTATCATTAGGCGTATTAACATTGTCTTGTCGTATCGAGTCACTCGCAAGACCACTAAAAGCGCAAAGTATTATACTCAAAGAGATAACGAGTAGTCGCAGGCGCGATACAAGCTTTCTTATGTTAACGATTATTCTTGTTAGTTTTTTCAATGTTAATTGTTTCAATGTTAGTTCAACCTCTAATTTTTTCAGGGGCGCTAAACGGCATTAAGTCACTCATATCTTCAGGCGCAATAATGGCACCTGGATATTGAATAACTCGACCTGCAAGTACATGAGCAAATTGCGCTGATACTGTTATTGATTCGCCACTTAAGCGCTTTGCTAAGTAGCCTGCGGCAAAAGCATCGCCGGCGGCGCAAGTATCAATAATTTTTTCTTTAGCTAGTTCAGGAGTTGAGATCTGTTGTAGAGCTATATCTTTTTCTGCCGCTCTAATTAAACAAGGCTTAGCACCTTGTTTAATGACAAGTTCAACTCCGTCACAGAGTGAGGACAATGGATAACGGCTCAGTATCGATGCAATAGTATCGCCACCATAAAGAGCATATTCATCCTCATCGGTGAGAAAGGCGATATCAGCTAAGTTCATCGCCTGATGATAAATCGGTAAAGGTTGACGGTTTTGCCATAATATCGGTCGGTAGTTGTTATCAAAAATAACTCGCCCACCTTGACGCTTAAACTTTGTTAGCAGTCGAAACAGATACTGGCAATCTTGAACTGATAAAATCGCAAGACTAATACCGGTAAAATAAAAGTAATCTATTGTGTTGTTGAGCAAGGCGGCTTCAAAGGCCTTGTTGGATTGAGAAAAGTAATATTTAGCAGCACTATCATCACGCTCGTAACGAAAGCTGCGCTCTCCTTGTTCATTATTACTTATTGAATATCGCCCAAGCGGCTTTCCCTCTAACTTGCTGACAAAGCCAGTATCAATGCCTTCTTGCCGCCATTTTGCCAGCAGCTGTGAACTTTCGTTATCTTGACCTATAGCGGTCGCATAACTCACCATAATTTTTTCTTGAGATGTCACCCTAGCAAGATAAAGTGCGCTGTTTAAGCTATCTCCGCCAAACCGAAACATTCCTTTAGCATGACTTTCAATCATGCATTCGCCAAAAAACAGGATACTTATCATTTCGCTGCCCTTTGGCTGGTAACATTCGCTTGGCTATCGGCAACTTGCTCACTTTTTAGCAAACGAGACGTCAGTAGCGTTATCGTTATACCGGCTAGCGCCGAAAAAATAATAGCCGGCAATATCGGATTACCAAAGTATTCATGTAAAGGTTTATTGATGCTAACGACAATAGCGGTCACCGTGCCGATAAATAACGTGGCTATTGCTCCATACCAATTATATTGCGACCATAAGCGCCCCAATAAACCACAGACGCACATGCCTGACATTAAAATAGCAATCATTTTAGTAATATAGCTAATAATGTCATTTGACATCATCGCCAGTAATAACGCGGTTCCAATGGTAAAAGCCAGCCCAAGGCGAGAAAACAAAATCATTTTATTTTGCTCTGGTGGCTGACCTACTACTAAGCGATATATATCAGTCAACAAGACGCTAACACCCGCAATGGCATCAGAGCTAGCACTCGATAAGGTGGCCGAAATACCAGCGATAATAATTAATACCCCTAGCGCCAACGGCATCACATTTAACGCAATATAGGGGAAAGCAAAAGCGGCATTATCTAATTCATTGTTGATACTGTATGCGCTCATGCCGATAATGGCTGGAATGATTGAAAAGCCTAAATAAAGTACACCAGAGTAAATAAATGATTTACGAATCGTATTAACGTTTTTGCCAGAATATATCCGTTGACGAAATGAGGGAGTTGCGAGTACACCAACTAAAACAGCGAGTGCCAAAGAAAATGCTGGTAAGGTGCCCATTTTTTCAAAAGCCAAGAAACTAGTATTTTCGGTAGGCTGTGCTGACATCATCACTTGCCAACCACCAACATATTCAACAGAGAAATAAGCCATCGCAATAAAGCCGATAAAGAGTATTAAAGCTTGAATAGAGTCAGTCCAGATCACGGCAGTGTAACCACCTATGATGACGTAAATGGCAAAACTTAATGCGATGAGTAACTTAGCCCATTGAAGGTCCATACCCGTCAACCAAGACAGATACATACCTCCACCAATAATGTGGGCACCAAGCCAACCGATACTGGCCGCATAAATAATAAAAGCGACAATGTTTTTAACATAAGCATTATTATCCACATAATAGCTAAGTTCTTCACTCATGGTGGTAAATTGCAAACCTCGTACAGGTGCAAAAATCCACGCTAAGAGTAAAATGCCGCACGCGCCACCTAAACCATATAAAGCACCAGCCCAGCCATTATGATAAGCAAAACCAACCGCCCCCATGGAAGAGCCTGTGCCTACCATAGTCGCAATGGTGGTTCCTAACGACAGCAATAAAGGCACATTTCGCCCGGCAAGGAGAAAATCATCGCCAGATTTCTGCTGTCGAGAAACCCACCAACCGACCGTTATCATTAACAACATGTAGCCAATAAAAGCTAAGGTAAATACGATACTCACACTGACTCCTTTTAAAAAATGTTCACTCTTTCACTGTCAGCGGTTTACGGTGCTTTATAGCAAGTCACATCCACTTCGACTTTACAGTCCACCACTAAATCAGCCACTAAACAGATACGTGCTGGTGGATGTTCGCCAAAAAACTCTTTAAATACCTTATTAAAAGACTGAAAGTAGCGGGCATCAGTTAACACCACTGACACATGGGTAACATGCTCAAGGCGATAATTTGCTTCAGCCATAATTTCAATACAGTTTTCAATCGCGATACGTGACTGCTCAATAATACCGCCTTCAACAACTTCACCATTACGCATAGGTGTTTGACCTGAGACTCTGAGCCAGCCACCCGCTTCAACGGCTCGTGAAAAGGGTAAATGTTGCCCGCCAGTACCTTGTCCACCTTCACTGCCATAGCGCTTAATTGTCATTTCATATTCCTTAACTAAGAGTGTTTTTGTTAATCGTTAGGTGAAACCGCTTCGTGTTTCAAAAAGCGTCCTGCACCTTTATTTTTTCCGGTCATTTGTTTGTTGCTATGTCCCGCTTGATAGCTTAATTGCCCATTAACCCAAACATACTCTATGCCCTTAGATAGTGTTACCGGATGGGAAAAATCTGCTAGATCAGCAATAGTATCAGCGTTAAAAAGCACAATATCGGCGTAATGTCCGACGCGAATAAAGCCTCTTTGCTTTAATTTAAATTCACGCGCAGACAATCCCGTCATTTTGTGAATAGCTTTAGATAAGCTTAATAATTTTTCATCTCGACAATAGCGACCCAATACGCGGGGAAATGTTCCCCATAACCTTGGGTGAGGATGCGGATCACAAGGCAGGCCATCAGAGCCAATCATACTATGAGAAAATGTAATAAATTTACGGACATCATCTTCATTCATACCATGGTAAACAGCACCGGCTGGCTGCAAGCGCAGAGCTGCATCTTGCAAAGAAACTTGCCACTGTTTAGCGATTGCAGCCAAAGTTTGTTTCGCTTTTTCAGGATAAGGATCAGACCAAGTGATCAAAATATCAAAGTCTTCTGTCACTTGTTGTAAATCTAAGGTGCTAGAGCTGGCATGATAAGGGTAACAATCACAGCCAATTTTTTGTGCTTTTTGATGCTGTTCTATATGAGCGATAACTTCATCAGCTCGACCCCAATTATTTTTTCCTGCACATTTTAAATGAGAAATGACCACAGGAACGTCTGCTTGTTTAGCGGTAAAAAAAGCTTCATTTAAGGCAGCAATAATTCCGTCAAATTCGGTTCTGATGTGGGTACAATAAATGCCATCAAACGCCTTAATTTGCTTAACTAGAGCCTCTATTTCAGTACTCGACGCTGCTTGTGCATTTTCATAAGCAAGCCCGGTACTTAAACCTTTTGCTCCTTGTGCTAACGCCTGCTTAAATAACCCCACCATGGTCATTATTTCTTCTGCTGTTGCCGACCGATTTAAATCAGCCATCACCTGTGCACGTAAGCTCGTATGACCGACCAAAGCGGCGGCATTAATACTCGGTTGGACCTGATGATAGTGCTCAATAAAATCTTGCAATGATGGAAAAATAAATTCACTTGCTTGGCCCAGTAAGTTAACCGGATCAACGGGCGGGTTAGCAGATTGATAGGGGCTGGCACTAATACCGCAGTTACCAATAATGACGCTCGTCACTCCTTGGCTGATTTTATTTAGCATACTTGGATTACGTATCAGCTCTAAATCATCATGTGTATGAACATCAATAAAACCGGGCGCTAACGCTAAGCCTTTGCCATTAATTACTTTTTTAGCCGTTAATTCCTTTAAGTCCCCTATCGCAACAATTTTATCGCCGCTAATAGCAACATCTTGCTTAATCGGCGCCGCACCACTGCCATCAAAAATGTCGCTATTGATAATTAAATAATCACATAGCTTTAGCTTAGAACTAGAGGAATTAACATCATTAATCACGCAGTTAATCTCCTAATGGCAAGCGATTGGAATGGCTATCACCGCTATTGCTTTCGCTGCTTTCTTCTCGATGGCTATCAAGTTGGATTTTTAAACGTCGTAGCTTTTCGCGCGATTTTCTTTGATTTTTCATTGCTAGCTCACTCGATAAAATATCAATTGCCGCTAACATCACATATCGAGAGGCACTAGGTTTGAAGATATAATCACTTTCTTGGGTTTTTATCGGTAAATGATAGTCGGCAAATGTCGCCAACTTGCCGTCTGGACAAATAGCAACGACAGTCGCGCCGTATTCTTTCGCGATAACGGCTGAACTATAAACATCAGGGCTGATGCCGCCTAAGGACAAGCAAAGCACAACATCATTTTTATCAACCGTAGATGCGGTCATTCGCATCATCATAGGATCGGAATGCGAATTACTCGGAATACCTAAGCGAAAGAATCTATTTTGACACTCTTTTGCCATCATACTGCTACCGCCACCAACACCAAAAATTAAGCAATGCTTAGCAGCACAAATACTTTGACTGACGGCATGAACAATTTCATCCTTAATTAAGCCAACATTGAGTGACAAAATGTCATGAATCGATTGATAAACATGTGAAATATCTTGTTTAGCAACCGACTTTTCATTGGTAAACCTTTCTCCAACGGCGGCTGATTGCGCTATTTTTAACTTAAACTCCCGTACATTCGCACATTTTAAGGTTTTGGCTAAACGCGTAATACTGGCATGACTTACCTGCGCTTTTTCAGCCAAGTCATTAATTGGCGCATTGGCAGCATAATTTAAATCAGCCAAAATAAAGCGCGCAACTTTTTCTTCGGCTGGACTAAAGTGCCCTAAGCCTTCTTTAATACTATTAACAATATCCATTCATTTTACTCTTTGGCTATAAGCACAAGCTCTTATAGCATTTAAAAAATTCGGGTTAAAAAAAGGTTTCAATGGTTTTATTAACAACAAAATTATCATCAATAAGCCCGATATGACGCCATTTATCCATGGTTAAGCAAGGGTGAGAGCTGGAAAAACAAATAATATCCCCAGGACGCAGTAAGGTGTTGTCAGCAATTTTCATCATACAGTGTTGGTCCATAATACTGACCACCTGCCATGATTTATCAACACTTATCGGCTTTGCTGTCCCTGGTCGATAAAAATATTCCGGCGTAGGTAAACCGGCATCAAAGGCAACATCCCTTTTACCTAGCCCTATCACTGCCAGTCCCGGCTCAGGTACTGAGTGCACATAGGCCCATAACTGCAAACTAGAGGTCAACTCACCAGATACATCACAAGCCAATTGACTGCGTTGCACAATTTTATCCTGTGCACTCTGATAAATTCCGGTATCGTGTATTAAATAACAGCCTGGTCGAATAATGGCAGTGTAATTAATATTTCGCATACTCTGGCTAGACATCAACGCTTGAGCAACAATGTCATACCAAGCAGAGCCCGCACCGGTAATAATCACCTGCTCTAAATCGAATAAGTTTTCTTGGTATAACTTACTTACTAAGCGGCTAATGCTTGCAATAAAGCTTCTAATTTTTGTTTCTGCTTCATTACCATGTATAACTCCCTCATAGAAACTCACGCCGCATAACTTTAAATGAGGAAACTGCTTTATAACCTCTAATAATGGCTTAATATTATCAGGGTCACGCCAGCCACACCGTCCTTGTGTAACACCAACTTCAATCAAAATATTTAAAGCAATATTTCTTGTGGCAAAATATTCCCCTAAAGCCACGGCATTTTCTGTTGAGTCAACAAAACAGTAAAACTCTAGATCTGATGTTGATAGCAAGTCAGCAAGTAATTGCATGTGCAGCTTACCAACTAATTGGTTAGCTAAAATAATGCGTTGAATACCATGCTGAGCTGCATTTATTACTTGTGGTACGGTTGCTAGGCTTATTCCCCAGCAACCTTGAGCTAACTGCACCTTAAATAATTCTGGCGCCATCGATGTTTTGCCATGAGGGGCTAGTTTCACCTCAGCTTTATCGCTAAATTTTTGCATCCAGATGGCATTCTTTACTAGTCGATTTTCATTAATCACGGCAATGGGAAGGCTCACTTCTTCTGCTAAAATACTCCACCCTTTCTCTGTCAGCGAGCTCAAACAGCCACTACCTTTTTCAAAAACAGTTGACTGATGTTGACTATCTTTACATTTTAAATTTTTGTTCAACACCCTCTCCTACATCATAATTAGTTGTTTTATTATTATTTTTTATAATCACATCAAAAAAAAGAACAAAAAACATTCAAATAACTGTTGATTTCTCATACATACTAATGTTAAAAAGTAACAAGTTCAAGGTGTATTTGAAGTTACTTTATAACTTAAAGGTTGTAATTAGCACAATATGTTTGAACTAGAAGTGGCGACTTGCTTAGTAAGTAAGTTCAAAAATAGCTATAACATTAACCAGATGACACTATTAATGTTACGCGGAATAAAATGATTGCTGTTTAATTGTTTAAGCTTCCCTTACACAAAGCTTAATATTCACACTATTTTTATTTTATTAGCAGGTCGCCTTCTTCATAAAACGCAATTATTTATAAACTAGTACCGAATACGAATTGTATATTTTACGAACAATTTGTAGCTTTTATTTTTTGAGAGTGTATTGTAGAACCAACAAATGACAGCGCTGTCCTAGTATAAAAATAAAAATAAGCCATGAATAGTTGAATATTAAAATACAAAAATGGAGAGGGGATAAAATGTCTAAAACATTTGAAAAAAAACGTCTTGTAATAGCAATATCCGCAGCTATTACTTGCTCACTTTCGTCTTTAGTAATTGCCGAAGAAGCCGACGCTGAAAAAAAACAGGCAGAAGAAGAAAATATTGAAGTTATTGAAGTTCTCGGTATGCGCAATAGTATTGAGAGTGCTCAGAGTTTAAAGCGCCATGCCGATACCGTAATGGATGCCATTACCGCCTCAGATATTGGTGCATTGCCTGATGCATCGGTTACCGAAGCCGTGCAACGTTTACCTGGTGTAACCATTGAGCGCTTCGCGTCATCGAGTGACCCAAAACATTTTGCCGATGAAGGTACCGGTGTACTCGTGCGCGGTTTAGACCGCGTGCGCAGCGAAATTAATGGTCGAGATTCTTTTAGTGCCAATCCGCATGGCGGGCTGAGCTATGAAGATTTCCCGTCCGAATTATTAGGTGCCGTAGAAGTTTATAAAAACCAAACCGCAGACCGAATTTCAGGTGGTATCGCAGGCACAGTAAATTTAGTCACGCGAAAAGCTTTTGATTCTGACGAACAGATGCTCGCGATTAGTGCAAAAGCAAGTCATGGCGATTATAGAGAAGAAACAACCCCTTCATTTAGTGCACTTTTTTCTGATAATTGGGATACAGATGCCGGAAAATTTGGTGTATTGGTGGCGGCATCTCACTCTGAATTTAAGACCCGTGGCGATGGTTTCGGCTTAGGTAATTTTCACAGTCGTGGCCCTGCTGATACGTTTTCATATGATCAATGGGGCACACCAAGCCCGGGGGTTATCGCCGGCCAATACTCCAACCCTTGTATTCCTGGCGCGACAGATTGGCGTGCTTGTAACGATAGCCAAAGTGATACTGTGCAATATTCAGCAGACGATGCGGCAAATTATACCGCACCGTTTGAAGCACAAGAACTTGATGGCCAGCCTGAGGGAGTCACATGGTATGCCCCTGCAAGTTATACCATGACAAGTGCAGAAAACGATCGTAAGCGCCAAGGTCTCACAGCAAGTTTACAATGGCAAAGTAAAGATGAAAGAATTACCGCAACGTTAGAACATATCAATTCTAAAGCGTCTTTAGAGTGGCGAGAGCATGTTATTGCTTCAGGTGATCGTGGCTTTTTACCCTATGCACCTAATGGCATTCAGTGGTTTAATGGTTTCGATGGTAATGAGCAAGACTATCCTTTAACTGTCGATAGTAATGGCTACCTCACTTCCGGTGTCGGTATTTCAAACCACCCAGAGCTACCGTTACAGTTTCGATCGCGTTATAACTTCAATGAAAGTACTGTTGACGATACCTCGTTAAATATTGTCTTTAAGCCAACCGATTTGCTAACCATTGCTGTCGATTATCAGCATATTAATTCTGAACAAATTGTTCATAACAACTCATTAACTTCACGCATTAATGGCAATCAAACTGCAGAGCATGCGCCATTTTTCTTAGATTTGAGAGGAAATACCCCGACTATCGAATACTTAAATGCCAATACGTCTAACCCGCCAAATGTAGACCCTAACACCAATCCAATTTTACGATTAGCCAGTGGCATGCAACACGAAGAGCACAATGAAGCGGACTCTGACAGCTTTAAAATTGACGTAGAGTACAAATTAGACGGTACTTTTACGGCAATAAAAGCCGGTGTTTATTATTCTGAGAAAGAACTAACAGTTCGTGATACCGCTTATGAAGGATGGCAAGCTTTAGGTACGCCTTGGAACGCACAAGCCTCTTACAACGCTTCGCCGCAAGTGGTACCTGAATTATACGATCGCATTAGCTTTGCAGACCATTATAATGGCAATACGTTAATTGGTGCGAATAACAGCTTTTTATTCCCTCGTATGGATTTAGCAGAAAATTACGCACAAACACTACGTGAGGGATGTGGCACCTGGAGTGCGGTAGGCAATGCAATGGATGGCAGCGGCGGCTGTGCAGTGCCATATGAAGACTTAAGCGACCGTGTTCATAGTCATTTTGCCCCTCGCCATATTAGTTCAAGTAAAACAGAGCGCACTGAATTTTATCTTCGTGGCGATTTCGACTTTGATATTGATAATTCAGATATGATACTCAGAGGTAATATTGGTTTACGTTATGTTAATTATCAGCTGCAATCAACGGGTGGTATCAATACCCCAGCAACCGCTAGGCGCGGTACCGATCCATCATCTTCACTATATCAAGTAATGCAAAATGATTATCCAAGTATTTTTGCCTTAGCTTCAGGTGAAAGCTTTAGCAGCACAATAGATGGCGCGGATTACACTACTGTGCTACCAAGCTTAAACCTTAATTTAGCGGTGACTGATGATGTTATTGTTAGGTTCGGCGCATCTAAAGGCCTTTATTACCCAAGCCTTATTGATTCAGCTAATAAAATGAACATTAGCCTGGACTACGAAGAGATTCTGCTAAATCCTTCTGAAGGTAAAGATGAAGCAACTAACCCTGTTGTTGACCTGCGAAATATTGAAATTAGCGCTAACGCACGTAACGCTTTCTTAGAGCCTGAAGAGTCGATTAATTTAGATTTAACAACCGAATGGTATTTTGCCGATGCTGGTGCGGTAACGGTTGGCTTATTCCACAAAAAACTGTCCAACATCATTCGAAATGAAACCCGTTCGACTGAGGTTGAAGTCGATGGTAACGTTTACCCCGTATCAGCTTATGGCCCGGCGAATACAGGCTCAGGCACTATTCGTGGTGTTGAATTTGCATACTCGCAGTTTTACGATATGTTACCTGGAATATGGAGTGGTTTAGGCTTGCAACTAAACTATACCTATATTGATCAAAACGATTTGGAAGACCCAAATACCAACCCAACCCGCACGCTTTCAACCACAGGTGCCGGTGTGCCTATTACCGACAACCGTAATTCGTTTCGCCAATTTACCGGCTTACCTTTGCAAGGTTATTCAGATCAGAATTTCAATATTGTTGGCATGTATGAGAAAGACGATATCTCTTTCCGTTTAGCCTATACGTGGCGTTCAGCATACCTGCTAACTTTACGTGAGTCTGAAGAATTTGTTCCGGCTTATTCAAAAGATCAAGGCATAATGGATGCAAGCTTCAACTATAAGATTAATGACAACCTTAAAGTCACTTTGCAAGTCAATAACGTCTTAGGAACAGATACAGAAACTCAATATCAACAAGATCAACAAGGAACATTAACTGATGCATTTTCTTTCACATCAGATCGTCGTTATTCGTTAACGCTTAGTGCAGTTTTCTAATAACAAATACGAAAAAATGTAATATAAACTACGCACAGGCAGCTGGGCGTAGTTTATATTCTTTTAATAAGAATAACGCACATTTAGCCTCGCAATAGCGAATGATTACTGGGGGAATATAATTTTATTATGAATAACGCCTTGAAATCTATCTGCATTACAGGTGGTGGCACGGCTGGCTGGATGGCGGCAACATTGCTTTCAAGCGCCTTAAGAGGCAGTAATATTAAAATTACTGTGGTTGAATCAGCCGATATTGGCACAATAGGTGTTGGAGAGTCTACTGTACCGTCAATAATGGACTTCATCCAAGCGTGTCAGATCAACCTCAAAGAGTTTATACAAGCGACGTCTGCCAGTTTTAAATTAGGTATTCGCTTTGATGACTGGCTAAGCCCTGGGGAAAATTTCTTTCATCCTTTTGGCAAAGTTGGTAAAGATATTAATGGCTTTGATTTCTATCAGGCCTGGCTAAAGTCTCTTGCAGATGGGCAAAAAACACGTTGGCTTGATTATTCGCCAAGTGCCATTATGGCGGAAAATGAACGCTTTATGCTGCGACCTATTCAGTCTGAAAACTGGGTATTATCAAACTATGCTCATGCTTTGCATTTTGATGCCGTACAAGTTGCCCGATATTTACGCAATCTTTGTCAACAGCGTGGAGTCGACAGAATAGAGGCAACAGTAAAAAAGGTTAATCTTGATAACAAAGGGTTTATACACAGCCTGACGTTAGACAATGACACGACTGTCATTAGTGACTTTTTTATCGACTGTACTGGCTTCAACGGACTTTTAATCGATAAATCACTCAAGGTTGGTTTCGAAGATTGGTCGCATTATTTACCGTGTAATCGCGCGGTGGCAGTACAAACCGAGCAAGTAAATAAACCCGTACCCTATACCGTAGCAACGGCTCAAGCAGCTGGCTGGTCATGGCAAATTCCTTTGCAACACAGAACCGGCAATGGCTATGTTTTTTCACATCAATTTTGCAGCGACGAAAAAGCGATCGAGACTTTGCTGAGCAATATTAATGGTAAAGTGCTTAATGAACCAAGAATTCTCCCATTTGTTACTGGTAAACGTAAAAAACTTTGGCACAACAACTGTTTAGCACTAGGGCTTGCCAGCGGTTTTTTAGAACCTTTAGAGTCTACCGCTATTCACTTAGTCTATAAAACCTTAGTGCATTTTATAAAGCATTTTCCTGATGGCGATTTTGATGCTGATAACGAACAAGCATTTAATCAGAAAATTGATGCTGATTACCAAGAAATTCGCGATTTTATTATTTTGCATTATTGCACTTCAGGCCGAGATGATACTGAATTTTGGCAGTGGTGCCAAACGATGCCAGTGCCAACATCACTGCAAGAAAAAATACGCATATTTCGCACCAGAGGGCAATTAGAACATCACCAAGGGCAATTTTTTACTCATGACAGCTGGTGCTCTATTTTAGAAGGAATGAAAATACGCCCACAAAAGCACCACCCTTTGGTGAATGGCTTTCACAGCCAAAACTTAGCCAATACATTAAATGAAAATATTAAAAATATTCAAGATACGGTACTAAAAATTCCTCATCACTATGACTATATTCAAGCAAATTGCCCAACGTATATTAAGAAAAACAGCTAGCAAGACCATGAATTCGTTGATTCACATAAGTGTAGTGTTATAAATGAGTGCAAAAAATCATGACAGCATATAAAGCTATTCCAGAATATTCGACGCTAAGTGCGGAGCAATTTTTTAACGACGTTGTGCCTAGCCAAAAACCAATAGTGCTGCGGGGATTTGCTAAAAGTTGGCCATTCGTTGCCTCAGCCAAACAGTCAGCAAATGACTTCGTCACCTATCTCAATCAGTTTTATAACGGTAAAAAAACTACTATGGTGGTTGCTCCTCCATCTGCCAATAAACGTTTCTATTACAATGAAGCTATCACCGACATAAATTATTTAAGTGGTGAAGAACGCTTAGATCTATTTTTAGGGCGCCTGTTACAGCTGATCGATCGCGACACTTACCCTGCTATTTCGATGCAAGGCACACCTATTAACGAAATTTTACCGGGTTTAGTTAATGAAAATTGTTCCGATTTTTTTCCCGAAATAGAGCCGCGCTTATGGGTTGGTAATGAAGGGATAGTTAATACCCATTATGACGGCTCAGATAACCTTGCTTGTGTTGTCGCTGGTCGTCGGCGTTTTACGCTTTTTCCACCTGAGCAAACATGCCACTTATACCCAGGCTCACTCAACTTTACGCCAGCAGGCGCCCCAACGAGTTTAGTCGATATCAATAAGCCTGACTTTGAACGTTATCCACTATTCAAACTTGCATTGAACGAGGCCTATAGTGCTGAACTTGAACCTGGAGATGCCATTTTTATTCCTATGCTTTGGTGGCATAACGTTGAATCGTTAGCAAAAGTGAACGCATTAATGAATTATTGGTGGAGTGGCTCTTCCGGGCCTAATTCAGTGTCACCCAGCGCAATTGATAGTTTGAATATCGCAATGTTAGCGATGCGTGATTTAACGAAAAAACAACGTGAGGCCTGGCGCTGTATGTTCGATCATTACCTATTTCATCAAGAAATAGACCCTAGGTCTTATATTCCAGATCACCCTCAACACATACTTGGCGACTTATCGCTTGAAGACATCAGAATTATCAAAGATTTTTTTGCTGAGAAATTACGAAAATAAGCAAAATTAGCAAAATAGTAGCCTTTAATATTATCAATTATGAGCAGATAGCAATGTTAAATAACGACGGAACACCGAAAAAAGTATTGATTGTTGGTGGTGGCACAGCAGGATGGATGGCGGCAAATTTATTGGCGTGTAAATGGCAAGACACTGAAATTTGCCTAGTGGAATCTAAAGAAATTGGCATTATTGGTGTTGGCGAGGGCAGTACGCCGCACTTAAAGTTATTTTTTGATGCTATTGGTGTCGCCGACTCAGAGTGGATGCCCCGTTGCAATGCCACCTATAAAAATGGCATTACCTTTGATAAATGGTCAACTAAACCGGGTTTTGAATCCTACTTTCACCCTTTCGCCGCACAAACAGACGATATATTCACCGTACCTCTTTTTTATAAGAATATTCAAGCTCGAATGCAAGGCTATAGTGTTTACGCACATCCTGACCGATATTTTTTAGAGACTTATTTATCAAGCAACAATTTGGGTCCATTACCTGCTGAATCTTTCCCTTTTGGCATTGCATACGGCTACCACTTTGATTCAGCATTTTTAGGGCAGTTTTTAGCAGAAAAAGCACAAAATCTTGGAGTAAAAAGAATCTATGGAAATGTCGCTGACGTTTTAGTGACAAATGATGGCAACCTAAGCGCGGTAAAACTCAGCGACGACAGCCAGCTAGAGGCAGACTTTTTCGTTGATTGCTCGGGGTTTAATGCCTTACTGATGCAAAAAACCTTGAAAGTTAACTATATAAGTTTTAAAGACAACTTAGTCAACGATGCCGCTGTGGTCATGGCCAGTGAAATATCAAAACAACTGCCGCCAGAAACTAAAGCAACGGCACTATCTAACGGCTGGGCTTGGCAAATTCCCCTCAGAAACCGTTTTGGTAATGGTTATGTTTATAGCAGTGATTACATCGATTCACATCAAGCGGAAACTGAACTTAGACAGCATTTAGGCTTATTGGACAGTGAGGTTGAAGCTAGACATTTAAAAATGAAAGTTGGACGGGTTGAAAAGCACTGGCACAAAAACTGTCTTGCCGTAGGGCTATCTCAAGGTTTTATAGAACCTTTAGAGGCAACGGCACTGGCACTTTCATTCAATACTATTACCCAATTTATGCAGTGTTTTCAAGAAGGTAAAGGGACAAATCTATATGAAGATGCCTTTAACAAAGATATTAACTCAAGATTTGACGGCGTCCGAGATTATATTGTTTGTCATTACAAAATGAATCAACGCACCGACAGCGCCTATTGGCGAGACAATGCCGCCAATAACAATATTTCAGAAACTTTAAAGAAAATTTTAGCGCTTTGGCATAGCAGTCAAGATTTCGCCGGCGATATGCATAAACACAAATTAACCGCGAGTTATCAAGCGAAATCATGGGCGTGTTTACTGGCTGGCTATGGTACTTTTCCAAAACTAAATCAGGACTCGTCAATTGATTATTCTGCCCATCAGCTGGAAATTGACGGTTTAAACGATTTTATTAGGCGCTGTGGTTTAAATTTTAAAAACCACAACGAACTGCTCACCCTGTGATTAAACAAAGTTGGAGCAGAATTTGTTATTGCTCAAGACCCCATTGAATGAGGAAAAACCAACCCAAGCTGAGCTTAATGAGCAATCTTCCTTTATATTTCACATAGAGTAAAAATAATGGCATGCGTTTTCGCAGGATAAATTTCTCAGGCGTTAATGAAGAAAGTAACAATTGCTTAGCATAAAACCTCGATATTACTATCAAGGCTTTATAAAAACTAAATTGATAGAAGGATTGAACCTGTTATGTTTTAGGCCCTAATAATCTATAGTGCCAATTTTCAACTTGATTAGTAGCCAAGCGCTTCGCTACTTTTGTCATCCAACTATCACTCAGTTTTGTTTGCTCTTTTAGCTTTAATAATCCAATTTGATTTAGCGGATCGCCAAAAAACAATTCACATACTTGGTAAACAGTCATCGCATTTGATGGTCGTTGTAATAACGTTAGCGGTTCATCAACACTGACGATGCCGGGCTTTATTACCCGATATAGCCAGCCACATAAGCTAAGTTTCTGCATTTGCAAGGAAAGCTTGTCAATTCCCCAATGTTTATTAAGCTTAAAACAAGGGGAGCGAGGTTGACTAACTTCAATTATCGCCTGCCCCCACTGGTACCTATCGCCAATACAAACATTATGCTCTGTCATTCCTAACGAGCTAAGGTTTTCTCCCATACCTGGAGCTTGCCAAGGTAATTTGGACGAATAGTTTTGTCGCCAATATTGATAATGCTCAACAGGATATTGATGCAATGCTCTATCTAGACCACCATGATGACGTTTATCTGCACACTGATCTCCAACAATGCCAAGCGCTGACACGTATACTGAAGCCGATATCAAAGATTTATTAATCGCTGTCGTTATGCCACCACATTTATTCACCTTACCAGCATATAAACCACAAAGTTGAAAGTGATTACTCACATCATCCTCCTTAACCCCCGCCGTTAATCACAAATATTGTCTGTATTGGAAAAGTATAATTACAGGCGAATGATACTATGGCCATGACTGATAATATTTTCTATCACTTCAGGGTTAGCAATTTCACTATGACAAAAATTACATCGGCCTTGTTTTATATGTTCTGACTTTATGCCCAAACTAATAAGGTAGTCACTAGCATATTTTTTCACATGGTTAACGTTTTCATCATTCACCAATACGTCAAAGTGAATATACTCACCTGCTTCAGTATGTACATGGGTATCATAAACATGGATTTTCATTACCTTCTCCGAAAATTATTGACTTTTGCCAGGTAAACTTAAGTCGCCTGAAGCAACATCGAATACATCAGCGACACATAATAACGGTGCATGTACTTGCTGATTTACCTTTAAGCCAGCAGTAACACCATCAAAAGAAAAAGTATTACTAAAGCCAACTGCCGACAAAGGTACTCTAACCAAAACTTCTGACCCAGCTAATGAAAAATCAAAGCCGGGACTATCAATAAAAATCGGCAATTCTGGCCAGGTTTTAGGCAACTTAGGGTTTGTTCCTTCAGCAATATCTTTCACCTTAAGTGCGCCATTTCCACAAGCATCATCAGGAACTAGAACAACCCAATGGCTATGCCACTTGTCACCATCGTTAGTTTTGTTCCCATCATTATCTTCATCATAAAGCGGTGTATCGTCAAAATCTGGGTGAATAGTTAAAGCCAGAGCAAGAATGCCTTGATCAGCCTCAAAGCCAACCGTTGAGCTATTTAAAGATGTCGGCCAAACATAGCTATACACTTCAGCGCCAGCAAGGCTACCTTTGGTGTCTGGCACTTTTTTTCCGACTTTACCTTTCACTGCTTGCTGAAAAACAAGATGTGAACCTTGTGTGATCACTTTAGCGTGCACTATGTCAAATTCAGCTGTCACCGTCGGTGATTCAGGCGACTTAATATGCCCGCTATGCTTATCATGAGCATAAGCACCACTTGCCATAAGAGCAGTGCTTAAAGATGCAACCAATAACCATGATGATTTTTTCATTATAACTCTCCAATAATTTAGTTTCGACTCGAAACATTATTATTTAATCATAATAAAAATCTACTTGTCAAATATGTTTTGAGTCGATACCATTAACCAATGAATGATAAACTGTTTAACATAATAGAGCGTTTAGCTAATTTACTTAGGCAAGAAGTGCGTGCAGAGGGGCAGCGATTAGGGCTACAACCTATTCAGCAGGAGGCTTTGTATTATCTGTCTATCTGCAATCGATATTCAGATACAACACTTGCGGTTACCGAGTATCTAGGGTTAACCAAGGGAACGGTATCGCAATCATTAAAAGTGCTAGAAAATAAAGCACTTATTCGTAAAGAAAAAGATAAAAATGATTTACGAATCACTCATTTGAAAGTCACTGAAGCGGGTAAGCAGTTTTTAGTAGACACCTGCCCCCCAGAGAAATTTACCCAAGCTGTTCAACAGTTATCTAATGATAAACAAGCGGAAACAGCTTCCTTAATGCAAGATATATTAAAGAATTATCAGCAGGTTACGGGGCGTAATGCTTTTGGACTTTGTCAGAACTGTAAATTTAATCAAAAAAATAATGACGGTATTATGTGTAAGTTAACGAATGAACCATTAACTGTTAGCGATATTGCACTTATATGTCGAGAGTATGATACATAATTCTTATTCGCTTCTTAATGATTATTAACATATAAAACTTATTCCATATTCAGCAAAAACAGCTAGCTAAAGCTAACGGTTTGTAACAACAATATTTACTCAGAAGCTGAAAAACTATTAAGTTTTAACTGTAAAATTGACAAACAGGTGCCGTCAAAAGATAAGTCAAGCAGGTGATTATTCAACCGCTAGCTAAAATGGTATTTTAATTATGGTGACTTAACAGGAAAGGGTTTAGAAAACCGCCTGCTTTCTTAAAGAAAGCAAGCGGTGTCTAAAATTGGTGAGTTGACGCATAAGCCGGGTTTTGTATCTCTCATTTTCGAAAAAAGAAAGTGACAATCATTCGTCTAGGCTATAAATCGCTCTATAGCTCAAGCAACCTACCCGGTTTCAACGCGAGCCACGCCATATGAAACCCTATTTGGTCTTGCTCCGGGTGGAGTTTACCCTGCAATTACTGTTACCAGCAATCCGGTGCGCTCTTACCGCACCCTTTCAGCCTTACCTGTTCCGCAAGCGGTCATCGGCGGTCTTCTCTCTGCTGCACTTGTCGTCGGCTTGCGCCGCCCAGGCGTTACCTGGCACCCTGCTCGTTGGAGCCCGGACTTTCCTCCCCTTCATCTGTCTACCCGAAAGTACAACGATGAAGCAGCGATTGTCTGGTCAACTCGGGGCGCATTCTACGTGAAATTTCATCACTTGGAAAGAACAACAAGCACTATCCAACCTATGTTCATGATTCTTTTATAGATAGCGCATATTCATATAAAGCATTCTTTTTTACACCATGAATCTCTGCTGCAATTGCACAGGCTTTTTTTGGCTTCATTTCTGCAAGCAGTAATTTCAGTGTTGTAACAACATTGGCGGAAATCTCATTGGGGTCTACTTTATACCCTTCTATGATTAATACCATTTCCCCTTTAAGCTGGTTGGGATCTTCTTGTAGCCAAGCCAATAAGTTTTCAGCGCTGTCAGAATGGATAGTTTCAAAGGTTTTAGTGAGTTCACGTGCAATTACCACATAACGCTGGCCACTTAAGGTTTTTACGATATCTTCTACGGTATCAATGGCGCGGCGTGGTGCATCATAAAAAACCATAGTTCTAGGTTCACTTGCAAGTTCACTTAATTTACTTTGTCTAGCCCCTGATTTTGAGGGCAAAAAGCCTTCAAAAGTAAATCTATCGGTCGGAAGTCCAGCCACTGACAGCGCCGAAATAGCAGCACAAGCGCCAGGAATTGGTGAAACATCTAGACCAAGTTGACGACAATGGCGCACCAGATGAAACCCAGGATCACTAATTAATGGTGTACCGGCATCAGATACTAAAGCGACACTTTTCCCTTCCTGTAATAACGATGAAATTTGCTCTTGGCGTTGTCGCTCATTGTGGTCATGCATCGACATCGTTTTATTTTTAATACTAAATGCCGACAACAAACGTTGGGTATGTCGGGTATCTTCACAAGCAATTACATCAACATTTTCCAATATGTTTAGTGCTCTTTGACTAATATCGGCTAAGTTACCAATTGGTGTTGCGACAATATAAAGAGTACTTGGCTGAATAATTTGTTCCGACATATTAAAATACTTGTGTTGAGACTGAAGAGGATGAAGTTTATTATAAAGCACTCTTAAAAAGTACGGATTTCTTAACTTTGATGCTGACAAAATGGTTTTCACCACCAAATAACACACTTCTAACCGTTATAAGTTTGCTATGTTTGGCAAGTTGCTCGACAACTAAACCAACAAAAACACAAACAGCAACGACACAGAAAGCTACCGTTGCTGAAAGTATGTATAAAGAAATCACAGCTAATCAACTGGTAACTAAAGCATTAACACAAGATAACAACAGCGCGATAGATACTTTTATTCAAGCGGGTAATTTATTTTTATTAGAAGCTAGCCCCCATAAAGCTTTGTGGCTAGCCAACCAAACACTAGCATTAACAGAAATCCCCATACAGCAATACCAATTGTTGATAATCAGCGCAAAAAGCTTGCTAGCTCTGCAGCAAGAAGAAATGGCCTATCAAGCAATAGACAAGGCAAATAAAGTCATTGCCAATAGTCAACTCAGCCACAGTTTTGACTACTATCAAACGTTGGCCAATATTCAGCAAATAAGAAAGCTGCCAATTATTGCCTTAGATGCTCGCTTACGAGCTTTTGCAAAAAATTCAAACGCGACAAGTGCTGACATCGACACTCTTTGGCAACAATTTTGCCAGTTATCGCAATGGCAACACCAGCAATTAGTAAAATTACAAGCGCCAAATATTCAGGGTTGGAGCAAACTACTTTCATTTGCTAACAAATTTGGCGACGACACTCCTAGGTTTCAACGTTATTTAAACCAATGGCAGCGTGAATTTGGCACCCACCCCGCACAGCACATAGCGTCTCAATTAAAAAATACCGAAACGTTTGTAAGCAATGAAATCAATAATATTGCTGTTATTATTCCTTTATCTGGTAAGCAAGAGCGAGCAGGAAAAGTTGCGCAACAAGGTATACTTGCTGCATATGACAAAAACACCACTACTAGATTACATTTTATTGATTCAAACAACTTAGACATGACCCAATTATCTGAACAGTTTGAACAATTAAACGTTGACTATGTGATCGGTCCATTACTTAAAGAGAATGTAAATAGCTACTTGTCGCAACAGGAACTTTCTGTACCAACACTTTTACTTAATCTGCCGGGCAACGCAGTTTTAAAGCCACACCAAGTTGCCTTGTCAATGCGTCCTGAAGACGAAGCAATACAAGCAGCGACAACACTAAGTCGACAAAATTATCAACAGCCTATCATTCTAAGTCATCAAGATCAGGCCAGCCGTCGTATCGCCCAAACTTTTAGTCAGCAATGGCAACACATCACAGGTAAGGAGCCTGAAACCATATTTTTTGATCGTGACGCCAAAATGCAGAATCAATTAAAAGCCAGTCTAGGTGTTGATTTAAGCCAAAAACGTACCAATGAATTAAACAGTCGTATTAAATATTCATTTAAAAATGAACTACGTAATCGACGCGATATAGATATGATTTATATTGTCGGCTTGCCATTGGAAACTAAGCTACTTAAGCCGTATATTGACGTTAATACCAGTCCATTTGCTGATATTATCCCAGTATATGCTAGCTCGAGGAGTCATAGTGCTAAAAACGATAAAAGCGACCACCGCGATTTATCAGGGCTTATTTTTACAGAAATGCCATGGCAACTACCGGGTAAACAACAAAATAAAGCCTTAGCGGCGCAAGCTAAAAAACTATGGCCAAACCGCAGTGACAGCTTACAGGCTATATTTGCCATGGGCTACGACAGTTTAGCGTTAGTTGAAAAAATATCTGCCATGAAAAATAAAACTTATGTCAGACATTACGGTCAAACGGGCATTCTACAATTAAGTGCAACCAATATTTTAAAACGCAGTTTGGCTTGGGGTAAATACAACCGCAATAAGGTACAAGAAATTGCCATGGACTAGTCGCAAAACTAATGTCGATATAGGGAAAATTACTGAACAGTTAGCAGCAAAATACCTAACTGAACAAGGGCTAATATTTAAAGCCTGTAATTTTCACAATCGCCGTGGTGAGCTTGACTTGATCATGACAGAAGCAAATACATGGGTATTTGTTGAAGTAAAATATAGGAAAAGCACTGGCTTTGGTGGTGCTGTTGCGGCAGTTTCTGTCGACAAACAACAAAAAATTAGGCAATGTGCAGCATATTATCTGCAAAAATCAGGGTTAAATGAATATAATACCCCCTGCCGATTCGATGTTGTTACGCTAGAAGGCAATATCACGAACCCAGAAATTACATGGCTGAAAAATGCCTTTTAATGAATAATACAACGGAGTTACGTCCAGCATGTTAGAACGGATAAAAAGCAATTTTACTGAAAGCATTCAAACCAAAATTGCCGCAAGCGAACTTTTGGCTGCCCCTATTGAGCAAGCAGGTATGATCATGGTGCAAAGCCTACTTGCCGGTAATAAAATTTTAGCCTGTGGTAATGGCGGCTCAGCAGGCGATGCTCAGCATTTTTCAGCGGAATTATTAAACCGCTACGAAACTGAACGCCCGCCGTTACCGGCCATTGCTTTAACGACTGACAGCTCAACAATTACTTCTATCGGTAACGATTATCACTTTGACGAAATATTTTCAAAGCAGGTTCGCGCACTAGGTAATAATGGCGATGTTTTATTGGCTATCTCAACTAGCGGTAATTCTCGCAATGTTATTAAAGCCATTGAAACAGCGGTTTCACGTGATATGCCCATTATTGCGTTAACAGGTGGTGACGGCGGCGACATTGCTGGCCTACTTGGCGAAAACGATGTTGAAATACGTGTACCTTCAAGTCGAACAGCTCGTATCCAAGAAGTACATTTAGTCGTCATTCATTGTTTATGTGACATTATTGACACCACTTTATTCCCACAAGCTGAGGATTAATATGTCAATAAAATCTGTGTTAGGTATTGTTGCTGTAGCTACTATTTTGCAAGGCTGTGTTGCTGCTGCTGTTGTTGGTGTTGTTGGTGGCGCGAGTGTAGCAACAGATAATAGATCATTAGGGAACCAAATTGATGATCAAAAAATAGAAATCGACGCTCACGCAAAACTCGCTGCTAGTGATGCGTTAAGTGACAACACCAATTTACAAGTGGTCAGTGTTAATGGCAGTGTGTTGGTTGTTGGGCAAGCACCGAATAGCTACCTTCGTGATCAAGCGATAAAAATACTTAATAATATCAATGGTGTTAAACAACTGCACAATCAAATTCGTGTTAGTAATACCACAGCATTTACCACGAAAACTAATGATGTTTGGTTAACTTCAAAAGTAAAAACTGCACTATTTGGCAGTGACGAATTAGATGCTACCAATATAAAAGTGGTTACTGAAAATGGTGAAGTATTCTTAATGGGTTTAGTGACCAAAACTCAAGCAAATATCGCAGTCGATATCGCTCGCAATGTTGGTGGTGTTAACCGCGTATTTAAAATATTTGAATACGTCGAATTGTAAGGCATTTAACCAGTTACTCGGCATTTACATAAAACTGCTTGTTAGGAATTGTCCGTCCCTTGTCGATTTTACATTGCACAAAAAAAGCAAACCTTTCGGTTTGCTTTTTAAACTTTTTAACGCTAAATAATCTAAGTTCAACAAACCTCTCTTTGCTTAATATTAGATTACCCCTAAATTAGGTTACTTACGACTTGTTGGTTATCAGCGAGTAACTCTTGCTCTAACCATGCCAGTGCTTGTTGCCAACCTAGCTCTAAACCTGAAAATAATTTGCTATTCCAATTATCCAAAGCTCGCACGACTTTTAACTCTTCAACTAGTGCTTTGCACTCATCATTATAATAAACGAAGGCGATTGCTTTTAACCCCTGATAAGAGCCTATTGACAGCTGAGCTTCATAACTATAAGAATAATTGTTAATACGATTTATTAGCATACCAAAGTCACCAAAAATATGTGCTTTGAAAAATTCATCACACTCTTCAACCATTTCTAATGACAATTCAACTCCATCGTCAATACACACTTCGACAATATTTTCAGCAAGTAACGTAAAGTAACCAAAACTCAACCTATGCTTCATTTTGCTCCTCTAACTAGGTAATAGATTTGATGATTCCTTTACCGCAGCTTTGCTTCCTTTGCTATTTTAGTGAACAACCTTGTCAATGTAGCCACCTATTAACCATAGATTTGATATTGCTTTTATTCAAACTCAAATACCCTTAAATAATGTTAATTTGGCTTTACTGTTTGAATAAACTATAAATTACTCACCAAATAATTTCTCAAACCAGGATTTCTTTTTAGTCTTATTTTTAAGATCTGTCTCACAATGGCTTTCATAAATCAAACCATTGGTAACAGCAGGTAACTGTTGTGAATTGTCACACGCTTGGTTAACGGCACGACCACTTTTATTGTCAAAATCCACTAATGCGACACTATCTGGCAAGACCGAATTTCGACTAACAGCGCCAATTTCATTCATAAAGTCAGCAAAAAGAACTAATGCACCGCTACTACCGGTCAATTTGGTGGGTTTGTTATCATCTCGGCCAAGCCAAGTCGTAACTAATAACTCATTGTCGTAGCCAACAAACCAGCTATCTCGCTGCTCATTAGTCGTACCGGTTTTTCCTGCCAAGGTGGTATTTTTTAAGCGCCAGATTAAAGAGCGTGCGGTACCAGAAGTGGTAACTTTGGTCAGTGCATAATCAAGCAAATACGCAGCCTGCGTTGACATTAGTTGTTGATGTTCCGGTTCAAATTGCCACAAGGTTTCCCCACTGGCACTAACAATTTTGTCAATGGCATGAGCTTGCTCTGCTGAGCCTCGGTTAGCAATCGGCAGGTACAACTGGCTCACTTCCATAGGTGACATATTCAGTGCACCTAATAACATGGACGGGCGAGTAACAATATCTCCCGAATAACCCAGCAGGTGAATGGCTTGTGCAACCTTGTCTAACCCTAATTCCATCCCTAGGTTTACCGTTGGAATATTTAAGCTTGAAGATAATGCATCAACTAAATGCACTTGGCCTCGATATTTGCCGTCATAATTTTTCGGTGACCACGCTTGACCATCTTCACTCGATAAAGTGATCGCCTTATCTTCTATTAAACTGGCTAAATTAAAACGCTGGTATCGCTCTAACGCTGCCAAATATACTGCGGGTTTAATTAATGAGCCTATGGGTCGCTTGGCGTGTAAAGCACGGTTAAAACCTGCATAGCCGGCTTCTTTGCCACCAACTAATGCTCGGACACTACCGGTACGAAAGTCAGAAACCACCATCGCCACCTGTAACCCTGAGCCAGTTTGCTTTTCTAGCTCAGGTATTTTTTTATCAATGCTGGCTTGCAAAGCTAACTGTTGGCTAATGGAAAAGCCGGTGAATACACGAATGCCTGATTGCTGTTCATATTCAGATAAATGTCGAGATAACTCTGCTTTTACTAATTGCAAATAAGCAGGAAACTTTTGTAGCGAAAGGCGACGATGTTGTCTGATCGACAATGGTGACTCTACTGCCTGCTCAAACTCTGCCTGATCAATAATTTCCTGCTGATACATTAAGCGTAAAACTAAATCACGACGCTGAACAGTACGCTCAGGAAAACGCCAAGGGTCGTAGTAACTTGGCCCTTTTATTTGTGCAATCAGCATCGCCATTTGTTCGGTATCTAATGATTGAATAGATTTACCAAAATAAAACTCCGCAGCTAAGCCAAAGCCATAAATACCGTTTGCATAATGTTGCCCTAAATAAACCTCATTTATATAAGCTTCGAGCAGCTGATCTTTGCTATAGCGATATTCTAAAATCAATGCCATTATCGCTTCATTGGCTTTACGCCATAAGGTTTTATCACGGGTTAAAAACATGTTTTTAACTAGCTGTTGCGTTAATGTGCTGCCTCCTTGTACCGTTCGTCCCGCTTTAATATTTTGGTATAAAGCGCGTAAGATACCTAATGGCGAAACGCCATGGTGAAAATAAAAGTCTCTATCTTCAACTAAGAGCAAGGTATCAAGTAGTGCTTCCGGTACCGCTTGCAGCGAAACCAGCACTCTATCTTCTTTACTTTCAGGTAAAATTCTATCCAGCAAAAGCGGCTCTAGAACAGCCTCAGCTACTTTCACACCATTTATGTGCAAGGCAGTAACTTGGTTGTTGGCAACATCTATGGTAATTTTTTCTCCATCTTCGATACCAGCGCCAAAATCAAAGGCACGGCGAAAAATAATGACACGCTTATTTGATAAAGCAAATTCGCCAGGTCGTGCAACTCGACTTACCTTTTTATAGCGATTAGCTAGTAACGCCTGTTTAAGGTGGTTAAGATTTAGCTGGCTACCAACTTGATAGCTTTCGTGTTGACCAAAAACTTGTACCGGTATTTGCCAACGCTGCCCTTCAAATTTATTACGTACCTTACTGTCTAGATAAATGCTGTAGAGAAAAATAACAAAAATCGTCAGTAGCATCATTTTTAAGGTAAAAAATAATGACCATCGACTAAAACGACGAATGCGGCTTGGCACATCATCAGCCACTTTTTTACCTGCAGCTTTTTTTGTCGAGCGTGTAGTTTTTGTTTCAGACTTTTTTCTTGGAGCCATGCGTGAATAAGACCGATCTATAATTTACCAATGAGAATGTATATTAATCTAGCAAGCAACATAACCCTAGTGAAAATTTTACCGCTTAAGCGGGCATCAGCCATTGTTTAACGATATAATACGGCATATTTTCCAAGCAAATATATTAGGTGAGTCATGTCCGCATTTAACATGCTGGTAGTGTTAGGTTCAACAGCATCAGGAAAAACCAAACTTGCGGTCGATTTAGCTAAATTACTTAATGGCGAAATAATCTCGGCAGATTCTCGACAAGTATACCGAGGCTTAGATATAGGTAGCGGAAAAGATCTCGATGAGTATCAAGGTATTAACCATCACCTTATCGATATTGTTGACCCCGGCTACGAATACAGTATTTTCGACTTTCAAAAAGACGTGCTCAGCGCCTACCAGGCAATCAATACTAAAAATAAACTAGCAATTATGGCCGGTGGCTCTGCACTATATGTCGATTCTATTTTAAAAGGTTATCGACTGATTGAAGTCCCCGAAAATAAAGCCTTAAGAGCATCTTTATCTACACTTTCCCATCAAGATTTGGTCGACAAGTTAATTACCCTCAAGCCAAATTTGCACAACACCACAGATATCATTGAGCGCGAACGTCTAATAAGAGCAATTGAAATTGCTCAAGGCGAGCTGGCAGCAAAAGATACCGTTAATGACTTCCCCACATTAAAGCCACTAATATTTGCGATAAAATGGCCACGAGAAACTATACGCCAGCGCATTACCGCGCGTTTAAAGGCGCGAATGGAGCAAGGTTTAATTGAAGAGGTAGAGCAATTACATCGCCAAGGCGTCAGTTGGGAAACTCTGTATTTTTATGGGCTAGAATATCGTTTCATTGCTCAACATTTACAAGGGCAGCTTTGCAAAAATGACTGTTTTCAAAAACTCAATTCAGCCATTCATCAGTTTTCTAAAAAGCAAGATACTTGGCTAAGGCGTTTGGAACGTAACGGCACTAAAATTCACTGGTTAGACGGCGAAAAAGATGTTTTGTCACAAGCTATGGCCGCTATAGCAAGTTTTAATAACGCTTAAACCTCAACAAGTTTACCGTAACAGCTAACGCTCTTTTACAGTCTTAAACGTAAAGAACGATCACAAATGATCGTTCTTCCACTATTATTCGCACACTAATTAATAATTTTTCTATTAGAAAAATCCAAGTGGATTTACATCATAACTTACTAATAAATTCTTGGTTTGTTGGTAGTGCTCTAATGCCATTTTATGGGTTTCACGACCAACACCTGATTTTTTATAACCGCCAAATGCAGCATGTGCAGGATACATATGATAGCAATTAGTCCAGACTCTACCTGCTTGAATTTTGCGCCCCATACGATAGGCTAAATTCATATCCCTAGTCCAAACGCCGGCACCTAATCCAAACTCAGAGCTATTTGCCAACTCCAACACTTCGGCTTCATCTTTAAATGTCGATAGCGAAATTACCGGGCCAAAAATTTCTTCTTGAAATACCCGCATGTCATTCGTGCCTTTTAGCAAAGTCGGTTGAATGTAAAAGCCATTTTTTTGCTCATTATCAAGTTGCTCAACATCACCGCCTAACAATACTTCAGCACCTTCTTCACGGCCAATGGCGATGTAACTCATGATTTTGTCAAACTGCTCTTTCGAAGCTTGTGCCCCCACCATAGTATCAGTGTCTAATGGATTACCACGTTTAATTGCTTTTGAGCGCTCAATCACTTTTTCAATAAATTGTGGGTAGATATCTTCGTGAACAAAGACCCGCGATGGACATGTACAAACTTCACCTTGATTAAAGTAAGCTAACACCATGCCTTCAATACACTTACTTAAATACTCGTCTTCCTGATCCATTACATCTTTAAAAAATATGTTCGGTGATTTGCCACCAAGTTCAACTGTTGATGGAATAATATTTTCTGCTGCACATTTTAAAATATGTGAACCAACCGGTGTTGACCCCGTAAAGGCGATTTTCGCAATACGAGTACTAGTCGCTAGCGCTTGTCCGGCCTCATTACCAAAACCATTAACGATATTTAATGCTCCTGCGGGTAATAAATCTCCTATTAACTCAGCTAATACTAAAATAGATGCTGGTGTTTGCTCTGCTGGCTTTAATACTACGCAGTTACCCGCAGCCAATGCTGGCGCGAGTTTCCACGCCGCCATCAAAATAGGGAAATTCCATGGAATAATTTGCCCAACTACGCCTAAAGGCTCGTGAAAATGATACGAAACGGTATTTTCATCCAAATCCCCTATCGAGCCTTCTTGTGCCCGTAAGCAACCAGCAAAATAGCGAAAATGGTCAACCGCCAGTGGGATATCAGCAGCTAAGGTTTCACGTACTGCTTTACCATTATCCCAAGTTTCAGCAATAGCTAAATACTCAATATTTTGTTCAATTTTGTCAGCGATTTTCAATAAAATGTTTGAGCGTTCGGTTACAGACGTTGCCCCCCATTGCTCTTTCACTTTATGTGCAGCATCTAGAGCAAGCTCAATATCTTTTTCTGTAGAACGTGGAATTTGGCAAAAAACTTCGCCATTAACCGGGCTAATGTTATCAAAATATTGCCCTTCACATGGTTCAAGCCATTGGCCACCAATAAAATTTTGATAGCGGGCTTTAAAGTGTATTAACGCGCCATCGGTGCCTGGTGCTGCATAGATCATAAGACTTTCCTATAGTTGTATTTTTAGTCAATTGTTATTACCTTAGTAGATTAAAAAATTTCAACTATGCAATAAGTTCAAAAAAGTTGACTGCCAGTACATATAAAAGGGCGTGATAATGATTAAGGAAGTATTAGTTAAGCAGCGCAAGAACCCAAAAGTTTTGGTTGAAAACAAAATTAGCTTTGCAGGGCCCGAAACACAATTGAGCATTTACGACACCTTTGAGCAGGCAAATCGCGTACGATTAAAGTCAGATCAATTACTGTTTTGTGGCATGGTTTCAGGTAAAAAAGTCATGCATGACGACACTGCAAGCTATGAAAGCGAGTTTCTTCCACATGAATCTTTTGTTATGGCGCCGAATCACGGAGTGGAAATTGATTTTCCCGATGCGAAAATTGATCAACCTACCACTTGTTTAGCGATTGAAATATCTTTAGAGCGGATCAAAAACATTGTTGACCGAATAGAGCAATCAACACCATTAGAGCCAACGTATGGACATTGGCAATATCACCAGCATTTAGTCCACACCCACCATAATGCGCAAACTCAGGCCTTACTCAATAGAATAGTGCAAATTTATACAGAAAATCATCAAGATAGAACCTATATGATTGATTTAGCAATATCGGAATTAACGGTGAGGTTATTACGTCATCAAACACGCGATTTTATCATTTCCCATAGTGAGCAAGCACCTGATTGCAACGGTTTAAATGCTGCGCTTTACTTTATTAATCAAAACTTAGCCGCTAGTATTGATATCGAACAGTTATGCAAAATTTCTTGTATGAGCCGCACTAAGTTTTTCCAGCAATTTAGAGCTCATTTAGGTTGTACACCGGCGGCATATCAACAACAAGCACGACTAAACAAAGCAGCTAATATGATCAAGCAGGGGTATCAGATAACCCAAGTTTGCTTTGAGCTTGGCTTTACCAATGCCAGCCATTTTAGTCGCTGCTTTAAACAATATTTTAGCCTCAGCCCTAGTGCTTTTAAAAGCCGCCATTTAAGTAGTTAATCAGACCCAATCTAAAACACTTCCCCTACGCTAAATAACTAGTCGTTAGCCTTTTAAATGACGTTTGGTTTTACGAGTTGCCTCGGCATTGGCAGGATCGTTTGGCCAGAAGTGTTTGGGGTACTGGGCTTTCATATCTTTTTGTACGGCTTGATAACTGCCTTGCCAAAATGCAACCAAGTCTTGAGTAACTTGAATCGGACGTTTAGCTGGCGACAATATTTCAATAATTAAGGGTATTTGGCTGTTATTACTTAAATCGCCAACAGTAGGCGTTACCGTGACACCATACAATTCTTGCATAGGTAAAGACACCACGGGGGCCCGCTCTAAGCTGTATCGAATAGCGCATTTTCGCCCTGTTGGGCCAACAAAAAATACCGGGGCAAGTTGTTTAAATGTTTGCTGTTGCTGATAGCTAAGTTGGTTAAACAATAATTCAGAAAAGTTTAATTTATCGAGCTGCGCTTTACTGGTAATAGCAGTTAAATATGGCCCTAGCCATTGCTCCAAGTGAGATAATAAATACCCCTCATCAACATTAGGTAAGCCTAAATGAGCTTGAGTATTATTAAGCCAACGCCAGCGCAATAATAGCTGTTCAGTTTTTTCGTCAAACTTTAGCCAATGTAAACCTTTCTTTCTAATTTGCTGACACCAACAGGCAACTAATAATTCAGCGGGGATTTTTTGGCTTATGTTTTCATTTTTAATCACCAATGCCCCCAGCACTTGCTGGTTTGCTGAAACAATCCGATTAAGCTGTTGATCAAACTGCAAATGTGTTTTGCTTTCAGTACTGACTATGCCCCAACTCAAAGCTTGTGCTAAGTTAAATTGTGCCGCTAAAGCAACAGTTAAGCCTTGCTGCTTTTGAAACAATTGTGCAGCAATAATATAACTTTGTGCAGCTAGTGGATCAGCCTCATTCACTACAACCCCTTTACCATAAGCCGTTAAATAATGGCCTTGATTGTTTCTTTGTTTTGCTATCCGCTCAGGATAGGCATGTACTAATATTAAGCCGCAATGCTGTACTGGTAGTTCCGTGCTTACAAGACAAAACTCTTGCTCAGATAGAGTATGCTTTTCTTGTTGCTGCGCTATTTTGAATAAACGCTGCGCTTGTTGAATGATACGCTGATGATTGCTTTTTTTAGGCTGTCGACAAAGTTGTATTACTCGATGCGCAATATCACAGTCATCGACACGTTGCTCGGCAGTGAAAATATCACGCTCTTCTAGTAATACCGCTAATAAACAAGCTAAAGATAACAAGTGGCTAATAGCTTGTTGTTGCTCTAAGTAGTGTGCCTTTAGCAACATTTTTGCAAATCTAGGATGACAAGGAAAACTAGCGACCAGTTTACCGTCTGCAGTTAATTGTTTCTGATTAGATAGTAGCCCTAATGAAATTAACTCTTGCCACGCTAGCTGCTCCCGTTTTCTATCAGGCATTTCAATCATAGGCAACTGCTCACATTCATTAGCGCCCCAACGCGCCAATTCCATTAATGTTGGCAATAAATCAGCTTGCTGTATTTCGCTAACACTTTGCTCACTTCTGCGCTGGAAATCATCACGGCTATACAGGCGAATGCATTGTCCGGCTTGTAATCGCCCTGCGCGCCCGGCACGTTGAGTTGCCGAAGCTTTAGCAATAGCTCGTTGGGTTAGTTTATTTGTTAGGGTTTGATTATCATAAATAGCAACATTTTCTAGGCCTGAGTCAATAACCAAATTCACCCCCTCAATGGTTAAACTCGTTTCGGCAATATTAGTTGCAAGTACTAGTTTATGAAGTCCATTAGGTGCTGGTGCAATGGCCTGTTGCTGTTGGGCAAGCGATAAGTCACCATATAAAGGGCATAGCAACATAGATTCGGGCATAACATTTAATAAATTGTCGGCCAAATATCGAATATCGGCAGTTCCCGGCAGAAAGACTAAAATAGAGCCATGGTGCTGATTAATCAGTGATTTTAATACCTTTAATGCGTGCTCTCGCCATAAACGCGCATTTGTAGCTGCTTGATAACTGATGTCAACAGGATAACTACGTCCGGCACTTTCCAAACAAACGGCATCAGGTAATTGACTTTTAATTTCCTCTGTCGCTAAAGTTGCCGACATTAATAAAATCTTTAAATCATCCCGTAATCCTAATTGTACATCTCGGGTTAATGCAAAGGCTAAATCCGCATTGAGTGAACGCTCATGAAATTCATCAAATACAATAAGTCCGCAACCTAGAAGCTCAGCATCTTGCTGGATAATTTGCGTTAATATGCCTTCGGTTATCACCTCTAAACGTGTGTTTTTAGAGGCTTTGCTGTCATTTCGTAAACGGTAACCTACGGTCTCGCCAACGTGCTCGCCCAGTTGCTTTGCTAGATAGCAAGCTATGTTCTTAGCAGCAATTCGCCTCGGCTGTAACAAATAAATTTTCTTATTTAATAAGCAATCGAGATCTAAAAGCCACAACGGTAATCGGGTCGATTTACCTGCTCCTGGCGGCGCTGTTAATAGTAATGTATGGTGATTATTTAACGCTGAAATTACATCATTTTTAATATTATCTATGGGTAACGTTTTAGCCGAGGGCGTCATAATTTTCTTTAGATTGTTAATAATATTTTCTAATTAGCAATATCTTACCATATCACGACTTAGCGCAGCTAAAGTCAAACCAACAGAGTTAATACGGAAAAATGATTTTTGCTAAGTATTGATTTTTATCTAAACTTTAATTTGAAATTTTTGAAAAATATGCTTACTTGGCAAGTGCATTAATACCTGTTATTTATTGTCCCCCGTTTGAAATGGAGTTGTATAATGGAAATTACACTAAAAGGTGAATACTCGATAGCATCTGGATCGAATATTTTGCAGGTAGATGCATTTGGTCCGTTTGATAACAGTGTTACCGAACAATATGTTGATGACATGTATCAAGCTTGCGAGCAGTTTGCCAACCAGCCTTGGGGGTTGTTAATTTCTTTTCATGGCAATAGTGTTTTTTCACCGGAAGCAGAGGAAGCGTTAATTAAAGTTAATAAGTACCGGGTAAAACACGGCTTAATTGCCAGTGCCAGTGTTATTCTTGATAGCAGTACCGCCGATATACAACAGTTACAACTCCGTCGCATTTATCAGGCTTGTAATATTACCTTTTACGTTTTTAGTGAAGTAGGTAGTGCAAAAGCTTGGCTTGAACAATTTCTCCAGCAAACTGAAACCGGTTAATTTCATATTAATAAAAAAAGCTGAGAATAACTCAGCTTTTTTTTATATAGTGAAGCAATAACTATTTCGCTGAAATTAATTCAGCAATAGTCGCAATTCCTAAACCTGTTGCTCCGGCCGCCCACATACTTGAATCTCCGGCGTTATACGCTGCCGCTAAATCAAAATGTAACCAACCCGCACCATCGTTCGGCACAAAGCGAGACAAGAAACCTGCAGCGTTACTGGCACCACCTGCGCCACCACCTTTTTGTGTTCGGCTATTAGCAGTATCCGCAAATACTGATGGACACTTATCTTTATGCCACGACTCTAATGGAAACTGCCAAACAGGCTCGGCGCTATTTTTTGCCGCCATTTGTGCTTTTTCAACTGCGCTGTTATCCAATGCAAAAAGCGCCGAGTAATCACCGCCGGTTGCCATTACAGCAGCGCCAGTTAATGTGGCCGCATCAATAATAAGTGATGCGCCTGTTTCACCTGCCGCCATTAAACCATCAGCTAGAACTATACGTCCCTCAGCATCGGTATTGGCGACTTCACAGCTAACACCATTCTTGTAAGTGATAATATCACCTAATTTATAAGCATCATTGCTGATCATATTCTCTGCACAGCAAAGGAACAATTTAACCCGTTGAGTTAAACCTTGTTTAATGGCTAGCGCCAACGCCCCTGCAACTACGGTCGCACCGCCCATATCACACTTCATATCGAACATTCCAGCACTGGTTTTTATACTGTAACCACCACTGTCAAAGGTAATGCCTTTACCCACTAAACAAGCCGCAACAGGTGCATTGGCATCATTGCTTGGGTTAAAGTCTAATTCTAATAAACATGGCGGGTTAACACTGCCTTTACCAACGTTATATATGCCCATCCATTGTTCGGCCTTTAAATCTTCACCTTGAATAAGACGCGTTGTGACGGCATCAGGAGCTAACTGTGTAATATAATCTGTTGCTAACTCAGCCAACTTTAAAGGGTAAAGCTCAGCAGGTGTTTGGTTAGTTAAGTCTCGACTCCAAGCATAAACCGACAATTTATGATTTAGCTTTTCAATCACAGTATGGCTACCGCAAAAGCTAATACTTTCTAACTTACCGACACAGCTAAAGCCTAATGCGAACGCCCATTGACTTGCTTCGTCCCAATTGTCACCAGTTAACGTAGCATGCGCTACACCAAGTTTTTCTATTTTTCGAGCCGCCGCTTGAATTGCTCTTAACGAATGTGCGGAATCTTTAGGTATATATATGGCAATATTATCATCAACGATTTGAACACTTTTCCCCTGCTGCCAACCTTGCGTTAGATTGTTTTCGGTTAAGGTTATTGAAACTGAGGCTAAATCAGAACTTGTCATGTGGTTACCTTACATAATTATTTGTTGCCAACAGTTTACACCAACAAAGCAAGTATTTAACCTGTAAGCATAATTTATCTACCATAAAAGCTATGAACTTTACTTTACAGCACAGCACGCTGATTAAGCGCTACAAACGTTTTTTAGCAGACGTCACATTAACCGACGACACTTTAGCCAATAAAAATGAAATAACCATGCATTGTGCAAACACCGGCGCTATGACAGGCTGTGCCACTCCTGGCGATAGTGTTTGGTATAGCACTTCAGACAATAAAAAGCGCAAGTACCCAAATAGCTGGGAGTTAACCTACACAAAAAATAAGCATTGGATTTGCGTCAATACCATAAGAGCAAATCAACTAGCAGAAGAAGCACTAAGCCAAGGGTTAATCAAAGAGTTTACCGGGCACTCAGAGCTAAAGCGTGAAGTAAAATACGGCGAAGAAAACAGTAAAATCGATTTTAAGCTTTTTGATCAACAAGGCATAGAAACTTATATAGAAATAAAAAGCGTAACCTTATTAGAATCAGGGCAAGGCTATTTTCCTGATGCGGTTACAGAGCGCGGACAAAAACACTTACGAGAATTGATGTCAATGGTGGCTTCTGGACACAGAGCCGTTTTATTATTCGCTGTATTACATTCAGGTATTCATAGCGTTAAACCTGCTGAACATATAGATAAAAAGTACAGCCAACTGCTAAAAGAAGCAAAGCAACGCGGCGTTGAGATACTCGCATATAAAGCCGAATTTACTCGCAACGACAACAATTTTATTATTTCTTTGGCACAACAAGTTCCTGTTGAGCTTTAGCAATTCGATATAACTTTCGTATAATTAGCAGTAATAATGATTGACGCGAGACCTAAAAACTTGCTAAAAAAGCTTGCTTATATTTTTATTATCTTGGCGAAAAAGTTAAGTAATTGGAAAATTTTTAACTTTATCATCGTTTTTTATAAAGTAAGCCTTGAATTTTATAATGACTAACACAATATCAAGTGAGATATTTTAGGTCTATTTAGATTGGCAGTTGCAACCAAGCGATGAAGTTACAAGAAGTAACTATTATTCATCAGTTTAGGTCTAGTAGCATTAGGAGAATTAACATGCCAAAAAACAAAGCATTAGGTATTTTAGCATTAGCTGGCGTTGAACCATACGTTGAAAAGCCTAACGAAGAATACATGAACGATGAGCAACTAGAACACTTTAAAAAAATTCTAGAAGCTTGGCGTGATCAACTTCGCGAAGAAGTTGACCGTACCGTATCTCATATGCAAGATGAGGCGGCAAACTTTCCAGATCCCGTAGACCGCGCGGCTCAAGAAGAAGAGTTTAGCCTTGAACTACGTACTCGTGATCGTGAACGTAAGCTCATTAAAAAAATTGAAAAAACGCTACAACTGATTGAAGAAGACGAATTCGGCTTTTGTAAATCATGTGGTATAGAAATTGGCATTCGCCGCTTAGAAGCGCGTCCTACAGCCGATCTTTGTATCGAATGTAAAACATTACAAGAAATCAAAGAACGTCAATTAGCGGGCTAAACTTCTATTTATAATGGTAGTTAGCCAGACATTGCGACCACCCAATAGCACTGATTATCGTGGTCGCTTTGCTCCCTCCCCTTCAGGTTTATTACATTTCGGCTCTTTAATTGCAGCACTTGCCAGTTACTTGGATGCAAAGCATAACCAAGGTAAATGGCTGGTTAGAATTGAAGACATAGATCCACCTCGTGAAAAAAAAGGTGCCAGTGCTGAAATATTAACGACATTAGAAAATTACGGCTTGTTGTGGGATGAAGAAGTTTTATATCAAAGTAAACAAACCCAACTTTATCAAGCTGTATTGGCTGATCTTGCAAAGCAAAACTTAAGCTATCACTGTGCTTGTACACGCGCACAAATAAAAGCAGATGGTGGCGTTTACCAAGGTCATTGTCGTCCCCTACAACTTGAAGCTAGCCATTGCGCTACCCGTGTTATTAACTCCAGTGGCATAAGTGAATATGTCGACTTAATTCAAGGCTTAGTTCATTGCGATAAAGCACTCGCGAAGGAAGACTTTATAGTAAAGCGCAAAGATAAATTGTTTGCTTACCAACTTGCTGTGGTTGTTGACGATATATACCAAGGCATTAGCCACGTGATACGCGGTTGTGATTTATTAGAGCCCACCGCAAGACAGTTAAGTTTCTATCACATTCTTAAACATAAGCCGCCACAGTTTGGCCATTTTCCATTAGCGGTAACTGATTTAGGCTTTAAACTAAGCAAACAGAACAATGCCCCTGCGATTGATACCAAGAACCCAATTCCTTCGGTTATTGCGGCGTTATCATTTCTTGGGCAAAAACCACCTAGTGAATTAAAAGATGCCAGTATCGACGAACTTTTATCTTGGGCGATACAACATTGGTCATTAAAGCAAGTACCAAAAGTAGCAGAAATAATTTTATAACCACTTGTTTGCCAATAAACGTCGATTTTTCACACTGTTTTCATTCTCTTTTTCCTTGCGCTGTTATATCATTGCGCGAGAAATTTCATGATAAATTTAAGGTTCAACATTATCAAAAGCGTGATCAACTTGTGTAAAAAAGTGCTCGGCAAAAAACGAAAACGCCATACTAATCTACCGTCATTTGAACAGCCAAATATTCTTTCTCGTGATCAGCACCCTGTATCTAGAAAACACATTAGTCACAATGCCCTTAAGGTTTTGTATCGCTTAAATAAAGGTGGCTATGATGCCTACCTTGTTGGTGGTGGCGTGCGCGACATTCTGCTTGGCTTAGCGCCAAAAGATTTTGACATCGCCACTAATGCCACTCCTGAGCAAATCAAAGCCTTATTTCGAAATTGCCGTTTAATTGGCCGCCGCTTTCGTTTAGCACACATTGTCTTTGGTCGTGAAATTATCGAAGTGGCAACCTTTAGAGGCCATCACGAAAAAAGTGAAGAGAAAAACTGCCAAAAAACCTCCAAGCAAAGTGAACATGGCATGTTATTGCGCGACAATATTTATGGCAGCATAGAAGAAGATGCTGAACGCCGCGACTTTACTATTAATGCCCTTTATTACTCAGCCAAAGACTTCAAAGTATACGACTTTGCTAATGGTGTTGCCGATATTCAAGCCAGAGAAATTCGCTTAATCGGCGACCCTGAAACACGCTATCGTGAAGATCCTGTGAGAATGCTGCGTGCGATTCGTTTTGCAACTAAGCTGGATATGACCATACATAAAGATACCAAAGCACCTATTACCTCGCTTGCCCCTTTAATGGCTAATATTCCGCCAGCCCGTATGTTTGAAGAGTTTTTAAAATTATTTATGTCGGGTAAGGCGCTCGCTAATTTTCAACAATTGCGTGACTATCAACTGTTCCAATACTTCTTTCCAGCGGTTGAACAACAGCTCAATCAACAAACTCAAGCATACCTTGCTGACTTTATTTGTTTAGCAATGAAAAACACGGATCAACGTGTAAACAATGACCAACGTGTAACGCCAGCCTTTTTATTTGCAGCCATGCTATGGTATCCAATGCAGGAGCATATACAGCGCTTAAATAGTGAAACACAGTTAACCCCACAAGATGCCTTTTTTGCCGCCTTAAGTGAGGTGATGTCAGAGCAACAACGCAGTATTGCGATACCTAAACGCTTTCAAGCCGTAATGAAAGATATTTGGATTTTACAAGACAAATTGTCACGCCGTGAAGGTAAACGTGCATTTAAAACTCTCGAACACCCTAAATTTAGAGCCGCATACGATTTCTTGTTATTACGTGCCGAAATAGAAAGTGGCAATAACGTATCAAACGAGCCAAGTACAGCGTTACAAGAATTAGCAAAATGGTGGAGCGATTTTCAACATAGCAATGGCGACACACAGCAAGTGATGGTGAAAAGCATTGGTCAAGCCAGAACTGGTGCTAGACGTACACGTAAACGTAGAAAACCAAGAACACAAACGACAGGAAGTAAAGAATAATGTCGTTAGCCTATATTGGCTTAGGTAGTAATTTATCTGATCCACAAGCACAAATCATAGCTGCATTAGCCAAATTAAAGCAATTGGCCAATTGTTCAGTAACGGCGATATCTTCCTTGTACTTTAGTCGACCAATGGGGCCACAAGATCAACCTGACTATATGAATGCCGTCGTTGCCATTGAAACCCAGCTAAGTCCTATTCAATTGCTTGACCAGCTACAAAACATAGAAAACACCGCTGGCCGAATCCGCAAGGATAATCGTTGGGGAGCGCGGATATTAGATTTAGATATTTTACTTTTCGATGATCTTATCATAAACATCCAGCGCCTAATTGTGCCACATTATGGCTTGAAACTGCGCGAATTTGTTTTGCTTCCCTTGGCAGAAATTGCTGCTGATCTAATTTTGCCTGACGGCAGCAAGGTTTCACAACTGGCTAACCAGATTGAAAAAAATGGACTAAAAATTCATAGTAAATTAAGTTAGTATAACCACTCTAAAAATATAAATGATTCGTGAATCATCATGAACAACGGAACAAACTATGTCTAATACTAAGGCTAAAATTACCACAGCCATTTTACAAAAAATGAAGCAGCAAGGTGAAAAAATTACCACCATTACGGCATATGATGCCAGTTTTGCGAAAATTTTCGATCAAGCCGGTATTCACGCTATTTTAATTGGCGACTCACTAGGCATGGTACTGCAAGGACAAGACGATACAATCCCTGTTGATATTGAACATATGGCTTACCATACCCAATGTGTTAAGCGCGGCGTAGAAAGCACGTTAATTATAGCCGATATGCCGTTTATGAGTTACGCAACAACTGAACAAGCTTATATTAACGCTGCAAAGCTTATGCAAGCAGGTGCTAGCATTGTTAAAATTGAAGGTGGCCAGTGGTTAGAATCAACCATAAAAGGCTTAGTTGAACGCGGTATTCCAGTTTGCGCACATTTAGGTTTAACGCCGCAGTCGGTTAATGTTTTTGGTGGTTTTAAAGTACAAGGCCGTGACAGCGACAAAGCACAAGAAATGATTGAAAACGCCAAAGCTCTAGAAGCTGCGGGAGCGCAATTATTAGTATTAGAATGCATTCCAGCTGGTTTAGGTAAAGCAATTACAGAAGCAGTTTCTATTCCAACTATCGGTATTGGCGCAGGTAAAGATACCGACGGCCAAATATTAGTTATGCATGACGCTCTCGGCATTTCTTGTAGTTATATGCCTAAATTTTCTCGCAACTTTTTAATTGATACCGGCGATATTCAAAAAGCTATCGAGTTATATATCGAAGAAGTCAGTAACGGTAACTTTCCTGGCCCAGAGCATATTTTTAAGTAATTGTGTTCACACAAAGAAATAGAATCATCTTATGACCATGCAAACAATAAAAGACATTTCAGCATTACGAGCAACAATTAGTGATTGGCGCCAGCAAGGCCTTAAAATAGCCTTTGTACCAACTATGGGAAACCTTCATCAAGGTCATATTTCTTTGGTTGATAAAGCCATATCTGTCGCTGATAAAGTTGTAGCCAGTATTTTTGTCAACCCAATGCAATTTGGCGCTAACGAAGATATCGATAATTACCCGCGAACCATGGCTGCCGACCAAGAAAAACTGCAAGCTGCTGGTTGTGATTTATTATTTACGCCAACGGCCGACATTATTTACCCAAAAGGCTTAGATAAGCAAAGTTACGTTGAAGTGCCTAATGTTTCAGATGGTTACTGTGGTGAAAGTCGTCCTGGCCACTTTCGCGGTGTTTCAACGGTCGTTTGCAAGCTATTCAATTTAGTACAACCTGACATCGCTTGTTTTGGTTTAAAAGATTATCAACAGGTGCAAGTTATCCAAACCATGGTTGAAGACTTGTCGATGCCAATTGAAATCATTCCTGTAGCAACTGTGCGTGAAGAAAGCGGCTTAGCCTTGAGCTCTCGTAATAATTACTTAACAGACGAAGAGAAAAAAATTGCGCCAGCACTTAGCCAGAATATTCAGTGGTTGGCCCAAGAAATAAAAACTAACAGTGATTTTATCGGCCTTGCTAAAAAGGCGGCGAGCTTTATTGATAACGCGGGAATGAAAACAGACTACATTCATATTTGCCATGCCCGTACATTACAACCAGCTAGCGAAGACGATAAAGAGTTAGTTATTCTTGCCGCTGCACATTGCGGTAAGGCGAGATTAATCGATAACTTACAGGTTTTCCTATAAATTAATCCAAAAAATATAGCCTAGTCTGATAAAACAAAAAACGAATAACTCAGTTATTCGTTTTTTGTTACTGCAAAGCTAAGGTGTAGCTAAGTTAGGCTTCATTAATTGACTCAGTATTAACCCATGATAATAAGGTTGGCAAAAACGTCTCACTTTCCTGTGCCAATTGTGTTTGCTCTGCAAGTACATCTTGTAAGATTGTTTTTGAGGTGAGTGGGTTGGCCAAAACAACACGAAAAACTAAAGTTTTCCGGCCCTGATACTTTTGTACTTCAATACGAGTACGTGACACAAACGACTTACCATTTTCCCGCTGACGCTTTTGTATAAACTTAGTCAGTTTATCTAATAAAATATTGATGTCTTCTTGTTGATTTTCATCTGCAGCAGCCAATAATTTTTGCACGCCGGCAGGATTATAACGGTACGTTAATAAACACAGCTCTGGCTGCGTTACCAATTCAAAGTCATCATGTTGCTCGATCAGCTCAGCAAAATAATGTGCCTTCTCAATACTGGTGTTAATTAACATTTCATAGCCAGGACGACTAATCACGTGCAGTGCCGCATAAACCAACATTGCCATGCCAGGGCGTGAGCCCTCTAAAGTATGACTACCTAAATCTTTTGAACCTTTACGTAAAATATATTCAGCATGATGTTCAATTGCCGCTACTGAGGCTGGGTTTTTAAATACCACTAAACCCGCCCCCATTGGTACATACATTTGCTTATGGGCATCAATCGTAACTGAGTCGGCTAATTCAATGCCTTTTAGCATTGGACGATACTTCTTCGATAGTAAAGTTGCGCCGCCCCAAGCGGCATCCACATGAAAATGCGCATCGTATTGTTGTGCTATCTCTGCCATTTTCTCAAGTGGGTCGATATTGCCAGTTTCCGTGGTACCTGCAACACCGACAATACTTAATACCCGAATATTAGCTTCTGCTAGCTGCTGACACTTTGCTTTAAGCTTTTGGCAATCAATTTTATTATTTTCATCGGTAGGGATAGCAATAACGCTCTCTTGACCAATACCTAAAACATCAGCAGATTTTTTCAGGGAATAATGACCTCGAGCAGACACTAAAATTGCAAGGCCGTCATATTGATAATGCTTTAGTGCGCTATACAAACCTTCTCGCGCAACCCCACGAAAACTCCCTTGTGGCTTAAGTAAGTTGTTGCGTGCAACCCAAAGTGCTGTAAGGTTGGCAATAGTACCGCCTGAGCAAAATGCACCTAAGGAATGATTAGCACTGTGCATCCACTCTTGGTAAAAGTTTTCGTCGTCTTGATACACCAAACGATGCATCATACCTAGCACTTGTCGCTCCATTGGCGTAAATGCTTTTGACGTTTCAATTTTGACTAAGTTCTGGTTTAACCCAACCATCAATTTTGATAAAGGTAAAATAAAATAAGGCAATGCTGAGGTCATGTGCCCAATAAAGTTTGGACTCGAGGTATGAACTGACTGCGATACTAACTTATCAAGCAAGTGGTGCATATGATCAGAAACAAATGCGGGATCTTCAGGAATACTTGAACTGGCAAAATCTTTTTCAATTTCGGTTAATGCTTGCTCGGTAGCGGCAATGTGCTCACCAAGAAAGCCCGCCAAATTTTGCGATATCTCATTCTCTATTCGCCCTAATGTTGAATCAGGAGCTACAGGAATGGTAAAGATGCGATGTAAAGACTCTTCAGTCGCTTTTGCCGCGCGTTTACTTACCGTCATACTTATTCACTATTTACTACTCACCATAAGCAAGTTGTTCTATATAAGTGCGGCACTGTAATAAAATTTTAACTAAAAGTCTCGCTTTTTCCATCCATTTTAATGTTTAAAGCAATTATATTGAAAATAAATAGCTAATATTAAGCAAGTAATGTTGCTACATAAACTAATGCTAACTCGACAATTGCTAAGCTACTTAAGGCCATCATTAATACTGTTTTTTTAATATTGTTAGTCATGTCATTCATCCTAAATTTCAAGTTGATATACCGAAGTATTATCAACATTCAGGCCAAAAATTTAATTGCTTGATATATAAAAGAAAAACAACAAAAAAGAAAAATATTAAGAATTTAATAGTAGGACAATTGGCTAAATAAATGTAAATTTAACCAATTGTTTAAATATTTCACAATACTTGCTAAGCACTAGCGTTTAACAATCGTTAACTGCCAACAAGTTTGTCCGCTGGCCCGATATTTAGCTTCAAAAGGCGTTAGTGGCTGTTTATCACTCACTTGAGAAATGCTACCAACGAAACCAGCAATACCGGCCGCAACTTGAAATTCTTGAAGATACAACTGCCAATTGCTTCGTAAGATGATTTCATCACCCACCGCAATAATTTGTGGGAATACCGCACTACCATGCCAACGTCTTTGTATGTGCTTAGCTTTAGGCCAAGGGTTAGGATACAAAATAAAATGTTGAGTAACAGGCCAATTTGCCGCAACAACAAGTCGATAAAAATCATTTAAATCGGCTCTAACTAAATGATAGTTTTCCACAATGCCTTGACCATTATCTAGGCTAACCTCATCTACGTTTCGGTTAATACGATGGGCTGATTTATCAACACCAATAACTAAGGCATTTGGGTTGCTTTTTGCTAAAAGTCGGGTGCTTTGGCCTACACCACAACAAGAATCAAGAATAATATCTCCATCAAATGCTTGTACAATGGCATTAATTTCATCAAAAGCTTGTTGCGTATGAGCTTGTATTGGTTTTTGAGATGGGTGCTCAATATGTTTAGCAACAATCTCTGTCAGTTTTTCATGTAGTCCTGGCTGGTTAGTTACAATAACTTTTGAGTCGCCGGTGAATTCTGTTGAGCTCATTACCTACTTACCTTCATAACTATAAAATATACTCATTAACTTAATTTTCTTGAGAATGTTAGCTTCTTAAGCCAATACCTTTGGTAATTAACACCATAGCAATGGTGTATAAACTAACAATAAACACACCAAGCACAGAAAATGACATCACTAAACTAACATCAGAAATACCTAAAAACCCATACCTAAAGGCATTCACCATATAAACAATAGGATTAACTTGCGATACGCCTTGCCAAAATTCAGGCAACAAACTAATGGAATAAAATACACCACCTAAATAAGTTAATGGCGTTAATATAAACGTAGGAATAATAGAAATATCATCAAAGCTGCCAGCAAAAATAGCATTAATAAGGCCACCTAGGGCAAATGTTGCAGAAGTCAGCGACACAGTTGCAATAATCACCCAAATATTGTGAATTTGGATATCAACAAAAAACATTGCCACTAAAGTTACTATACTGCCAACTAAGATACCTCGTGCCATACCACCGCCGACATAACCGGCTACAATGACCCAATTTGGTACGGGTGCTACCAACATTTCTTCAACATTACGTTGCCATTTGGCGCTGAAAAATGATGAGGCAACATTAGAATATGAATTAGTAATAACGCTCATCATGATCAAGCCTGGCACAATAAACGACATATAGTCAAAGCCGCCCATTTCACCAATTCGAGAGCCAATTAACGAACCAAAAATAACAAAATACAAACTAATAGTTATCGCAGGTGGCACTAGGGTTTGCACCCAAATTCGCATAAAACGATGAATTTCTTTATGAAGGATGCTTTTCAGTGCAATAATATTTCTTGAGGTGGCCATTTTTTTTACTCCTGCACTGTGTTTTCAGATGATTCTTGACCGCTACCAACTAAGCTAACAAAAAGTTCTTCTAATCGATTACTTTTGTTTCTCATGCTTAATACGTCAATGCCTTGTTCACTCAATTGTGTGAACACTTGGTTAATGGTTTGACATTTTTTAACGTCAACTTCTAAGGTGTGGTCATCAATCACACGACAACAAAACTCTGTGAGTTGTGCAGGTTTACTATTGGGTTTTAGATCAAACACGAAAGTTTCAATATCTAACTTAGCCAACAGTGATTTCATATCGGTATTTTCCACAATAATGCCTGAGTCTATAATGGCAATATTACGACAAAGCATTTCAGCTTCTTCTAAATAATGTGTGGTTAAAATAATGGTAATGCCTTGCTGATTTAGCTCTCGTAGAAAGTCCCACATAGATCGCCTTAGCTCAATATCAACACCGGCAGTAGGCTCATCAAGAATTAACATTTTCGGTTCATGCATTAGCGCACGTGCAATCATTAAACGACGCTTCATACCGCCAGATAGCATGCGTGCGGCACTATCTTTTTTGTCCCATAAATCTAATTGCTTTAAATATTTTTCAGCTCGCTTTACCGCCACTGAACGTTCAACACCATAATAACCCGCTTGGTTGACCAGTATCTTCATTAACGGTTCAAACTGGTTAAAATTAAATTCTTGTGGCACTAAGCCAATAAAACTTTTGGCAGTTTCTAATTCATTATCTATATCATGGCCAAAAACACTCACTTGTCCTGACGTTTTATTCACCAATGACGTGATAACACCTATAGTTGTTGATTTTCCTGCACCGTTGGGGCCTAACAAAGCAAAAAAGTCACCTTGCTTTACAGTTAGGTCGATACCTTTAAGCGCCTGAAAACCACCTTTATATGTTTTTTTCAAAGCCGATATTGTTAATGCCGGTTGCATATCAGATCCTAAAATATTTTCGTTTCTTTAAGGTGGGGGCAAGTTTAGTGATTTCAATCAAAAATATTAACCTTATTCAAGCCAATAATGATGAATTACTGAAATTTCACTTGCAATGGGATTGCCTTAACTTTGTATACAATTTACATTAAACATAATAATTACTAAGGGATCATCATGCTAACATCTAACTTAACTCGCTGGTGCACTGCCATAGCTATTCCACTTGTACTTATGGCTTGCCAAAGTACTGAGAGTGAGCTGGCATCAACAAACGAAGCCCCATCAAAACCGTTAACGGTTGAACGAATTTATAAAGACCACGAATTTAAATCACAATGGCTGGGGAGAATTCGCTGGTTAGCCGATGGCAGTGGCTATACAGCTGTTGAAAAGTCAGCAACAAAGAAGAAAAGTGATGATGGTAAAGAACAAAGCATTGGCCGAGATATCGTTTTTTATAATCCTAACACCCTTGCAAAAACGGTGCTCATTTCGGCAGAGCAATTAATACCCAAAGGTGAAACTAAGCCCTTGTCAATTGACAACTATCTTTGGTCAAACGATCGTTCACAGGTACTAATTTATACCAATAGTAAAAAAGTATGGCGCTCAAATAGCCGTGGTGATTACTGGATGCTGAACCTTAATACTGAGCAATTAAAACAATTGGGCGGAAAATCGGTAAAAGCGAGCAGTTTAATGTTTGCCAAGTTTTCTCCAGACGGCAGCAAAGTCGCTTATGTGTTTGACAACAACATTTATGTTGAAACTTTAGCCAGTAATGAAATTGAACAACTCACCTCAGATGCTGGAAACGGTATTATTAATGGTTTATTCGACTGGGTTTATGAAGAAGAGTTTTCCATTCGCGATGGCTTTCGTTGGAGCCCAGACGGCAAGGATATTGCCTACTGGCAATTAGACACCAATGGTAGCAAAGACTTCATCATGATCAATAATACTGATGAACTTTATCCTACGTTAACTAAGTTCCCCTACCCAAAAGTCGGAGAACAAAATGCGTTAGCTAAAATAGGCATTGTGAATTTACAAAGCAAAAACACAACTTGGGCTAAACTGCCAAATAACTCACGTGAAATGTATATTCCACGCATGAATTGGTCAGGTAATTCAAAGCAAGTTTTAGTACAACACGTAAACCGTAAACAAGATACCAACAAGCTTTATTTAACGGATGCTAAAACTGGCACTGTTTCATTGATTCAAACTGAGCAAGAAAAAAACTTTCTTGATTTTTATGATGATGCCCGTTGGTTAGAAAACGGTACTGATTTCATTTGGAAAAGTGAACGTTCTGGTTGGCGCCATATTTATAAAATTTCACGTGACGGCAAAACGGTTATTAATTTAACTCAAGGCGAATTCGATATTATTGACATTCAAGCCATTGACGAAAAAAATGGCTGGGTTTATTTTATCGCTTCACCAGATAACGTTGCTCAACGCTATTTGTATCGCAGTAAACTTGACGGCAGCTTATCAAATCAGCGCATAACTCCAGATGCATTTTCTGGCTCAAACCGTTATCAAATGTCACCTGATGGCCAATGGGCCATTCATTCTCACTCAAGCTTTTCAACACCAACCCAAACAAGTTTAGTCAAAATTACAGGCCATAAAACTAAACATAAGTTGGTAGAAAATAAAAAACTCAATCAGCAACTATCAACATTGGTTCAACCTGAACATGAGTTTTTTCAAGTAACCGCGCAAGATGGCGTTGTTTTAGATGGCTATATCATGCGACCAGCTAACTTTGACGCTAATAAAAAATATCCCATTATTTTTTATGTTTATGGTGAACCTGCGGGGCAAACGGCACAAGACAGATGGCGTGGCAATAGTTATTTATGGGACCAAATGTTAACCGAGCAAGGCTTTATTGTCGCATCAATTGATAATCGCGGTACGCCAGCACCCAAAGGCCGAGAATGGCGAAAATCAATATATGGCGCTGTAGGCATACTGTCATCGCGAGATCAAGCTGATGCGTTAAAGGCCATGGCGAAACGTTGGTCATATATTGATTTAGACCGTGTTGGTATTTGGGGGCACTCTGGCGGCGGCTCGATGACATTAAATATGTTATTTCGCTACCCTGAACTTTACAAAGTGGGGATTTCATTAGCGCCAGTTGCCGATCAACGTTTATATGACAGCATTTATCAAGAACGCTATTCAGGCCTTTTAACTGAATATGCTGAAGGCTATAAACAAGGTTCTCCTATTACTCATGCGAAAAATCTACAAGGGAAGTTATTACTTGTGCATGGAACAGGTGATGATAATGTCCATTATCAAGGCACCGAACGCTTGATTAATGAGTTAATTAAACATAATCGTCAATTCGACTTTATGTCGTACCCAAATCGAAGCCACGGTATTCGAGAAGGAGAAGGAACAACCTTACATCTAAAAACCATGATGACCGATTACTTTAATGAACATTTAAAATAACCAACTGCCCAAAATACAAAAAAGCCTGCAAATGCAGGCTTTTTTAATAACTTACTAGTTAGTGCAGTTATTACTTACCCGCACGTGATACGTATTCACCAGAGCGTGTATCAACTTTAACAATTTCACCAATTTGCACAAATAAAGGTACACGGATAACAGCGCCTGTAGCCAATGTTGCTGGCTTGCCACCAGTACCAGCCGTGTCACCTTTTAAGCCAGGGTCGGTTTCGGTAATTTCTAATTCAACAAAATTAGGTGGCGCAACAGATATAGGATTACCATTCCAGAAAGTAATAGTACAAATATCGCCTTCAGCTAACCATTTCGCATTGTCACCAACAGCTTTTTCATCAGCAGCAATTTGCTCAAAAGTTTCATTATTCATAAAGTGCCAAAACTCACCATCAGCGTATAAATAGCCTAACTCCGAGTCCATTACATCCGCACCTTCAACGCTTTCACCTGACTTGTATGTTTTTTCTAAAACTTTACCAGAAATTAATTTGCGAATTTTAATACGGTTAAACGCTTGCCCTTTACCCGGCTTTACGATTTCATTGTCGATAATGTTACAAGGTTCACCATCAATCATTAATTTAAGTCCAGCTTTGAACTGGTTAGTGCTAAAATTAGCCATAATTATTATGCTCGCTCGTTCACGTAGTACACGTAAAGGTTAAAAATTGAATATAGAAATGCCGCAAATAATAACCCAAATCAGCGATAAATTGCACACTTCTTGGCAAAAAGAATTAGCAAATGTTATTACAGATCCAAAAATCTTACTGCAAATGCTCAATATATCACCAGAACAATACCAACATCACTTTAACGCACGCAAGTTATTTCCGGTGAGAGTGCCAAAGCCACTGCTAGCGAGGATGAAAAAAGGCGATTTCAACGATCCCATCTTAAAGCAAGTTATGCCACTTAGTGATGAATTTACCACAACAGATGGTTACTTTAACGACCCACTTGAAGAACATGACACAGTAGCCCCCGGTTTATTACACAAGTATAAACATAGAGTACTAATGGTGGTTAAAAGTGGTTGTGCCATTAATTGTCGTTATTGTTTTCGTCGACACTTTCCATACGCAGATAATAGTCCTAATAAAGTTCGCTGGCAGCAGGCGCTAGAGTATATAAACGTACATAAGGAAATTAATGAGGTTATTTTTAGCGGTGGCGATCCTCTTATGGCCAGCGACGAGCACTTGCAATGGTTAGTTGCAGAAGTAGAAAAAATCCCACATGTAAAACGTCTGCGCATTCATAGTCGCTTACCCATAGTTATTCCACAGCGAATTACCCCCGCCTTGGTGGACCTACTTACCAATACGCGTTTAAAAGTAACCATTGTTTTTCATGTTAATCACGCTAATGAAATTGACACTAATGTTAGCCGAGCAATCGAACCACTGATGGCCGCTCGCATTCCTTTATTCAACCAAAGTGTTTTATTAAAAGGTATTAATGACGATGCGCAAGTACTGGCAAATTTAAGTGAAGCCCTATTTGATATTGGCATTCAACCATACTACTTGCATTTATTTGATAAAGTACAAGGGGTTGCCCATTTTGATATTAACGAAAATGCCGCTAAAAAAATTATTTTGCAGCTCATGGCCATTCTTCCTGGCTACCTTATGCCTAAGCTAGTCAGAGAAATTGCCGGAGAAGCTAACAAAACCCCGATCAATTTGGCATAATAGCGCAATTGAATAGCACAAATAAATATGAGTAGTTATGAGCGAAGCGGTACACAAACAACTGGTCGATAATATTTCGATAATCTTAAAAAAATCGTTAGCAGCAGACGATGCACTGAGCACTATGCGTGAAGCAAAACAAGCCGGCTTTTCAGCAATTTTTACTGCAGATGCTGGCTTTAAATGCTCTGCGAATACCTTCCAACCCTATGTGGAAGAAGTTGCGAATGACTTAGTTTTTTGGCAAAAAACATCTGATCAACAAACCCTTATTGCTTTAGTTAAAAAGATTGAGCAACTATTTACCGTATTGAGTAAATTCGAACAAAGCAAATAAGCTTTGCTTAAAAAAATAAAAAACGCAGCTAAGCTGCGTTTTTTTTTATCGTTGCTGCCAACTAAAAACTACTCAGTAAAGGTGTCTTTAAACCAGTCATCAAGCATTTCCTTCTCATAACCCAGTGCTTGACTGCGGTATTTAAGACCATTGTGCATTAAGAACCCCATATCTTTTAATGACACTTCTTCGCTTTTGATCACAGAGTTATCGGCATTTAATAGCTGATAGCTAAACTCCATACGCGGAAAGAAAATATCTTTCACTACACGAATACGCTTTATACCACCATGATTAACATCACCAGCTAAATCTATATTGGTAACTTCTAAGACCAATTTTTGCTCTTCTGGTAATTTCTCAGCCAATTTAGCAAAGTGCTTTTCAAAAGATTTAAAGGTTCTTTCTTTAAAGTGCTTTCGATGCTCTTCACCGGCATCAATATCAGAGTATTTATCAGGGTTTGACCACTTAATTTCAACTTCTGCGGCTTGTGCATTACTTACTTGTGTAAGTGCTGTTGCTGCTACTATTAAACATGCTATTGATTTATTCATTACATTACCCTCTCTCACATCTTTCAGTATAGTAGACCTTATTCTGAGATAAAAGTGTGTCAAAAATTGTTAATGAAATTTATGAAATTGAACTAACACCATATTTAGTACATAACGCCGGCGTTGTTGCCTTTCTTGTTCAGTTGCATCTTCTTGAACAAAACCTTGAATAACGCCATGCCAAATACGTTGCTCAGTTTTCGCATCGGTAATTTCAATTAATATACTGCCTTTATCAAGCCCTTGGCTTTCTTGTAACCCAGGCGTGATACCAAATTCTTCAGCAATGCGACTATCATCTAAATCTTCAGATAGTGCTAATACAAATTGAATATGCAACTCAGCAATGTCACTACCTTGTATTTCCTGAAATCCATGTTCATTCAAGTTTGCTTTGATGGCACTTGCATACTGCTGATATGCATTTTTAATTTCACCTGTTCTATTTTTAACCTTGCGCAAATGTTGTGGTGAAATGCTGTATTTAGTGCCCTGGGAAAATTGAGTAGGAATATCCCAAACACTTGTTACGGCTAAGTTCGAAACTTTAGTATCTGAATTTACCGGTACTTGTACACAAGCAGTTAGAGAAGCAGCCACGAATAGCAAAAATAATTTTAATAAACGCATAAGTATAAACCCCTAAAAAGTACTAGAAACAGAAGTAAAGCTATGTTGACCTAACAATCAATAAATGTATATAAAATCAGCATCTTAATTTGCAACAATATGTAGCGCTAGTTATAGTCTTTGCATACTGCCCACAACACACCCTTCTCTTATTGAACCCTCGAAAGAGACCATAATTTTTCTTTTGTGAGCCTTTAGGCGCAATACTCGCCTGGCTGCTAAAATCAAATCGCGTGTTTTGCCGCAAGCATTTTATCGGTCAAACTAGGCTTTTCTCTTTATATAACGACACCTAATATCAAAAACCAAACTATCTGCCCTTAACCAAAAATTGCATTAGTCACTTCAAAGAATGGAGTAGTCGATAAAAATGATAGTCCCGAGAAAAGTGTTAACACGCCAACACCCCGACAATAAAGCCCAAGTAATATAATGCAGAGCTGAATATTTTGTATTTTAGTTCCACATCACTGATTGCCAAAAGCCATACAGCACCAACTAACTCAAACCCACCACCCAACTCATGAGCATGCCTACATTAATTTTTTGTTTTCACATACCACAACTGTAATCAAAAATATCAATCCTTCACCTAATAGCTAGTGTAGCCGCAGATAAACCACCACTAACCTTCGGGCAAAGTTACAAGTGATTAATATGCCTGACGTTTAAGCTTTTCTTTAATAAAGATAAACTCTACGATAGCCAGATTGATAGCAATACCGAGTAAACGACCGTAGTCATGTTGGATTTTGCTTAATAGAGCAAAAGCACTTTCCAATTGCCCAAATAATAAATATATGATGGCTTCAACAAATAAAGGAGTGACAGCCGCAAGGGTTATAGCAACCGCCCTAATCATCCACTTACGATGAACTTGAACATTTCCGTTAATAATGTGCCACAGAGCCAGTGAAAAAGTGGCACACATGGCAATACTCATAATAACCAATGAAGCATAGCGCATGCCAAATGTATCGGGAGATAAAACATGATGCATCCAAACACCCGACACGGCTAGTACACAACCAGAGATTAATGCAATACGCCCGCCTAATTTATGCCAATTTGAATTTTTCTTTCTTAAAGCAGGTGAAAACTGAAATGGCATAGTGAGGAAAAGCAAAACCCCTGAGCTAGCATGAACCAAAATTGCAGCTGGCGTTTGAAAATACACAGCGTTAATCAGAGATGTCATATCAGCACCAACAGACGGACCTATAATAACAAGTGCCAGTAGAAAAATAGCCGGCACACCAGGGATACCAGTCATAAAAAGTAAGAAGCCAACAATAGGCCAATTAAAGGATGTTTTATTCAATATAGAAGTTTTATTTGTCGGTTTTATTAAAGGCATTTTACTCACTCTCATAGTGACTAGCTAAGGTTGAGTGAATTATGTAGAATGCTCATGAACAGGTCGTCCGAGCATGTTGACACGAACATTATATTAGTCTTACCTTGTAGGGAAAGACATTTAAAACATCTCAAACAAACCCATTTTATATGGCTTACAAGGCAGTTATAAGGTTTTACTTTGATTGATAACCCAACATTGCTCGCACTGAATATTTCCACTCTGGTAATCATTGCTTTTAGTGTCAACTTGCTCGTTTTGCGCTCTTTTGAGCGACAAGTCTATTTACCATTGGCCATTTTTTTACTGGCGATAGGCGTTATCATTTGTCGACCAACACTTGCCGTTTTCTTTCCTCAGTTACAGCCAGCTTTTCTTATTTTTTCACTACCAGCCATCTTGCTTATTGCCCCCTGCTTTTGGCTTTATGTTGAAGGTCTTACTTCCGAAACAGCTTGGCGATTTACGCGAAAATCAAAATATCATTTTATAGCTTTTGCTATCGGCGCCTTTGTCGCTATTTCATCCATACTCTTGCCGGCAGAAATTAGCTACGCCTTATTAGTGGAAGGCAATGAAGATATTTTGCAAAGCCCCCCCATAGTATTGCGTTATTTCATTTACGGGCTACTTATCACGACGTTTGCACTAGTGCTAGGCTGGGTTATTCAGTCAGGATTTTATTTTTATAAAATTATTCGACGACTAAGTAACTACCGGCAACATTTAAAAGACTTGTTTTCCAGTACAGAATCTAAAGAGATCCGCTGGTTAAGTTGGTTACTTTTTGCCGTTGGCATCGTTTGGGCCGCAACCGTTATCAATATAGTTTTAGATAATTTATTTTTACCAATTCAATGGGATGCTCTATTATCTAACTGTATTATTTTTGTGATGATCTGGAGCATATCAACCTGGGGGCTTAGACAAAAACCAGGCTTTGAAGAGTTGTACAACAATAACAAAGACAGTAAAAAAGAAATAGTTGAAAATGACATTCCTCAAGCTAAATACCAACGCTCAGCTTTAGACCAACAACAGTCGTCACAGATTGCCGAAAAAATCGAACAAGCAATGCGTGAAGATAAACTCTATTTAGACGCCTCGCTCTCTCTACAGAAATTAGCAAAACATATCTTCACCTCGCCTAACTACATTTCGCAAACACTGAACGAAACACTAGGCATGAACTTTTTTGATTACGTCAATAAATACCGCGTACAGGCTGCTCAACAACACCTTGAACATACCAGCGATACTGTATTAGATATTGCTATGACAGTAGGCTTTAATGCAAAGTCTTCCTTCTACACCGCCTTTAAGAAAGAAACGCAGCAAACCCCAAGTCAATATAGAAAACAATGTGCAACGAGCAAGTAAATAGAGAAAGCTGCCTAGTTTTATTGAAAATATCAAACATGCCAGCTCAACATTGCAACAAATTCGGCAATTAGGTATTAAAAACTCAATTGATGATTTTGGCACGGGCTTTTCATCTTTAAGTTATTTAACTCAACTCCCCTTTGATACTTTAAAAATTGACGCCAGCTTCATTTCTAAGTTGCCTGCTGATCTCAAGCAATGCCAAATCGTTAAATCTGTTATTGCCATGGCGAAAGGCTTAGATTTAACGTTAGTCGGTGAAGGAGTCGAAACCATGGAACAAGCTAATTTTCTAGCGGTTAACGGTTGTGATGTTATACAAGGATATTTGTATTCAATACCCGAAAATGCTGAAGGCGTTGCTAAACATCTCGCAGAGCATCAACTAATTCCATCGGATTAGAGACTATAGATGTCTGGAGGATGTCATTAATTTAAAAATAACGTTGAATATTAGACTTACATGCTCTTTGCTATGTATTGAGTTCATTTCAAGACTTAAACAAACTTAAAGTTACCATCAACTCGGTTTGGGAATTTACGCCTACCTTTGCAAAAATAGCTTGTAAATGGGTGCGCAATGTATTGTAGGTAACATTAAATTCGTGAGTTAAATCATTGAGTTTTTTCTTACTATATAATGCCCTTAACAACCGCTCTTCTTTTGGCGTTAGCTCAAATTCACTCACAATTAATGACCAGTTTAAAATCTGTTGAAAAGTCACCGTAACCAAACAGCAAGGAATATCTATTTCATTAAAACTGTTTCTATTTTTTAATGGCGAAACAGTAATTAGGATACAACTACTATAATCATTCTCAATAATAATTGATTTTTGTAACCCTATCTCTTCAAATGCTAGTGACGCGCATTGTGAAATATAGTCTCTTAATTGCAGACCGTACACTCCATGATTAACCTTGAGTCGTCCTTTGTAAAATGAAATAACACATGAATCATCAAGCTGTTTATTCGAGAACTCATTACACATCAATATATTAGAATTTTTATCGCAAACGATAACTGCTTTCCCTGTTTGATCTAAAATGCTTTTAGATATATTGGCGTAGTTTTTATACAACTGTAGGGTTTTAAAAGTATGAGCTGCTCGACTGATATGCGGCGTTAGCAGCTTGATTAAATTAAAATCATTTTGGTTATATGGTTCATCAAGCTCACCTCTATTGATACTATAAAATGAGTCATATTCACCATCTCGTATTAGTATTGCGCCGAGGCAATGATAAGCTTTTAGTGGAGCGAATACGCTTCTATAGTATTCAGTATCTTTATGTAGCGCGATATCAACATGCTCACTAAGATCAAGCGACTCGCCTTCAGGTTGCATTTTAGTAATATTGTAATACGGGTCTTCTTCAAAACGTCGGTAATATTCTTGCACCAATTTAGTGTCATGTTCAAAATTTGATTGAAATTCAAGTAATAAAGGAGTGCTTTCAGTAAGTTTTTGAATAATGAGAATGGCTTTATTTGATTGGGTTACATCAATAATTTTATCAAGTAAATCAGCCCATCGTCCAGACAGCGATGCATCGTAAATATCACCAATTAACTCAGAAAGTTCATAAGGTGTTAAGCTAATATTTAACACTTGCTCATTCATATACTGTCATCTCGACTTAAGATTTAAACATATTAAGTTTAATCATCAACTCAGTTTGAGAATTTACCGCAACTTTTGAAAAAATAGTCTGTAAATGAGTTCGTAAAGTATTATAGGTAACATTAAACTCACTCGTTAAGTCATTTAGCTTTTTCTTACGATAAATTGCTTTTAATAACTGTAGTTCTTTCTTGGTTAACTCAAATTCTTCTGTTATTAATAACCAGTTAAGTGTTGCTTGAACGCTAATAACAACTAAACAGCAAGGCACATCAATATCATTAAACGTATTTTGTCGTTTTAATGGCGAAACAGTAATCAAAATACTTTCTAAAATACCCACTTCAATAATAATCGACTTTTGCGTACCAATATCAGTAAAAGCCAGAGAAGCACTTTGTTTAACGTAGTGCTGTAACTGATTATTGTATACCCCATGGTTAATGATTAACTTACCATTATTTATTGCTACCACACTGGTTTTATCTAAATGATCATGAGCAAATTCATTACATAGCAACACTTGTCCATCACCACCACAAACCACAATTGCCTTATCCGTTTGATCTAAAATACTTTTAGAAATACTAGCGTAATTTTTATACAAACGTAGCGTTTTAAAGGTATGAGCAGCACGGCTTAAATGCGGTGTTAGTAACTGAATTAAATTGAAATCTGCTTTACTGTACGGCTCATCATATTCAGCACGATTAATAGCGTAAGCCGCATCATACTCGCCGTCTCTAATCAAGATGCCACCAAGACAATAATAAGACCGCATAGGCGCAAAAATTCGACGATAATATTCACTATTTTTATGCAATGAAATATCAAGATGCTCACTAAGGTTTAACGACTCCCCTTCCACTGCCATACGCGTTATTTGGTAATAAGGATCTTCAGTAAATCGCTGCTGGTATTCAGACAATATACTAGGTTCATGATCAAAATTAGTTTGAAACTCTAATAATAGTGGGGCAGGTTGCGAAAGTTTTTGTAGTACAAAAAAGGCCTTATTTGATTGCGTAGTGTCAATAATTTTATCAAGTAAATTTGACCACTGATTGGTTAACGCGGCATCATAAACCTCCCCTATCAACTCAGAAAGCTCAACTGGATTGAGGTTAATTTCTCTATCATTTTCTCGGTAATTCATTCCCTTACCTCAATACAAGCTTTTCTTTTGATAGTAGGATGTGAATAGAAATAAGACAATGTTGGAATGCAAATATCATATATATGTATGAGACAATGATTTAAACAATAACGAATCATCACAGCAACAAAAACAAATAAAAACAAACACATAAAATCATGGTCTATATTATGCCCTATAAAGCCCACAGTGTTTTTATAAAAACGAGAGGCATTCTAATGAAAAATCTATTTATAATCTTTCTTCTAAGTATCTCTACAAATGCCATAGCCAAAGAGCACTTCATTCTAGAAGAAAGTAAATTTAATTGCCGTCAACCAAGTAATACTTCACTCAATACGACTCAAACTACTTATTTTCAAACTGATATTGTTGTAAGCACTCCAGGAGAGTCCGATCAATGTTCACATCAATGCAAAAAGGAAAGTCATCGCTGCAATAAGCAATGTAGCTCTATTGATGATATTTATGAGCGCTCTTCATGTAATAGTAGCTGTTCAGATCTTTACTTAAGCTGTATAAAAAATTGTTATTAACTTTTTACATTACCCCTTTACGTCATGAAATAATCCACTTCCAAAACTCAGTACTTATGTAGGAGTGACAATGTATACAATTAACTTAATAGTTATCATAGTTATTTTATTACTAAGTGGCTGTGCAGTAATGCCTATTGCAAAAGGCCCTCAGGCTGTATATGTAGCAGAAAGTGAAGTTGAAAATGCTAGACGATTTGTAGGCATCTGGCATGCAGATACGGATGAAGGGCCTAAAGAATTAAACTTTAAAGAAATCCATGATTTAAAGTTTAATTTAATGCATTATTATGGAAAAAATAGAACTCCTTACCTTTTAGAAGACTTATCAATAAAGAATAATATTTTAGCATATAAATTTCCCGCAGGATGCTCAGGAAAATTCACACTAATTGATGATGAAACATTGCTAATGAACTGCTCGTATTGGGCGGGAACATTCGATTTTACATACATAAAAGTTGGTGATGGAAAAAGGAAAACAGCGAGTAATTCAGATAGAAAAAGCAGCACGGTCTTAAATAATATTTCATCACCAGATATCCAAAAAATTACTTTAGATTGTAGAATGAAGTACTTAAATGATCCTATAGCTCAAAGTAATTGTTTAGTTGAAGCAATGAACAATTCTAAACTTAATACTCAAGTTAAGCCTTCTTTGGATAAGATAAACACTAAGAATCTTCAAAACTTACTCTTAAATTGCCAAGCTAAATATCCAAATGATTACGAAAAACAATTAAATTGCACTACAGCGGGAATGGATAAATCAATGCCAAACCAAATGATGGAAGCAATAAACGTATTAAAAGCAAAGCGCGATAATAAACCCAAAAATCATATAAGCTCAACACCTAAACCTTCTTTTATTAAAAAACATGAAGTGCTAATCAGTTGGAATTTACCCCAGTATACCGACCGTATTCATAAAACTGACATTTACGATAAAACAGGAAAAATACAAGTACCTTTAGGCTGGTATAGCATGATAGTAAAAGATAGAAAGCCAAATGCAAACTTTCCATCATTTGATGCTAGCTTCACAATTAAGAATAATACTGAATGTAGTATGTTTTTTAATGGCTACTTCTATAGAAATGGAAAAGCTATAACTGTTTTAGATTTTGGTAGTGGCTTATTAATAAAACCAAAAGCGATGATTAGAGACGCGAAGAAAACCGTTTCTATTAATAAAAATGTAAATGCTAACTTATCATTTACTCCTAATGACACTTACTTCTTTGATTGTAAAATTTAAAATAGCATAAAAACAAAAAGCCCGAATATTTCTATTCGGGCTTTTTTGAGCTGTAAATAGCAACTGCTATTTATGCGCAGAGTAAATCGTTTAGAACAAGGCGCTGGCAGCGAAGCATACGTTTATTTGTATGTGAGCGTAACAGCAACGATGTTATCGACGATTTAATCAAGCATAAATTACATCATGCCACCCATTCCGCCCATACCACCCATGCCGCCCATATCAGGCATTGCAGGAGCGCCAGCATCTTTAACTGGGCTATCAGTTACCATAGCTTCTGTTGTTAACATTAAACCGGCAACTGAGGCAGCAAATTGTAAGGCACTACGAGTTACTTTAGTTGGGTCAAGAATCCCCATCTCTAGCATATCGCCGTACGTGCTATTGCCTGCGTTATAACCAAAGTTACCTTCACCGTTACGAACTTCGTTTAATACCACTGACGCTTCATCACCACAGTTAGTGACGATTTGGCGAAGCGGAGCTTCCATTGCACGAATTGCCACGTTAATACCGTGTGTTTGATCTTCGTTAATGCCTTCTAAGTCTTTAATTGCATCAGCAACGCGTACTAGTGCAACACCACCACCGGCTACAACACCTTCTTCAACTGCGGCGCGAGTCGCGTGCAATGCATCTTCAACACGCGCTTTTTTCTCTTTCATCTCAACTTCAGTCGCTGCACCAATTTTGATAACAGCTACACCGCCAGCTAATTTAGCTAAACGCTCTTGAAGTTTTTCTTTGTCGTAATCTGAAGAAGAATCTTCAATTTGGCCACGAATTTGGGCAACACGTGCTTGAATTTCAGCTTCTTCACCAATACCATCGATGATAGTTGTGTTATCTTTAGAAATCACAACACGTTTCGCTTGACCTAAGTCTTCTAATGTTGCTTTTTCAAGCTCCATACCAATCTCTTCAGAAATAACCGTACCAGCGGTTAATGTTGCAATATCTTGTAGCATAGCTTTACGACGGTCGCCAAAGCCAGGAGCTTTAACAGCTGCAACTTTCACGATACCGCGCATGTTGTTCACTACCAATGTTGCTAATGCTTCACCTTCAACATCTTCGGCGATAATTAATAGTGGCTTGCCAGCTTTTGCAACACCTTCAAGCGTTGTTAGTAACTCACGAATGTTCGATACTTTTTTGTCTACTAATAAAATGAATGGGTTTTCTAATTCAACCGCACCACTTTCTTGGTTGTTGATGAAGTATGGTGATAAGTAACCACGGTCAAACTGCATACCTTCAACAACGTCTAATTCGTCAGTTAAGGCTTGGCCTTCTTCAACAGTGATAACACCTTCAGTGCCCACTTTTTCCATCGCTGTGGCAATGATTTGGCCAACAGTTTCATCAGAGTTAGCTGAGATGGTACCTACTTGTTCAATTGCTTTGTTGTCGCTACATTCTTGCGATAAACCTTTTAATGATTCAACGGCAGCAACAACAGCTTTGTCGATACCACGTTTAAGGTCCATTGGGTTCATGCCCGCTGCGATAGATTTTAAACCTTCGTTTACAATGGCTTGTGCTAAAACTGTAGCCGTAGTCGTACCGTCACCGGCTTCATCATTGGCTTTAGAAGCAACTTCTTTCACCATTTGTGCGCCCATATTTTCGAACTTATCTTCAAGTTCAATTTCTTTCGCAACAGAAACACCGTCTTTAGTGATTGTTGGGCCACCGAATGATTTATCTAAAACTACGTTACGACCTTTTGGACCTAACGTTACTTTTACTGCGTCTGCTAATACGTTTACACCGTTAAGCATTTTAACGCGAGCGTCATTACCAAATAATACGTCTTTTGCTGCCATGTTCATGACTCCTTATAAACTGTTCTTTGCATCAATTAAAATCAATACAATAAAATGAGTTAAAAAATATTAATTATTCTACGATGGCTAAAATGTCAGACTCTGACAAAATTAGCACTTCTTCGCCGTCAATTTTTTCAGTTTTCATGCCGTAACCTTCACTGAAGATCACTTGGTCGCCAATTTTCACATCTAATGCACGAATTTCACCGTTTTCTAGAATTCGGCCCTTGCCAACAGCAACTACTTCACCACGTGTAGATTTTTCAGCAGCACTACCTGTTAGTACAATACCGCCTGCAGATTTTGATTCTACTTCTTTACGTTTGATGATCACACGATCGTGTAATGGACGAATACTCATTTCTTTCTCCTGAGATGTTCTATTTAATAAAAAATAAAGGATTTTAATTTTGTTGATTCAAAGATGGGGATTAAATAAAACTTCACAAGCCCATCATGATAATTTTTTAATCTTTGCGTTCAAACTCGCCGTCTAAAGTTTGGCCTTTATGAGGAGGCTGAATATGTTCTTGAAATGGATTATTTTGCTGCTTAGCAAAATCATCTTGGCTCTGTGTTTGTTCATAGGTATGAAATTGAAAGCCCTGTGCATTTGTATTATTCGCTTTGAGCTGAGACTTTACACTCGTAACAATCGCGTTTCGTACTGCAGGCACGAGTAAGCTTAAACCAAAGAAGTCAGTAACAAAGCCGGGGGTAACTAATAATACGCCAGCAACCAACAACATTAAACCTGTTACTATTTCATCAGAGGGCATTTGTCCTTGTGCCATTTTAGTTTGTACTGAGTTTAAAGTCGAAAGGCCTTGTTGACGGACATATTTTGCGCCAAGCCAAGCAGTGAAAATAACAATAGCTATGGTTGGCCAAACGCCGAGCACGGCACCTATTTGCATTAAAACAGAAATTTCTATAATTGGAATAATAATAAAAAGTACAAATAAAAGACGAAACATATTGGCTCCCAATAATCTTTATTGAAACTAATATGGGGGTTAGCAGGTCTTTTTCAAGCGAACTCGCTTTTTAAGAAATTGCCAGCTGTTTTTCAAGGGTATTTTGTTAAGCAGTGCAGCTATGTATTTACTGATTGAAATAGAATAGCGTAAACTTAATTAATCACGACATTTCGTAATACATTTATCACTCAACTAAATTATATTGCGACAGAATAAGTTTTTATTAAGGTCTTTTTGGTAATGTATCAATTAATTTTATGTACATGTCCAACTAGTGTTATTGCACAAGATATCGCGAAGCAATTGGTTAATGAAAAGCTTGCCGCTTGTGTCAATATACTACCGAACATAACTTCGGTATATTGTTGGCAAGAAAACGTAGTCAGTGAGACGGAAGTACAGTTATTCATAAAAACTAAATTGGAATATTTTGAATTGCTTAATGAGAGAATAAAGCAACTGCATCCGTACGACACTCCTGAAGTTATCGCATTGAACATCCAGCAAGGCGATCATCAATATTTAAACTGGATAAATGAGTCTTTGAAATAACGGTTATGAAAAAAGTTGTTGCTGTTTTTTGGTTAATATTAACCTGCTTTACGTTTGCAAATGCGCCAATAACATATGCGCAAGATTCAATTTTTAACGCCCCTGCTTCATTATTCAGTAATGATGATGAATTTTTAAAAGTTGATGATGCGTTTATTTTTGATTTTCACCAGCAAAAAGATAAGTTAAAAATTAGCTTTAATATTGCTGATGGTTATTACCTTTATCGCCATCAATTCAAGTTTACCACTAACAATGCCACTATAGTGGAGGTCAACTTGCCTGAAGGGGAACATCACGAAGATGAATTTTTTGGTGTTCAACAAATATTTACTGATCAGCTAGCCTTTACAGTCAACATTAGTGAAGCCCTTAATGATGCAAGCATTACTATTCGTTACCAAGGCTGCGCTAAAAAAGGCTTATGTTACCCACCTACCAAGAAAACCATAGACTTAAGTGAAGTCGCTTTTTCAGCAAGTACTGAAAACAATGCACAAAATGTACTGCAAGCACTTGCCACATCAGCTGACTCTCAAGCTATCAACACTGACGTAGTAAACAAAGCCACAAGCAGTGAGCAACACCAGCTTGCCGACATGTTAAAAGGCGATAATGTTTGGTTAACATTGGCGGCCTTTTTTATTGGCGGGCTACTACTTTCTTTTACACCATGTGTTTTCCCAATGTACCCCATTTTAACGGGAATTATTGTCGGTCAAGGTGATAAATTATCTACCAAAAGAGCATTTTCATTATCTTTTTTCTATGTACAAGGTATGGCGATAACATACACCTTACTTGGCATTGTCGTGGCAATTGCAGGAGCGCAATTTCAAGCCATGTTTCAACATCCTGCGGTATTAGTTGCACTAAGCGTGCTTTTTATTTTCTTAGCCTTGTCAATGTTTGGCGTATTTAACTTAGCTTTACCAAGCAGTTGGCAAAACAAGCTTAATCAACTTAGCAGCAATCAAAAAGGTGGCTCGTATGTTGGCGTATTAGTGATGGGCGCTATATCTGGTTTAGTCGCCTCACCATGTACCACCGCACCACTAACTGGGGCATTATTATATATTTCTCAATCGGGAGATATTGCTCTAGGTGCATCAGCATTATACGCCTTAAGCTTAGGTATGGGTTTACCTTTACTTATTTTAGGTAGTTCTGGCGGGAAGTTATTACCAAAAGCTGGCAACTGGATGAATGTTATTAAGAATATCTTCGGTTTGCTATTACTGGCGGTACCGGTATTTTTACTCGAACGCTTTTTACCAGCATTAATAATTGAAGTTATGTGGGCTGCACTTATTCTGGCAACTGCAGGTTACTTCTATACGGTTAATCAAAATTCAGAGAAAACATTTGGCTTTGGTTTACGTAGTATTATTATTTTCTTAATTTTCTTTATTGGCGCTAATAAAGCCTATCAATTAGTTTATCCGACAGAGCAAATTGCAACATCGCAACAAAGTGAGCAACATGGCTTTGAACATGTAAAAAACTTAAGCGAAATGAATCAAGCCATTGCTAAAGCAAACGCACAAGGCAAAACAGTAATGGTTGACCTTTACGCAGATTGGTGTGTTGCTTGTAAAGAGTTTGAAGAATACACCTTTTTCGAACCTAATGTACAACAAGCATTATCTGGCTCAGTACTACTGCAAATTGATTTAACCGATACAGGCTCTAAAGACAGTGTTGAGCTAATGTCGCACTTTGAAGTATTTGGCTTACCATCTATATTATTCTTCGATAAAGCGGGCAAGGAGTTAACACAACGCCGAGTTACCGGTTTTATGGCTGCTGAAGAGTTTTCAAGGCATGTAAATGCAACCTTTACTAAATAATGTTTAGGACGGATTACAAGGTAATAAAAAAAGCGCCCTAAGGCGCTTTTTTTTATTAACGTAATTTCAATCAGTGTTTTTCGCATTCACGAGTTCATACTAACTTATAGTTAATTCCGAATTAGCAAACACCTTCCATTTTCCATCAATAATTTGCCGGCTGATAAAGTTAAAAAGCTCAGTTTCAGGTATAGGTTTAGAAAAGTAATAACCCTGAATTAAGTCACAATCGTTATCTGTTAGGCTGCGCAACTGTGCTTTGGTTTCAACCCCTTCAGCAATAACTGTTAAACCTAAATTCTTTACCATAGCAATTGTCGACATAATAATTTGGAAATCAGCATGATTTTCTAACATACCAAAGACAAAACTCTTATCGATTTTAATAACATCAACTGGCATACGTTTTAAATAAGCCAATGAAGAATAACCGGTACCAAAATCATCAATCGCGAAACTAAACCCAAGTTTGCGAACTGCATCCATAGTTTCAATGGCTTTATCAATGTCTTTCACTAATGTTTGCTCTGTTAGTTCAAGTTCAAAATTTTTGGCAGGCAAGTCAAACTCTTCTAACAATTCTTCTAAATACATTGTTAAATTTACATCGGCAAACTGAGCAGCAGATAAATTAATTGCAATAACCACATCAGGCAAGCCAATGTCTTTCATACTACTAGAGATTTCAAAACATCTACGTATCACCCAGTAACCAAGTGTAATCATATGTTCAGAATTTTCTAAAATAGGAATAAAGTCATCTGGTGACACCAAACCTCGTTCGGGGTGCTGCCAGCGCAATAAAGCTTCAAAACCATGTAATTGATTAGATTTGGCGGCTAACTGAGGTTGTAAGCTCAAACTAAATTGACCTTTAGCAAGTGCTTGTTTAACTTCACTTTCCATCATCACACGTTGTGCAACACGCTGAAACATACCACCTTGGTAAATAAAATATTGGTCGCCACCATTACCTTTTGCTTCATACATGGCAATATCAGCATGACTGATAAGCTCACTCGCCTGAACCAACTCACCTTCTGTCATCGCAATACCAATACTGCAGGTCACATAAAATAAGCTACTATCAATTTTAATTGGCCGCTGAAAACTTTTTAAGATGGCATTAGCAACCTTTTCAGCATATGCAAGCGATGTACTTTCATTAAGCAGAATAAGAAATTCATCACCACCGAAACGGCAAACAATATCAGCGCTAGCAACACTTAAATTAATGCGATTAGCCGCCTCAATAAGCAGTTTATCCCCTTCGCCGTGGCCATGTGTGTCATTCACCTTTTTGAAGTCATCTAAGTCTAGAAACAACACTGCAATATCATCACTTTGACGACTTGAACTATTTAACGCTTTTCGTAGTTGATAATTCAGCATATTGCGATTAGGAAGCCCAGTTAAAAGGTCGTACATAGCAATATTTTCAAGCTCTTGCGTTTTTTGGGTCACCTCAATATTTAACTGCTCAAGTTCATAACTTAATTCCGTTGTAGCATTCACTAAAATATCAATTTCATCTGGAAAAACTTTGGACTGGCTTATTTTTACTTTTCTAAATTGTTCAAATTCTTTTTTAGCTAACAAAGGTAAAATGTTAGAAAGCACCAATAATCGTTTAGTAAATGGCCCAGCAACAAAGTGGACTAAAAAGGCTATTACAACAAGAATAGCGATGGCTGAAAAAACAAACTGAAGGCGATAAGCTTGATATTTTTGCGTAAATGAGCTGACATCGTCGACTTGTACCATATAAAAATTTTGCGTCTTAGACGCTGCCAAAGATAGTAAATTGATCAAATAACTTTTATCTTGATATTCAATTTGTAGCCCTTCACTTTTAACGCTAATTAAAGATGCTTTTGATTGCTCCCCCATAAACAGACCATTCATTAACTTAGGCGCCGACGATGTAATTAATTGAGCATCAGCCAACTTAGTTTGCTCAGACTTATTAAACGCAACAATTGCCACTTGGTTCTCTAGCGCTTGATTAATAGCAAAAATTACATCAACAAATGATACCGCCATGGTAACTATAGCCATCTCACCTTTAGCATTTAAAATTGGCGTTGAAATTAATTGCACACATTCTTGAATACAACTGAGTTGATAATCTGGAGCACTAGTTTCACTAACACGCTTAAGACTTGCCACTACATCGGCAGACATCGATGAAGATTTAAATATCGGTTGTAAGGACTCTGTTACCAGCCATAAAGATTCAACATTTTGGTTTATCTGCAAAGCATCAAACTGTTGCTCTAAGGCATTAGCTACTTGGTAAAAGTCTATTTGTTCTTTTAAACCAATAATATCGGTAAAAGACTCAAGCCAACTACCAACTTGCTCACGAACAATACGACTTTGCAAATCAAATTGTGCCTGACTTTGTCGTAACTTATTCTCTTGGTATTGTTCAAACTCCTGATCAAGTCGTGAAATAGATAACATTGAAATTGCAAGGCTCAGCAACATCAATGCGCTAACAACAAGAATGAAGAACTTAATTGATACACTAACAAAACGAAATTTCATAGTTAGAACCAATACATAAATTGAATAGCCCAAACTTGCCAATTCTTACTGTCATTGGCGATTGGATCAGGCTGTACAACAGGAGAAAGCCTTGCTCCACCTTGCATCCAATGATATTCAGCATTAATTCTAAAGTTATTGGCAACGTCATATGTTAGACCAATCATAGTATCGTTATGGTAACCAAAATACGCGGGAATCAATCCACCACTATTTTGCGCTAATTGGCTACCATTTTTATCATCTTTATTACTGTAAAAACGCTCAGTTCGAAACAAGACGGAAAGCTCTTTTTGCAACTGATAACTTGCTTGAGCATAATAGCCTTGCCCTATAGTGTCACGATGAAACCCTGGAAAATAGAAACCATCGGTCACAAGACGCTCTTGCACTAGCTCAGCACTAAACTGCCAAAACTCACCTTCGTAAAGAGCACTAGCAGTATAAAATTGAAGCGTAAAATCACTATCAAAAAAATTATCTATTTCTGCCTGCTGATAACTAAACGACGCATCATTTACTGACATACCAAATCGCCATTGTGAATATGGTGGACGCCAATAAACACTAAGCTGAGTATCTAAATCATGCTCTACTTTACCTAATGCAAATTCACCAACAACTACATCAGCTTGTTCATCAGAAAAAGAGCTCTTGCCACGACTGAAATTAAAATCAAATTCTCCCAATTCATCATCGTTGTAAGTGAATTTGGCAGCTGCGCCATCACCTCCAACACCCAAATCTCGCAGACCATCAAAATAAGTTACTTGTGGGATAATAATTGAAGGGCGAGCGAAAGGAACATCGCGAACGCTTGAATATAACCAATGAATATTTTTAACTCGGCCAAAATAGAAACTTGCCTGCCATGCGTCATTATGAAAAGCATCCCATTCAAGTAAAAGGTAATCTAATCTAAGTCCCGGGTGATAACGATTGCCGCCATTAAGGTAAACAACTTGCCCCGCCACCCTATAGTCATCATTAATCTGATACGAAGCATTTAAACCAACTTCCGTTAATTCAAAAGATACGCTCTCGTCATCATTAATATAATTACTACCATCAGCATCGATAACACCTTGAGCAATAAAACCATGCACCTGTAAAGACTTATTATCAATCTCTGCTGCAGTAGCAGCTAATGCCACACTTACACTTAATATTGCGCTTATTGAATAAGACAACACTTTAGTCGGTCTAATCATCAATTTTAATGATGTTAACATCGTCGACCTCCGATATATTTTCCACATAACCAATAGCACCTTTTGTCGATTTTACCGCTTCGACTAGCTCATTTTCATTAGCAACTTCTATGGGAGCAACACCATAACCTGAGAACGTTAATTTATGCCAAATACGATCCAACTGATAAGGAAACAGTCGCAACTGCTCTTTACAAAACTTCTGATGAATTGTGTTCTTACTCGACAAAACATAAACCACAATAGGCGTACCGTTTTGCCAATGTACTTGGCGCATTGAATAAATTCGGCGCAACTGAGTCGTCGACAACGAAACAGTTTCGGCCGTAATATTTGAAATAATATTTATCGCTTGTACTTGGGGGGAGGTGAGCAAGACAATAAAAGCAATTTGAGTAAATATAGCTTTAATAATTTCATCCTTGTTTTTAACAGAGAACGACATGACTACATTTAACCTAAGATACAAGTTCCATGCACTAAGGCTAAATCAATGAATTAATTAAAATTCCTACATTATTTAGTTTAGTAAACTTATTCTAACTTACAATACATTATCTCCTTAAAATTCCCACTCAAGTGATTAGACCAGTATTTTGCTGCTATATTCTGCGAAAACACTATAATAATCGGCAAATGAGATTAATTTGCACATTATTGCTTAAATTAATACAAAGTCATATATAAATATGACATGATGACGACATCAATTAACGTTATAGGTGTTTTTACCGAAAATGACTACAAAGTTTAACATTTTAGTTTTAAATGGCCCTAACTTGAACATGTTAGGTAAACGTGAACCTGAAATTTATGGTTCGTTGTCATTGACTGAGATTATGACAAATATACAGGCTCTTGCCAATGATGCCAATATTGCGCTTGATCACTATCAGTCAAATGCTGAACATATTTTAATTGAAAAAATTCATCAAAGTTTTCAAAAAGTTGACTTCATAATCATTAATCCAGCGGCACTTACACACACCAGTGTAGCGCTTCGAGATGCACTATTATCGGTTAATATACCTTTTATTGAAGTCCACTTATCTAATGTACACGCGCGTGAAGCGTTTAGACATCACTCGTTTTTATCTGACATCGCTATTGGCGTTATCAGTGGGCTAGGTGCGAATGGTTACCAATATGCATTAAATGCGGCCATTTCACACTTAGAAAATAATAACCATTAAAGTAAATTATATACTTTAGTGAATTAACACATAAATTTAATAATTATCAAAAGGTATTCACATGGATATTCGCAAAATTAAGAAGTTAATTGAATTAGTAGAAGAGTCAGGCATCAACGAATTAGAAATATCTGAAGGCGAAGAATCTGTACGTATTAGTCGTGGCGGTTCTGTTGTTCAGTCTGCACCTATAATGCAAGCAGCACCAGTAGCAGCACCTATTGCCGCAGCAGTACCTGCAGCTACTCCGACTGTTGAAGCAGCTGCACCAGCATTAACTGGACACATTGTTCGCTCACCTATGGTAGGTACTTTCTATTCTTCAGCTTCTCCAGATGCACCGGCATTTGTAGAAGTAGGTCAACATGTTAATGCAGGCGATACCTTATGTATTCTTGAAGCAATGAAAATGATGAACCAAATTGAAGCCGACAAATCTGGTGTTATAAAAGAAATTTTAGCGAATAACGAAGACGCTATTGAATTTGACCAACCGCTATTCATCATTGAATAAGCCCAACCATAAGGGTCATTCCATGTTAGAAAAAGTCGTTATCGCCAACCGAGGCGAAATTGCACTAAGAATATTACGTGCATGTAAAGAGCTTGGTATTAAAACGGTCGCTGTGCATTCAACAGCCGACAGAAACTTAAAGCACGTATTATTAGCCGATGAAACAATTTGTATTGGTGAAGCATCAGCGCTTAAGAGTTACTTAAATATTCCAACAATTATCACCGCTGCTGAAGTAACTAATGCTGTTGCTATTCACCCTGGATACGGTTTCCTTGCGGAGAATGCCGATTTTGCTGAGCAAGTTGAACAGTCAGGTTTTGCCTTTATTGGCCCAAAAGCGGAAAGTATTCGCCTAATGGGTGACAAAGTTTCAGCAATCAAAGCTATGAAATCTGCTGGCGTTCCTTGTGTTCCTGGCTCAGATGGTCCATTAACCGACGACGAAGCAACAAATATTGCTCATGGTAAACGTATTGGTTACCCAGTAATTATTAAAGCTTCTGGTGGCGGTGGTGGTCGCGGAATGCGTGTTGTGCGCAGTGAAGAAGAATTGATAGAAGCAATTGCATTAACTAAAAATGAAGCACGTGTAACTTTCAATAACGACATGGTTTACATGGAAAAATTCCTTGAAAACCCACGCCATGTTGAAATTCAAATTATGGCTGACGGCCAAGGCGGAGCGATTCACTTAGGTGAGCGTGACTGTTCAATGCAACGTCGCCACCAAAAGGTTGTTGAAGAAGCTCCGGCACCAGGTATTACGCCTGAAATGCGTGCTAAAATTGGTGAACGCTGTTGTAACGCATGTATCGAGATTGGTTACCGTGGCGCCGGTACTTTTGAGTTCTTATATGAAAATGGCGAATTCTACTTCATTGAAATGAATACCCGTATTCAAGTTGAACACCCTGTAACCGAGATGATCACTGGCGTTGACTTAATTAAAGAACAACTTCGTGTTGCTGCTGGTCAACCTTTATCTTATACCCAAGAAGATATTAAAATTGCAGGCCACTCAATAGAGTGTCGTATTAATGCTGAAGACCCACGAACTTTTATTCCTTCACCGGGTAAAATTACACGTTTTCACCCACCAGGCGGTATGGGTGTACGTTGGGATTCTCATATTTATGCCGATTACTCGGTACCACCACATTACGATTCTATGATCGGCAAACTTATTACTTATGGTGACAACCGCGATGTAGCTATCGCTCGTATGCGCAATGCTTTAAATGAGTTAGTTATTGACGGTATTAAAACCAACATTGCCTTACACCAAGATATCTTAAATGATCAAGGCTTTGTTAACGGTGGTGCCAATATCCATTATTTAGAAAAGAAACTTTCTGAATTTGAATAACATCTAGGTTATCCACTAGTAAAAAGCTCTGCATGCAGAGCTTTTTTTATGTCAAGATGACAGTATTAAGCGATTACATGGATGTAAAAGAGCTGTTATCTCATGGATGACCGTATTAAGCGATTACATGGATGTAAAAGAGCTGATATGTTTAAATTAAATGGTATTATTTATCTCAATAAAGGCACATTCTGCAAAAGTAAAAATTAATGACTGAATTATTAGAAAAACCTTTACCACCTGCCGATGACGATTGTTGCGGCGGCGGTGCTTGTAATCCTTGTGTATGGGACCATTACTATGCCGAACGTAAAAAATGGCGCTTACAGCAAGTGGAATTAAAAGCAAAACAAGAGCAAGAAAATGCCGATAAGTAGCATTTTTCTTGCTATCAATGCCTTAGTTAAGATCTAGCTAATAACACGCTATTTTGATTGAGCCAATTGCATAACTTTAGTAACTAACTTATTAATACCACTTGCAGCTTCTGTCATCGTTGTTGCTAGCATGTATGCAGGCGTTGACACTAGCTTTCTTGCTTCATCTGTAACAATATCATCTACTTCACAATCTTTATGCGCCAGTCCAATATTTGTTAATGACTCTGCAATTGCGATATCTTTACCGATAGTTGCTTGCGCGTCGTCGCCATAAATTAGCGGGATCATGGTTGGTGCAATACACATATAACCTGCAGGCTTTCCTGCTTTCGCAAATGCTTTACAAGTAGCTAATACTTGCGCATTAACTGATAGGTTTTCACCATTTATAGCAAAGTCTGATAAATTCTTTGCAGCACCAAAGCCACCTGGAACGATTAAGGCATCAAACTCATCAATATAAAACTCTGATAAGTCTTCCACATCGCCACGCGCGATACGGGCAGATTCTACCAACACGTTACGCTGCTCATCTGCCATCACCTCACCTGTTACATGATTTATAACGTGATGTTGATTGATATTCGGCGCAAAACAGCGATACTTTGCTCCTGCCTGTTCAATAGCCAACAAAGTTAATACGGCTTCATGTATTTCACTACCATCATAAACACCACAACCAGATAAAATTACTGCAATATTTTTCACGTTTCTCCCTCACTCTTCTCTAACACTCTACGCATAAGTTGACATAGTAAAACCATATAAACAGCACCAGCCATTAATAAAGCAAATGGTAAAGCAGTGCCATTATAAAATACAGCTAAAATAGGACCCGCTAAAGCACCTATACCGAAACGTAATGTACCGTTAACTGCTGTCGCTGTACCTGCATGCTCAGTAAACTCTTGTAATATTAGGGCATTAGCATTAACAGAAATTATCGATAAACTCCCCATTAGTGGCAGTATGACGACAACGTGATACATCAAAGGTAAAGAGAATATATTTGCCAATACTAAGCTGCTTACAGCAATCACAGCTAGCAGTATGCCGTAATAAAGCATTTTTCTGGAGCCAACTTTTGTTACCACACGCGTATTAACAAAGTGTGCTGTCATAAGCGCTAAAACATTTATGCCAAACAGCACACTAAATTCGAATTCAGAAACCTTAAATACGGTTAAATAAACAAATGAAATTGCCGTTATATAGGCAAAAAATGCAAGCGAGACCATCATGGAACTCATTAAATCTAAACGCGCTTTTTTATTACCAAAAACTATTTTATAGCGCGCTATTGTCCGGTACTTTATTGCTGTTTTTTGTGAATTAACGTCAGGCAAGAAAAACGTACCTAATACTAAGATAACTAAAGCATACAAAGCTAAAATATAAAATATCATCTGCCAGCTATGCAGTAATAGTGCACTACCAATACTGGGGGCAATCATAGGAGCTAGCATCATAATCATACTTACATACGACAAGCCTTTTGCCGTATCCTTACCATATAGCTGATTAATAATTCCGGGCACCACGACAGTAGCAGCACTACCAACAAATGCTTGCATAAAACGTAAGACAATAAACTGCTCTATACTCTGAGCTATGGTCAGCAATAAAGTCGTTAGCATAAAGCCAGTTAAACCAATCATAACCAACTTACGCTTATCGTGTTTATCAGCCATAGGCCCAAACACCAACATGCCTAACGCATAACCAAAGAGGTAAATACTTAAACTATTCTGCACTAATGGCATTTGCGTAGAGAAATGAGCAGCTAAGGTTGGCATAGCTGGTAAATACATATCTATCGCCAACGGCGACACAGCAATAATGGCTGCCAGTAGCGGCAACAAGTATTTTAATGATATTTTTATTGAGTTATTTAACACTCGATTAGATCCTAGTTTTTTGTGGATCTGGATATTGATGCACAAGCTTGCCTAATGTTTGAATGGCTTCATCAATTCGTTCACACCACTGCACACCAAAACTTATTCGCATATAATTTTTATACTTTCCTGATGGTGAAAAGATCTCACCTGGTGCGAAACTAACGCCCTGAGCAATGGCCTGACTAAAAAACTGACTGGTATCAACATGGGAGCGACATCGAACCCATAGCACACTGCCACCTTGTGGCTTTGAAATACAAACTTGCTCTGGAAAATGTTGTGCGACTAACGCCCGCATACGTTCACAGTTGTAACGTAAGGTTTTGCGCAATACTTGTAGGTGCCTGTCGTACTCACCACTCATTAAATAATCAGTTAATGTCCACTGCTGCAACATAGGCGTTGAGCATGACTGCGCCCGCTTAATGCGTTTAGCTTTCTCTTCAAATTTCCCCGGCAATAACCAACCAACGCGGTAACCTGGCGCTGCTGTTTTTGAAAAAGACGAACAAGTCAGTACTAAGCCTTTTTCTGAATATAGCTGTGCGGAAACGGGCCTTTTTTCGGTAAAGTACAGGTCACTGTATACTTCATCTTCAATCAGCGGAATATTATTGGCTTCTAATAAGGCCACCATATCTTGTCGCTGTTTATCTGTCATCATAGAGCCTAGCGGATTATTAATGGCCGTAGAAAATAAACATGCTTTCACTGGATGTTGCTGAATAACTGCTGCAAGTTCAGATATACAAACGCCATCTTCTGGGCAGGTATACACTTCTACAACTTTCATCCCCAGGCTTTCAATTAATTCAATTAAGCCAAAGTAGCAAGGCGACTCAACGGCAATAATATCGCCTCGTTCTGCAACACATTGCAGTGCTATTGATAACGCTTCTTGTGCACCGTTGGTGATGATCAAATCTTCATGATTTACCAGTACCCCTTGTTCTTGATAACGAAATGCTAAATTCAGTCGTAACTTAGGATCGCCATTTACCGGCCCATAACTTACTGCTTTTTCGGAAACACGGCTAATTACCGAACGCATTAACCTAGCAAGTGCCTTATCAGGCGGGTGTGCATGAACCGGGTTAGAAATCCCTAAGGCAACAGAGTCCGGCATATGCACAGCATCATATACTCGTTCAATTAAGCTACGGCATGAAACTTCAGATGGTTCACAACATGCCCACTTGGCACGTCGTGGTAACAAGGTGCGTGCTTGTTTAGCCTTCAAGTAATAACCCGACTGCGGCCTTGCTGAAATAGCCCCTTGCCGCTCAAGTTCAACATAGGCTTGCTTAACCGTTGGCACGCTAATATCAAATTGGCGACTGAGTTTACGCAGGCTAGGTAATTTATCACCAGGGCGTAAAGCACCGCTTTTGGTTTGGTGCTCAACAAAATCGATAACTTGTTGGTATAAAAACTCCGGTGCAGATTTATCAACTAATCGCATAACTGTATAGGTTGCATTTTCATTTTTTTGTATATGTTATTAAAACAAATAACCAGTAGACTGTCTATTCAATAACACAGTTTCGCTAGTTTTCATTCTTGGAAACAAGTAACGAGGTGAGGCACATGACATTTGTATATATCGTAAAAACAGTTTTATCAAAATGGATTAATACCTTATCAAAAAGAGGTTTTAGTACTGCTCTCGTTAGACAAGAAACACAAATGCCAATGCATATTATTTGTAAGGATGCGCCAAATAACCAGCAAAGCTGTTGTCCCAAGTAACTCTGTTTAACGCTAGCAATGCCATCATTGCTAGCGCATATTAAGGAAGAAATATGAATAATACGTTTTTGTATATCATTACGGTATTGATATGGGGTTCAACCTGGATCGCCATAAATTATCAGCTAGGTGATGTAGCCGCTGAAGTATCACTCTTTTATCGGTTCGGCTTAGCGGCATTGGTGTTATTTACCTACTGCCAATACAAGCAAGTATCGTTGAAATTTTCCGCTCGCCATCACTTACAGTTTTTCCTGTTCGGCATTACATTATTCGGCTGTAACTATTTGTTTTTATACTCAGCACAGCAACATATAAATTCTGCATTAACCTGCATTGCATTTTCAATGATCATGTTTTTTAACGTCTTTAATGCTCGTATTTGGTACGGCACTAAAATCACTAAGCAAGTTTATATTGGTGGTACGCTTGGTTTGGCAGGCATAGTTATTTTATTTTGGCCACAAATAAACAATACCCAACTAGGCACAGAAACGTTAATGGGACTAACGCTATGTATTACCGGAACGTTATTCGCATCCACCGGTAATATGCTGTCTATGAAAAACCAGAAAATGCAGATAGCATTAATGCCGGCAAATGCATGGGGAATGGCCTATGGTGCAACATTTATGGCGCTGTTGGCACTATTTCAAGGCAAAGAATTCAGCTTTGACTATTCAATACCATACATTACATCGTTGCTGTATTTATCAATATTTGGCTCAGTAATCGCTTTTGGTAGTTACTTAACGCTACTTAATCGCATAGGGGCTCATAAAGCTTCCTATGCCTCCATTATGTTTCCGGCTGTAGCTGTAGTTATTTCTACGTTTGTTGAGGACTTTTCTTGGACGCTATTCACCGTTGCGGGTTTAAGCTGTATTTTAGCTGGAAACTTGGTGGTGTTGATGAAGCCTAAAAAAGGAGCATCTAGTAAAAATAAAATGGGAATTAGAGGAAAAGACGCTACAGAAGCTAATGTAAATCAAAAAAACTTGAATACTGAAGCGATATAATAGGGTCTTATGACTTTCCAAATGGTCAATTTTTTGTGCTAAGTACACTTATATTAAGTGCCAATTGCACGGCGGTGCTGAATTCCTTCCTTTTCAGCACCGTTTTTTCTTTTGTTACTTTCACAACCTAAGTAGCATTTTCCCTGCAACTTCTTTGACAAGTTTTGCTACAAGTTGCGAGGTCATAGCATCAATATCTTTATTTGGATTAAATTCCACAATGTCAGCACCAACCAGTGGTGTATTAATTTGGTGTATTAAATTAATCACTTCACGTGTTGATAAGCCGCCGGGCTCTCGGTGTGAAACACCCGGCGCAAAAGCAGGATCTATACCGTCTATATCTAACGACAAATAAACAGGGTGCTCAAATATCAAAGGCTTGGCTAATGGCCAATGTCGCATCTCAAGTGATTCAACTTGGAACTTGGCTATTTGCTGCTCTTGATGCAAGTTTAGAGTTCTAATGCCTACTTGTACTAGCCTGTCACATAAACCATCTTCCATCACGCGCGCAAATGGGCAAGCATTAGAGTAACGATTACCCTTAAATGAATCATATAAGTCTGAGTGGGCATCAATATGTAAGATAGTTAATTTTGGAAAGTACTTACGGTAACTTTTCAGCAACGGGTAACTAATACTGTGGTCCCCACCAAGGGTTAGTATTCGTGTATTATTTTTAAGTAATTTATCACAATGTTGTTCAATATCGCCTAAAAAGCTATCCGCTGTTTTAATGTCAACATCGCCCGCATCAAGCCAACGCTTTGACTCTCGAAGGTTGATACCTAGCTCAGTTGAGCCATTTAGTGAACCGCCATGTAAAACTTTGCGAATTGCTGAAGGAGCTAACGCAGGCCCTCGCTCAAATGATGAGTTTTCATCAAAAGGGACGCCAAGTAATGCTACATCAAAACTGTTATTACTCATGATCTGCCTTTTTATTCTCTATTTAACGCCAAAGCTATTAAATAGAGAATATATCAAACGATTAGTTACCAATAGGTGAGCCTGGTGGCAACTTAATTTTAGACTCAGGCAATGATGATTTATCATGACTTAAACTGTAATCAATTTGCTTAGCTAACAAACTAAAATGTGCACGTGAGCCTTTGTATTTTCGGGTACTGCGTTTATCAGTCAACCACTGAGATAATTCGGTTAGTGTTAAATACACCTCGGCGCGAACTTCCGGTACAACATTTTGGCTGTGCCATAATGTTAACAAATGCTCAACAAGCTGCTGATTGACCCGCTGCTGTACTAGTAACGAAGTTGATGTTTGCGGTGCAGACTGTATCGTTGCATCAACGACTTTATTTAGTAGCTCCTGCACAGAAGGAACACTTTCATCCAACATAGCTTGCTGTTGTAATCGAGCCAAACGTTCTGCATTTAACAACAGCGATAAAGTATGCTTGGCACTTGCTTGTGCAGCGCTGATCGGGTCAAAAGTTATACCTGTGTGGCCATTAAAGCTTTCACGTGTTCGATAATAACCATAGGCCTTAGGTGGAATTAGCGCAGTAATACTCGCTGGCACAGCTAAGGTGTTTGGCGATAAGGTTTTCAAAAGTGCTGTCAACGCTTCATCTTGTAAATTGCCGGCGACCATTTTTTGTTGGTTATTAAATTGTTCACTACGTAATTGATAGCCATAGTCAACACCAGCGATTAGCTTAGCCGTAGCTTCAACTTGGAAACGATGAAAGTTGTAAATTGGCACTAAAACTTCTTCAAGCTCCGACATTGGTGTACCTATTGGAATACTTTTTAAGCCAAAGTTTTCTAACGCCAGCTTCCTAACCTTTAATACGCGTGTTAATTCTTGTGCGGCATTTTCGCCGTTATCCCACAAGTGTCCTGTGCCATGTGCTCCTGATTTCGGTCGAGCATCAGGGTCAGAAACATATTGCAAACCTTGTTGTTGTGCATGCTTAACTAACTCTGCAAGGTATTGCGCTTCCTGCTCTTTTTTTACATCCGCATATCCGTAAGCAATAACAAATTTATCCCAGTCACCTATGTCTTCGGCATAAGCATTTTCTAAACTAATTTCATCGTTTTTAATGGTGATCAACGGATGCGGATAATCCATCACCGATGCACGGTCGTTCACACTGGCAGCAAAATTATGTGCTATGCCTAACGTATGACCAACTTCATGAGCTGATAACTGGCGAATACGCGCTAACGCCATTTCTTTCATGGCACTGGTATCTGTGTCTACAGTTTCAAAAGGTGAAGTTAATCCAAGAGCAATCAGATAATCTTGTCGTACTCGCAAAGAGCCTAAAGTTACATGGCCTTTGATAATTTCTCCGGTACGCGGGTCAATAACCGAAGAGCCGTAAGACCAACCTCGCGTTGCTCTATGCACCCACTGAATAACGTTATAGCGAACATCCATCGGGTCAGCATCACTAGGTAACATTTTTACTTGAAAGGCATTTTTATAACCTATAGCCTCAAAAGCTTGATCCCACCAACGAGCCCCTTCAAGTAAGGCACTTTTTACTGGCTCTGGCACACCTGCGTCTAAATAGTAAACAATAGGCTCTATTGCCTCACTAACTTGAGCATCAGGATTTTTCTTTTTTAATCGATGACGTGGAATATCACGTTTAATTAACGGCTCATCAATAGCACTGGCATAGTCCGCGTATGAGTTTTCCCAAAAACCACTATATGGATGAAATTTTCGAGTTTGATAGCCATCATCAGGGAGTTTAATAAGTGAGTGGTGCAGGTTTACAGTAACAGCACTTGCATCAGGCGTCACTGAACGTAAGTAAGCACCCGCTTTTGAACCTTTATATGTTACTGTGGCCTCTAGCTCAGTATTATTTGGAAACGCTTTACTTCGTTTTTCATAAACAGCACTACGTGATACATCAATGCTAAAATTTCCCTGCTTAGTGCGCTTTAATTTCGCCGATAAGTTATGGATATCCGATAACAAGAAAGGCGTGTAATCAATAAGTGTTTTTTTATTATTTTTTGAGCTACTGCTAACTTTAAATCCCCAAATAATAGAACTGGCAAACGCCTCATCAATCGCTTGTTTTTCTAATGTATTTTCGGTATTGGCGCGATAATAAGTATTAAGTTGGCGCAAAAACACCTTGTCACCTACTCTTTCAAAACGTACTAAACGCGTATCCCCTAGCTGACCACGATCTAAGCCAATATCATTCGAGCCGACACCATGCGGTAAACTACTTTGAAATAGAAAGTCTTCATTAAAATTGTCTATTTCTAAAAATACTTTTCCTGTTTTATCGTCAAGATAAAAAGAAAAAAATCCTTGTTGATGCTGCATACCGTCAATAAAATCAGCGTAGCTTGTTTTATCGTTTGCCCATACTTGTGCAGCGAGAGCACTACAAACAAATAAAACCATTACCCTAATGAAAAACCTCATTTCATATCCTTGCTGTCAATAAAATTAAAATAATTAGAAGTACTGAAAATACTCTTATTCTTGTTATAATCGCTGTAAAAGTAATCTTGAAAGTTTTCAAGATTACTTAATACCATAATTAAAGCAACTTTTGATGCCTTGATATTACATCATACCATCGAAAACAAAATACAATATACAATTTACTCTGATAAAATGAGTATGACTTTAAAGTGATTAGGTAACCCGATGCAACGACTAGCTCCAGCTTTACGTGAAGATAATGTACCGTTAGATTTAATTTCATTAATAAAAACTATTTTAGCTGCCACCAAAGAAATTTCATTTCGTGTCAGCCAAGCACACTTGGGCGGCTTAATGGGCTCTACTTTGGATGAAAACATTCAAGGTGAAGTGCAAAAGAAACTTGATGTGGTTGCCAATGAACTTTTCAAAGATATTTTATTAGAGTCTGGTTTTGTTAAAGCCATTTCATCTGAAGAAGAAGATACTTCAGTTGCTGGTGATAAAAACGGCAAGTTTATTGTTTCATTTGACCCACTAGATGGTAGTTCAAATATTGATATCAACTCATTAATCGGCACGATTTTCTCAATTCATGAAGCGCCAGCCGATATGGAAGCTAACGACCCTGATATGTTCAAACAATCGGGTAACAAACAAGTTTGTGCAGGTTACGTACTATACGGCCCATCAACCATGTTAGTGATGACAACCGGCAGCGGCACACACTTTTACGTTCTTGACCGAACGCATGGTGGTTATTTATTGGTTGAACGTAACGTACAAGTACCACAAGATACGCAAGAATTTGCTATTAACATGTCAAACCAACGTTTTTGGCAAGCGCCAATGCAAAACTACATTAGAGATTTAATTGCAGGTGATACTGGACCGCGCGGTAAAAATTTCAACATGCGTTGGATCGCGGCTATGGTTGGCGATATTCACCGTGTATTAACACGCGGCGGTTTATTCACTTACCCTGCTGATAACAAAAACCCTGAAAAACCGTACAAATTACGCTTAATGTATGAAGCCAACCCTATGAGCTTCTTGATCGAACAGGCCGGCGGTAAAGCCATGACCAGTCAAGGACGTATTATGGATATCGAGCCAACTGACATTCATCAACGTGTTGAAGTTATTATGGGTTCAGCCAACGAAGTCGATGCATGCTTAGGTTATTACAAATAGTATTATACTAATAATAGAGGACAAGGAGGGGGAATACTTCCTTATCCTCTATTATTTTAAAGTACTTTTAAATCCGAATTACGACCTATTTTTATTGGGCGCCCATCAGATAATAATACAATAAGAAAACTTTCATCTATTTCTTTCACTTCAACGAAGTGCTGGCCTAAAAATTTTAACCTTTGCCCTACGTAAAAGTTATTTTTTCCTCTATTAATTCTTTCAATGCCACCACGATTTTTTACATTATTTAAACGTGAGCTATTTAAATAACTTAACGCATCCTCTCTTTTTCTAGACTTCATAGCTGACAAGTTAGGCAACCCATTACTGACAGAGTAGTTTTGATAGAATAGGGGAGCAGTACCATCAGGATCTTTTATCAAAAATTTCTTCAACTTACTATCAGGAAAAATACTGAATTGAGTACGCAACATTTTCTCACATGAGTTTTGCCAGTACACTAAGTGGTCATGTTCCTTTAATGCGCTAAAGTGTTCTAGTTCATCTACATATAATTTCTTTGACTTTAGTAACGTATCAATAGTTTTTTCACATTTAAGATAAACCTTAAGAGAACTCGATCCTCCTCTTAGGTATTCAACAACAATATGTTTCTCAAACTCTAAAATACACAATTCTGTTTCATATCTCTCATGCTTGAAACCACTTAAAATTGAATGTTCAGGGATGCTTAAACCAAAATTTTCAATTATTTTTATCGTTTTTAGTGGCATGAAAATTTTGAAGCTTTTAAAGCGTGTTTGATAGTTTGACCAAAACGTTACCCGACTTTTAAGCTGCCTAATTTCACTAGCTGTTAAACTTAAAGCCTCTGCTAGTTCTGGTGCTGTAATTTGAAAAATAAATTTTTTAAAATCATAAAAGTAAACCTTTCCAAAAGCTTCTTTTAACTGACTTTGAATATTAGGTTCGAGTTCCCCCCAGCGCGAATTAAGAGTATGGGTACCATATCTTTTTTTAATATACTCAAACAAAAGTGAGCATTCTAATAACTGTTCCGGTGTAGAAGCAAGAATTAGTCTACTAATCGCTTTATCACGTGATAACGTTGGATATGACGAGATTATTTGAAGGTAATTTTCAGATAACTTAGAAATGCCTTGTTTGATTAAAGCCTTTTCAATATTTTTATCTGATTCCACAGCAAAATTAATATTACTCGGTAAGCCTAACTGGGATAGTAATGCCTTCGATGAAATGGCGCTTTGTAAAGCGTAGTAAGCTAGCTCGTCTGCTTTACATTCACTAACAGCGAGCAACACCTGTACCTTTTTTTTATCAATATTCTTTATATTTGTTAAGTTAACTTGTAAATTATCCATTAACATTTGAGGTAGCATATATTTTTGTCCATCAAAATATAAACACATTCGCCAAAATGCTATTTGTCTAACCTTTTTCTGTTGCCTAATTTCTTTCCAAATTAAATTTCTATATTTAACGTTTTGATTAATGGCTTGTTGACCAAAAAAGTTTTCTGCTTCAAAAATAGTGAACCACTCTAGCAGAGAAATAGTATGGGACTCATTTGCACTTAAAGCAGATAACAAAGAGCTAATACTTCGGGGGGGAACCTCTGGCAATACGAGTCCTTTGAATAGCTCCTCATCAATGTCATCTGCGAAGTCTTTAGCGACTTTAAGCATTTTACTTGCTCTAACAATTTTAGGTGGAGCAAGATTAATTAGCGTCGCCATATTATCGATTTAGCCTGAGTACTTCATTGAATGCGTCTTCAGATTTAAACTGCATTTTGAAAATAACTTTCCGGTCTGTCTTTTGACCTTTTTTACTATTCGCATCCATTGGCCCTCGCCCCGCCACCTGAATTTTTTTCAAAAACTCTTTTTTATGAGCACCCAATGCAAAACTATTGATGTATTGGTAGACACTATTAGCTCTTCCCAAACTTAACTGCATATTATAAGCCATAGCGCCATCTGAGCTTGTATGCCCCTCAATAATTACCCGTGTGATCTCTTCACTTATATCTCGGTTACTAAAAATAACATTGCTATAGATAGGTATAAACTGGCTAAGAAATAACTTACCTTCTGGTTTAAGTTCCTGCTCATTAAAGCCAAATAACACTGAATCCAATAATGTAATATCACCTGTTTCTTGGTTAATTTCCGCATTAATTCCATTAGCATTAAATTGTTGCTGCAACGCTTGAATAACAACTATACGTTTATTTTTAGTTGCTTCTTGCGCTGTTTTTAATTGAAATAAAGTAACGACAACCAATAAAGCAAAGATCATCAATAAACCAGACATTAAATCACTTATAGAAAGCCACTCAGTGCCTTCAACTTGCTCTTCATACTCCTGCTCACTTAAGCTAGGTTGATTAACTTTCATCAAGAAACCTCTTCTTGCTCGTGCATCATTCTTCGCTGAGTTTCAGAAGTAATCAAGTATTCGGCAGATTGCAGTAAACGAGTATGTATTTGTGAAGATGCTTTATCCATTTCTGTGAAGAACTCTTCATGCGATACGTTCGCACGATCAAAGTATCGATTGAGCTCATTCGGAATTTGTTCAAGTAACTCTGCAAATAGCTCTGAAGAGCTTGAATACGATTTTTCTAACTTCCCGACTTGCAAGCCGATAGATTTAGCAGTTTGCTCAACTTGGTTGATATGAGAGCTTTCCATCAACTGTACAGCCTGTGCTAATTGATTCGCAACTTCGACAGACTTTTGCATGTTAATTAAATTTGTACTTAGCTCTTCACCTAACTCTTTTCTTCGGGTGTATTCTTCTATAAATACGTCGTTACAAGATTGAACCACTGTTGCTAGCCCGTCTCTTTGCTGACCTAACGTGCTTTCAAGTAGATTATTTTGTTCGTTAAAGAATGTTGTTAAGCTTTCTTGGTAAGTCATTCTAAAGTTATTTAGCTGTTCTGTGACCGTATTTTTAGTCTCAATAAGCACATTATCAACGCTGCTTAGTGTAGAACTAAGGTTTTCACGCGCATTATTCATCAATCCCGTGGCGGTTTCCCCCACTTGCTCAATAATTTTCACTTGTTCAAAATGAGATTTCTGACTTTCTTCAAGTAATGTTCCGACACGTTCAGCAGTATTATCCAACATTTCTTTTTGAACTGTCGCTTGCTTAGTTAAAGATTCTTCAAGGTTTTCCTTAATTCCACTAAACGTCAATGCTGCTTGATTTGCACTGTCTTGGAAGGCATTTTTTTGTGCATCCATTGCTGTGATGCTCGACTTCACAGCACTATTTAATTGCACTGAAACCCCCTCAAGAATAACCTTAGTATCCGTTTGAAAACCACTTAAGATCCCTCGTAAATCATTTGAAAAACCAGATAGTTGCTTCATTGTTTCTTCTTGGAAAGATTGAATAGTACTTACCGCACCAGCCAATTTAGAGGAAATATCACCTAATTCATCATGCAACTTTGTTACCGCTTTGGTTGATTCTTTTACAAGGGTTGAAGTCTCTGATATTTGATTTGATAAAGGTTCAATAACTTCAGTACGTAGCTGAGTCATTATTGCTTGAATAACCTTCTCGCCATTGTCCTGCTTTATCTCTCTCAATGATTTTAGCTCAGCACTTATTTCACTAAAAACTGGTACCATCTCAGAAGTAAATATTTTGTCTAAACTATTGGAAAGATGCTCCCCAATTTTATCAGCATCAAAGTTATCGGCAGCTCGTTCAAGTGAACTCCCCATAGAAAGAAGTGACTCTGAAGCTTCTGCGCTTTTTTCTGCAGCAGCAACTTGTTTATTTATTGCTTCATCTTGAGCCCCTCCTGCAAGTTTATCTAAATAATCAGTTATTGATTCAAGACGAAAGTCATTATTGAACTTTTCTATTAGTACTGCGAATTTGTTCTTCGCTACCTTAGTGATTCCTTTCAATATGAAAATTAAGGCTACCGATGATACTAGGCCTACCAATGAGGTAATAAAGGCCATATCCATACCGCCTAAAAGCGTTTTCACACCTTCAAACATTTCAGCTGAGTCACCATTTAACTTACCCTGAATACCTGAAAGACCTAGCACTATCCCTAGAAACGTGCCTATGACACCGATACTAGTTAAAATACTCACTACAAAACGATACTTACAGTTATCAATATTGTGTTTAATTATATTTGGATATGCAGATAAGAGTGTTTTACTTCCGTCACTTTTAAGTTTAGAAAAATACCGTGCTTTTAGGTTTTCATCTTGTTTATTAAGCTGCTCACCATTCTCAAGCTTTTGTGATAAGTTTTTAAATGTTGTGACTGTCTCTCTAAGCTTTGAATATCTATTTAATAGAAACTTAATTTCGAGGATTATTGCAGCGAAAAATAAGCCTCCAATAATAAACGTTACCATTTGAGTAAGCTCATTTTTACTTGCCATATCATACATATGGCTCAATGTTTCTATCATGATTATTCTCTAATTAATTGTGCTAGTTCTTTTGTTGTAAATAGTTGCTTTGCTATCCGCTCTGGTAAGTGCTCGGCGTCAGTTCTGGTACCTAATGAATCTATAAATATTTCTTCTCCTATTTTAACGCTATATAATTTTTCTCCTTCTTCATTACTATCTAATACTAAGTAGGAATTTCCGTAATAACGCAGAAACTCCGCTTGCAAGCAACTTTTTTGGTCACGTAAAGCACCACTTATTGGCGAGTCAACCCCATAATGTTGCTGAGCGAGCTTCCAGGCACGGTTAAATAGAATAATTTTACTTATTATTTTTTCTTTACTGTTCTCTGACAAATCATACCCTCTCAAAATAATGGATATTAAGAAGCACTGAAAATATATAATTAAATCGCTTTCAAATTGTATAAAGAATGCATCGTAAAGTGATGTAAGGTTTATTATTTTATCGGTAAGGAGATAGTTATAATGTTTAGAAGTGTTAACACTTAGTATTACTGTGTTGGAGGGCATTACTAGTGCCGTAAGTTGTTCTTTCTTGAACAACCACTTTGACAGATTACAATTTGGTTACAAAGTATTCCCTGAAAGCCCTATAAAATGTGACATATGTAACATATAGTGAAGTAATAAACCTCTATAGAATTCTTTATCAAGGATGATGAAATTATGACTCATATCTCAATGACTGAACGTACGTTCAGTCCTCAAGAACAGTTAGTTTCTACCACAGATTTAAACGGTATTATTACCTATGCAAACCCAGAGTTTTGCGAAATAGCCGGCTATAGCTTAGAAGAACTAGTTGGTCAGCATCACAATATTGTTCGACATCCCAACATGCCAAAAGCAGCTTTTAAAGATCTCTGGGAAAAATTAAAACGTGGTGACTCTTGGCGTGGCATGGTAAAAAATCGCTGTAAAAATGGTGATTATTATTGGGTTGACGCCTATGTGACACCACTACTTGAAAACGGCCAGATTGTTGGCTATCAATCGGTTCGAGCTCATCCAACTAATGAGCAAAAAATTCAAGCACAAGCCCTATACGACAAACTAAATAGCAATAAAACCGTTTTCGATCTTCACGCTAACATACGATTGAAACGCGTTTTTGCAATAATTACCGCCATTACCGCAATAACATTGAACTGGATGCTCACCGTCGACGTAATTTCATCAGTTATTTTATTCACTTGTTTAGCTTTATTTCTGCTGATTTTCTCAGAAGAATTAATTTCTCTGCCAAAGCACTTAGCTGATATTAGACTCAAATATGACAGCCCTTCTCGTCTGATTTACTCAGGAAAAGGTATCAACAGTATTTTTAACTATCCAACTGAGCTTTATAAAGCACGCATAAAAACCGTGTTAGGTCGTAGTAATGACTCAGGGAAAAGACTCATAAAACTCGCTGATGAGTTGTCGCAAACTTCTGGGGGCATGCTTGCAAGCATACAAGAGGAAAATGAGCATATAGGGCAATTCGCTACGGCTATTACACAAATGAGCGCAACAATAAACGAAGTAAGCCAAAGTACGACTGTTGCACACGATAAAGTATCAGAAGTGCAAAATAACTGCCTACAAAATATTACAACCATTGAGGTGAGTGAGGAAAAGATTAATCAACTCGCTACAGATGTCGAAAATGCCGCAAATAACGCTTCTGAGCTAGTGGGTGACGTTGATAAAATTTCTACCGTGATGAGTGAAATTCAAGGCATAGCCGACCAAACTAATTTATTGGCTTTAAATGCGGCAATTGAGGCAGCTAGAGCTGGTGAGCAAGGACGAGGCTTTGCGGTAGTTGCCGATGAAGTCAGAACCTTAGCTAGCCGAACACAAAGTGCCACAGAACAAATTCAAACATCGGTTACTGAATTGCAAGCAACGTTAACAACATGGAATCAAGTCATGTTGAAGAATAAAAATAATGCTGACGAATGCTCAGCGGAGTCAAAAAGTATTAAACAAGCAATGCAAAACATTATTGATAATATTCAAAATGTTAATGATATGACAGCGCAAATAGCTACCGCATCTGAGCAACAAAGTGTCGTTGCTGAGCAAATTACCCAAGGTATTCACAATATCGATGCCATTTCTAAACGTAATACCCAACTAGCTGAGCAAGTGTCAGGAAAAAGTATAGACGTTAATAAAAATGCTGAAGAAATAGGTGAGCTTAGCACCAATTTTAGTTAGGTAGCCTTTAGCGCTGGCAAAGTTAATCAAATCATTAAAGCGATCTAAAGTCCTAAACACAGTAAAATTAACAAATAACCGCTGCTACTAAAGCCATGTTCAAGCTCAAGTTTTAACATGGCTTTTCTGTATTTATTTTACTCATTAATACGCATTGTCTTTATTGGCACTAGATTCCGCCATCAATTCTTGTGATAAAAATCACAAAAAATATCGTTTTTGGGCTTCAAATGCTTGACTTAGATCAAAAAAGGCCTACAATTTTCACAAATTACTGAAAATTCAGAAAGGACAGTAAATATGAAAATTACACCTATGACGCAATCACTGGTTTTGCATTTTGGTGAAATGGGCTCTCGTTGGGGACTAAACCGCACACTAGGCCAAATGTATGCCGTTATCGTGCTAACTGAGGCGCCTCTAAATGCTGATCAAATTAGCGAAGCACTACAAATTTCACGCTCAAATGTCAGCATGGGGCTTAAAGAATTAAAGTCGTGGAACCTGATCAAACTACACCATATTCCAGGCGACCGAAAAGAGTATTTCTCAGCGCCAAGCGATATTTGGGAAATAGCTAGAACCTTAGTGGTTGAGCGCAGAAAACGTGAACTTGATCCAACTCTTTCAACCTTACGCGATGCTTTAATGGAGCAACCTAGCAATGAGTCAGACGAATATGCACAAATGCGGGTTCAGCAAATGCATGACCTAATGGAAATGGTGACCTTGTGGACAACTGAAATGCAAAGCATGTCATCTGAAAAGCTGTCTGCGCTGCTGAAATTAGGTGAAGGCATTAGCAAGATATTAGATGTAAAAGATAAATTATTATTACGCTAGTGGCTTTTGCCGTTAGCTTATTTTCCCTTTCAAGAACGGTAAAGAAAGTTTTAAACAGAGCTTTCAAAAGTAGTACGAAAAGAGCCCAGAAAAACTTAAACAGTCAACTTTATATAATTGACAACCATACATAAATAAGTGGAGTACATCACGTGTTAGATGCAGCAGCTATTGCTAATGACACAAGTTTCATGCTTTCACGCATCCAATTTGCTGCCAATATTAGTTTTCATATTTTATTTCCAACCATCAATATCGCTTTATGCTGGATATTGTTATTTTTCAAAGTGCGCTACAACCAAACCCAAGACGAAAGTTGGTTACGTGTATACCGTTTTTGGGTGCGAATATTTGCCCTCACCTTTGCAATTGGCGTAGTAAGCGGTATCACTATGTCGTTCCAATTCGGCACCAATTGGCCAGGATATATGGAAACCGTCGGCAATATTGCGGGTCCCTTATTAGGCTATGAAGTACTTACCGCTTTCTTTTTAGAAGCCTCGTTTCTATCTATTATGCTGTTTGGTATGGACCGCGTTTCAAACCGCGTACATACCCTAGCGACAGTGTTGGTTTCATTCGGCACTACGCTATCAGCATTTTGGATCCTGTCGCTTGATTCATGGATGCAAACGCCAGCAGGCTTTGAAATGATTAATGGTGTCGCCCACGTTACCAGCTGGATAGAAGTGATTTTTAACCCATCTATGCCATACCGATTAATGCATATGCTACTAGCATCAGGGTTAACCTCAGCATTTTTAATTGCTGGAATTTCAGCTTATCGCCTGCTTAAGGGCGATAACAAAAAGTCAGTAAAGCAAGCGTTGAACTTTGCCGTAGTTTTAGCTGCTTTGCTTATTCCTCTACAAATATTCGTAGGTGACTTACATGGTTTAAATACCTTTAAATATCAGCCAGCGAAAGTCGCGGCGATGGAAGGCGTTTGGGAGACAGATTCCGGTGTACCTTTATTGCTATTCGCTTTACCTGATGAAGAAAAGCGAGAAAACAGCTTTGAAGTAAAAGTACCGAATGTCGCTAGTTTAATTTTAACGCATGATGCCGATGGTGAAATACAAGGGCTAAATGACTTTATTGGTGAACACCCGCCTGTAGCGCCGGTATTTTTTAGCTTCCGTATCATGATAGGCATCGGGATATTAATGCTATTGTTTTCATGGTTTGCCAGTTATCAATTTGTTGTCAAAAAACAATATCCAACCTGGTTATTAAAAACAGGTATAGCCATGACATTTTCAGGCTGGCTAGCAACCTTAGCAGGTTGGTATGTTACCGAAATTGGCCGTCAGCCCTATTTAGTTAGCGGTATTCTGCGCACCAAAGATGCCGTCACTACAACGCCTCCTGAGGATATTGCGCTATCGCTAACTTTATATGCAGTTATTTATGGCTTTTTACTGATTGCCTACATACGCACCTTATTTGTTATGGCTAACCGCGCCGTTGCCCTTGAGCAAGCAACACCGACAGTAAATACTGAAAATCCTGACAATAACCTCATAGCTAATGAACAATTAGGAGCTAAATTATGAATATAACCTCGCCTGATTGGCTACCCGTTGTTTTCATCGGCCTGATGGGGCTGTCATTTTTAATCTATGCGATTTTAGACGGCTACGATCTCGGTGTTGGCGTACTTCTGCCTTTAGACAAACAACAACATCGCGATAGCATGATTTACTCCATTGGCCCATTTTGGGATGCTAACGAAACTTGGTTAGTGATGGCGATAGGTTTATTGTTAATTGCCTTTCCAAAGGCCCATTCCATTATTTTTCAAGCACTTTATTTACCAACAGCAGTGATGTTAGCGGGATTAATATTGCGTGGTGTCTCTTTTGATTTTCGCACCAAAGCACCAAGTACTGATAAACAAAAATGGGACTACGCTTTTAAATTTGGCTCGCTATTGGCAACGCTTGCACAAGGCTACATGTTAGGACGCTATATCACCTCTTTTGAAGACTCATGGCTAAGTATTGGCTTTTCTAGCCTCTCCGCCATTTGTGTAACAGCAGGCTACAGCTTTATTGGTGCTGCTTGGTTGGTGATGAAAACAGAAGGAGACTTGCAAAAACAAGCAGCAAAATGGGCACAAAAAACTAATATTTTAATGGCCGTTGGTATTGTCGCGGTATGTTTAGCTAACTTACTTATTGACCAACAAATAATGGATAAATGGCTAGGTGGTATTCAAGTACTGATTGTTATTCCAATCACTCTTTTATTGGGCTTTATTTTTGTCACCGTGCACATTTATCTGAATAAAGTGCCAATGGAGAATGATATCGGTTGCTGGTTTCCATTTTTAGCGGCAATTATTCTATTTATCATGTGTTTTTGCGGTCTAGCGTATAGCTTTTATCCTTACATAGTGCCATTTCAAATGACTATTTTTGATGCGGCCAGTGCTCGAGAATCGTTATGGTTTATTTTTGTTGGTGCAGTAATTGTTTTACCTATGATCATCGGTTACACAATATTTTCTTATAAAGTATTTTGGGGTAAAACTACTAAGTTAAACTACTAAATAATTCCTAACTCAGATACATCGTTGCTCTTTCACATCGACATATATGGATATATTAATGTCGTGATGCCAAGGATGGCAAAGAACGACCAAGTGATCGCAACATTGCCTACAAGGATGTAGGTACTTAGTTTTTGTCTGGAACAAAGAAACTGATCGTACTTCGACGTGCATGGATGCACTAATGCCTTGAAAGACAGGATGCCTGAGAAAGGCCTGTACATAAAAGCCCAAGTTTCTTTCTAACTTGGGCTTTTTCATCTAAGAAAGACTATGTTTATTTACTTTCGTCTTCTTCTTTGGATTTTGCTTTTTTCGCTTTTAACTTTGCTTTATGGTCTAGCTTATAGTCAGGCATTTCTTTATTGCCTTGCATTAGGTAGTTATCCATCCAACGCATTAAACGTAAGCTGTAGTCATATTGTGCTGCTGCCTTACGGTTACCGTGACCTTCACCAGGGTAATAAACTAAACGTACATCTTTACCTTGTACTTTCATGTAGCGGTACATTTCCATTGATTGAGCTGGATGTACACGCGGATCATCTTTACCATGCATAATTAACAAAGGCGTTTTTGACTGATGTGCCCAGTAAATTGGGCTACGCTCTAGGTAATACTGCCATTTGTCCCAAGGGTAAGAACGCGCATGTACTAAATGCATTTCGTTAGAAATATCGGTAGTACCAAACTTAGATAATTGGTTTGAAATACCAACAAACATTACGCTAGCCGCAAAATGTTCCGTCAATTTAGTTGCTGCCCATGCTGAAGCATAACCGCCGTATGAACCACCAGTAATACCAACGCGCTTAGTATCAACTAAGCCCATTTCAACAAGGTAGTTTTTCATATCAACTAAGTCGTTAAACTCTGCGCCAGCATAATCGTTTTGACCCAGCTTAGAGTACTCAACACCTTTACCCGTTGAACCACGGTAGTTAGGGTAAAATACAGCATAACCACGTGCTGCACCCATTTGACCAGGTTTAGAGTAAGCTGTCACCCAACCATTTTTCTCATGGCTTTCTGGACCACCATGCACTTGCATAATTAACGGGTAACGTTGGCCTTCTTTGTAATCTAATGGATAAACTAAAATACCACCCACTTCCACGCCATCACGCGCTTTCATGGTAATAGACTCTTGCTTCGCAAAGCGTTTATCATTTAACCACGGGTTAGAGTCCGTTACTTTTGTCAGTTTTTTACCACGGATAACGTAACTTTCATTCGGATGTTTCGCGGTGTGGCCTTTTACTGATAAGGTTTTATCCGAGTTAGACACTGACAACGAAGAAGCAATTATTTTCCCAGCTTTAACCTGAGTTTTATAGCTATTACTGTTTGGTTTTATATTAGCAACAATACTTTCAGTGCCAACATTGGCAATAAAGTTTAATTTATTACTTTTATGCGACCATTCAATATCCGTTACATGACCCGCAAACTTAGGTAACCAGTCTTTGATTTCACCGGTTTTCACATCCGCTAAATATAAGCGGCCAGTTGCTGGATCATGCTTATCTTCTGCGCCAATCACCGCAATATGTTTACCGTTATGAGAAAATTCTGCCGTACCTAACTTACCTTCGGTGGCGATCGACATTGTTACTTTTTGGTCGGCTAAATTCATTACATGCCATTGGGCTTTCGTGTAAGAATCGTCAATTAATGCCGTCGGTTGGGTTTTAACTAATAATTGCTCATTGTCAGCTGCCCAATTCATATCACTTACATAACCCGCAATATCAACAGCATCTAATTTAACCGCTTTATCTTGTACGGCTAAATCAGTTACAAATAACTGCTTGTTCTTTAAGTCCATTTCATAAACTTCAGCTTTAAAGCCAAGTTCTTTCAGTTTTTTCTCTGACTTATCTTTCGCAGGCATTGCTAAAATAGCCACTTGCTTACCGTCAGGGCTAATGTCATAGCGGCTAATCGAGGTATCTTTTAAGCCCATAACTTTTTGGCGTTCACCACCATCAACGGGAATACGGTATAGCTGGGTAAATTTATCACCTTTAAATTTCGCAAGAAAATAAACAAACTTGCCATCAGCTGACCATTCTAAGCCGCCAACATTCACTTTGCCGGTAATAAATGGACGTGCATTGCCTTTAGTATCCGTAATATAAAGACCGGTATAGCTGCTGCCGTTTTTATCTACATATAATTCACGTGGTAGCGTGCGAGTAAAAGCAACATAATCACCGCTTGGGCTGATCACACTGCTGCGTACTGATTTTATTTTTGGGATATCTTCGATAGTGATCACGTCACTCGCCAGTGCGCTAACACTAGCCAATGACACCAATGCCACTAATGATTTTAATTTCGACATAAGTTCCTCATTTGAAAAAGCTGTCCATATGCATACGCTATTTTGAACAAAAATTATAATTATTGCCGGGCAATAGTAGCGTATTCAATACAATCTACAAAGTATTAGCGATACATCTGTTAATACATATCAAATGTGCACAATAATTCATACCAAAGTTGTATAAAAAGACTGCAAATAGTGACTAGGCGAATAGTGCGATACTTTGATAGAATACGCGCCATATTATTGATACCCCGAATAACGCAATTTGTTAATCGGTACATGGCACTTGGAGATAACGATTTATGCCAGCTTATGCAGTAGGACACAAAACACCTGATTCAGACTCAATCTGTTCAGCCATTGCCCTTTCTTATCTAAAAAACACTATTGGTGAAGATGTAAAGCCAGCTCGCCTAGGTGAGCTTTCACCTGAAACCTTGTTCATTTTAGACAAGTTTGGCTTTGAACAGCCTGAGCTTAAAATGACTTTTGCCGATACAGACGGTATTTATGTAGTTGATCATTCTGACCGTATTCAAGGCCCAGATGACATTGATGACTCAACCGTATTAGGCATTATTGATCATCACAAATTAGGTGATATTACCACGTCTACGCCATTAGAAATTTGGGTGCGCCCGGTGGGTTGTACTAATACCATTATCAAAATGATGTATGACTTCCACGGTGTTGAAATTCCAAAGAACATTGCAGGTGCTATGATGTGTGCGATTTTATCTGACACAGTAATTTTTAAGTCGCCAACTTGTACTACAGCTGACATTAAGTGTGTTGAAGCCCTTGCTGAAATTGCTGGCATTGAAGACTACAAAGCACTAGGCATGGAAATGTTTACGGTAAAATCTTCAGTTGAAGGTACGCCAGTGCGTGATTTAGTACTACGTGACTTTAAAGACTTCAACATGAACAATAACATTGTTGGTATTGGTCAATTAGAAGTTATCGACCTTGCATTATTTGACGAAATGAAAGCGGAATTACAAGCTGATCTTCAAGCCGTTAAAGAAGAAGGTAACCGTCATACCGTCATGTTGTTATTAACTGACATTATGAAAGAAGGCTCAGAACTATTAGTGGTAAGTGACGATATTAGCATTGTCGAAAAAGCTTACAACACAACACTTGTTGACGGCAAAGTATGGATTGACGGCATTATGAGCCGTAAGAAGCAAGTAGTACCACCATTGCAAGACACTTTCGCTTAAACAGTTAGTTTTAAACGAGTTAAGTTTTAACGCAGCTTATACTTAACCAGTTAGTTTTAAACGAGTTAAGTTTTAACGCAGCTTATACTTAACCAAGTTATAAAGCATAAAAAAGCCCAGCAATTGCTGGGCTTTTTGTTAGCTGCCGTATAACGACAGCCTAATTTTGCGATTAAATATCTTTCACGCCCATATTAAATAATGTGAAACCGTAAATGTCAGCATACTGGTCGATCGTTTTGCTAATTGGCGTACCCGCACCATGGCCTGCATCTGTTTCAATACGAATCAAAGTTGGGTTAGTACCAGTTTGTTTCGCTTGTAGTTCAGCAGCAAATTTAAATGAATGGGCAGGAACCACGCGATCATCATGATCGCCCGTTGTCACCATAGTTGCAGGATAATGCGTACCCGCTTTTACGTTGTGTACAGGTGAATAGCCTAACAAGTATTTAAACATTTCAGCATTATCATCAGACTTACCGTAGTCGTAAGCCCAACCTGCACCAGAGGTAAAGGTGTGGTAGCGCAACATATCAAGTACACCTACTGCCGGTAAAGCAACTTTAAATAGCTCAGGGCGTTGCGTCATTACCGCACCAACCAATAAACCACCGTTAGAGCCTCCCATAACGGCTAATTTATCTGACGATGTTACTTTTTCGCTAATAAGGTATTCAGCAGCTGCAATGAAGTCGTCAAAAACATTTTGCTTCTTCATTTGTGTACCAGCGTTATGCCACTTCTTACCGTATTCACCGCCGCCACGTAAATTAGCAACCGCATATACGCCGCCTAATTCTAACCAAGCAGCACGTGTTGAACTAAAGCGAGGCTGCAAGCTAACGTTGAAGCCACCGTAACCATAAAGAATAGTCGGATTACTGCCATCAAGCTTTAAGCCTTTTTTATGAGTGATGATCATTGGCACTTTGGTGCCATCTTTTGAGGTATAAAACACCTGCTTAGATTCAAAGTTATCACTGTTAAACTTAACTTTAGACTTCATATGTACTGACGACTCGCCACTAGCAAGGTCTAAGCTAAAAATTGTTGAAGGTGTTTTTTGGTTACTAAACGAGTAATAAAGTTTAGTTTGTGATTCTTTACCACTAAACCCGCCAGCCGTACCCACTTCAGGTAAGGCGATATCGCGAATTTTTTTACCATTTAAGTCATATTGCTGAATTAACGATGTCGCATCTTTCATGTATTTAGCAAACAAGTATTTGCCGCCTGTTGAAACTGATAAAACATTTTCAGTTTCAGCAATAATGTCTTGCCAGTTTTCAGGGCTTGGGTTATTGGCATTGGCTTTTACAACACGCTTATTTGGCGCATCCATATTAGTAACAAATAGTAAATCGTCACCATTGCTACTGACCATGTATGTATCAGAGTCGGTATTATCAACCACAGCGACTAACGGGGCATTATCTTTAGTTAAGTCTTTAATAAATAATTTATTACCTGAGGTAGAAACCGCCGCCGAAACTAATAAATACTTACCGTCTTTCGTTACTTCACCACTAACATAACGGTGCTTCTCAGCGTCTGTGCCACCAAATACTAAAGTATCTTCAGCTTGCGCTGTACCTAGCTTATGGTAATAAAGTTTATGTTGGTCAGTTTTTGCAGAAAGCTCACTACCTTTAGGTTTATCATAGCTTGAATAATAAAAACCTTCGTTACCTACCCAAGACAAACCACTGAATTTAATATCAACTAATTCCGTTTCAATCACTTCTTTAGTCTTAGTATCAATCACACGCGCTTTACGCCAATCGCTACCACCTTCAGAAATTAGGTAAACTGCATGCGAGCCGTCTTCAGTAAATTCAATGCTTGCGAGTGACACTGTGCCGTCTTCGCTAAACGCATTAGGATCTAAAAATACTTCAGCCGCTTCATCACCTTTTTGACGATATAAAACATACTGGTTTTGTAAGCCGTCATTCTTATAAAAGTAGCTATAGTCACCTTCAATAAAAGGCATACCGACTTTTTCATAATCTAATAAATCAGCAAGGCGCGATTTTATTTTATCGCGGTAAGGAATTTGCTCTAAATAACCATAAGTGGTTTTGTTTTGCGCTTTAACCCACTCAGCGGTTTCAGCACTCATGTCGTCTTCTAACCAACGGTATGAGTCAGTTACTTTTGTGCCAAAGTAATCATCAACAACATCGACTTTTTTTGTTATTGGATAAGTAACAGCAGTTACTTGTTCTGGTGTGCTAACTGCTTTCGCCGTTGAAGCTGTTGGCGTAGTGTCTTGGCCGCAGCCAGAAAGGCCAAATATCGCCAGCAATACCGCCGAGCTTAAAGTGATTTTTTTAGAATTCATAATTTACCATATAGGAAGGTTGTTGTTATTTTGCCAACAATAATATGGCAGTCTCGGTGACATGTCTATACAAGAGCAAACGACTTACATAATTGCTATTTTCAATATCTCCGCAATCTTAAAAATAACAAAATAGCGTAAAAATACTGAAATAATTCTGTCATGTAACTGCTGTAGCTTCTAAAGCCAATAATTTCTGGTTCAAAGTTAAGTACATTTTCGTACAAATACCCAATAAAAATAATGAGTATGTCACATGATTAAAACAAATTCCTGGCACGTTTTTCAACGTTCTGCACTTGCTGTTGCTTGCAGTGCTGCACTTTTTAGCTCTAGCATTATGGCGAACGATACCGGCTTCGGCGGCCGTATCACTGACGCTTCAAATACCGTTTATTTTGAAGGGGCAAAAGTTCGCATTAAAGAACTTAATATGACGGTTATCTCAGCACGAGATGGCTCATTTCGTTTTTCTCAGCTACCCGCAGGTGATTACACCTTAGAGATATCTTATATAGGGGTTCCAACCGTTGAAAAGAAAATATCCGTAAGCGATACCACTAACAGCCCGCAAAAATTTATTATTGGTAATGCCCAAGAAGCTATGGACAACATTATTGTTTACGGGCAACGTGCTGGCCAAGCAGGCGCTATTAATCGCCAAAAAAATGCTGATAATTTAATGTCGATTGTCAGTGCCGATACCATTGGTCAGTCTCCCGACCAAAACGCTGCTGAAGCTTTACAACGTTTACCGGGCTTGTCGATTCAACGCGATCAAGGTGAAGGCCGCTTCGTCGCCATTCGCGGCATTGACCCAAATCTAAACAACGTAACAATTAACGGTGTTAACGTGCCATCCCCTGAGTCTGGTGTGCGCAGTGTTGCCCTAGATGTTATTCCATCAGAGCTAGTACAAAGTTTAGAGGTGAGTAAAACTGTCACCCCCGACATGGATGCTAACGCGGTTGGTGGCTCTATTGAAGTTAAAAGCTTAAGTGCTTTTGACCGTCAAGGTAGAAGCTATAGTGCCACCATTCAAGGCTCATACAATGAGTTAATGGAAGACACCAGCCCGAAACTGTCTGGCAGTTATACTGATATTTTTGATTTGTCATCTGGCGCTCAATTAGGTGTAGCAACGGCTGTATCCTGGTTCGAGCGTAAATTTGGCTCGAATAATATTGAAACTGATGGCGGTTGGGCTGATTTTGAATTTGAAGATGCAGCGACCGGTGACGACGTTGAAGTATTTTCAGCAGAAGAAATTGAACAGCGCCATTATCAAATTACCCGTGAACGCTTTGGCGCGGCATTAAATTTTGATTTACATACCTCAAGTACCGACAAGTTTTACTTTAGAACCTTATACAGTAAGTTTTCCGATGACGAATATCGCCTGCGAAATCAATACAAGTTTGACAAAGGTGCCATTGATTTAACGAATTATAACGACTCTTCAGCGCAATTTGCTGACGCTGAAATGGAACGTGACACCAAAGACAGATATGAACAACAAGAGATCCTATCCTTGGTACTTGGCGGAGAAAATCATGTGGGTGATTGGCTGGTTGAGTACGACGTTGGTTATTCAAAATCAAGTGAAGAAGAGCCAAATCGTTTGGATGTCACTTTTGTTGGCGAAGATTTAGCAATAGGTTACAACAGTACCGGCAGTATTCCACATCTAGTACAAAGTAGCGCAGCTCATGACTTAAATAACTTTGCCATGGATGAAATTGCTTACGAAAACAACCTAGCAGAAGATGAAGAATTGAGCTTTAAAGTCGATTTTAGTAAAGACTTTGTTTGGCAAAATAATAATGGTCAATTCAAATTTGGTTTTAAGCATCAGTCACGCGAAAAGTTCAATGATGCTGATGTAACTATTTACGACGGTGGCTTTGACGATATATTTGCTCAACAGTTTGCAACAGCAACACCAAATTACAATATCGGAAACTTTGGCCCTGGCATTTCGCAAAACTCACTTAAAAACTATGTAATAGCAAACCGCGCTGATTTTGATGTTGACCAATTAAAGTCAACCATAGACAGCAAAGGTAGTTCGTTCGAAAGCAACGAAGATGTTAGTGCTGCCTATGCCATGGTAACGCTTGATATTGATAAGTGGCGTATTATTACTGGTGTTCGCTATGAAAGCACTCGCTTTGACACCCAAGGCAGTAAAGTTGAACTCGTCGCTGATGAAATTAACGATAACGAACAAGTGCTTATTTCCCCTTGGCAAGTTAAGAAAGATTACGACCACATACTGCCAAGCATAAACGTAAAGTATTCAGCCTCTGATAAATTACTTGCTCGTTTCGCGTTTACTCAAACCATAGCTCGGCCAACATTTGGTGATTCAGCGGCTTTTCAAATCATCGAAAGTGAAATAACCGAAGACGACGGTAACATTGAAACAGAACGAAAAGCGGAAGTAGGTAACCCCGACTTAGCGCCGTATGAGTCAGACAATATTGACTTATCTGTTGAATACTATCCGGGCCATATTGGCGTTCTTTCTGCCGGGCTATTCTATAAAGATATCGACAACTACATTGTACATGCAGAAGTTCAAGACAATGGCCAATGGTCAGGTTTTGAGGAAGTTGTTCAGCCTATTAACGGCGGCTCGGCATCACTGACAGGGCTTGAGCTTTCATGGACCAAGAACTTCCAGTCAGGGTTATTTGTTAGTGCAAATGGCACCTTCGTTGATACCGATGACAAGTTGCCAAATCAAGCAGATACGGTAGCTAACCTTATGTTCGGTTTCGAAAATAATAAATTCAGCGCTCGCCTTAGCAGCACTTACAAAAGCGAAAGCTTCCAATTTATTGATAACAGCAGCGATGTTTTTGAAGATACACACACCCAAATTGATTTCTCAGCTAAATACTACATTGACGACACCATGCAGATCTATTTCAACGCCGTTAACTTAACTGACGAACCTTATTACCTCTATCACGGTAATGAAAATTACAATTATCAATACGAAGAATACGGCTCATCATTTGAATTGGGTTTTACTATCAATTCTCTTTAAAAGCCTGCTTTAGCTATGAAGTAACGTCAACAAGTACGCTGCTTCATAGCAAGCAATATCCAGCCACAAAGCGAAATAAATAACACCACCACTTCAAAAAGTAACATTATGAAAAATACGGTTAACAGCGATATGAAGACAAAAAATAAACAAACCTTATTCAAAGCCACACTTGTATTAGGCGGCTTACTATTCATCTCAGCATGCCAATATAATGCTCAACCAAATGCAAAAGCAAATACGCAGGCAGATATTAAAAACACTCAAGAACTAAACAAAAATATCAGTTTCCTTGCTTTTGGTGATGGCGGTTACCATACCGATTACCCAAAAGCCAAACACATTAAAAATCCACGTAATCGCGCACAATTTATCGAAAAAGAAAAGCAAGATTGGCAAGAAGACTACCGCCCAACGTCTGAGTTTGACCATGCACCTATTTACATATACCCCGGCACGAACATAGCAACCGAGCAAGGTGGAGCAGATCCAGTAGGCCAAGCCATGGCAACACTGTGCCAACAACGAGCTTGCGACTTTGCCATTCAGTTAGGTGATAACATTTATCCCGATGGCGCAGACGCTAATGACGGCAAAGACGATCAAAAGCGTATGAATGAGCTCATTCTAAAACCGCTTTTACCTTTATTCGCCGAAGAGCCAGAGCTAGTCGTTTATTCCGCGCTAGGCAACCATGACTGGAAAACCTCTAGGAAAGGCGTGGCATTACAGCAAGAATGGATGTCAAAACAGAAAAATTTTCATATGGACGCACAAGGCTACTATCGTTACACGCAAGGCACACCAGGAAATGATGTCGAATTTTTTGTGTTAGACACCAATATGCTGTTGTCAGGGCAAACATTTTACGAGGTGCCATTAAACCCAGATGGCAGCGAAGGTGATCTCAGTACCGCTCTGGCAAATGGCAGTGCCGAATTGGAAGAACATGATGCGCACGAAGGCCCAGTAAACGGTGAAGATAAAAAGCAATTACAGTGGCTAAAAGAGAGTATGGAAAACTCAACAGCTAAGTGGAAAGTCGTTTATGGTCATCATATTTTATGGTCAATTGGCGGCACTAAATATAGTGAAGGCCATGTGCTTAGAAAACTGATAATGCCAACATTATGCCAATATGCTGATGCATATATCGCTGGCCATGAACACGATTTAGAGCTATTAACCGATGATTGTTCAGCTTACCCCGAAAGTAATAGCCGTGCACCATTACCATTAATTATTAGCGGGGCAGCCTCAAAAATGCGTGGTAAACACACGCCGTTTGCTGAGCAGCAAGCGCTAAAATATCCGCAATATGAATTGCTTTGGTCAAAAAGCTTCACTTGGGGCTTTGCTCACCTCACGATAAACAATGACACCGACAAAATTGGGGTTGAATACTTTACCACGCCACGCGACAGCTCAGGAAAGCTAGTATCTGAAACAAGTTTTAGTTTTCCACATCGTAGCTATTAGTACACATAAAACCACCTATTTCCGCCCTTCTGAAAGCCAAGAACAAATTTCGCTCTTGGCTTTTTTAGCTATTACAGCAAACTATCAAAAAATTTAATATTTCACTTCGTTGAATGAATTTAAAAATGATAGCATGATCAAAAACTTGAACTCTACTTATGGGTGAATACTTATGGAAATTACAAATTCAGCACGCCTTAGCTATAAATTAATTGATGAAAGTGACAGTGAATTTCTTTTTCAGCTCGATCAAAACCCAGAAGTAATGCGCTATATCAATGGCGGCAACATGACAAGTCGTGAAGACATTAAGAACAAATTCATTCCTCGTCACAATGCCTATAAAAATGCTGATAAAGGTTGGGGGCTTTGGAAAGTAACCATTACTGAAACTCAACAAGACATTGGCTGGATTTTAGTTCGGCCGATGGACTTTTTTTCCGATAACCCGATTTGGGATGATATTGAATTAGGTTGGCGCTTCTTACAGTCTACTTGGGGCAAAGGCTATGCATCTGAAGCCGCAATACAAATTCACCAAGCTCTAGCCCAATTACCAGAAAATAAATTCTTTAGTGCTGTTGCTATGCACGGCAATGACGGTTCCGTTGGTGTGATGAAGAAAATGGGTATGGAATATATTAAATCTTATATTCATTCAGACTCACAATTAGGCGATTTAGACGTGGTGCTTTATCGAATGGAAAATAAGAGGTAGGCTCTAGTCACTTATTTAAGTTCTTACAAACACGATTTACCGTACATCCTGCACATACACGCTCTTTCACATCCATGTGATCGCGACATACCGTACATCCTGTACATAAAAAAAGCCCAACAGTGTTGGGCTTTTTGATATCTATTTAGGAAATGCTATAGCAGCGTTTAAACACGCTCAAATACTGTTGCAATACCTTGGCCTAAACCGATACACATAGTGGCTAAACCTATGTTAGCGTCTTGTGCTTCCATTAAGTTAATTAAAGTGCCAGAAATACGGCTACCCGAACAGCCTAGTGGATGACCTAAAGCAATAGCGCCACCATTAAGGTTGATCATGTCATCCATTTTATCTTCTAAACCTAATGAACGTACACATGATAATGCTTGTGCAGCAAATGCTTCGTTAAACTCAGCCAATTCAATATCTGCCAAGGTTAAGCCAGCACGTTTTAATGCTTTCTTAGTGGCAGGAACTGGACCAAAGCCCATGGTTGATGGATCACAACCTGCAACACCCATACCGCGAATTTTAACGCGTGGTGTTAAGCCCATTGCTTTCGCTTTTTCTGCCGACATGACTAACATTGCAGAAGCGCCATCAGAAAGTGCAGAAGAAGTACCAGCCGTTACTGTGCCGTTTACTGGGTCAAATACTGGACGTAAACCTGATAAGCTCTCAACGGTAGTTTCTGGACGAATAACTTCATCATGCTCAATAAGTGTTAATGCGCCCATGGCATCATGACCTAATGTCGGCACAATTTCATTAGCCCAACGACCTTCCAATGTAGCTTTATGTGCTAATTGGTGAGAACGAGCGCCAAAGGCGTCTTGTTCTGCACGAGTAACACCATGTTGCATACCTAATAATTCAGCCGTTAAGCCCATGTTACCGGCAGCACGAGAAATATGCTTACTTAGTGCTGGGTCAAAATCAACATCGTACATCATAGGTACATGACCCATATGCTCAACACCACCAACCATAAACACATCGCCTTGCCCGGCCATAATATTGGTTGTAGCGTCATGTAGTGCCTGCATTGAAGAACCACATAAACGGTTAACCGTAACAGCACCGGTAGACTTTGGAATATCAGTTAGCAATTGCGCATTACGTGCAATGTTGAAACCTTGCTCTTTAGTTTGCTTTACATTACCCCAAATAATATCTTCAATTAATGCTGGGTCTAAATTCGGGTTTCTAACTAACAATTGTTGCATTAAATGTGCTGATAAAGTTTCAGCACGAACATTACGAAAAACACCAGCTTTTGAGCGCCCCATTGGGGTACGGATGCAATCGACAATTACGACTTCTTTCATGATTTTCTCCTTCGCCTAAGCTGTTTTAGCGCTGTTAGTTTTAACATCGGTTGTAAAATAAGATTTGCCAGATTTCGCCATTTCGCGAAGTCCGTCAGTCACTTGATAAATTTCGCCTAGGTGAGCGTACTTATCTGCCATAGCAATAAAGTTATCTAAACCTAATGTTTCTAAATAACGAATTGGGCCACCTCTAAATGGCGGAAAGCCTAAGCCGTAAATTAAGCCCATATCGGCTTCAGCTGCAGTATCAACCACACCTTCTTCTAAACAACGAATAACTTCATTGACCATAGGGATCATCAAGCGAGCAATGGTTTCATCTTGGCTGAACTCTTTGCTGTCTACAGCAAATAAGTCATATGCCGCTTGTGCAGCAACTTTTGTTGGACGACCACGCTTGTCTTTACCGTAATCGTAGAAACCTTTGCCGTTTTTCTGACCAAAACGCTCATTAGCATATAAAGCACTTACCGGGTCGTTATCAATTTTTGCCATGCGGGTTGGGAAACCGGATGACATCACACCGGTACAATGATCGGCGGTATCAATCCCGACAACGTCAAGTAGATACGCAGGGCCCATTGGCCAGCCAAATTGTTTTTCCATGACTTTATCAACAGCGGTAAAGTCAGCACCTTCAAGTACTAATTGACTAAAACCGGCAAAGTAAGGGAATAAAACACGGTTAATATAGAAACCTGGACAATCGTTAACTACGATAGGTGATTTACCCATTTTCGCCGCGTATGCCACAACAGCTGCTACGGTTTCATCAGAGGTTTCTTTACCACGAATAACTTCTACTAATGGCATTTTGTTTACTGGGTTGAAGAAATGCATACCACAGAATTTGTCTTTGCGTTTTACACTTTCTGCCAGTAGATCAATTGAAATGGTTGAAGTATTTGAAGTAACAATGGCATCGTCAGCTACATGGCTTTCAACTTCAGCTAATACCATAGCTTTAACTTTCGGGTTTTCAACTACCGCTTCAACAACAATATCAACACCTTTAACACTGTCGTAGCTTAAAGATGGTGTGATGTTATTTAACACGCCCGCCATTTTCTTAGCGTTCATGCGACCACGCTCAACTTGCTTGCTCAAAATGCCTGCAGCTGTTGTTAAGCCTAAGTCTAAGGCTTGATCGTTGATGTCTTTCATGATGATTGGCGTACCTTTATAAGCCGACTGGTATGCAATACCACCGCCCATAATACCAGCACCCAAGACAGCTGCTTTGTTAACAGTTTTAGTCGCTTGCTTACCGGCTTTTTTCGCTTTGCCTTTAACCACTTGGTCCGCCATAAATAAGCCAATTTGTGCGGTCGCGGCATCAGTTTTGGCAAGCTTTGCAAAACCAGCATTTTCTAGAGCCATTGCGCCAGCGCGATCTAGTCCTGCCGCTGCTTCAATCGTATTTACGGTTGCCATAGGTGCTGGGTAGTGTTTACCCGCTTTTGCCGCAATCATGCCCTTACAGGTATTAAAAGTCATTATAGTTTCAGTTGGCGATAACTTTAATGCTTCCAACTTAGGTTGACGTTTTGCGCGCCAATCTAACTTGCCAGCAATGGCTTGTTTCAGCATGTTCATTGCCGCTTCACGTAAATGTTCAGGTGCAACAACCGCATCCAGTAAACCAACAGCCATGGCTTGTTCTGCTTTATGAGCTTTACCTGTCGACATCCACTCAATAGCATTATCAGCACCGATAACACGAGGTAAACGTACTGTACCACCAAAGCCTGGCATTAAGCCTAATTTCACTTCGGGTAAACCAATTGAACACGTGGTGTCAGCAATACGATAGTCACAAGCTAAGGTCATTTCACAACCGCCACCTAATGCGAAACCATTAATAGCAACAACCGTTGGTAAGTTAATATCTTCAAATGAGTCAAATACGTCAGAGCCTTCTTTGATCCATGGGATCAAAACTTCTTCAGGTTTTTTAAAGGTTTCTAAAAATTCGGTGATATCAGCACCAACGATGAACGAAGACTTACCAGAAGTAACTAATACCCCTTTTGCTTCACTACAGTTATTGATGGCATCAACAACTGCGATATATTCTTTAAACGTTGCCTGATCAAATTTGTTAACTGAGCCTTGCGCGTCGAATTTAAATTCAACAATGCCGTCATCTAACAACTGGGCAGAAAGGCTTTTGCCTTGAAATAACATGCCTACTCTCCTGACTTTTATGGGTCGATTGACTGGTAATACGTAATCATAGACTACTACCAAGCGTGTGAATATTTAGCTTACTCATTATTTATAATAAACGAGTAAAAGAAATAAAGTGCCAATGAGTTTGCCTTGAAAGAGTTGGGAAAGCAAATTTTTTTAAACAGGTGTTTTAATTAGGTGTATTAATATTATTTTTAAATAAAAAAATAGCGAAATTAATCGCTATTATAATTATGGTTTGAAACTTACCACGAGTAACTTATACCGCTATTTTGATTTGCTAACTGCCTAGTAGAACAGCGCCCCAAATTATAAGCGCGATAATCATGCTAATAAAAACCGCGGCCGATGCTAAATCTTTCGCTAAACCGGAAAGCTCATGGTATTGATAGCCGATACGGTCAACCACAGCTTCAATAGCTGTATTTAATGTTTCGGTGAACAATACGAATAACAGTGAAATAATTAATGCTGCTTGCTCAGCTAAAGAAATGTCCACCACAAAAGTTACTGGAATTAATATTAAGCATAACAGCAACTCTTGTTTAAACGCTGCCTCATTTTTCATCATCCAACTAAGGCCTTTACAGGTATTGTTAAATGCTGAGAGTATTCTAGTTAGGCCTTGTTTTTTATTTTCTGGTGCAAACATTATTCTGCCTCGTCTGTTTGTGCTAATTGTAGTGTCTCGTCATATATAGGTGAGCTGCAGTGAGAGAAAAAATCGAGCTCTTGCTGATAACTACTACTTTCTACGTCTAGTAAACCTAACATACTGTGAAAAATATAATCGTGATTAAGTGCTTTACTATCAGCAATATTCTCTAAACACTGTTGCTTATTTTGTTGCTGTGAAACTTTTGTTGCACCCAGCTCAGGTAACCAAACTAGCATAGGTATTTCTCGTTGTTCATTAGGTGATAGGGCATACGGAAAGCCATGCAAGTAGGCACCTGATTCACCCAATGATTCTCCGTGGTCAGAAACATACAACATGGCCGTTTCTATGCTGTCAGGCAATTGGGTTAAATTTTCAATAACTTTTGATAGCACAAAGTCGGTATAGGCAATGGTATTATCGTAGGTATTTTGCAATTCTTCATGGCTGCAATTTTGAATATCGCTACGGGCGCACTCCGGTGTAAAAACGGTATTTTCTTTCGGGTAACGTTTAAAGTAAGTGGGGCCATGCGAGCCCATCATATGTAAAACTATCAGTGTTGATGGCGCACTCAGCTTATTAAGCTTCTCGCGCAATGGCTCTAACAAAATACCGTCTTGGCAATATTCACCATCACATAAAGCATGCTGCTGGTTAACATCTATTTTAATCGTAGGAACTCGCGCACATACACCTTTACAGCCATTATTATCAACCCAAAGCACATCAACGCCAGCAAGTGCAGCTAAATCGAGTAAGTTCTGTTGATTATCAGCGGTGCGGCGATCAAATTCTTCTCGGGTCAATGCCGAAAACATGCAAGGTACCGATACCGCCGTAGCTGTACCACATGATTGCATGTCCTGAAATGAAATTAAATTGTAGGGCTGAGTAAACTGATTTGTTGCTTTGTTGTAACCGTTATGAGAGAAGTTTTTTGCTCGTGCTGTTTCTCCAATAACCATTACAGTTACACGCTTTTTTTCTTGTAAAGACGGTATTAATTTGGGCTCAGCATCTAGAATAGTAAATTTCACATCACGATAAAACAGCGAGTCTCGCGCATACTTATAGCCGCTGCTCAGGTACTGAGAAGGCACAAGGTATTTTTTCAGATAATTATTGTTTCTAGCAACTGCCGAGTAACTTGGATAAAAAGCATAAGCAATAATGCAAACAGAAATGGCTGAGCACACCACTAGTTTAAACCGTTGTGCCGTTTCTTTAATTAGCGTTTGATAGTTAATATTAACCAAAAATATTGCGATTGCGGGCATCACTCCAAGTGCAAGAAAAAATATTATAAGTTCGATATTAAGGTAAGAGAGCGCTTCGGCACTATTGGTTTCTACAGAATTTTCTATCATGCCATAGTCAAAAACCACTCCGTAATTCAAGGTGCCATAAAATACCAATGTAGACACTAATGTCAGCACAATAAAGGCTGGCTTTAGCAAGTAACGTACTGAGAATAACGATAACAGCAGGTTTAATAAACTAAATAGCAACAAAGGTACCGACAGTAAAAATAAAATTTTATATTCTTCTAACGCCACAATCGCGCCCATAAACCCTGACAAGAACGGCTGATTCAATACCAGTGTAAAATATAAACTTACCAATAGAATGAGTTGATTAGCGGTAACCCTGATGGAAGGGAGTCGAAGCTTTTTAGTTTCTAATTTATTCAATGCACACCTCTGCAGAGTTAAGTCTTCTCGGCTATATCAGCCAGATTTTGCAGGAGTGTATAAAAACCTATGTCGTAAAAAGGTCACTAACATTTTTTCTACATCGAACTATTTATCATTTACATGTCTAAACGTCAGTGTTGCAAGATATTTGGACGTAAGGTTAATAATGAAAATATTATTAGTAGAAGATCATCAAGAGATTGCTGGTGTGATTTTCGATTTTTTTGAAATTAAAAATTATCAACTAGATTATGCTCGCGATGGGCAACAAGGATTTGAATTAGCAAGTAAAAATCATTACGACGTAATTATTCTAGATGTAATGCTGCCTTTTCTCGACGGTTTTAGTGTCTGTGAAAAGCTTAGAAAACACGGTATTGATACGCCAATATTAATGCTAACCGCACGTGATAGTAATAAAGATATATTAGATGGTTTTGAGCATGGCGCTGACGATTATCTGGTAAAACCTTTTGATTTAAATATTCTGGCAGCAAGAGTGAACGCATTGTACCAACGAAATTCTGGCAACGTAGCTAGGAAAACATTAAATTTTTCAACTCTTTCCTTAGATCTTGGCAATAGAGTGTTGTCGCGAAACGAATGCCAGTTTCAATTAAACCAGACCTTATTTACCATTATGAAAACACTAATGTTACGGGCACCAGATATTGCAACACGAGAAGAAGTACTTAGCCAAGTATGGCAAGACGATATGCCTGAAGATGACGTACTACGCCATCACATTTATCAACTGCGTAGCCAAATAGACAAACCATTTAAGCATGCCTACATTCGCACAATTCCAAAAGTAGGTTATCAACTACAGCTTGAAGAAGATTTAAAATAACGACTTAAAAAAAGCTATGAAAATATTTCATTCGGCAAAACGCTTAACCTTTCTTTATTTTTCAATTGTTGCCATTGCCATTATTGTTATTCATGCTTCTGTGTTTGAGTTTACTACCGAAGATTTAGAACATATTTATGCCGAAAATAAATTGCTAAATCTAGCGGAATTTTCAGAAAAATCATTACAAAACAGTGAAGTGACAACATTAGTGTTTAAAGAAGTTACTACTCAAGGCAAAGCCGATTTTGATCCTAGCCCAAGAGTTTACTTTGACTTTAGTGCGCTGCCAAAAGCATTTCCTGATCCTACGTCTATTGAATATGATCAAGCCATTGAAATTCCCATGCCTGCAGATGTTCACGCACACTTCATTATGAAAAAGAAACTTATGATAAACGGTGAATATGTTGATACATTGTTAGTATTAGACAACTCATTATATGAACTAAGTGAAGAGCAATTATTTAGTAGTTTATCAAAACAATTTTTAACCTCTCTTTTACTGTTAATTGTCAGTTTATCTGCGGTACTAACAATAGCAGGAAAGTTAACCAAGCCAATTTCAACATTCGCGCATGCACTAGCCAATAAAAATACCAGCGATTTAACACCACTGCCATTACCTTCTGGCACTAAAACAAGCGAATTAGTTGCCATGGTAGAAACATTTAATGCTTTTCAAGCACGTATTCAAAACTTAATTGAACGAGAAAGAGCTTTTAACAGGTATGCTAGCCATGAGCTAAGAACCCCGCTTACCGTCATGAGTGGTGCAATTACCCTACTGGGAGAGTCCAACGAAAAAGCTTTTGTTGAAAAGCAGCGCAAAAGACTGATGAAAGCAAACAGCGAAATGAATGAATTCATCGAAACCTTACTGAATTTAACCAAACCTGTTGAAGAATTAGAATGTAATAAGCGACGGGTAACTCTTGAAGAAATTACTCGCATTGTAGAAGACCACCAACAAAAAATTATCGGAAAAGAAATTAACTGGTGTATTGATATAAAAGCTGAGCCCGAAATTAAGATGCCCAGTGCAGCGTTTCATATATTGCTTGGCAATTTAATTAAAAATGCTTTTTCTTACACAGAAAATGGTCATATTACACTTGAAGCAGAGCAAGATAAAATTCGAATAATTGATACCGGTATGGGACTAAAAAAAGACAGCACAACACAGGGTTATGGCCTTGGTTTATTACTGGTAAGAGATATTTGCCAACAATATCATTGCGGTTTTTCAATTACCAACAATGAGTATTCAGGCTGCACAGCAACGGTACACTTCTCAACTAAAAACTAATATAGTTTACTTTATTCGGCCTCGACTACCACGCTGCTCATTCTTGTGCATTTTAGCTTTCAGGGCTTTTTCCATGTCAATGTTGTGCCAGTGTGCGATGTCTAAAACTCTAAGTACGATATCAGCCAGCTCTTCAGGAAATTCAGCTGTTGGCTTTTCACCTCGACACTCATTAATGGCTTCACCTACTTCTGAGGCCACCAAGGCTAGCGCCTCTAAGGTTGTTTTATTATGCCAACCCATACGTTCAACCCAATTATAGTTTTGCTCTGCCAGTTTATTTATATTCATAGTGCTTTTATCGTCTAATTTTAAAATGCCAAAAATGTGCAAGGTTTGATGTAGATTTATATTTGTCACAAACCAAGCTGCTGAGTTCATCGTGTATTTTACACTCAATTAACATACAATAGCTTGCTCTTCTATACCATTAAACAGGACTGAAAATGCCTTCCCTGACAAAGTTTCGAACACCAGAGAACCTCTTACTTGCTATGGCCTTTATTATGCCATTGGTTTTCTCTGTTTGGATGGCACTGCTAAACAACTTTGTTGTTGAGAAGGCAAGCTTTACCGGTGTGGAAATTGGTATATTACAGAGTTTACGAGAAGTGCCAGGCTTTCTCGCTTTTACCGTTATTTACGCCTTGTTATTTATTCGTGAACAAAAGCTGGCCTACATTTCTTTAGCATTAACCAGTATTGGCGTGGCAATAACAGGGCTATTCCCTTCCGTTGTAGGCCTATATTTAACAACCATCATTATGTCGATAGGCTTTCATTATTTTGAAACTGTCAACCAATCTTTAGCATTACAATGGGTTGATAAAGACAAAACAGCACATTTTCTAGGTCGCGCGTTGTCGGTAAAGTCTATTGCATCATTGCTTGCGTTCAGCAGTATCTGGTTACTGATGGAATATTTTAGTTGGAGCTACCAAGCAACCTATTTATTATTTGGCGGGGTTGCACTGCTATTTACACTGTTTTTAGCTTTTTCATACCCACACTTTCCACAACCTGCAGAGCAATCGAAGAAGTTATTGCTGCGCAAGCGCTATTGGCTATTTTATGCATTAACCTTTTTTAGTGGTGCTCGTCGGCAAATATTTGTCGTTTTTGCGGGCTTTTTAATGGTCGAAAAATTCCATTATAGTGTTGCCGACGTTAGTGCCTTATTTTTAATTAACTATGTTTTTAATTGGCTATTTGCCGCTAAAATTGGCAAGTTCATAGGTAAGGTAAGTGAACGCTATGTTTTAAGATTTGAGTACATTGGTTTAGTACTATTATTTATTTTGTATGGCCTAGTTGAGAATGCCACAATAGCGGCAGCACTCTATGTAATAGATCACTTATTTTTTGCCTTAGCCATCGCAATTAAAACCTATTTCCAAAAAATTGCTTTACCTGAAGATATTGCAGCTAGCGCGGGTGTTAGCTTTTCAATAAACCATATTGCCGCAGTAGTCATTCCTGCCCTACTTGGCATGGTATGGATCATAAATGCTTCATGGGTATTTTACGTTGGGGCTGGTTTTGCTTGCTGTTCTCTAGCCCTCACTTTTGTTATGCCGCATGCTCCAGCAATAGACAATGAATTTAGCTATAAAGAAAAGTTACAAGTAAAAGAAAGTACTTAATAGTAGTACCGATAGCATTTTTGCTATCGGTATATATGTTGTGAGATTAGTTATCGATTTCTTTTTTCTAGACAGGAAAAGAATTCATCCACCGGCATAGGTTTTGCGTAATAAAACCCTTGCACTTCATCACAAGCAAGTGTTTTTAATTGCATTTCTTGCTCAACATTTTCAATGCCTTCTGCAATCACTTTTAAGCCCATTTGCTTGCCTAAATTAATGATGGTTTCAGCAATAACTGAACCGCCAGGTTCCGCAATATCGTTAACAAATGAACGGTCGACTTTAAGGCGATCTAAAGGCAGTTTTTGTAAATAGCTTAGCGATGAAAAACCCGTTCCGAAGTCGTCTAAAGCGATACTGATACCTTGGGCTTTCAATTGTACTAGCGCATCAATGATAACCTGAGGTTCATCCATTAATACATTTTCAGTAATTTCTAGTTCTAATTTACTTGGATCGACCTTATTTACTTGCGTTGTTTCAATAATCGTATCAACGAAATTATCACGCTTAAATTGTGGAATTGAGACATTGACAGAAATACTGACATCTTCAAACTGGCTCTCAGCCAGCTTGTTTAGCGTTGAACACGCTTGGTCAACCACCCAATTACCAATATCAATAATCAAGCCTGAATATTCTGCAAGTGGAATAAATACCGCAGGCGAAATAAACTTTCCTTCCGCTGTTTTCCAGCGCAGTAATGCTTCAGCACCAATAATTTTACCTGTAGCTAAACTTAATTGTGGCTGATACCAAAGTTCAAGTCGATTCTCAGCAAAGTCAGTTCGTAATTGACGGATCATGCCTAAGCGCCACAAGGTTTTGTCTTCCATTTCTTGTTGATAATAAACAAATGGATCTTGCTGTGATTTTTTTGCTAGGTTCAAGGCAATATTAATTTGATTTAATACCTTAACGCCACGCGCACCGGCAGACGCTTTCGCACAAAAACCAAAACAAGCGCTAATAGGTAAGTTTTGTTCTCCAGCAGCGAATGGTCGACTAAACAAAGCCATTAACGTTTCTGGGTTAACAACTTTTTTTGAGCCGATAATACCAAAAACATCGGCGCCAATGCGGGCGAGGTGACATTTATCCCCGACACTGCGAATACGAGAAGAAACAGCCATTAATAACTGATTACCAACATCTTGACCTAAGCCATCGTTAATATCGCTAAAGTGGTTAATATCAATTAATGCAGCAACAAGCTCTTCGTCATCGCTTTGGCAAAAGTCATCTAACAAGTTAACAAAGTCTAATCGATTAGGTAATTCCGTTAACCAATCTTTATAGGCAGCATTACGCAACTTTTGGAACAGATGAACATTTTCATAACCGGTGGCAATATTAGTTAAAAAGACTTCGATTAATTGCTTTTCAATACTATTGAGCTCTTGCTCAAGCTCTAAATGCACTACCGCTCTAAATCCACCGCTACCAAAATATAGTGAGGTAGACGTGCTGGTAAAGAAATGTTGTTTTTGCTGGAAGCAACTAGTGATTTGCCTCACCGCATCAGGATTGTCTAGGCTTGCCAATTTTTGATTAATTTTATTATTTGGTACACCTTCCTGACCTAAAATATATAAACTTAAGTCATCGGCACCATCAACAATGCCTTGCCCTCGAGCGCAAAACACACTGGTATTTGAATCGGCAATATTTTTAAATTCAGATAATACGCCATTGGCATAATCGTGAACGCTATGCTGCTCAAGCAAATTAGCCGCAGCACCAATAATGCGCTCTAAGCCCTCACGGTTTTTTGTTACGGAATCAATTTGTTGATAAGAGCGAATAGCCGCGTAAACTGTAGTAACTAATTTTCGACGGGTTAACTCGGTTTTAGTTTTATAGTCATTGATGTCGTAATCTTTGATAACACTCTCTTCGGGTGCATAACCTGGTTGGCCAGTTCTTAACACAATACGTATGTCATCACGTTTTAATTGTTCACGAATATGCTTAACTACGGCTAACCCTGCGTCATCACTTTCCATCACAACGTCAAGTAACACTAAAACAATATCATCATGCTCTTCAATTAGTTTACAAGCATCTTGGCCTGAATAGGCGTGAAGGTATTCTAAATGTCGCCCTAAAACAACTAAGTCTGATAAGGCCAGTTGGGTAACAGAATGAATTTCCGGATCATCATCAACAATCAATACTTTCCATGTATCACCAACAGCGGAGTCTAATATTTCATCTTCATCACTATCATCGATAAACAAAAAATCATCATTTGTATTTTCGGAAACTTGCATATCATCCTCAATGCACTAGTAAACAGCAACTAGCAGTTTTTTTTGGTGAACAATTTTATAGAAAAAGCCACCAGATATAAGTACATAATAAAAGTCAGATAAGGAATATTCAACATTTCGTTGTAATAATATTTTCCCATTCAAGATTATGAAAATAAATTTCATCTATATGTACAATTAAAATGAGAAAACATTGCCTCGGTATACTTATAAATTAAAGGTAAGAAATAGCTTTTTGTAAAGCCTTATAAGAAATATATGCAAATACTAAAGCGCATCATTAATAGCTATAATAATCAGCTTATCAATGCTATCTTTAATAACTCGACAACATTGGATTTTAAGGAGACAACGTGGCTTCGCAGAACGAAAAACAAATAAATCCCAATACTGACACTATAAGCGAAAATACCACGGTAGTTGTTGATACCAATAAACGTACTAGCTCCGAACAAACAAACACCAGTAAAACACCTCATATTTCGTCGCAAAAGCAACTACTCGGTTTAGCAAAAAAGTTCTCTTTAGATGGAGCATTATTACCTGAAGATAAGCAAGCTCCCATTGAAGATAGGTCATTTCGCCGCATTAAATTAGCAGAACTACGTCAACAACAAAATATTGAAGCTATTATTTTACGCGCTATACAGTATTGCTCTGATAGCACAGTGGCTAGCCGTGCGGATCAAGATTGGTTTAGCCGTTTCATCTATCTTGCTGAAGGCATTAGCAATAAAACCATGCAAGACTTATGGGCAAAAATTTTAGCTGGTGAAGTGACGCAACCGGGATCTTTTTCTTTAAAAACACTAAAAGCGTTTAGGAATATGAGTATTGCAGAAGCTAAACTTTTAGCGAAAGCTTGTAGTGTCTCAATGAGTGATGCTCGTAAAAAAAATATTCGTATTATCAGTGGTGCTTATCAAATTCCTAAGTTGTTTAACTTCTTCAATAAGCAACGCCAACAACGGGTTGACTTAAATCAGGTAGGATTAAGCTATGCTGACATATTAACCTTAGCTGAAAATCATTTACTCTTTGAGCAAGAGACAGAAAGCCATATCCTTGGAAAAAGCGACCAAATACAATTTAGCTACCACTCTAAAGTTATTAATTTTATTGCTAAAAAGTCTGACTGTATTCTAACTTTCTATAAGTTTACGCCGATAGGCACTGAACTTGCGCTGTTAATTTCTGATAACGCTGATCTTAGTTATTTAACGACACTTAAAGCGCAGTTATCAGAAAATTTCTTAATTGAGGAATAAAGGTTTCAATAACGGTCAATAATAAATTGGAACACTAATGTGCTCCAATTAACATTTGTTAAATACCATCCCCATCAGTATGTAAGCCACATTCTCGCTGCATACCTGAAAAGCGAGTATCGCTTTCATCCATACCTGCCGTTAATGGCCTAGTGCTATGAACATCACCAACGGACACATAGCCTTCATCCCATAAAGGGTGATATGGTAAATTATTTTCGGTTAAGTATTGGTGAACATCCTTATTTGACCAGTCAATAATCGGATGAACTTTAAAGCGCCCTCTTAAAATACTAACAACAGACAGCCCTTCTCTGTGACTTGACTGTTGACGTCTAACGCCAGAAAACCAAGTACCCGCTTGTAGTTCAGTCAAACCACGTTCAAGTGGTTCAACCTTATTGCGCCTGTTATATGCTTTTAAAGACGCTTCATCTGCTGCCCACTCTTCTCCGTATTTTGCTTGTTGCCATGCAGCACTTTCCTTGGCACTAAAAACTTGCAAATTTAACTTTAATCGCTCAGTAAGTTGCTCAATAAACTGATAGGTCTCTGGAAATAAATGCCCTGTATCGGTAAGCAATACCGGTATATTAGGGTCTATTTTCGTCAACATATGCAACATAACCGCCGACTGAATACCAAAACTTGAAGATAGAACAAATTGCGATGGCAGGTTTTCCATCGCCCATTCTACTCGTTTAGTCGCCGACTGTTTTTCCAACAATTCATTCCATTGTTTGAGCCAAGGCTCAGGTAAAGAAGCAGGAAATTTATTGTTAATAACTGGCGCAGTTGTCGCTTTTATAATGTTAGTCATGAAAGTCTCGCTTACTGATTATCACTTCACGAATAATGCCGGCACGAATCACAAAGTCACCAAACGCTTCAGCCTTATTTCGTTCACTAACCCATCGAGCAACCAAGCTGTCTATCTCTTGTAATATATCTTGCTCATTAAGATTCTCTTTATACATTTTTGGCACTCGAGTACCCGAAATATTGCCACCTAAATGCATATTGTATTTGCCAGGTCCTTTACCGACCAAGCCAATTTCAGCAAGCATGGCGCGACCGCAACCATTCGGACAACCGGTTACTCGTAAAATAATGCTCTCTTCACTAACACCATGTTTTGCTAATATGGACTCAACATCAGTCACTAAGCCGGGTAGGTATCTTTCCGCTTCAGCCATTGCCAAAGGACATGTAGGAAATGCAACACAAGCCATTGAATTCTTACGTTGTACACTAACGTCATCAGAAATTAATCCATGTGCACGTGCAATACGCTCAATTTCAGCTTTATCTTCAGTTGCAATACCAGCAATGATCAAGTTTTGGTTTGCTGTCATTCGAAAATCACCTTTGTGGATTTTCGCTATTTCTGCAACACCTGTTTTTAGTGGTAAGTTTGGTTTATCAAGTAGACGTCCGTTTTCAATAAATAGCGCTAAGTGGTGCTTACCATCAAAACCTTCAGTCCAGCCAATACGATCACCTCGGCCTGTAAACTCATAAGCTCGACTTTCTTCAAAGGTAATACCTGCGCGCTTTTCAACTTCCGCTTTGAATGTATCAACACCCACACGATCTAGCGTATATTTTGTTTTGGCATTTTTACGATTAACTCGGTTACCCCAATCACGCTGGGTAGTAACAACTGCAGCTGCAACATCTAAGGTCTTTTCTAATGATACAAAACCAAAGTCATCTGCTTTACGCGGGTAGGTAGACTTATCACCATGAGTCATGGCTAAACCACCGCCAACAAGTACGTTAAAGCCAACAAGCTTGCCGTTGTCAGCAATAGCGACAAAGTTTAAGTCATTAGCGTGAACGTCAACGTCATTTTGCGGCGGAATGACAACCGTTGTTTTAAATTTACGCGGTAAGTAAGTACGACCTAAAATAGGTTCAACCTCTTCTACTTCAGTACCACCTTCAATTTTTTCACCATCTAACCAAATTTCTGCATAAGCTCTAGTTTTGGGTAATAAGTGTTCACTTATTTTCTTAGCCCATTCATAGGATTCTTGGTGCAATTCAGACTCAACCGGATTAGTTGTACAAAGTACATTACGATTTACATCACCAGCGGTTGCAATAGAGTCAATGCCATACTCATTTAATGTTTGGTGCATTAACTTAATATTAGGCTTTAGCACACCATGAAATTGAAACGTTTGACGAGTAGTGATTCGAATACTGCCATAACTGGTTTTTTCACGAGAAAACTTATCAATGGCTAACCACTGTGTTGGCGTGATAATGCCGCCAGGCATACGTGCACGCAACATCACATTGTGAAGCGGTTCTAGCTTTTGTTTGGCACGCTCATTACGAATATCACGGTCGTCTTGCTGATACATACCATGTGTTCTAATGAGCTGGAAATTGTCCGCGGTAAAGCCACCTGTTACATTATCTTTTAAATCGTCAACTATGGTGCCACGTAAGTAGTTACTTTCCGCTTTTAGCCTTTCGTTATCAGCATGCTTTCCTTCAACAATTATCGGACCTGTTGCTTGCATTTTTTGAGTTGAATCAGTCATTAGTATACGTCCTTCTGATAACGCTTAGCGCTACGTAAATCTTTTAAATATTGCTGTGCTTGTTCGGTTGTCTTACCACCTTGCTCACTAATAATGTCAACAAGTGCGAGCTCCACATCTTTAGCCATCCGACTCATATCACCGCAAATATATAGGTGCGCGCCTCGTTCTAACCATGCATATAGTTCTTGTGCATTTTCACGTAAGCGGTCTTGAACATATATTTTTTCTGCTTGGTCTCTAGAGAAAGCCAAATCAATTTTTGTTAACAAGCCAGACTTTAAGTAATTCTGCCATTCGACTTGATATAAGAAATCTTGTGTAAAAGTTTGATCACCGAAAAACAACCAATTCTCGCCGCTAGCATCAGTTGCCTCTCGCTCTTGCATAAAGGCTCTAAAAGGTGCAACACCTGTACCTGGGCCTATCATAATAACTGGCGTATCAGTATTGCTTGGCAACCTAAAGTTATCATTGTGTTCAATAAAAACCTTAACTTCACCACCTTCTTCAAGGCCATTAGCTAAAAATCCTGACGCTCCGCCTTGACGAGTTATACCGTCTTTTTGATATTCAACGAGTCCAACCGTTAGGTGCACCTCTTCTTCAACTTCACTTTGCGATGAAGCTATCGAATATAGTCTTGGAGTAATTTTACGTAATGCATCAGTAAACTCTTGTGCTGTTAATGTTGCTTCTGAGCCTAATGGTGCTGATTTAACCACATCCACCACTTGATGCTTAGCGGCATATTCTCTTAATGCAGCTTTATCGTCTAACAATGCCAGCAGCTCCTTGTTTGCGCTTTTATGCGCCCAAAACTCGACAAAATTAATAGAAGTTTGGGTGATCTCAAACTTAGACGTTAATGCATCTTTAAGAACAAGGCTTTTATCACCAATATTAACTTCACTCTCACGCTTAAAACCAGCAACACTAATAAGCTCTTCAACTAGTTCTGAAGAGTTTTCAAACCAAACGCCTAAGGCATCACCTGCTTGATAGGTAATGCCAGATTCACCTAGATCGATTTCAATATGGCGAACGTCTTTTGCGGAATCTCGGCCAGTGATTTTCTGACTCAATAAAAGCTCAGCGGCGTAGGGCTCTTGCTTAGTGTATTGTTCTTCACTTTGACCAGCACTAGTGAGTGAAACAACATTATTAGCTGGCTTCTCCACATCGAGTAGCGTTTTAGCCTTAGTAATAACATTTGTTGACCAAGAATTTGCCTGCGCATCATAATCAACGTCACAATCAACACGTTCAGCAATTCTTTTAGCGCCTAGCTTTTCAAGATAAAGGTCAAAGTCTTTACCTGTTTGACAGAAGAATTCATAGCTACTATCGCCAAGCGATAAAACACTATAATGTAATTGCTCAAGTTTAGGTGCTTTCTTTGACGCTAAGAACTCATGCAATGCAATGGCATCATCTGGCGCTTCACCTTCACCATTGGTACTTGCTACTATCAATAAATGGCTGATATTCTTTATAGCCTTAGGCTTAATTTCGCTCATGTTCTTAAGCTCAACATTTAAACCTTCTGCTTTAGCTTGAGCCGCTAAATTCTTCGCAACACCTTTTGCATTACCTGTTTGGGAGCCGTATAAAATAGTCAGAGTTGAAGCAGTTGCACCTTGAACAGCTGCAGGCAATACTGCGGTACTACTGCCTTCAGCTTTAGCAGCTAAATAACCACTAGCCCAAGCTAGTTGAAGTGGTGAAAGGTCGTTAATGCTTTGCTTGAAAGACGCCAATTGATTGGTATCTAGCATTGTTTGATTTAAATTTTTCTGTTCCGGCAACATGTTGACTAAACGCCCATTACTAATTAATGAGGCAAGAATAGACTGAATGTAGTCTAATGAAAAAGAATAGAAATGGCTTTTTTATTCAAAAATAGAATATAGAAAAAGAAGGCGGGTCAATTTTACTAATATTTTGAATTTTAAATAGCAAAAAGCCCGTCACTTTTGTAACGGGCTTT